>NZ_JBEXWC010000009.1:0-269853 GCF_040629635.1 Streptomyces sp. NPDC005898 | reverse complement strand
ATGATCGTCGGCGGCCCCATCCTCGCCGCGATCGTCATCGTCGCCGGCGCGATCGTCCTGGCCGACACCCTCAACAAATACCGAAAAGGCCAAGCAGGCCTGATGGACGTGGCCTTCGCCGCCATGGACTGCGTCCCCGGCATGAAGGGCATCACCACCGCCGCCAAACTCGCCAAGGGGATGAAGGGCCTCAAGGGCGGCCTGAAGGGCTTCAAGTCCGCCCGCACCGCGCTGAAGGACGGTGCCAAGGGTGCGTACAGCCGGGTCAAGAGCAAGATCAAGGGCTGCGGTGACCCGGTCGACGTGGCCACCGGGCAGATGTTCCTGGACGCCATCGACGTCACGCTGCCCGGCACCCTCCCGCTCTCCTTCACCCGCCGGGTCGCCTCCGGTTACCGCAGCGGCGGCTGGTTCGGCCCGACGTGGACCTCCACGCTCGACGAGCGCCTCGAGATCGACGCGGACGGCATCGTCCTCGTCACCGAGGACGGCATGCTCCTGGCCTACCCCCACCCGGCCGGCCCCGACGCACCCGTGCTGCCGGACTCCGGTCCCCGCCGCCCGCTGGAACGCCTGGCCGACGACGGCTACCGCCTCACCGACCCCCTCACCGGCCTCACCCGCCACTTCACCCCGCCCGGCCCCGACGACGGCGTGGCCCTGCTCACCCGCGTCTCCGACCGCAACCACAACACCATCGACTTCGACCACGACGCGCAGGGCGCCCCGCAGGCCATCCGCCACTCCGGCGGCTACCACCTGAAGCTGACCGTCGAGGCCGACCGCGTCACCACCCTCAGCCTCGCGGGCGCCGCCGAGGACGGCTCGGACGCCGTGCTCAAGCGCTACGGATACACCGACGGCAACCTCACCACGGTCACCGACTCCTCGGGCCTCCCCCTGCGCTTCACGTATGACGAGCGACTGCGCATCACCGCCTGGGAGGACACCAACAACAGCCGCTACGACTACGCCTACGACGACCAGGACCGCTGCGTCGCCCAGGGTGGCGAAGCCGGGCACATGGCCCACACGTTCACTCACGGCCTGGCCGACCCCGAGTGGCCCGGCTGTCACCTCACCGAAGCCACCACCGCCCAGGGGGTCACCGCCCGCTTCGTCATCGACGACCGCAGCCTGATCGTCGCCGAGATCGATCCACTGGGTTCCACGGTGAGAACCGAGTACGACGCGCACGGGCATGTCACCGCCGTGACGGATCAGCTGGGTCACACCACGCGGTTCGTCACCAATGAGCTTGGCCAACCACTGGAAAGGATCGGCCCGGACGGCTCCCTGGTCCGTTACGAGTACAACGCTCTCCACCTCATCACGTCCATCGCCCCGGAAGACGGCCCGTCCTGGCGGTACGGGTACGACGAGCGTGGAAACCGCACAGAACTCACCGACTCCACCGGTGCCACCTCGCGCAGCACCTACACCTCGGCCGGCCATCCCCTCACGGTGAGCGACGGGCTGGGCAGGGTCAGCACCGTGCGCTGCGACCCCTCGGGCCTGCCTCTTGAGATCAACGACGCGACAGGGATCACGTTCTTCGAGCGCGACGCTTTCGGTCGATGTGTCACGCTCACCGACGAGTCGGGGCGCGCCATTCGGCTTTCCTGGTCACGAGAGGGCCGGCTCGTCGGCCGTACCGCTCCCGACGGTGGGAGGGAGACCTGGACCTACGACGGCGAGGGCAACTGCACGAGTCACACGGATCAAGCGGGTCACACGACCGTCTCCGAGTACACCCACTTCGACCTCCTGTCGGCCCGAACCGATCCTGACGGGGCGCGGTACGAGTTCGGTCACGACTCCTCTTTGCGACTCACCGAGGTGGTCAACCCCGCCGGGCTGGCGTGGAGGTACGAGTACGACGCCGCAGGCCGACTGGTCTCGGAGACCGACTTCGACGGCCGGGAACTCGTCTACACCCACGACGCCGCAGGCCGACTGACCTCCCGCACCAACGCCCTGGGCCAGACCATCACCTACGAATACAGCGTTCTCGGACAGATCGTCCGCAAGGACGCGGACGGGGCGGTCACCACCTATGCCTACGACCGGCTCGGTAACCTGACGCACGCCACCGGTCCGGACTCCGCACTCGTCATCGAACTGGACCGTTTCGGTCGCCCGCTCGCCGAGACAGTCGACGGGCGCACCCTCTCGTACGCGTACGACGACGCCGGGCGGCCCGTGGGCCGGACGACACCCACGGGCGCGACCAGCGCTTGGACCTACGACGACGTGGGCCGCCTCGCGGCGCTGTCCTCGTCCGGCCGTGTCACCGCCTTCGACCACGACCCCTCGGGCCGGACCGAGGTACGCCGCATCGGTACGGGCGTCACCGTCCTCCAAGCGTTCGACGAGGTGGGGCGTCTCTCCGGCCAGTCGGTCACCGACGCCGACGGCCGGTCCCTCCACCGCCGCTCGTACTCCTACCGCGCCAACGGTGACCTCACCGCTGTCGAGGATCAGCATTCCGGCCACCGGCGCTTCACACTGGACCCGTTGGGCCGTGTCACGGCGGTGCACGCCGCGAACTGGACCGAGACCTACGCGTACGACACGGCCGGCAACCTGACCCGGAGCGACTGGCCCCGCACCCATCCGGGCCATGAGGCCACCGGGGCACACCATTACAGCGGCACCCGCATCGACCGCGCGGGGAGGGTCCGCTACGAGCACGATGCCCTCGGCCGCATGGTCCTCCGCCAGAAACAGCGAATGTCGCGCGCGCCGGACACCTGGCGCTACGAATGGGACGTCGAAGACCGCCTCACCGGTGTCGTCACCCCGGACGGCGTGCGGTGGCGCTACACGTATGACCCGCTGGGACGTCGTACCGCGAAGCTCCGTCTGGCCCCCGGCAGCGGGGCGGTGGTGGAGCGAATCGCTTTCACCTGGGACGGCATCAATCTCTGCGAGCAGACGACGACGTCCGACGCCCTACCCCACCAGACCATTCTGACCTGGGATCACAAGGGCCTCACTCCTATTGCCCAGACCGAACGAATAACCGGGCCGAACGTCCCGCAACACGAGATCGACGCTCGTTTCTTCGCCATCGTCACCGACCTGGTCGGCACACCAACCGAACTCGTCGATGAGACGGGTGACATCGCCTGGCGCGCCCGTAGCACGCTGTGGGGCACAACGGCGTGGGAGTCGAGCGCAACGGCCTATACGCCCCTGCGATTTCCTGGACAGTACTTCGACCCTGAAAGCGGTCTGCACTACAACCATCACCGGTATTACGACCCGCAGATCTCCAGGTATCTGACCCCGGACCCCATGGGCCTCGCACCGGGCCCGAACCCGTTCTCCTACGTCCGTAACCCTTTCACGTGGATCGACCCGCTCGGCCTGACGCCTTGCGAGGAAGCGGCCAAGCAGGCCGCCGCCAGGAATGAGACCGTCCTGGGGAAGGGGATACCGGTCAGGGAGGAGGCTTCTGTCGGGGCGGCCACGAGCCACAGTTACAAGAAGACCTTCTTCGACGCACACCCACACCTCAAGGGAAAGGTGGTCGTACACCATGCCATCGAACAACAGGTGCTGAATCGCTACCCGAACCTCTTCTCGGCGGACGAGATCCACTCGCTCGAGAACTTGCGCGGAATACCCAAGGGTGACATCAACAGCAGAATTCATTTGAGTGCGATCCGCGTGGAATGGAATAACTTCTACAACGCGAATCCCAACCCCACCCGCCAGGAGGTCCTGGATCATGTGAGCAAGGTGGATGATAAGCTGGGCAACTGGTTCAATCCGCGCATCAGATAGCCTCAGGGGGCAATATGTGGCGTGAACTTGCCGCAGAATTCGCAGACGTGCAACTTTCCGAAGGCGCTGGCGGCGAGGCGGTGCGCGCAATCGAGGGTGGACTCGGCCAGTCCCTGCCTGCTTCGCTGTCCGCACTGCTCCTGGAAACGGACGGCATTGAGGACGAATTCGGGACGGAAGTGATCTGGACCGCCGAGAAAATCCTGGCGGAGAACTTGGCGTTCCGGAGTGACGAGCAGTACCGCGCGCTGTACATGCCTTTTGACTCCATGCTCTTCTTCGGGGACAACGGCGGTGGCGATCAGTTCGCTTTCGTGCGGACGCCGGAACGCGAGGAAGTATTCGTGTGGGATCACGAGACGGACTCACGCAACCTGATCTCGCCCGACCTCGAGAGTTACCTCCGCAGCGCTCTGGGAAGCGCGGGCGAGGACTGGTACCGCTGACGCCTTCCGGTCCGAGTACGACGCCGCCACACTGTCCGCATCGGGCGGGATCGACACCGCCCGGAAGAACCCGTTCCAAGGCACGACCGACCCCGTACCTTCCCACCAATCCGCAACCTCGTAGGAACGCACCGTAGTCGCCATCCCCGCAGGCGCCTACGGTGTGCCCCGTGCAATCGAGCCAACCGAGCCAGTCAGCGCACCAGCCCACACCCCCCTTCAACTTCCCCGCCGCCCGGCGCCTGCGTGAGGCGCTGGGGATGGCGCACGGGCATGTCGCGTACGGGATGCGGGCCGGTTACGGGCTCACGTACGTCACGGCCGACACCGTCGCCGCCTGGGAGCGCGGGCTCGCCTCGCCCAGTTCCGTCGAGCTGAGCGCGCTGGCGGCCACGCTCTGGTGCTCGCCCGGTGAGCTGATGGGCGCGGCGCGCACCCTGCGGGAGCACCGGCTCGCGCGCGGGCTCGCGCCGGAGGACCTCGCGCGGCAGGCCGGCGTGGAGATCCAGGCGTATCTGCGGATGGAGGAGACCGGCAGCTGGCGCGGCAACGAACGGCAGTCCGCCACCCTCGCCCGCGTCCTGGAGCTCGAACTGCCCGACTTCGTGACCGTGACCGGACGCTCCGAGCAGCTCGCCGAGCTGCTGCGCAGCGCGGTCACCGCCCGCTGGCAGGGGTACGTGCGGCCCGTCGCCAAGCTGCTGGCGGTGGAGCGGCGGCCCGTCGAGGGCGCGCTGCGGCAGATGTACGACGACTACCAGTCCCGGATGGCGCGGACGCTGAACTGGGGCGGCGGCGCCGGCTCGGACGCCTCCGGCGAGGCCGGCCGGGACTACCTGGACCGCGTCCTGGAGCACTTCTGGCCCCTGGTCCGCCCCGGGCACCGCAAGGACTGACCCCGGTACCCCGCCGACGCCGCCCCGGTACCCCCAAACCGACGGCGCAAGGACCGCTCCTGGCACCCCACCCACGCCGCCCGGCGAGACCGCGCGACTAGAACACCGACTCCGCCTCGTCCATCCGGTCCTTCGGCACCGTCTTCAGCTCCGTGACCGCCTCCGCGAGCGGCACCATCTGGATGTCGGTGCCGCGCAGCGCCGTCATCTTGCCGTACTCCCCGCGGTGCACCGCTTCCACCGCGTGCCAGCCGAAGCGGGTCGCGAGGACGCGGTCGTAGGCGGTGGGGGTGCCGCCGCGCTGGACGTGGCCGAGGATGACCGGCTTGGCCTCCTTGCCGAGGCGGGCCTCCAGCTCGTACGCCAGCGCGGTCCCGATGCCCTGGAAGCGCTCGTGGCCGAACTGGTCGATCGCGCCCTTGCCGTAGTTCATCGTGCCGTCCAGCGGGTGCGCGCCCTCGGCCACGCAGATCACCGCGAACTTCTTGCCGCGCGAGAACCGCTCCTCGACCAGCGCGACCAGGTCGGCGGGGTCGAAGGGGCGCTCGGGCAGGCAGATGCCGTGGGCGCCGCCGGCCATGCCGGACTCCAGGGCGATCCAGCCGGCGTGCCGGCCCATGACCTCGACGACCATCACGCGCTGGTGGGACTCGGCGGTCGTCTTCAGGCGGTCCATGGCCTCCGTGGCCACGCCCACCGCCGTGTCGAAGCCGAAGGTGCGGTCCGTGGAGGAGATGTCGTTGTCGATCGTCTTGGGGACGCCGACGACCGGCACGCCCGCGTCGGCGAGCATGCCCGCCGCGGTGAGGGTGCCCTCGCCGCCGATCGGGATGAGCGCGTCGAAGCCGCTCTTCTCGATGAGCTCCTTGGCGTTGTCGCAGGCGGCGCGGAAGCGGCCGCGCTCCAGGCGCGAGGAGCCGAGGATCGTGCCGCCGCGGGCCAGGATGCCGCTCACGGCGTTCAGGTCGAGGGGCCGGTAGCGTCCGTCGAGCAGGCCCGCGTAGCCGTCCTCGAAGCCGATGACCTCGTCGCCGTAGTGCGTCACGGCGCGGTGCACGACCGACCGGATCACTGCGTTGAGGCCGGGGCAGTCGCCGCCCGCGGTGAGAATTCCGATACGCATCGCGCTGTGTCTCCTGCTCGCTGTTGGTACTTGTGAGCCGGTCCGATTGTTCCACGGCCGGAAGGGGGACGCCGCTCACACCTGTCCGACGCACGCCCGTGCGATAGGGCGGCGATACGGGGGCAGGGGCGGGGAAGAGGCCCCACGACCCCCGTCGGCGGGCCCTCGGTCCGGCGGGCGGCTTAGCCAGCCGCAGAGGTATTGTCAAGAGGGCACAGCCGCGATATCAGGTAATTTGTCCAGCTCACTCGGGGTACCCCACAGATCCCCGGCGGACGGCGACGAGCAGGCAGCGAAGAAGGGGAGAGCACGCGTGACGCGCAGCGTGTACGTGACCGGGATCGACCGCGGCGACGGCCGCCAGGTCGTCGAGCTGGGAGTCATGGAGCTCCTGACGCGCCAGGTCGACCGGGTCGGCGTCTTCCGGCCGCTCGTGCACGACGGTCCCGACCGCCTCTTCGACCTGCTGCGGGCCCGCTACCGCCTCTCGCAGGACGCCGCGACCGTCTACGGCATGGACTACCACGAGGCGTCCGCGCTCCAGGCCGAGCGCGGCACCGACGAGCTGGTCTCGCGGATCGTCGACCGCTTCCACCGGGTCGCCGCGGAGTACGAGGTGGTCCTGGTCCTCGGCACGGACTTCGCCGACACCCAGCTCCCCGACGAGCTGGCGCTCAACGCCCGCCTCGCCAACGAGTTCGGCGCCTCGGTGCTGCCCGTGGTCGGCGGCAAGAACCAGACCGCGGAGTCGGTGCACGCCGAGACGCGCAACGCCCACCGCGCCTACGACAGCCTGGGCTGCGACGTCCTCGCCATGATCACCAACCGGGTGGCCCCCGCCGACCGCGACGAGATCCACGAGCGGCTGAAGGCCGCGCTGCCCGTGCCCTGCTACGTCCTGCCCGACGAGGCCGCGCTCTCCGCGCCGACGGTCGCGCAGATCACCCACGCCCTCGGCGGCCGGGTCCTGCTCGGCGACGACGCGGGGCTGGCCCGCGACGCCCTGGACTTCGTCTTCGGCGGCGCCATGCTGCCGAACTTCCTCAACGCCCTGACCCCGGGCTGCCTGGTCGTCACCCCCGGCGACCGCGCCGACCTCGTGGTGGGTTCCCTCGCCGCGCACAGCGCCGGCACTCCGCCCATCGCGGGCGTCCTGCTGACCCTCAACGAGCAGCCCGGCCAGGAGATCCTCACCCTCGCCGACCGCCTCGCGCCCGGCACCCCGGTGGTCGCCGTCTCCGGCGGCTCCTTCCCGACGGCCGCCGAGCTGTTCGCCCTGGAGGGCAAGCTGAACGCGGCGACGCCCCGCAAGGCGGAGACCGCCCTCGGCCTCTTCGAGCGGTACGTCGACACCGCCGACCTGCTGGGGCGCGTCTCCACGCCGAGCAGCGGCCGCGTCACGCCGATGATGTTCGAGCACAAGCTCCTGGAGCGGGCCCGCGCCGACCGGCGCCGCGTCGTGCTGCCCGAGGGCACCGAGGAGCGCGTGCTGCGCGCCGCCGACGTACTGCTGCGCCGGGGCGTGTGCGACCTGACGCTGCTCGGGCCCGTGGAGCAGATCCGCAAGAAGGCCGCGGACCTCGGGGTGGACCTCGCCGACTCCGAGCTGATCGACCCGCAGACCTCCGAGCTGCGGGACCGTTTCGCCGGGAAGTACGCGCAGCTGCGCGCCCACAAGGGCGTCACCGTCGAGCTGGCGCACGACGTGGTGGCCGACGTCAACTACTTCGGCACGCTGATGGTCCAGGAGGGTCTGGCCGACGGCATGGTGTCGGGCTCCGTGCACTCCACGGCCGCGACCATCCGCCCCGCCTTCGAGATCATCAAGACCAAGCCGGACGCCTCGATCGTGTCGTCGGTCTTCTTCATGTGCCTGGCCGACAAGGTCCTCGTCTACGGCGACTGCGCGGTGAACCCGGACCCGAACGCCGAGCAGCTCGCCGACATCGCCGTGCAGGCGGCGGCCACCGCCGCGCAGTTCGGGGTCGAGCCGCGGATCGCGATGCTCTCGTACTCGACGGGCACCTCCGGTTCGGGCGCCGACGTCGACAAGGTGCGCGAGGCCACCGAGAAGGTGCGGGCCGGCCGCCCGGACCTGAAGATCGAGGGCCCGATCCAGTACGACGCCGCCGTGGAGCCGTCGGTGGCGGCCACCAAGCTGCCGGGCTCCGACGTCGCGGGCCAGGCCAGCGTGCTGATCTTCCCGGACCTCAACACCGGCAACAACACCTACAAGGCCGTGCAGCGCTCGGCCGGCGCGATCGCCGTCGGCCCGGTCCTCCAGGGCCTGCGCAAGCCGGTCAACGACCTGTCCAGGGGCGCGCTCGTCCAGGACATCGTGAACACCGTCGCCATCACGGCGATCCAGTCCCAGACCCCGGCCGCCGGCTGACCCCCACAGAAAGCACCCGAAATCCGTGACTGCTACGCGCGTCCTCGTCCTCAACTCCGGCTCGTCGTCGGTGAAGTACCAGCTGCTCGACATGCGCGACAGCTCACGCCTGGCCGTCGGCCTCGTCGAGCGGATCGGCGAGGAGACCTCGCGGCTCAAGCACACCCCGCTGACCGGCGACGGCGAGCCCCGCGAGCGCGAGGAGCCGATCGCCGACCACGAGGCGGCGCTGAAGGCCGTCGCCGGGGAGCTGGCCGCCGACGGGCTCGGCCTGGACTCCCCCGAGCTGGCCGCGATAGGCCACCGGGTGGTGCACGGCGGCCTGAAGTTCTCCGCGCCGACCGTGATCACCGACGAGGTGCTCCAGGAGATCGAGCGGCTGGTGCCGGTGGCGCCGCTGCACAACCCCGCCAACATCACGGGCATCCGCACCGCGCAGGCGCTCCGTCCCGACCTGCCCCAGGTCGCCGTCTTCGACACCGCGTTCCACACGACGATGCCGGAGTCCGCGGCGCGCTACGCGATCGACGTGCGGACCGCCGACGAGCACCGCGTGCGGCGCTACGGCTTCCACGGCACCTCGCACGCGTACGTCTCCCGCAAGACCGCCCAGCTGCTGGGCAAGGCCCCCGAGGACGTCAACGTCATCGTGCTGCACCTGGGCAACGGCGCCTCGGCGACGGCCGTGCGGGCCGGCGAGTGCGTGGACACCTCGATGGGGCTCACGCCGCTGGAGGGGCTGGTGATGGGTACCCGTTCCGGTGACCTGGACCCGGCGGTCATCTTCCATCTGGCGCGGGTCGGCGGAATGTCCGTGGACGAGATCGACGTGCTGCTCAACAAGAAGAGCGGCCTGATCGGCCTCTGCGGCGACAACGACATGCGCGAGATCCGGCGCCGCGTGGACGCGGGCGACCAGGAGGCCGCGCTCGCCTTCGACATCTACATCCACCGCCTGAAGAAGTACATCGGCGCCTACTACGCCGTGCTCGGCCGCGTGGACGCCGTGGTGTTCACGGCGGGCGTCGGCGAGAACGCGGCGCCGGTCCGCGAGGCGGCCGTGGCGGGCCTGGAGGAGCTGGGGCTCGCGGTCGACGGGGAACTGAATTCCGTACGTTCCGACGAAGCGCGGCTCATTTCACCCGAGTACGCGCGTGTGGCGGTCGCCGTGGTCCCCACGGACGAGGAACTGGAGATCGCCGATCAGACATACGCGCTGGTGGGAAAGGGTTCGGCGGAATAATGCGGACTCCGCGCCGAAACACCGCAACGACTGAGCGCGCTTCCGCCCATTTGTAGATTCCACCAGACGGAATATTCCGAAGCGAAACAAACCGATAGGATCGTCCCCATGCGCCGTTCCAAAATCGTCTGCACGCTGGGCCCCGCCGTCGACTCCGAAGAGCAGCTCGTCTCGCTGATCGAGGCCGGCATGAACGTGGCCCGCTTCAACTTCAGCCACGGCACGCACGCCGAGCACCAGGGCCGGTACGACCGCGTCCGCTCGGCCGCCGCGAAGACCGGCCGTGCCATCGGCGTCCTCGCCGACCTCCAGGGCCCGAAGATCCGTCTGGAGACCTTCGCCGAGGGCCCCGTCGAGCTGGTGCGCGGTGACGAGTTCACCATCACCACCGAGGACGTGCCCGGCGACAAGTCGATCTGCGGCACCACCTACAAGGGCCTGCCGGGCGATGTCTCCAAGGGCGACCAGATCCTCATCAACGACGGCAACGTCGAGCTGCGCGTCGTCGAGGTGGTCGGCCCGCGCGTGAAGACGATCGTGGTCGAGGGCGGTGTCATCTCCGACCACAAGGGCATCAACCTGCCCGGCGCGGCCGTGAACGTGCCCGCGCTGTCCGAGAAGGACATCGAGGACCTGCGCTTCGCCCTGAAGATGGGCTGCGACATGGTCGCCCTGTCCTTCGTGCGCGACGCCCACGACGTCAAGGACGTCCACAAGGTGATGGACGAGGAGGGCCGCCGGGTCCCTGTCATCGCCAAGGTGGAGAAGCCGCAGGCCGTCGCCAACATGGAGGGCGTCGTCGCGGCGTTCGACGCCGTGATGGTGGCCCGCGGTGACCTCGCGGTCGAGTACCCGCTCGAGAAGGTCCCGATGGTGCAGAAGCGCCTCGTGGAGATGTGCCGCCGCAACGCCAAGCCGGTGATCGTCGCGACCCAGATGATGGAGTCGATGATCACCAACTCGCGCCCCACGCGCGCCGAGGCGTCCGACGTCGCCAACGCGATCCTGGACGGCGCGGACGCGGTCATGCTGTCGGCCGAGTCGAGTGTCGGCGCGTACCCGATCGAGACCGTCAAGACGATGTCGAAGATCGTCGTGGCGGCCGAGGAGGAGCTGCTCTCCAAGGGCCTGCAGCCGCTCGTGCCCGGCAAGAAGCCTCGCACGCAGGGCGGTTCGGTGGCCCGTGCCGCGGCCGAGATCGCCGACTTCCTCGGCGGCAAGGCGCTGGTGGCCTTCACCCAGTCCGGTGACACCGCCCGCCGGCTGTCCCGCTACCGCGCGGCCCAGCCGATCCTCGCCTTCACCACCGACGAGTCGACCCGCAACCAGCTCACGCTGAGCTGGGGCGTGGACACCTACGTCGTGCCGCACGTCGACAACACCGACGCGATGGTGGAGCTGGTCGACGCCGAGCTGATCAAGCTCAACCGCTTCAACGACGGCGACACGGTCGTCATCACCGCGGGCTCGCCCCCCGGCGTCCCCGGCACCACCAACATGGTGCGGGTGCACCACCTGGGCGGCATCGACCGCGACTGACGGTCCGTATCCCCCGTACGCAGACGAGGGCGCCCCCTGCGACAGGGGGCGCCCTCGTCTGCGTACGGCTCAGTCGGTGATCGACTGGTGGAGGCCGGGGATGGTGAGGTCACCGCCGAACTGGCCCGCCTGCTGGACCTTCACATCCGTGAAGTAGATCAGCGGGATGTTCAGCGGCGGCGGGTGCTCGGGGTCGAAGGTGATCGGGATGAGCCCGAACAGCTTGCCCGAGATCCGCTCGGTGTACATCGTCGTCGCGCCGTTGCGGATGGTGGACTTGGAGCCCTTGGCGGCCTCGACGTGGTACGTCCTGCCGCCCGGCCCCTCGACGATCTGGTGCAGGTCCACGATGTCCGTCTTCTGGACGACGTACTTCAGCGCCTGCTTGGTTCTGCCGTTCGCCATCGTGAGGTTCACGACGCCCTGGTAGTCGGCGTCCATGAGCTTGAGCGAGGTGGCCTCCAGGTGCCACGGCTGGTTCGGGATCGGCACGGGCGTCTGCTCGGCCTCGCCGTCGACCTTCTTCTCGACCACGCACGGGAACGGCTTCTTGCCGTTCGCGTCCGGCGCCATCGGGTCCTCGGGCTCGTCCTTCGCCTCGTCGTCCGCCGGGTCGTCCGCGGTCTCGTCCGCCGCCTCGCCGGCCTTCTTCGCGCCGTCCTTCGTGCCGTCCTCGACGCCGTCCTCGACCTTGTCGGCGGCCTCCTTGACCGGGTCCTTGTCCGTGCCCTTGGCCGGGTCCTCGGGAGACGTGGTCTTGTCCGGGGTCGGGGCCGGGGCATCCGGGACCGACGCGTCGGAGTCCGGCTCCTTCGCGGCGGGTCCGTCGGACTCGTCGGACCCGTCGGGCGTGAAGACGTCCTTGAGGGCGTCGCCGAGACCCAGCGGGTCCCACGGGTTCCGGGTCTTGCCCGGCTCGGGCTCGGACCGCGGGCCGGACTCGGGGGCCGGCTTCGGGGCCGGCTTGTCGGCCTCGTCCTTCTCGCCGCCGGTCGACGGCGTGGGCGCCGGCTCGGTCCTGTCGTCCGCGCCCCGGTCGCCGGGAGTCCGGTGACCGGAACCCTTATCGCCGGAACCCTCGTCACCGGTGGTGGGCGACCCGGGCGCGGGCGGCTCGCCGGAGCCCTTCCCGTCCTTGTCCGCGTCGTCCTTCGCGGGGTCGTCCTTCGCCGAGTCGTCCTTCGCCTTGTCCTCGGTGTCCTCGGCGTCCTGGCCGGCCTTGTCGTCCGCGTCCGCTTCCTTGTCCGGCGCCGTGACGCACGGGCCGTCCTGGAAGGGGTTCTCGGGCACCCCGGGCCTCGCCTGCGCGAGCGTCGGGGTCAGCCCCATGCCCATCAGGACCGCGGTGGGCATCGCGGCGATCGCGATCGCCTTGCCCGCGGGCACCTGGAGGCGGGTCAGCAGCGGCTTCCTGGGCGCCGCGTGACGCGGCCCTCTCGCCCGGGACTCCTCCGCGAAACCCTCGTGGCGCGCCTCGTCAGCCGGCACGGTGCCTCCCGTTCGTGACGCTCGCCGGGCTGGTACCCGGCAGCTCGTGCTGCTCGTCGCTCCCCCCGCCCGCGGCCTTCCCGCCCGGGGCCACCGCGGCGGCGGGCCGTGCGGGCGCCCAGGAGACGCCGAGGGCGCCGCCGAGCAGGGCGAGCAGGAAGCCGATGACGAAGCCGCCGAAGTTGGAGACCACCAGGGAGACCAGGGCGAGCAGGATCGCCGCGACGCCCGCGAAGATCCGGGAGTGCGGCTGGAACCACATGGTCAGGCCGAGCACGACCAACAGCACGCCGATGATCAGGGATCCGGCGCCGGCGGTGGTCGCCATCCGGATGGTCATCGTGCCGAGCGTGAGGTTCGCGTAAGGGAAGTACATGATCGGGAGGCCGCCGAGCATCGTCAGCAGACCACCCCAGAACGGGCGCCGGCCGCGCCACCCCCAAAACGATCGGCGCGTCCGGCCGAGCATCTCGCCCAGTCCCACTTGCGCTTCGGCGCTCATGTCGTACAGCTCCTCGGGAATGGCTTGGTCCTGTGTGTCATGCGGATTCGGGCACGGGGACGGCTCCGTCGATGTGCCGTCGCGCCCCCGCGCCCGGCCGTTCATAGCAGCGAGTGCCTACCGGAACGCATGCCCCCTACTGGGGTGCCGGCGGCCCTAGTAGCACTCGTGCTTGCCCTTTTTGACCGACATGTCGAGACCGGAGAGCTTGAAGGTGCCGGCCGTGGTCGCCCACGCGCGCTGGCGGACATCGGTGAACTTCACCGACTCCGCCTGCTGCGCGAACGAGTCCTCGACGTAGTGGTCGCCCTTCGCCGGGCCCGGTCCCTTGGTGGTCTGGTCGATCGAGACACCGATGTCGACCTTGTGGAAGGTCGCGTTGGCCTTCAGGTCGTCGGCGTCGATGTACAGCTTCTTGGCGATGACCTTCGGGGAACCGGTCTGGCCGGCCCTGAGGGTCATCGACACGTCGCCGAAGACCGGGACGGGCACGACCACCGACTGACACAGGTTGGTGATCTTGGCCGAGTCGAGACCGACGACGGCCACCGGGTGCTTGCCCGACTTGCCCACGTCCAAGGCGCCGTACTGGACGAACCCCTTGCCGTTGAGTTCGTCGGCGGTCACCTTGAACTGCTGACCCGACACACTGAACGATGCCGCGAGCGCGCCCTGGGACAGGGCGACGCCTATCGCGGCGGTAGCCGCGACGCTCGGCACCATGACCACGGCGAACCGCTTCCATCTGGTTCCGCCACGAGCCACGGATTCCATGACTTTCCTCCTTCTCGGACGTACATCTCCGGCCCTGACTGCGCCCGCTCGGACGGGACAGCCGGGCAGGGATGGGAGAAGTGCTACGTCCTCGGGAAGGAGAGCGCCCGCATGGCAGGGCGCGAACCGCACCACGCATCACCGGCGATCACCCCCGAGCGACAACCACTGGTCGCGCCTGACGCACATCACGCACAACCTCGATGGACAGGCCCTGCCGGGGACGGCAGGGACCCCCCTGTCCCCGACCGGCGACGGCGTCGCCGGTCCGCTCGGTGGGGACCCGAAGCGCCCGCTCCCGACTGGCTGTCGGACTGCGGGTCATCGGACCGAGCGTGGCCGATCGTGGTGCATTCCCGGTCCCGGCACAAGGGGCGTCATTACTGGCTAGTAACGGCCCGATAACCGATCCGCGACCGCCCGGTATCGGTCGGCCACGGACGGTGGCTCCACGGCGGGGAGCAGAACGGGGCATGAACGGGCGAAACCGCCCAGAGGAACACCCCCGACTTACTCCAAGTAACAGTGGCCGTGATTTGCCAAGTTTTGGCAAATCACGGCCACTGTCGTGTCCTGGGGAGGGAGTTCTCAGCTGGGGCGAGGGGTACGGATCAGAAGAGCACCCTGGCCAGCGCGGTGCGCGCCGACGTCACCCGGGGGTCGTCCGCGCCCACGACCTCGAAGAGTTCCAGCAGCCGCACCCGGGCGGCGTCGCGGTCGTCGCCCGCCGTGCGCCGCACCGTGTCGATGAGCCGCCCGAAGGCGTCCTCGACGTGACCGCCCACCAGGTCCAGGTCGGCCGCGGCGATCTGCGCCGCCACATCGGCGGGCCGGTCGGCCGCGTCCTTGCGGACCTGCTGCGCGTCCAGACCCTGGACGCGCTGGAGCAGTTCGGCCTGCGCGAGACCCAGCTTGGCCTCCGTGTTGGCCGGATCGTCGCTGAGCACGTTCTTGTACGCCTGTACGGCACCGGCCAGATCGCCGGCGTCCAGCGCCTGGACGGCCGATTCGAGCAGGGCGTCGTAAGGACCGGCGGGCACCTCGGCCGGGGCGGCGGCCTGCGGGCCCTCGGCGCCCGGGTCGACCGTGAGGCCGGTCAGGCCGAAGCGCTCCTCGCCGACCTGGATGAGCTGGTCCAGGGTCTGGCGGATCTGCGCCTCGGGGGCGGCGCCCTGGAAAAGCGGCAGGGCCTGGCCGGCCACCACCGCGAAGACAGCCGGGATGCCCTGGATCCCGAACTGCTGCATCAACATCTGGTTCGCGTCGACATCGATCTTGGCGAGCAGGAAACGGCCGTTGTACTCCTCGGCGAGCCGCTCCAGCAGGGGGCCGAGCTGCTTGCACGGCTCGCACCACTCGGCCCAGAAGTCGATGACGACGGGGACCTCGGTGGAGCGCTGGAGGACCTCGCGTTCGAAGCCCGCCTCGTCGACGTCGATGACCAGGCTCGACGCGGACACCGCGGCACCCGCCGCGCCTCCGCCCTGCCGGGCCGCTTCGGCGCGCGCCTGCTCCGCCTTCGCCTTGGCCTCCTGGGCCGCCTTGACGGCGGCGAGGTCGACGACTCCGCTCATGGACATGTTCCGTGGCTGCATGAGTACATCCTCCCCCAAGCCGTACGGGAACCACGCCCGTCCGTGGCCCCCCGCCGGATTGCGGGGTCACAGGGGGCACGGTCCAAGGTCCGCAGGAGGACCGTCGGTTGGCGCGGGGTCCCCACCCCGGGCCGTTCGTGCGTGCTGCGTGGTTGTCGCTCGTGGCGCTCGCTGACGGGGGGTACGAGGTCCGGTCTGCGCCGCTCGTCCTCGCCCTCGCCCCGTCAGCTTTCGCTACGGGTCGTAGCGTAACCGCCGAGCCTTGGCCATGGGTAGCCGTCGCCGGTGATCTCCCTCACTGCCGCGTGCACGGGGCTCCCCGACGGGGCCGTACCCACCGGTATGGTCGCCGCCATGCAGAGCCGTACGCCCACCACCGCCGCCGCCCGCACCGGCGGGCGCCCCCGCAGCGCCACCGCCGACGCCGCGATCCTGGAGGCGACCCGGCAGGGCCTCGTCGAGCTGGGCTGGTCCAAGCTGACGCTCGGCGACGTCGCCACGCGCGCGGGAGTCGCCAAGACGACCCTGTACCGGCGCTGGGCGGGCAAGAGCGAACTGGTCGTGGACGCGGTCGCGGAACTCTTCGACGAGCTGGAACTGCCGGACCGGGGCAGCCTGGCCGCCGACATCGAGGGCGTCGTCCTGCAGTTCGCCCTGCTGCTCTGCCGGCCCGAGACGAAGACGGCGCTGATGGCGGTCGTCGCCGAATCCACGACGGACGAGCCGCTGCGGGCCCGCATCCGGGCGTCCATCGTCGACCGCCAGAAGCGGCTGGTCCTCGCGGGGCGGGAGCGGGCGCAGGCGCGGGGCGAACTCCCGGCCGAGCCCGACGCGGACTCCGCCGGCCGCACGGCCGACCTCATCTTCGACGTGATCGCCGGTGCGGTGGTGCATCGGGCGCTGGTCAGCGCGGAGCCCGTCGACGAGGAGTGGGCCCGCCGCTTCACCCTCCTCCTCCTGAGCGGCCTCTCAGCGGCGACCGCGTCTGGCCGGTGGCCCTGACCCCCTTTCTGGCCCGCCGCTTCGCGGCGGATGCTTTCCCACCCACCCACCCGATACCCCGCATCGGACGGTGACCGCCCGGGGGCGAACGCCCGCTGCCCCAGGGGATGACGCCGGGAAACGGGCGGGTGGGTGGGAAACATCCGCCGCGAAGCGGCGGGCCAGGGGATGACGCCGGGAAACGGGCGGGTGGGTGGGAAACATCCGCCGCGAAGCGGCGGGCCAGGGGATGACGCCGGGCAAACGGGTGAGTGGGCGGGAGACATCCGCGGCGGGCCAGGGGATGACCCCGGGCACCGGAGTCAGAGGCGGCACAGGTACCCGGAACAGGCGCCCCGCCAGAACAAGCGCCCCGCCAGAACAGGCGCCCCGCCAGACCCCTCAGACCTGATACCTCCCCACCCCGAACAGCCCAAGATTCCCGGCGACCCACGCAGAGGTACGACGCAACCCCTCCCCGAGGGACACCTCCGGCACCCACCCCACCCACTCCCGCGCCCGCCGATTGTCGGACAGCAACCGCTCGACCTCACTCCCGGCCGGCCGCACCCGCGCCGGATCGACGACCACGGACGCCTCCCGCCCGGACGCCGCGATCAGCGCCTGCGCCAGCTCCCCGATGGAGATCTCCCGCCCGACCCCGAGATTGACCGCGTGCCCGAGCGCCCGGTCGCACTCCGCCATCGCCACGAACCCCCGCGCCGTGTCGGTGACGTACGTGAAGTCCCGCGTGGGCGTCAGCGACCCGAGCCTGATCTCCCGTACCCCCGAGTGGAGTTGGGCGAGGATCGTCGGGATGACGGCCCGCGCCGACTGCCGCGGGCCGTACGTGTTGAAGGGACGTACGACCGTCACCGGCAGCTCGAAGGCGTGCCAGTGCGAGAGCGCCACCATGTCGGCGCCGATCTTCGACGCGGAGTACGGCGACTGCGGCTGGAGCGGGTGCGATTCGGCGATGGGCGCCGTCAGCGCCGTCCCGTACACCTCGCTGGTGGAGGTGTGGACCAGCCGCCGCACGGAGTGCCTCCGGCAGGCCTCGGCGACGTTCTCGGTACCGACGACGTTCGTCTGGACGTACGCGCCCGGCGAGTCGTAGGAGTACGGGATGCCGATCAGCGCGGCCAGGTGGAAGACGGTGTCGCACCCGGCGACCGCGTCCATCACGCGCCCCGCGTCCCGCACGTCCCCGGCGATCATCTCGACGCGCGGATCGGCGAGGAGATGCGCCAGGTTCCCCTTCTCCGCGTACGGCTTGTAGTGCGCGAAGGCGCGGACCTTCGCACCCCGGGCGAGCAGCAGGTCGACGAGGGTCGACCCGATGAAGCCCTCGGCCCCGGTGACGAGGACGGTGCGGTCGTGCCAGGAGAAGGCGGTGGGCGTGGTCATGCGTGCTCCAGGTGAGGGGTGGGGAGGGCGAGGCGCAGGACCCGCTCGGCGAGCAGGTCGGCGGCACGGGCGTGCGGCCCGGGGTCCGCGGCGCCGCTCATCGCGGCGAGCCGCGCCGGGTCGGCGAGCAGCGGCCCGATGAGGGCGGCGAGCCGGTCGGCCGTCGTCTCGGCGTCGGGCAGCAGCAGTCCGGCGCCGGCGTCGGTCAGGACCCGGGCGTTGTGGGTCTGGTGGTCGCCGGGCGCGTGCGGGTAGGGCACGAGGACGGCGGGGACGCCGGTGGCGGCCAGTTCGGCGACGGTCGCCGAGCCCGCGCGGCACACGACGAGGTCGGCGGCGGCGTAGCAGAGGTCCATGCGGTCGAGGTAGGGGACGGCGCGGGCGACGGCGTCGCCGCCCGTCGAGGCGAGCCGCGCCCGGGTCTTGGCGAGGGCCGCCGGGCCGGTCTTGATCAGGAGGTGTACGTCATGACGTCCTCGCTCCCGCCACCGCTCCGCGAGTCCGGCCGCCGCCTCGGTGAGCCGGGCCGCCCCGAGGCTGCCGCCGTTGAAGAGGACGAGCCGGGCTCCGGCCGGTACGCCGAGCGCGTGCCGCGCCTCGTCGCGCAGCGCGGCCCGGTCGAGCGCGGCCAGCGGCGCGGCGATGGGCATGCCGGTGGTGTGCGCGCGGTCGCCGCCGGGCAGGTGGGCGCGGCTGCGGTCGAAGGCCACCGCGATGTTCGGGGTGAGGCGGGCGGCGAACCGGTTGGCGCGGCCCGGTACGGCGTTGGACTCGTGGATGAGGCTCGGCAGCCCGGCCAGGCGGGCGCCGACGATGACGGGGGCGCTGGGGTAGCCGCCCATGCCGACGGCGATCCGCGCGCCCTGCTCGCGCAGGATGGTCCGGCACTGGGCGCCGGACTTGAGCAGCGCGGCGGGCAGCAGGTAGCGGCGGGCGCCGAGCGAAGGGTCGAAGGGGATCATGTCGACGGTGTGCAGGCGGTATCCGGCGTCCGGTATCAGCCGGCCCTCCAGGCCCCGTTCGGTGCCGACGAAGGAGATCACGGCGCCCGGCACGGCGCGGCGCAGCGCGTCGGCGAGGGCGAGGCCCGGGTAGATGTGCCCTCCGGTGCCGCCCGCCCCGATCACCACGGAGAGGTCGGCGCGGGCGGGGGGCGCGGCGCGGCCGGAGTGAGAGGTTCGCATGGCAGTGGAGCATCGCGAGGGCGTCTAAGAGGGTTTTAAGAGCCGCGTTTGGCACCGTGGGTCCATGAGCTTCACGAGCCTGACCAGCAGAGGTGGCCCGCCGGGCGCGGGTGGGCCGGTGCCGCACAAGATCCTGGTGGTGGACGACGACCCGGAGGTCCGGGCCGCCGTCGAGGACGCCCTGACGGTCGAGGGCCATCTGGTGCGCGGCGCCGCCGACGGGCATCGCGCCCTCACGGCGGTGGCCCGCTGGGAGCCGGACCTGGTCGTCCTCGACGTGCTGATGCCCGTCATGGACGGCCTCGCCGTCTGCCGAAGGCTGCGCGCCGCGGGCGATCGCACGCCGGTGCTCGTCCTGACCGCCCTGGACTCGGTGAGCGAGCGGGTGGACGGCCTGGACGCGGGCGCCGACGACTATCTGGTCAAGCCTTTCGCGCTGGACGAGCTGGTGGCCCGCGTACGGGCGCTGCTGCGGCGCGCGTCACCGGAGCCGCCCGCGGGCGACGGCGACGACCTGAGGTACGACGATCTCGTCCTGGACCCGGCCACCCGCACCGGCCGCCGGGGCGGGCGCCGCGTCGAGTTCAGCCGCACGGAGGCCGTCCTCCTGGAGCTGCTGCTGCGCAACGCCGGGCAGGTCCTGCCGCGCGAGCTGATCCAACGGGCGGTGTGGGGCCGCGACTTCGGCCCTGACTCCAACTCCCTGGCGGTGTATGTCGGTTATCTGCGCCGCAAGCTGGAGTCGGGCGGCGAACCGCGGCTGGTCCACACCGTGCACGGGGTCGGCTACCGGCTGGGCTCCCCGTGAGCGCCCGGCGCGGGCTCGGTGCGCGCTGGCGCCGCCGCAGGCCGCTGCGCACCCGGCTCGCGGTGGCCGCGGCGGCGGCCGTGGCGCTGGTGGCGGTCGGGGTGTGCGTCGCCGCGTTCGTGGTGATCCGCTTCAAGCTGTATCAGCAGCTCGACCAGAACCTCGCCCAGTCGGCGACGCTCATCGCCCAGCAGAACCGCGACGAGGGCCCCGGCGTGCTGACCGGCCAGTGCCGGTTCCTCGGCGCGCCCGCGTGTTCGCAGATCGTCCCCGCAGACTCCGCCGAGGACCCTGGTGAGGCCTATCTGCTGCCCGTGTCCGGGGCGACGCGCGCGGTCGCGTCGGGGCAGCGGGCCCCGTACTACGCCAACTTCACGCTGCCCGGCGGGAAGCCGGGCCGGATGTACACGACCACCTTCGGCTCGGGCGTGGCGGTGCAGGTGGCGTCGCGGGCCGACATCGCCGAGCGCGGGGTGCGCCAGGCGGCGGGGCTGCTGCTCGCGGTGGGCGGCGCGGGCGTCCTGCTCTCGGCGGTCGGCGGCTACTGGGTCTCGCGCACCGGTCTGGCCCCGATCACCCGGCTCACCGCCACGGCCGAACGCATCGCCGCCACGCGGGACGCCCGGCACCGCATCGAGCTGCCGCCGGGCCCGCCGACCCGCGAGGGCCGCCGCAAGGGCCGTAGCGGTCGGGAGGACGAGGTCACGCGGCTGGCCGCCACGTTCAACACGATGCTCGGCGAGCTGGAGGAGTCGGTCGCGGCCCGCCGCCGGCTGGTCGCGGACGCCTCCCACGAGCTGCGCACGCCGCTGACCGCGCTGCGGACGAACGCCGAACTCCTCGCCCGCGCCGACCGGTTGACGGCCGCTCAGCGGGAGCGGGCGGCCGGGGCGCTCGGCCGGCAGCTGCGGGAAGTCACCGGTCTGGTCAACGACTTGATCGAGCTGGCCAGGGACGAGGAGCCGCGGCCCCTGGTGGAGGAGGTGCGGCTCGCCCCGCTGGCCGCGCACGCGGTGGAGGCGGCGCGCGAGCACTGGCCCGCGATCCCCTTCACGCTCCACGTCGCCCCCGAGGCGGCGGGCCTCTGCGTCCCCGGCGTACCGGCGCGGCTGTCCCGGCTGCTCACCAACCTCCTCGACAACGCGGCCAAGTTCAGCCCGCCGGGCAGCCCCGTGGAGCTGTCCCTGCGCGCCACGGAGTTGACCGTGCGCGATCACGGCCCGGGCATCGCGGAGGAGGACCTGCCGCACGTCTTCGACCGCTTCTACCGCGCCGAGAGGGCCCGCGCGCTGCCGGGCTCGGGCCTGGGGCTCGCGATGGCCCGCCAGATCGCGCACGCGCACGGCGCGGAGCTGACGGCGGAACGGGCCCCGGGCGGCGGCGCCCTGTTCCGCCTCGCCCTGCCCGCGCCGTAGCCCCACCCGTCGCCCGGGCAGAAGACCTGGCCCGCCCGCCTTCGCGCCGCGCCCGGCTGCGGCTAGAACCCGGGCGGTTCCGTGTAGACGCCCCACTCGTCCCGCAGCACCCCGCAGATCTCCCCGAGGGTCGCCTCCGCGCGTACCGCCTCCAGCATGGGGGCGATCATGTTGGAGCCGTCCCGCGCGGCGGCCAGCATGGCGTCGAGCGACGCCCGCACCCGCGCGTCGTCCCGTCCGGCCTTGCGCTCCGCCAGCTCCCGCACCTGCTCCCGCTCGACCTCGTGGCTGACCCGCAGGATCTCCAGGTCGCCGGTGACGGAACCCTCGTGGCAGTTGACGCCGACGACGCGCTTGTCGCCCTTCTCCAGGGACCGCTGGTACTGGAAGGCGGACTCGGCGATCTCGCCGGTGAACCAGCCGTCCTCGATGCCGCGCAGGATGCCCGAGGTGATCGGCCCGACGGGGTGCTGCCCGTCGGGGCGGGCCCGCCGGCCCCGCTCCTTGATCTGTTCGAAGATCTTCTCGGCGTCGGCCTCGATGCGGTCGGTGAGCTGCTCGACGTACCAGGAGCCGCCGAGCGGGTCCGCGACGTTGGCGACGCCGGTCTCCTCCATCAGGACCTGCTGGGTGCGCAGCGCGATCTCGGCGGCCTGCTCGCTGGGCAGGGCGAGCGTCTCGTCGAGGGCGTTGGTGTGCAGGGAGTTCGTCCCGCCGAGGACCGCGGCGAGGGCCTCGACGGCGGTGCGGACGACGTTGTTGTACGGCTGCTGGGCGGTGAGGGAGACGCCGGCGGTCTGCGTGTGGAAGCGCAGCCACTGGGCCTTCTCGGTGCGTGCCCCGTACTCGTCGCGCAGCCAGCGGGCCCAGATGCGGCGCGCGGCGCGGAACTTGGCGATCTCCTCGAAAAAGTCGACGTGCGCGTCGAAGAAGAAGGAGAGGCCGGGCGCGAAGACGTCGACGTCGAGTCCGCGGCTGAGGCCCAGCTCCACGTACCCGAAGCCGTCCGCCAGGGTGTACGCCAGCTCCTGCGCGGCCGTCGCCCCGGCCTCCCGGATGTGGTAGCCGGAGACGGACAGTGGCTTGTACGCGGGGATGTCGCGCGCGCAGTGCTCCATCAGGTCGCCGATGAGGCGCAGGTGCGGCTCGGGCTGGAAGAGCCACTCCTTCTGCGCGATGTACTCCTTGAAGATGTCGGTCTGGAGCGTGCCGTTGAGCACGCCCGGGTCGACGCCCTGGCGCTCGGCCGCGACGAGGTACATGCAGAAGACGGGCACGGCGGGCCCGCTGATCGTCATGGAGGTCGTGACGTCGCCGAGCGGGATGTCCTTGAAGAGGACCTCCATGTCGGCGGCCGAGTCGATGGCGACGCCGCAGTGGCCGACCTCACCGAGCGAGCGGGGGTCGTCGGAGTCGCGGCCCATGAGGGTCGGCATGTCGAAGGCGACGGAGAGCCCGCCGCCGCCGTTGGCCAGGATCATCTTGTAGCGCTCGTTCGTCTGCTCGGCGTTGCCGAAGCCGGCGAACTGACGGATGGTCCACGTCCTGCCCCGGTACCCGGTGGCGTACAGGCCGCGGGTGTAGGGGTACTCCCCGGGCCAGCCGATCCGCTCGAAGCCCTCGTACGTGTCACCGGGGCGCGGCCCGTAGACGGGCTCGACCGGGTCGCCGGAGAGCGTGGTGAAGTCCGCGTCGCGCTTGCGGGCCTTGTCGTAGCGGGCCTGCCAGCGGAGGCGGCCTTCCTCGATCGCTTCAGCGTCCATACCCCCGAATTTACTAGGACGTCCTAGTAAATGTCGATGGCTGACCGCCACGGGTTGCCCGTGGCGGCGGGGATCAGGCCTTCGCGGTGAGCGGCGAGCCGTCGGCGATCAGCGGCTCGACCTCGCGGACGACCTTGCGCTCGACGAAGAACGCGGCCGTCGGGATCGTGCCGGAGACCAGCACCCACAGGAGCTTGCCGAACGGCCACTTCGCCTTGGAGCCGAGGTCGAAGGCGAAGATCAGGTAGATGATGTACAGCACGCCGTGGATCTGCGACACGACGAGCGTCAGACCCTCGCCCTTGCCGAAGCCGTACTTGAAGATCATGCACGCGCACAGCACGAGCAGCATCACGGCGGTGACGTAGGCCATCACCCGGTAGCGGGTCAGCACGCTGGATTTCATGCCTCCGAGCGTAACCGCCCGATTTGCGCGATCTTCGCCGACCCCGCCGCTCCTACTTCTCCTCGAAGTCCCGCGCCGCCACCCGCAGCGGCCGCAGCATCGCGAAGATCTCCCCGCACTCCTCCGCGTCGTACACCCCGAGCCCGAAGTCCATCGCCATCAGCTCGCGCGTGGCGGCCTCGACGACCTCGCGGCCCTTCGGCGTGATGGAGGCGAGGGTGCCCCGCCCGTCGTTCGGGTTCGGCCGCTTGTCGACGAGGCCGGAGCGCACGAGCCGGTCGACGGTGTTGGTCACGGACGTCGGGTGCACCATCAGCCGCTCGCCGATCTTGGACATCGGCAACTCGCCGGCCTGCGAGAAGGTGAGCAGCACCAGCGCCTCGTACCGCGCGAAGGTCAGTCCGTAGGGCTTGACGACCGCGTCGACCTCGGCGAGCAGGATCTGGTGCGCCCGCATGATCGAGGTGATCGCGCCCATGGCCGGGACCGATCCCCAGCGCTGCTTCCAGAGCTCGTCGGCGCGGGCGATGGGATCGAAGGGAAGGCTGAGCGGCTTCGGCACGCCAAAGACCTTACCCGCCGGTCATATGCTGGTCAGCCCCGTCTCGCGATTCGGTCATATGTTCCCCCGCGTCCTCCGGCGTACGGCTGCGGGCCCTCCCCGGGTCCCGCGTGCGCCGCACCTCCAGCGCCAGGAGGAGACAGCAGAGAGTGCCGATACCCCCGGCGCCCGCGACGACCGTGCTCACCGCGCTGAACTCGGCCGCGGCGCGGGGCTGGGCCGAGCGGGACCGCGCTCAGCACCGGGGGCGGTGTGGCACAAGAGCGTGAATAGTTCTTTATGTCACGATTGCCGGGCTGACTGATCGTCACCGTCGCCCAAGGGGTCTGGATGCATCGGCTGCTCCGCACGTTCACCGCGCTCACGGCTCTCGCCGCCATCGGGCTCACGGCGGGCTGCTCGTCCGGGTCCGGGTCCGGGGCGGACTCCGCCAGGTCCGCGGGCGCCGACGCCTCCGGCCCCTCCACCGCCCGGGCGAAGCGGGCGCCGCACTCCTTCTGGGTCGACCCCGACAGCCCCGCCGCGCGCCAGGTCGCGGAGTGGGAACGCCAGGGCCGGACCCAGGACGCCGAGGCGCTCAGACGGATCGCCGAGCAGCCCGTGGCGGTGTGGCCGGCCGGGGACGACCCGGCGCACGACATCACCGAGGCGACCCGGGGCGCGGCCAAGGAGGGCCGTACCGCCGTCCTCGTCGCCTACAACATCCCGCACCGCGACTGCGGTCAGCACTCCGCGGGCGGCGCGAGCAGCGCCGACTCCTACCGGAGCTGGGTGGACGCCTTCGCCGACGCGATCGGCTCCGCCCCCGCCCTGGTCGTCCTGGAGCCCGACGCCGTCCCGCACATCGTGGACGGCTGCACCCCGGCCGAGTACCACGCCGACCGCTACCAGCTGCTCTCCGAGGCGATCCAGCGGTTGAAGCGGCAGCCGAAGGTCAAGGTGTACCTCGACGCGGGGAACCCCGGCTGGATCACCGAGGCGCACAAACTGTCCGAGCCGCTGCTCCAGGCGGGCATCGCCCAGGCCGACGGCTTCTCGCTGAACGTCTCGAACTTCCAGAGCGACGAGGTCACCAAGGCGTACGGCCGCACGCTGTCGGCGACCGTCGGTGACAAGCACTTCGTCATGGACACCAGCCGCAACGGCCGGGGCCCGCTGGCCGGCGGCCGCCGGGACGCGTGGTGCAACCCGCCGGGGCGGGGCCTCGGCACCCCGCCCACCGACCGCACGGGCGACCCGCTGCTGGACGCCGTCCTGTGGATCAAGCGGCCGGGCGACTCGGACGGCCCGTGCCGGGGCGGCCCGGCGGCGGGGCAGTGGTGGCCGGACTACGCCCTCGGCCTCGCGCGCAACGCGAAGAAGAAGGAGGCGTGAGCCGCCCGCTCGGGCGCGAGCAGTCCGCTCAGGCATGAGCCTCCGCTCAGTCGTGAGCCGTCCGCTCGCTCATGATCCACCCGGTCAGCCCTTCGGGCCCACGTGGATCCACTTCGCCTCCGAGGACGTGCCGTCCGTGTCGGTGACGAACAGCATGTACCAGCCCGGCGGCACCAGGGCCGCGTCCCCGCGGGGCACGTCCACCGTCACCGCCCCCTTGGCCTTGGTCACGCCCAGCGCGATCGAGCGCTGCTCGACGTCGGTCGTGTGCGTGACCGCGCTCGGCCGCATGAGCCGGGCGGAGGCGATGGTCTCGGGGCGGTCGGTGCGGAACGTGGCGCGGCCGTCCGGCGGCAACTGCGCGGGTCCGTCGGCGAGCACCGGGCGGTTCTTGCCGCCCCGGTGCAGCGCGGGCGGGGTGAAGACCTCCATGCGCTGCTCGAAGTGGCCGAGCTTGGTGTTCTGCTCGTTGTCGAAGAGCGGGTCCGAGCCGAAGGTGACGACCCGGCCGTCGGGCAGGAGCAGCGCCTCCGAGTGGTAGTTGCGGCCCACCCTGGGCGCGGCCGCCTCGCGGAAGGCGTTCTGCTTCGGGTCGTAGAACTGCGCCTTGAGGATGTTGCTGGCGCCGCGGCCCCGGTAGTCGGAGGAGCCGTTGGAGGTGAACACCGTGTCGTCCGGCATGAGCACGCTGTTCAGGTAGCGGGTGCCCTGGGGCAGGCGCGGCCCGGTCTTGAAGGACGGGTTCTCCTCCTTGAGGTCGATCACGGCCGTGCGGCGCGTCGCCTTGTCGGATTCGCCCACGCCCCCGCCGCCCATGATCATCACCTTCTGCTCCTGCGCGGGCGGCAGCAGCACGGACGCGGACGTCTCGGTCTGGTCGGTGTCGGTCAGTCCCGGCACCTTCTCGAACTTGTTCGTCCGCAGGTCCCACAGGCCCGGCTCACGGCCCTGGTCGGCGGGGCCGTAGCCGGCGTTGGACGCCGGGTAGAAGAGCTTGCCGCCCTTGGTGAGGAAGAGCGCGGGGTAGGTCGGGAAGTACCGCTTGGGGCCGTCCGTCCACTTCTTCGTCCGCGGGTCGTAGATCTCGTTGTCCCCGGGGTCGATCACGCCCACGTCGTCGAGCCCGGAGACGGCGAGCACCTTGCCGTCGTCCAGACCGACCAGCGTCGGGTACCAGCGGGCCTTCTTCATCGGGTCGACCTGGATGTACCGCTCGGCCCTCGGGTCGAACTCGTACGCCGCCTTGATGCCCTGGAAGTCCTGCTTCTCCATGTCGAGCTTCTCGGCGATGCCGTACGTGTTGTCGGCCTCCTTGCCGGTCAGGCCCTCGATCTCGTACTGCGCCGACTTCTCGTTGACCGACTGCTCGCCCGGCCTGACCGCCTCGACGAAGACGCGCGCCTCACTCGCCTTGACCTTCGTCTTCCACGGCTGCATCACACCGGACTTGGAGTACGTGATCTCGTAGTTCCGCTTGGCCCTCGGGACCTCGACGTCGAACTTGCTGACGTACTCGATGCCGGACGGCGAGCGGAACTTGGTGCCCTTCTTGAGGCGTATGCCCTTGTCGGGGTTCTCGTTCTTCACGCGCATGCCGCCGCCGGCCCGCTCCACCTCGCCGTCGAGCAGCTCATAGCGCGCGGTGCCGCCCGCCACCAGGAGACGTCCGTCGGGGAGCTGGGCGTGTCCGGAGCAGAAGAAGTCCTCGGGGGTCTCGATCTTCTTGAACGTGTCGTTCTTCGGGTCCCACAGGACCGTGTCGAACGACCCGGCGTCGAACTTCTTCTGCTCGTTGCCCGAGCCCGCGACGATCAGCACCTTGCCGGTGTGCAGGAGGGCGGCGTGGATGGCGTTGGTACGGAACTCCTTGGGGATGTCGACCTGCTTCCAGGAGCCGTACTTCGCCTTGTAGCCGGGCCGGGAGATCTTGTACTCGTAGTACTGCTCCTCGGCGAAGGAGAGCGCCGCCGGGGCGTTCAGTCCGACGAGCAGCGCGCCCGCGCCGACTCCGATGAGTGTCTTCCTCGTACGCCTTGAGGGTCGGTAGGCCATGGCTCAGTTCCCTCCTGTCGTCGTGCCGGTCGCGAACGCCGGCTCGCCCTCGGCGTCCGGCGCGGGCTGTCCGGCCTCCAGCCGCTCCTCGCGCTCCGGACCGGCCTGGCGGGCCGCCCTGCGCTCCTTGACGACCGTGCCGATCCACACCGCGACCGGTGCCAGGGAGATGGCCATCGCGAGGACGGCCCAGGTGCGCATCGCCGCGTGCGTGTGGCCGAGCACGAAGGAGGCGGCCAGCGAACCCGCCAGGAGCACCGCCCAGAACAGGTGGATGCGGAAGGTCAGCAGCCGGTCGGGGCTCGCGTCGCCGCCCTTGGGCGTGACCACGAAGCGGCTCGGGCGGCGGACCAGAGCCGCGCCGAGCGACTTGGCGTAGATGGGCGCGGAGAGCGCCGACATCGCCATCCCGGCGAGGCCTCCGGAGCCCTCCGGCTCGTGCGGGGAGACGTTGTGGCGGCGGTTCCACAGGTAGAGGCCGATCTGGAGGGCGGCCGCGTCGCTGTAGAGCATCATCCAGACGGAGGCCGCGACCTGGGTGCCGGACGCCCCGAACCACAGGAACAGGACGCAGCTGAGGATGCCCAGCAGCCAGTTGACGGCCGTCATCGGGTAGTACACGAGCATCAGCGTGTACGAGAACAGCCGCCCGGGCGGCATGGTGAAGGGCGCCTTCCAGTACTGCTTGAAGAGCGTCTCGTAGGTGCCGCGCGACCAGCGCATCTGCTGGGTGAAGAAGTCCGTCCAGGAAGCCGGGCCCTCGCCGACGGCCAGCACGTCGGGGGTGTAGACCGAACGCCAGTGCTTCTGGGTGGCCGGATTGCGGCGCCGGTGCAGTTCGAAGCCCGTCGCCATGTCCTCGGTGATCGAGTCGTACAGGCCGCCCACCTGGGTGAGCGCGCTGACGCGCACGACGTTGTTGGTGCCGACGAACATGGGCGCCCGGTAGCGGTTGCCCGCGCGCTGGATGAGCGCGTGGAAGAGGAACTGCTGGGACTCGGCGGCCTTGGTCACCGGCGTCTCGTAGTTGCCGTAGACCTGCGGTCCGACGACGAACGCCACGTCCGGGTCGCGGAAGTAGCCCATCATCCGCTCCAGGAAGTTGGGCAGCGGCACGTGGTCGGTGTCGACGGAGGCGAAGAAGTCGTACTCCGCGTGGTGCATCGCGAGCCACGCGTTGTAGTTGCCGTGCTTGGTGCGGGCCTTGTGGGGGCCCTTGTCGCGGTTCCACTCCGGTACACCGAGGCGGGTGAAGTGGCGCACGCCCAGCTCTTCGCACAGGGCCTTCGCGGCGGGGTCGTCACCCTCGTCCAGGAGCCAGACGTGGAGGGGGCCCCTGTGGTGTATCCGGACGGCGCCCTCAAGAGTGGCCCGGACCATGGAGAGAGGTTCCTTGCCGGGGACGTACGTGGTGAGGAAGGCGACGCGGGTGCCTTCTTCGGGGGTCACCGGTATCGGGTCGCGGGCGACCATCGTGGCGTGCGCGATCGATACGACGTTGACCAGCATGAAGAGCTCGATCAGGCCGATCGCCACGAGCATGGTGATGTCGAGGCCGATGAGCCAGCGTTCGCCGCCCTCGCGTTCGGTCCAGTGCGTCGGCCACACGAGGTAGACGAGCAGCAGGCCGGTGAGCAGGGGCGCCAGCGTCATCAGGAGCACGGCGCGTATTCGGTGGGGCTCACTGGAGAGGAGCTTGCGGTACTGCACCCGGTAACCGCCGCCCTCGCCGTTCCCGCCGCCGCCCGGGGGCTCGGTGAGCGGTCCGGCGAGCGTGCTGTGGGTGTCGTAGTCGTAGCCCTCCGGCTGCCGCACAGCGCCCTCCAGTGTTCTGGTGATCGACCCGATACCCCCACAAAAGTGGAATTCCACCGGCATGTCGACCTGGACGCGTCCGTGCGAGGGGTTTCCGGGGGGGGGGGGAGGCTGCGGAGGCGTTCGCCCCTACGTGACCAACCCGACGCGGGGAAACACCACCCGCCTGCTCCGAGGTGGCCGCCTCGGCGCCGGAAACTCCCACCCGCCTGCCCCGACGTGGCTGGCATGGCGCGGGCAACACCCACCCGCTGCTCCGACGTAGCCGGCATGACGCGGGCCCCCCGTGCCCCGACGTGCCCGGAATGACGCGGGGATACATCCACCCACCTGCCCCTACGTGGCCGACAGGACTCGGGGATACACCCACCCGCTGCCCCTACGTGGCCGCCCCGACGCGGGGATACGGGTGGGTGGGTGGGAAACATCCGCCGCGAAGCGGCGGCCCAGAAAAACCGAACCCCCCACACAGGCAAGCGGAGAAGAGGGAGAAGAGCCTAGGCCCGCGCAGACCGACGAAGCCGATGCCGAACGGCCCGCTGCGCAAGAGGCCCAAGCTCCTCAACGGCACTCACCAAAAGGGCCAACTGCTCCAACGCGGCCAACGCCCGCTCCGTACCCTCCGCATCAACCCCCTCATACAGCTCAAGCCCCACGAACGACGCCCCGACCGCCCGCGCGAGCCCGACAGGATCGGTGAACTCCCCGAGGGGCGACGCGGAGAGGACCCGCGTCAGTACCTTCTCGATCTCCTCGATCCACAGCGCGAGCCCCGCCGCCGTAGCCACGGCCAGCCGCGCCTGCGTCTGCGCCCCGGCGAGCAACTGCCCGAGGACGGCGACGTGCCCGGCGTCCCGCTCCTCCTCGTGCATCTCCCGCCCGAAGGCGAGCAGCCCGGCGAGGGAGTCGATCCCGGCGAGCCGGTCGCGGTAGCGGGCCACCCGCTGCTCGGTCCCGTGCCGACACGCCTGCGCGAGCAGGTCGTCGACGGAACCGAAGTGGTAGAAGACCAGCGCCTGGTTGACGCCCGCCGCGGCGGCGATGTTCCGCGCCGACGCCTTGGCGATGCCCTGCTCCGTGAGCGTCCGCAACGCCCCTTCGAGCAGCTTCTCCCGAGTTTCCTGCCCTTTGACGGAGTCCTTGACGGAGTCCTTGGCGGGGTCCTTGGCGGAGCCTTTCGCAGAGCCCGCCACGGGGTCCTTGCCCGCGCTCACGCCCGCGCCTCCTCACGGACGGGCCGCAGCCCGGCCCGCACCCCACACGCACGGACGTCCGTGTACGTGGCCCTGAAGGACCCCTCGTAGCCGAAGAGCGGCCCGAAGTGCCGGTTCACGACCCGGACACGGATCCGGAAGCACCCGGCCTTGTCGTCGTAGGACTCCCTAACCTCGGCGTCCGCGCCGATCAACGACGGGACACGGCAGTCCACCGGCCCTTCCCGGAAGCGGTGCTCTCCGGAGCGGATCACCAGCGAGCCGTCGGCCTCGGCCGAGAAGTACAGGTCGCTGGCGAGGTGCTGGTGCGTGCCGAGATAGTCGAGCACCCGGTCCCCCTTGGGGCTCAGGACCATCTGGGCGTCGAAGCGGCGGGGCCCGCCGGGCAGGTCGAAGGTGCGCACGAAGCTCACCGTCTCACGGCCGTACGTGTCGACGTACGGCACGTTCTCGATCACGAAGGGCACGTCGCGGCCCTGGCGCGGGACGAGGATGTTGCGGGTGCCGCCGGCCGCGAGGAACGGCTTCACGAAACCCCGGCCGTGCCAGACGCGCTCCATGACGCCCCGCCCGACGCAGGCCTCGCCGCTCGCCAGGCCCACGGAGAAGCGGCGGCGCAGCTGCGGGTGGAGCCGGTGGAAGTCGTCCCCCAGCACCGTCTCGAAGATCGACGTCATGACGGCTCCTTGACGGTGGCGAGGGTGGAGAGGGTGGAGAGCACGCGGGGCGCACGCGTGCGTGCCGGTGGGGTGCGCAGGCAGCGGCGGGCCGCCGGGGTAGTCGGCAGCGGCGGCAGGATCACCGCGAGCGCGGCGGCGGCGAGGGCCGTCATGGGGGCGAACAGGACGGCCGCCGTCACGCCCAGCAGGCGCAGGGCGACGTCGGCGACGGCGTTCAGGAGGGCGCGTTCCGGGGTGATGCCGCGCTCCAGCCAGAGCCTGAGCCGGTCGAAGGACCAGGCCGTGGCCCAGCCCATCAGCGGCCGGAAGGCGGCGCGGTCGGCGAGCGCCCCGAGCCGGCCCCAGCGCGGGCGGTAGTCGTACCCGGTGAGGAAGCGGATGCCGTCCGCCTCATGGCCCTCCCCCTGGCCCTCCTCCGGTACGTAGCGCCAGTAGCCGCTGCCCTCTTCGAGGAGGGAGAGCGGGTGCGGGCACGCGAAGCGCAGCGCGGAGGTGCGGGTGCCGTCGGCGCGTCGTTTCTCCCCGGCGCTGACACCGGTGCCGGCGATCGTGAGGAAGGGCAGCACGCGCGTGGCGTACCGGAAGTGCTGGGGCTCGCCGTCCGCGCACGGCAGGTAGGTGATCTCGGTGAAACGCAGATCCCAGCGCTGGTGGAGAGCCGGCTCCTGGGTGTGCTTCCAGAGGTCTTCCAGATCGGCGCGTATCCGTGCCTCGATGTACAGGCTCACGGTAATCCCCCACGTCAGCGCATTATTGAGCGAGTGCTCAACTGAAGGTACAGCTGTTTGAGCAGTCGCTCAAGTCAGCGGGCAGGGAAAAGCCCCCACCCGTAGGGCGGGGGCTTCGTGGCGCGCGCGGGCACCGGCAGGGCAGGGGTCAGGCGGAGAGGTGGCGCTCCACCGTCTCGACCTTGGAGGTGAGGCCGTCGCTCACCCCGGGGCGGATGTCCGCCTTCAGGACGACGGAGACGCGGGGCGCCCGTGCCTCCACGGCGGCGACCGCCCGCTTGACGACGTCCATCACCTCGTCCCACTCGCCCTCGATGGAGGTGAACATGGCATCGGTCCGGTTGGGCAGGCCCGACTCGCGGACGACGCGGACGGCGTCGGCGACGTACTCGCCGACGTCCTCACCGACGCCGAGCGGGGTCACGGAGAACGCGACGATCATGCGTTGACGATCCCTTCCTTGCGGGCGCGCGAGGCGATGACCGCGGACTCGGCCTCGCGCTTCAGCTTGCGCTCGGCGAAGAATCCGCCGGTCGGCAGGACGGAGAGGACGAAGTACAGGGCGGCGGTCTTCAGGTCCCACTTCGCGCGGTTCCAGGCGTCCAGCCAGAAGACCACGTACAGCACGAAGAGCACGCCGTGGATCATGCCCATCGCCGGCACGGCGTTGAACTCCGTGGTCCGCTTGAGCACCGAGCAGACGAGCAGCAGCAGGAAGGAGACGGCCTCGGGGGCCGAGACCAGGCGGAGGCGGCGGAGTGCGGAAGCGGTCTTGATGTCCACGGGTCACCTTCGGTGAGGGGGGCGGCGGGCGGGCTGCGCGCTCGGCGGCGCCGATCTTGTGAACGCGCGCACAAGCGACCCCCATTGTGACATCGGGGAAGTCTCGGGGTTCGCTCAGGGGCCTTCACCCTGTTCTGGGTGGGTACGCGGGGGCTACCGTCGATTCGTGGCTACATTCCGGCTCCAGGGGAGCAGAGTGCTCGCCGTCGACATGACCGGCGACGCGGTGAAGGCGAAGAACGGCTCGATGGTCGCCCATGACGGCCAGATGGCCTTCAAAAAGCTGTCCGGCGGCGGCGAGGGCATACGCGGCATGGTGACGCGCCGCGTCACCGGCGAGCAGATGACGGTGATGGAGGTGAAGGGACACGGCACGTGCTGGTTCGCCGACCGGGCCACCGAGATCAATGTGGTGCGGCTGCGCGGCGAGAAGCTCTACGTCGAGGCGAGCAATCTGCTGTGCACCGACGCCGGCCTGCGCACGGGCACCAGCTTCACGGGCCTGCGCGGCGCGACGCAGGACAATGGCCTGTTCACGACGACCGTCGAGGGCACGGGGCAGGCGGCGATCGTCTCCGACGGGCCGGCCGTGGTGCTGCGCGTCTCGCGGGAGTATCCGCTCACCGTCGACCCGGGGGCGTACATCGCGCACCAGGGCGACCTGCGCCAGAGCTTCCAGTCCGGGGTCACGTTCCGCACCTTCCTGGGCGAGGGCGGCGGCGAGGCCTTCCAGATCCGCTTCGAGGGCGACGGCCTGGTCTACGTCCAGCCCAGTGAGCGCACGACGATCGCGGGGGACGTCTGACATGCCCTTCCGGGAGATCAATTCCAAGATGGTCGAGGCGACGGTGCGGCCGGGCGCCACGATCTTCAGCCAGCGCGGCGCCATGCTCGCCTACCGGGGAGATGTCTCTTTCACGCCCAACCTCCAGGGCGGTCAGGGCGGTCTGGCGTCCATGATCGGGCGCCGGGTCGCGGGCGAGGCGACGCCGCTGATGACCGTGGACGGCAGCGGCACGGTCCTCTTCGGGCACGGCGGCCACCACATCCAGGTGATCGGCCTCACCGGGGACACGCTGTACGTGGAGGCGGACCGGCTGCTCGCCTTCGACGGCACGCTTCAGCAGGGCACCATGTTCATGGGCTCCCAGGGCGGCGTCATGGGCATGGTCCGCGGCCAGGTCACCGGCCAGGGCCTGTTCACCACGACCCTGAAGGGGCACGGCCAGGTCGCCGTCATGGCGCACGGCGGGGTGATCGAGGTGCCGATCAGCCCGCAGCGCCCGGTCCACGTCGACCCCCAGGCGTATGTCGCCCACCACGGCGACGTGCGCAACAAGCTCTCCGCGGCGCTCGGCTGGCGCGACATGGTGGGCCGCGGCTCCGGGGAGGCGTTCCAGCTGGAGCTGTCGGGCAGCGGCGCGGTGTACGTCCAGGCCTCGGAGGAGAAGCTGTGAACGGCAATGTCTCGACCCCGGCGGGCGAGCCCGCGGTCTTCGACCCCACGACGCTGCCGAGCGACGACAACGTCAACGCGTACACCTTCTGCGTGGAGCTCAAGGGGAGCCAGTGGTTCCTCCAGAAGGGGAAGATGATCGCCTACTACGGGCGGATCGACTTCAACGGCATCGGGCACGGCCGGCTCGACCGGCTGGTCCGGACCAGTTTTCATTCGCCGCTGCACGCAAGTGACTGGGTCGTGGCGGACGGCCAGGGCAAGATGCTCCTCGCCGACCGGGCGTTCGACGTGAATTCGTACGACCTGGATGAGGGCAACCTGACCATTCGCTCGGGCAACCTCCTCGCTTTTCAGCCAACTCTCGCGCTGAAGCAATCGATCGTTCCGGGCTTTCTGACGCTCATCGGGACCGGGAAGTTCGTGGCCGCCTCGAATGGTCCGGTGGTGTTCATGGAGCCGCCGATCCGGGTCGATCCACAGGCCCTCGTGGGCTGGGCCGACTGCCCTTCACCGTGCCATCACTACGACCACGGATACCTCACGGGGGTGATCGGGGGCGTGCGGGCACTGACCGGCATCGGTGGCACCTCCGGGGAGGAGCATCAATTCGAGTTCGTGGGCGCCGGCACGGTGCTGCTCCAGTCCAGCGAGGCGCTCATGCCCGAGCAGGTCACAGGAGGCATCCCGGACCAGGCGGGGGCGCCGGGAGGGAGGAGCGCTCCCACCCAACCGGGCCCTCAGCCGGGCGTACCGCGTCTTCCCGGACAACTGGGGGACCTCCAGCGTCGCTTCGGGCTGTGAGCGGTAGTCTGCGGAGTGTGACGGCGAACGCCTGTGCCCCTCCCGTGACCAGGGGAGGCAAGGTGCGTCACACCCCACCATTCGTTCACCTTTCAACTTCTTAGGTAGAATCGATTCCATGGAGACCGAGACGGCCCCGCAGTGGCTGACCGACGAGGAACAGTGCGCCTGGCGCATCCACGTGGAGGTCAACCGGATGCTGACATATCAGCTCGAAAAGGACCTTCAGCCGTTCAACCTGACCATGAACGACTACGACATTCTCGTGCATCTCTCAGAATCGGAAGACCTGCGGATGCGCATGAGCGATCTCGCCAGCGCCACCCTGCAGTCCAAGAGTCGCCTGTCCCACCAGATCACCCGCATGGAGAACGCGGGCCTGGTGCGCCGCGAGAACTGCGAGTCCGACCGGCGCGGCCTCTACACCGTCCTCACCCAGGAGGGCATGGAGACCATGCGGAAGGTGGCCCCGCACCACGTCGCCTCCGTCCGGCGGCACTTCGTCGACCTGGTCTCCCCCGAGGCCCTCGGCGAGCTGCACAAGGCCCTGACCCCGATCGCGGAACACCTGCGCTCCCAGCGCGGCAAGCCCTGACCCGCTCCGCTCCGCCCGGCGCTTCCGTCGCTCAATCCGCCGACGCCTGAGGGCTCGGCAGCCGGAGCTCGAAGAGCGCACCCCCCGACGGCGCCCGCTCCACCCCGAGCGTGCCGCCGTGCCGCGCCGCCACATCCCGCGCGATCGCGAGGCCCAGACCGGCCCCGCCCTCGTCGCGGGTCCGCGCGTCGTCAAGCCGTACGAACCGCTCGAAGATCCGCTCCCGCTCCTTCGGGGGCACTCCGCTGCCGTCATCGGACACCTGAAGGACCGCCCACGCGCCCTCGGCGCGGGTGGTGACCGTGACCCGGGAGCGGGCGTGCCGCTGCGCGTTGTCCAGGAGGTTGCCGAGCACCCGCGCCAACTGGTTGCGGGAGCCCGTGACCTCCACGCTCCCGAGGTCCAGCTCCACGTCGTGGGGGTCGCCCGTGCGCTGCGAGAGCTCCTCGCGCACGAAGGCGGCCAGCTCGACCCGGGCCTCGCCGGGCCGCTCGCCCGCGTCGAGCCGGGCGAGCAGGAGCAGATCGGCGGCGAGTTCCTGGAGCCGCACGGTGTCCTCGACGGCGCCGTCGACGTCCAGCAGCTCCGGATGCGCGGCGCCCACTTCGAGCTGCGTGCGGAGCGAGGCGATGGGGCTGCGCAGTTCGTGCGAGGCGTCCGCCACGAAGCGCCGCTGGCGCTCCACGGACGTCTGCAGGGCGGTGAGCGTCTCGTTCGTGGTGCGGGCGAGCCGGGCGATCTCGTCGTGCGTGTCCGGTTCGGGCACGCGGCGCGCGAGATCCTCCGACGCGGTGATCGCCGCCATCTCCGCGGTGATGGCGGCCACCGGGCGCAGCGCGCGGCGCGTCACCAGCCAGGTGACGCCCGCGACGACGGCGAGCAGCAGGGGGAAGCCGATCAGCATGGACGTCAGCGCCGTCGACACGGCGCTGCGCTCGTCGGTGAGCGAGCCACCGGCGTAGACGGTGAGGTCGCCCCTGGTGGGCGTGCTCACCTCGACGGCGGCGAAGCGGTAGTCGGCGCTCTCGCCGTCGACGGTCGCGGAGCCGTCGGTGTACTCGGCGTCGTCGTCGATCTCACCCGGCTCCCCCGGCTCACCCCTCTCCCCCGGCTCCGGCTTCTTTCCGCCGCTGTCGGCCGGGCGGGTCGCGGGGCCGGGCCCGACCGCGTCGGTCCCGGTGCCGCTGATCCGCTCCAGGTCCTCGCCGGCCGCCACCACCTCACCGTCCTCGTCGACGACCTGGACCGGTGACTCGTCGGCGTCCGGCAGGTCGAGATCGTCGTAGGGGCGGCCGGCCACGAGTTGCGCGGCGACCTCGCGGGCGGCGGCGTCCGCCCGGCCGTCGGCCTGACCGGTGAGGTTGGCGCGCAGCGAGAAGAGCACGGCGGCGCCGGCCGCCACCAGGGCGAGGGCGACGACCAGGCTCGCGCCCAGCGTGGCGCGGGCGCGCACGGAGCCGAAGAGCCGTCTCATCGCGGGGCCTCCAGGCGGTAACCGGCGCCGCGCACCGTCGTGATGAGGCGCGCGCCCAGCTTGCGGCGCAGGGTGCTCACGTACACCTCGACGATGTTCGGGTCCCCCTCGTACGCGAAGTCCCAGACGTGCTCCAGGATGTCGCCCTTGGAGACGACCTCCCCGGCCCGCAGCACCAGCTGCTCCAGGACCGCGAACTCCTTGGCCGTCAAGGTGACTTCGTCCTCGCCGCGGAAGACGCGGCGCGCGGCCGTGTCGACCTTGAGGTCGCCCAGGACGTGGACCGGCGAGGGGCCCGCGTTGCCCCGGCGGCGCAGCAGTGCCTTCACGCGGGCCACCAGCACGACGTACGAGAACGGCTTGGTGAGGTAGTCGTCGGCGCCGGTGTCCAGGCCCTCCGCCTCGTCGTACTCGCCGTCCTTGGCGGTGAGCATCAGGATGGGTACGTCGTTGCCGGCCGCGCGCAGGGTCGAGCAGACGCGGTAGCCGTTCATGCCGGGCAGCATGATGTCGAGGATGACCAGGTCGTACGCGCCCTCGCTCGCGCGGTGCAGACCGTCGGTGCCGTCATGGACGACGTCGACGGCGTAGCCCTCTGCGGTCAGGCCCTTGGCGAGGGACAGGGCCAGCCGCTTCTCGTCCTCGACGATCAACAAACGCATGCATTCAGGGTGGCAGAGCGAACCTGAAGAGTTCTTCAGGCGGCTTCAGCTCCGGTTCAGGGTCGGTCGGCCAGATTGGTCCTCATCGAAAGCGAACGGCAGCGGCCCCGGCCGCCGCCACACTCGCCCACCATCTCGGGAGGAACTCCATGAAGCGCAACATCGTCATCGCCACCGTCGCCGCCGCGGCCCTGGTCACCGGCGGTACCGCCACCGCCCTCGCGACCACCGGTGACGACGAGAGCGCCGCGCAGCGGTCGAGCGTCCGGCTGACGGACCACGACCGCAAGGACCACGACCGCAAGGACGACGACAAGAGCGACGACCGCAAGGACGACGACCGCCGCGACGACGCCGAGGACGCGGCCGAGAACACCGCCGAGGCCAAGGCCGCCAAGGTGACGGCCGCCGACGCGATCAGGGCGGCCCTCGCGAAGACCCCCGGCACCGCGGTCTCCGCCGAACTGGACGAGGAGGACGGCGCCCTGGTCTGGGGCGTCGACATCCTGAAGGGCGACACCTGGCACGACGTCGAGGTGGACCCGGGCACCGGCAAGGTCCTCGGCTCCTGGATCGACCGGAACGACGACGGGGACGACGGGGACGACGCCGCCGACGCCGCCCGGGTGAACGCCGCGCTCAAGGGCGCGTCCACCAGCGCCGAGGACGCCGCGCGCGCCGGTGCCGCCAGGGGCAAGGTGACCTCCGTCGACCTGGACGACGACGGCAAGGCGGGTGCCTGGGGCGTCGAGACGACGGGCGCCAAGGGCGCGGAGTCCCAGTGGCACGTCGACCTGAAGACCGGCAAGGTCACCGCGGACCGCCACGACGACGACCGTGACGACCAGGACGCCGACGGCTCGGACGACTGACACGCGGACACCTGTAAACGCCCCGGGGACACCGCCCCCGGGGCGTTTCCGCGCCACCGCCGGATGCGCGCCCACCGCCGGATGCGGGGCGGGCACCTGTCGCTGGGCGGCCACCCGCTACGGGGGCGCACGCGGAAGTGGACGGCGTCCGCCGCGCCGCGGCGGCCCCGCTCACCCCGAGGTGACCCCCGCGACCAGCTCGTCCGCCGCCGCGTAGGGATCGAGCTCCCCCGCCACGATCCGCTCCGCCAGCGAGGACAGCCGCCGGTCCCCCCGCAGGGAGCCGACCCGTTCCCGCAGCGCGGTGACCGCGATCGTCTCGACCTCCCGGGCGGCGCGGGAGACCCGCCGCTCGGCGAGCACCCCCCGCTCCTCCATCCACGCGCGGTGCTTCTCCAGCGCCTCGACGACCTCGTCGATGCCCTCGCCGCGCGCCGCGACCGTCTTCACGATGGGCGGCCGCCAGTCCCCGGGCCCCCGGGACTCCCCGAGGCCGAGCATGTGGTTCAGCTCCCGCGCCGTCGCGTCCGCGCCGTCGCGGTCCGCCTTGTTGACGACGTACACGTCGCCGATCTCCAGGATTCCGGCCTTCGCCGCCTGGATGCCGTCGCCCATGCCGGGGGCGAGGAGGACCACCGAGGTGTCCGCCTGCGAGGCGATGTCGACCTCGGACTGCCCGACGCCGACGGTCTCCACCAGGACGACGTCGCAGCCCGCAGCGTCCAGCACGCGGATCGCCTGCGGGGCGGCCCACGCGAGCCCGCCCAGGTGGCCGCGGGTGGCCATGGAGCGGATGTAGACGCCGGGGTCGGAGGCGTGGTCCGACATGCGCACCCGGTCGCCGAGGAGCGCGCCGCCGGAGAAGGGCGACGAGGGGTCGACCGCGAGCACGCCGACCCGCTTGCCGGCGCGCCGGTAGGCGCTCACGAGCGCGGACGTCGACGTCGACTTGCCGACACCGGGTGACCCGGTGAGCCCGACCACGTAGGCGTGTCCGGCCAGGGGAGCGAGCGCCGCCATCACTTCACGCAGCTGCGGCGACGCCCCCTCGACCAGTGAGATCAGCCGGGCCACGGCCCGCGGCCGGCCCTCGCGGGCCTGCGCCACCAGGGAGGGGACGTCCTGCATGAGACAGCTCCGTTCGCTACGTACGGGACACCGGGCCGCGGGCCCGCGGGCCCGGGGCCATCTCGCGGATCCCGGGACTCAGCCCTTGGCCACCTTGACGATGAGGGCGTCGCCCTGACCGCCGCCACCGCACAGGGCGGCCGCGCCCACACCGCCGCCGCGCCGCTTCAGCTCCAGGGCGAGGTGCAGCACCAGACGCGCGCCGGACATCCCGATCGGGTGACCCAGCGCGATGGCCCCGCCGTTGACGTTCACCTTTTCCGTGGACACGCCGAGGTCCTTCATTGACTGCACCGCGACGGCGGCGAAGGCCTCGTTGATCTCGATGAGATCCAGGTCGGAGACCTCCAGGCCCTCCTTCTTCAGGGCGTGCAGGATGGCGTTGGACGGCTGGGACTGCAGGGAGTTGTCCGGGCCGGCCACATTGCCGTGGGCGCCGATCTCGGCGATCCAGTCGAGGCCCAGCTCCTCGGCCTTGGCCTTGGACATGACGACGACCGCGGCGGCGCCGTCGGAGATCTGCGAGGCGGAGCCCGCCGTGATCGTGCCGTCCTTGGCGAAGGCGGGGCGCAGCTTGCCGAGGGACTCGGCGGTGGTCTCCGGGCGGATGCCCTCGTCCTTGGCGAAGAGCACCGGGTCGCCCTTGCGCTGCGGGATCTCGATCGGGGTGATCTCCGCCTCGAACAGGCCGTTCTTCTGCGCGGCAGCGGCCCGCTGGTGCGAGAGGGCGGCGATCTCGTCCTGCTCCGGACGGGCGATGCCGAGGCGGCCGTTGTGCTTCTCGGTCGACTCGCCCATCGCGACGCCCTCGAAGGAGTCGGTCAGGCCGTCCAGGGCCATGGAGTCGAGCATCTCGATGGCGCCGTACTTGTGGCCCTCGCGGGAGCCGGGGAGCAGGTGCGGGGCGTTGGTCATCGACTCCTGGCCGCCGGCGACGACGACGTCGAACTCGCCGGCGCGGATCAGCTGGTCGGCGAGCGCGATCGCGTCGAGGCCCGAGAGGCACACCTTGTTGACGGTGAGCGCGGGGACGTTCATGGGGATGCCCGCCTTGACGGCGGCCTGGCGCGCCGGGATCTGCCCCGCCCCGGCCTGGAGCACCTGACCCATGATCACGTACTGGACCTGGTCGCCGCCGATGCCCGCGCGGTCCAGCGCGGCCTTGATCGCGAATCCGCCCAGGTCCGCACCCGAGAAGGACTTCAGGGAGCCGAGGAGGCGGCCCATGGGCGTGCGGGCGCCCGCGACGATCACTGAGGTGGTACCGGACGTTCGAGACATGTGCCACGGCCCCTTGGGAGGAGAGGTTAACGAGGGTTTATCTGAATGTACTGAGCGGTACCCCGCACGTCATCGGGGTGTGGGTGTGATCGCGCGCACGTTGCGTAATCACCCCGTCAAGCGCTGCACTTGAACCATGCTGACGCGAATCGACCACATCGGGATCGCCTGTTTCGACCTCGACAAGACCGTCGAGTTCTACCGGGAGACGTACGGATTCACCGTCTTCCACACCGAGGTCAACGAAGAGCAGGGCGTGCGCGAGGCCATGCTGAAGATCAACGAGACGAGTGACGGGGGCGCCTCCTACCTCCAGCTCCTGGAGCCCACGCGGGACGACTCGGCGGTGGGCAAGTGGCTGGCCAAGAACGGTGAGGGCGTGCACCACATCGCCTTCGGCACGGCCGACGTGGACGGCGACGCCGCCGCCATCAAGGACAAGGGTGTGCGGGTGCTGTACGAGGAGCCGCGCGTCGGTTCCATGGGGTCGCGGATCACCTTCCTCCACCCCAAGGACTGCCACGGAGTCCTCACCGAACTCGTCACTTCGGCGCCCTCGGAGTCACCGACGCACTGACCTCCGTATATCCGGCCCGGTAGGGTTAGTGACCGGCCGTCCGAAGTCGGGGCGGCAGGCTGCCCGAAAGCTGGGCGGCCGCATACCGGGGTCCGGGTTTCGGGGGGCGAGCGTGGGGGCGACGACCCCTGCTCCGCCGTTGATCTGACACCATTCCCCCGGGGGCCTCGTTCGGCGGATGGACGAGGCTCGTTGGAGAGACTTGCGACCAGGAGTGGGGCCTCCCCTGCTCGAGCGCAGCCAAGAGCTCGGGGAAGGATGGGACCGCGCAGTGCGGGGCTACGAACGCCAGGAGAACTCGCGGGCTGAGACCGACAGTCTTTCGCGGTTCGAGGCCGAGATGGACCGGCTGAGGACCGAGCGGGAGAAAGCCGTCCAGCACGCCGAGGATCTCGGCTACCAGGTCGAGGTGTTGCGCGCCAAGCTGCACGAGGCGCGCCGCAACCTCGCGTCCCGCCCTGCCTACGACAGCGCGGACATCGGCTACCAGGCCGAGCAGTTGCTGCGCAACGCGCAGATCCAGGCCGAGCAGCTGCGCGCGGACGCCGAGCGCGAGCTGCGCGACGCGCGCGCGCAGACCCAGCGCATCCTCCAGGAGCACGCCGAGCAGCAGGCCCGGCTCCAGGCCGAACTGCACGCCGAGGCCGTGGCCCGCCGCCAGCAGCTCGACCAGGAGCTGTCCGAGCGCCGGCAGACCGTCGAGTCGCACGTCAACGAGAACGTGGCGTGGGCCGAGCAGCTGCGGGCCCGCACCGAGCAGCAGGCCCGCCGTCTCCTGGACGAGTCGCGCGCCGAGGCCGAGCAGGCGCTGGCCGCCGCCCGCGCCGAGGCCGAGCGCGTCGCCGAGCAGGCCCGCCGCCGCCTGGCGAGTGACGCCGAGTCCGCCCGCGCCGAGGCCGAGGCGATCCTGCGCCGGGCCCGCTCCGACGCCGAGCGCCTGCTGACCGCCGCCTCCACCCAGGCCCAGGAGGCCACCGACCACGCCGAGCAGCTGCGCTCCACCACGGCGACCGAGTCCGAGCAGGCCCGCCGGCAGGCCGCCGAGGCGAGCCGGGCCGCCGAGCAGCGCATGGCCGACGCCGACACGGCGCTGCGCGAGGCACGGGCCGAGGCCGACAAGCTGCTGGCCGAGGCCAAGGAGAGCGCCGGCAAGCAGCTCGCGGCCGCCGAGGCCGCGGGCGAGCAGCGCACCCGCACCGCCAAGGAGCAGGTCGCCCGCCTCGTCAGCGAGGCCACCAAGGAGGCCGAGTCCGCCAAGTCCGAGGCGCAGCAGCTGATCGCCGACGCCCGCGCGCAGGCCGAGAAGCTCATCGCGGACGCCGCCGAGAAGGCGCGCACGCTCGCCGCCGAGGAGACCGCGGGCCAGCTCGCCAAGGCGGCGCGGACGGCCGAGGAGGTCCTCGACAAGGCCTCCAAGAACGCCAAGGAGACCACGCGGGCCGCCACCGAGGAGGCCGAGCGGATCCGCTCCGAGGCCGAGACGGAGGCCGACCGGCTGCGCGCCGAGGCGCACGACATCGCCGAGGAGCTCAAGGGCGCGGCGAAGGACGACACCAAGGAGTACCGCGCCAAGACCGTCGAGCTGCAGGAGGAGGCGCGCAGGCTGCGCGGCGAGGCCGAGCAGCTGCGGGCCGAGGCGGTCTCCGAGGGCGAGCGCATCCGGGGCGAGGCGCGGCGCGAGGCGCTCAAGGAGATCGAGGAGGCCGCGAAGTCCGCCGAGGAGCTGCTCGCCAAGGCGAAGGCGGACGCCGAGGAGCTGCGTACGGCCGCGACCGCCGACAGCGAGCGGCTGCGCGGCGAGGCGCAGGAGAGGGCGACGAGCCTGCGCGCGCAGGCCGAGGAGACCCTGGAGCGCACCCGCGCGGAGGCCGAGCGGCACCGCGAGGAGGCCGCCGAGCAGGCCGCGAGCACCAGGGCCGAGGCCGAGGAGGCCGCCCGGACGCTGCGCGCGGAGAGCGAGCGGGCCATCGCGGCCCGCCAGGCCGAGGCGGCCGAGGAGCTGACCCGGCTGCACGCGGAGGCCGAGGAGCGTCTGGCCGCCGCCGAGCAGGCGCTGGCCGACGCGCGTTCCGAGGCCGCGCGCATGCGCAAGGAGGCCAAGGAGGAGACGGACCGGCTGCGGGCGGAGTCCGCCGAGCGGATCCGCGCGCTCCAGGCGCAGGCGGAGGCGGAGGCGGAGCGGCTGCGCGACGAGGCCGCCGCCGACGCCTCGCAGGCCCGCGCGGAGGGCGAGGCCCTCGCGGTCCGGCTGCGTTCGGAGGCCGCGGCCGAGGCCGAGCGGCTCCGGACCGAGGCGCAGGAGTCCGCCGACCGCGTGCGCGCGGAGGCCGCGGCCGCCGCCGAGCGGGTGGGCGCGGAGGCCGCCGAGGAGCTGGCCGCCGCCCAGGAGGAGGCCGCCCGGCGCCGCCGCGAGGCCGAGGAGACCCTGGGCTCGGCGCGCGCGGAGGCAGGTCAGGAGCGCGAGCGGGCCCGTGAGCAGAGCGAGGAGCTGCTCGCCTCCGCCCGTAAGCGGGTCGAGGAGGCGCAGGCCGAGGCCGTGCGCCTGGTCGAGGAGGCCGACCGCCGCGCGACGGAGATGGTCTCGGCCGCCGAGCAGACCGCCCAGTCCGTACGGGATTCCGTCGCCGGCCTGCACGAGGCGGCGCAGGAAGAGGTCGCGGGCCTGCGTTCGGCGGCGGAGCACGCCGCGGAGCGCACGAGGACGGAGGCGCAGGAGGAGGCGGACCGGGTCCGCGCCGACGCCCACGCCGAGCGGGAGCGCGCCGCCGAGGACGCCAGCCGCACGCGGCGTGAGGCGGCGGAGGCCTCGGAGGCGGCCAAGGCCCTCGCCGAGCGCACGGTCTCGGACGCGATCGCGGAGGCCGAGCGGATGCGCTCGGACGCCTCGGAGCACGCCCAGCGGGTGCGCACGGAGGCCTCCGACACCATCGCGCAGGCCGAGCAGGACGCCGCCCGCACCCGGGCCGACGCCCGTGAGGACGCCAACCGCATCCGCAGCGACGCGGCCGGGCAGGCCGACACCCTGATCGGTGAGGCCCGCAGCGAGGCCGAGCTGCTGCAGAACGAGACGATCGCGGAGGCCGAGCGGCTCAAGGCGGAGTCCACGGCGCAGGCCGAGCGGCTGCTCGCCGAGTCGACGGAGCGCGCGGAGCGGCTCAAGGCGGAGTCGACCGCCGAGGCCGAGCGGCTGCACGCGGAGTCGACGGAGCGGGCGAAGCGGCTCGAGGCGGAGTCGACCGCCGAGGCCGAGCGGCTCAGGGCCGAGTCGAGCGCCGAGGCCGAGCGGGTCCGCGCGGAGTCGGTGGCCAAGGCGGAGAAGCTCATCTCGGACGCCTCCGGCGACGCGGAGCGGCTGCGCGCGGAAGCCGCCGAGTCGGTCAACTCCGCCCAGCAGCACGCCGAGCGGATCCGCGCCGAGGCCGAGCGGCTCAAGGCGGACGCGGCGCGGGAGGCCGAGCGGCTCACGTCCGAGGCGCGCGAGGAGGCCGAGCGCACCCTGGACGAGGCGCGCCGGGCCGCCAACAAGCGCCGCCAGGAGGCCGCCGAGCAGGTCGACACGCTCATCACCAAGGCGACGGCCGAGGCCGAGAAGCTGACGTCGGACGCCCAGGAGAAGGCGCTGAAGGCGACCACGGACGCCGAGGCGCAGGCCGACACGATGGTCGGCGCGGCCCGCAAGGAGGCCGAGCGGCTGGTCGCCCAGGCGACGGTCGAGGGCAACACGCTGGTGGAGAAGGCCCGTACGGACGCGGACGAGCTGCTCATCGGCGCCCGGCGCGACGCGACCGCCATAAGGGAGCGCTCGGAGGAGCAGCGCGACCGGCTGACCACCGAGATCGAGGAGCTGCACGAGCGCGCGCGCCGGGAGTCGGCCGAGGCGATGAAGTCCGCCGGTGAGCGCTGCGACGCGCTGGTGAAGGCGGCCGAGGAGCAGCTCGCCGAGGCTCAGGCGAAGGCGAAGGAGCTGGTTTCGGACGCCGATTCCGAGGCGGGCAAGGTGCGTATCGCCGCGGTGAAGAAGGCCGAGGCGCTGCTGAAGGAGGCCGAGACCAAGAAGGCCTCGCTGGTCGGCGAGGCCGAGCGGATCAAGGCCGAGGCCGAGGCCGAGGCGACGCGCACGGTCGAGGAGGGCAAGCGTGAGCTGGAGGTCCTGATGCGGCGCCGCGAGGACATCAACGCGGAGATCTCCCGTGTCCAGGACGTGCTGGAGGCGTTGGAATCCTTTGAGGCCCCGACGGGCGGGGCGAAGTCCTCGTCGGGCGGCGGCTCCGGTGGGGGCGGCGTCAAGGCGGCGGCCGCGGCCGGATCTACTCGTTCGGGTGGCAAGACGTCAGAGGGGTAGCGAAAGAGGGCCTACCGTGCTTGTGAGGACCTTCGGCCCTGTCGCTGGCAAGTCCTCTGACGTCTTGCCACTCAAAAGGGGTGTCATTCTCCAGATCAAACAGGCATCTGCTCGATGACACGCCGCCTGGACCCCTAGGATTCCCTCTATCACCTCACCGGTCTCATTCGACAGGAACCCCATGAGCGACACTTCCCCCTACGGCTTCGAGCTTGTGCGGCGTGGGTACGACCGCGCTCAGGTGGACGAACGTATCTCCAAGCTCGTCTCCGACCGTGACAACGCTCTCGCCCGTATCACTGCTCTGGAAAAGCGCATCGAGGAGCTGCACCTCGAAACGCAGAACGCCCAGGCCCAGGTCGCCGACGCCGAGCCGTCGTACGCCGGGCTCGGGGCGCGCGTCGAGAAGATCCTCCGTCTCGCGGAGGAGGAGGCGAAGGACCTGCGCGAGGAGGCCCGTCGCGCGGCCGAACAGCACCGCGAGCTGGCCGAGTCCGCGGCGCAGCAGGTGCGCAACGACGCCGAGTCTTTCGCCTCCGAGCGCAAGGCGAAGGCCGAGGACGAGGGCGTCCGGATCGTCGAGAAGGCCAAGGGCGAGGCGAACACCCTGCGGGCCGAGGCCCAGAAGGACGCGCAGTCCAAGCGGGAGGAGGCGGACGCCCTCTTCGAGGAGACGCGCGCCAAGGCCGCCCAGGCCGCCGCCGACTTCGAGACGAATCTCGCCAAGCGGCGCGACCAGTCCGAGCGCGACCTGGCCTCCCGTCAGGCCAAGGCGGAAAAGCGCCTCGCGGAGATCGAGCACCGTGCGGAGCAGCTGCGGCTTGAGGCGGAGAAGCTGCGGACCGACGCCGAGCGTCGCGCCCGGCAGACGGTGGAGACGGCGCAGCGTCAGGCCGAGGACATCGTCGCCGACGCCAACGCCAAGGCGGACCGCATCCGCTCGGAGTCCGAGCGGGAGCTGGCGGCGCTCACCAACCGGCGCGACTCCATCAACGCGCAGCTCACCAATGTGCGGGAGATGCTGGCCACCCTCACCGGTGCGGCGGTCGCCGCCGCGGGTACGCCCGCGGAGGACGAGCCGATCTCCCGTGGGGTGCCGGCTCAGCAGACGCGCTGAGGCCGTGCTCGTCACAGCCCCCTGCCGTCGCTGAGTGGCAGGGGGCTTTGAGCCGTTTTAGCGTTGCCGCATGATCGAGCTCGACGGGCTGACCAAGCGGTACGGCGAGAAGGTGGCCGTCAACAACCTCACCTTCACCGTCTCCCCCGGCATCGTCACCGGTTTCCTCGGTCCGAACGGCGCGGGGAAGTCCACCACGATGCGGATGATGCTCGGGCTCGACAACCCGTCGGCCGGCGATGTCCGCATCGACGGCCAGCACTACTCCCGGCTGCGGGACCCGCTGAAGCACATCGGTGCCCTCCTCGACGCCAAGGCCATGCACGGCGGGCGCAGCGCCTTCAACCATCTGCTGTGCCTCGCGCAGAGCAACGGCATCCCGCGCGGCCGCGTCGGCGAGGTCCTCGACACCGTCGGGCTGAGTGCCGTCGCCAGGAAGAAGGCCAAGGGCTTCTCGCTCGGCATGGGCCAGCGCCTGGGCATCGCGGGCGCGCTGCTGGGTGACCCCGAGATCCTGATGTTCGACGAGCCGGTCAACGGCCTCGACCCCGAGGGCATCCACTGGATCCGCAACCTCATGAAGTCGCTGGCCGCCCAGGGGCGTACGGTCTTCGTCTCCTCGCACCTGATGAGCGAGATGGCACTGACCGCCGACCACCTCGTCGTCATCGGCCAGGGCCGCCTCCTCGCCGACACGTCGATGTCCGACTTCATCCGGCGGAACTCCCGCTCGTACGTACGTCTGCGCTCCCCGGAGCACGAACGGCTCCTCGACGTGCTGCACCAGGCGGGTGTCACCGCCGTGGCGGCGGACGGCGGCGGCGTGGAAGTGGACGGTACGACCTCGGAGCGGCTCGGTGAACTCGCCGCGGCGCACGGGCTCGTCCTGCACGAGCTGAGTCCGCAACAGGCCTCGCTGGAAGAGGCGTTCATGCGGCTCACCGCGGAGTCGGTCGAGTACCACGCGCACTCCGGCCCCACCGGCGCGAGCCCGCCGGCCCCGGCGGCGCCCGGCTGGGGCGCGGGCTGGCAGCAGCGCGGGAAGGGGGCCTGAGCGATGGCCGCGACACAGGTACTGAAGTCGGAGTGGACGAAGATCCGCTCGGTGTCCTCGACCGTGTGGACGCTCGGTCTCGCCGCCGTCGTCACGATCGCGCTCGGCATGCTGATCAGCATCCTGTCCAAGAACGACTACGACAGCCTCGACGCCAAGGAGAGGCTGAGCTTCGACCCGACCTTCATCAGCTTCGCCGGGATGTCGCTCGGCCAGCTCGCGATGATCGTCTTCGGGGTGCTCGTCGTCTCCAACGAGTACAGCACCGGGATGATCCGCACCTCGCTCGCGGCCGTGCCCCAGCGCGGCACGTTCCTGTTCGGCAAGGTGCTCGTGGCCACCCTGCTCGCCCTCGTGGTGGGCCTGGCCACCAGCTTCGTCACGTTCTTCGTCGGGCAGGCGATGCTCGGCCCGTACAAGGCGCAGATCGGCGACCCCGGGGTGCTGCGGGCCGTCATCGGCGGCGGGCTCTACATGACCCTCATCGCGATGTTCTCGATGGGCGTGGCGGCGATGCTGCGCAGCCCGATGCTGTCGCTGGGCATCCTGATGCCGTTCTTCTTCATCATCTCCAACATCCTGGGCAACGTGTCGGCCACCAAGAAGATCGGCCGCTTCCTGCCCGACCAGGCCGGCAGCAAGATCATGCAGGTCAGGACCCCGTTCGACGACGACACGCCCTACGGCCCCTGGGGTGGCCTGGTGATCATGGTGGCGTGGGTGGCGGCGGCGCTCCTGGGCGGCTACGCCGCCCTGAAGAAAAGGGACGCGTAGGGGACACCGGCCAGCACCGGCGTAAGAGGGCCGCCGCCCCTTTACCCGCTCTTGGGTGGAACCGTCAGCTCCCCGTTATCCTCCTAACCCTTACGGGGGCGTGTGCCCCGACGTCCTGAACCATTCGATGGGTGCGGAGAATGATCGAGGCAGTCGGCCTGACGAAGCGCTACGGCGCCAAGACAGCCGTGTACAACCTTTCCTTCCAGGTGCGACCCGGTACCGTCACCGGCTTCCTCGGGCCCAACGGCTCCGGCAAGTCGACGACGATGCGCATGATCCTCGGGCTCGACGCCCCCACCACGGGGCAAGTGACGATCGGCGGTTACCCGTACCGCAAGCTCCCCAACGCGCCCCGCCAGGTCGGCGCCCTGCTCGACGCCAAGGCCGTGCACGGCGGCCGGCACGCCCGCAACCACCTGCTGAGCCTCGCGCAGCTCTCCGGCATCCCGGCCCGCCGGGTCGACGAGGTGCTCGGCGTCGTCGGACTCCAGGACGTGGCGAAGAAGCGCTCCAAGGGCTTCTCGCTCGGCATGGGCCAGCGCCTCGGCATCGCGGCGGCGCTCCTCGGCGACCCGCAGGTGCTGCTCTTCGACGAGCCGGTCAACGGCCTCGACCCCGAGGGCATCCTCTGGGTCCGCAACCTGATGAAGTCCCTCGCCGCCGAGGGCCGCACGGTCTTCGTGTCGTCGCACCTGATGAGCGAGATGGCCCTCACCGCCGAGCACCTGATCGTGATCGGCCGCGGCCAGCTCCTCGCCGACATGAGCGTCAAGGACTTCATCTCGCACAACTCCGCCGACTTCGCGCGGGTGCGCACACCGGACACCGACCCCCAGCAGCGCGAGAAGCTGACGGCCGCGCTGACCGAGGCCGGCGGCCAGGTCCTGCCCGAGCAGGACGGCGCGCTGCGCGTGACCGGTCTGCCGCTCCCCCGCATCAGCGACCTCGCCCACGGCGCCGACGTACGCCTGTGGGAGCTGTCCCCGCACCAGGCCTCGCTGGAGGAGGCGTACATGCGGATGACGCAGGGCGCCGTCGACTACCGCTCGACGGCCGACCAGCTCGCGGGCTTCCAGCAGCAGCCGCCCCCGGGCGCCCTGCCGCCCGGCGCCCTGCCGCAGGGCCCGCTGCCGGTGCCCGGCCAGGGCCAGCCCGGCTGGTACGCCCCGCCGCCGCCCCAGCAGGGCGGCCACCCCTTCGCGACCCAGCAGCCGCAGGCCGGCCCCGGGGCACCGAACCCCTACGCCACCGCCCCGCAGCCGCCGGCCGCCCCCGCCCCCGCCTCCGCGCCCGAGACGACCAAGCGCGCCACCGACAACGAGGATGCCTCCCGATGACCACGCCTGAGACTCCGCAGCAGCAGCCGCAGGCGCAGCAGGCCCCGCAGCACCAGCCGGCGTACGCCCAGGCCGGCGCTCCCCCGCAGGGCGCCCCGATGGGCGCGCCGGCGGCTCCCCCGCCCGCCGCCCCGGCGCCGCCCTCCGCCTGGCAGCAGGCCATGGCCAACGCCTACACCTCGCCGATCCCGGTGAAGAAGACGCACCTCGGCAACGCCCTCGCCTCCGAGTGGACGAAGATCAAGTCGGTCCGCTCCACGATGTGGACGCTCGGCGTCTTCGTCGCCCTGGTCGTCGGCATCGGCCTGGCCGCCGCCGCGCAGACCACCCCCGAGGACTACGCGGACGTGCCGTTCACCATCCCGGCGTTCTTCGGCCTCATGCTGGGCCAGATCTGCCTGATCACGCTCGGCGTCCTGGTGACGTCGTCGGAGTACGGCACGGGCATGATCCGTACGACGTTCACCGCCTCCCCGCAGCGTTACCGGGTGCTGGCCGCGAAGGTCGTGGTCTTCTTCGTGACGGCCTTCGTCGTCTCCGCCGGTTCCATCCTGCTGGTGGGCCTCGCGGCCTCGTCGATGAACAGCGGCCCGGGCGCCGGCGACCTGCCGTGGGCGGGCACGGTCTTCAAGGGCGGCCTGTACGTCTCGCTGCTCGGGGTCCTGGCGCTGGCCGTGGGCTCCATGCTGCGGCACTCCGCGGGCGCCATCACCGCGATGCTCGGCCTCGTCCTCGTCCCGGCGATCCTGCCCGCGTTCCTGATGATCTGGCAGAGCACGCAGTCCCTGGCCGAGAAGATGACGGACTACAACGCCATCAACTCCCTCGCGATGATCTTCGGGGCGGACGGCGCCGACGGCGCCACGGGCACCTCCCAGCTGATGGTGCTGGTCGTGGTGACGGCGATCGCACTCGGCGGCGCCTTCGCCCTCCTGGAGAAGCGCGACGTGTAGTCGGCGCGAGGCCCTAGTACCTGGGCGCGTTACGGGACCGCTGCACCCGCGTGGTGCGGCGGTCCTTCGCGTTCCAGCACGCCTTGTGCCAGTGCCTGCGCTCGTCCACCCCGGAGTGCTCCGGCCAGGCCACCACGTGCGCCAGGGACGAGGGGATCTCCTGGTCGCACCCGGGGCAGCGGTACCGCTTGCCCGGCGAGGCGGCGCCCGCCACATGGCGTACGCTCCACTGCTCGCCCTGCCAGGTCTCGGCGTTCTGGAATCCGCCGTAGCGTCCCGAGGACTCCGCGTCCAGGGACGCCCTCGGCTCTGCGGTGCCCTTGGGGCGGTTGCGACGCGGGGACACAGGACACCTCACGGCTGTACGGCGATCAGGAGGATGACCAGCCTACGCGTCGTCCCACCGGGTACTCCTCCCGTGCCCACTCCCCCGGGCCCCACCGCGCCGCGCGGAAAATCCAACAATCTTCCTGCCAGGCCGTGCCTTTGGCACGTGTCACGCGTTGTTGCCCGTGGGGAGTGCCTGCGTCGGCGCCAAGGAGGCAGGAGTTCGATGCGTGTAGGTAGTTTTGTGCTGGCCGCCCAGTTCCCCGGACAGGGGCAGGGGGAGGCGCTGCACCGCGCGGTGCGGTCCGCCGAGGTGGCCGAGGAGGCGGGGCTCGACTCGGTCTGGCTCGCCGAGCACCACTTCGTGCCGTACGGCACCTGCCCGTCGGCGGTGACCCTGGCCGCGCTGCTCCTGGGGCGCACCCGCCGGATCCGGGTCGGCACCGCCGTGAGCGTGCTGCCGACCGTCCACCCGGTCGCGCTCGGCGAGCAGAGCGCCCTGCTCCACATCACCTCCGGCGGCCGCTTCTCGCTCGGTGTCGGGCGGGGCGGGCCGTGGGTGGACCTGGAGGTGTTCGGGGCGGGCCTCGACGCGTACGAGAAGGGCTTCCCCGACTCCCTCGACCTGCTGCTCAGGTGGCTGGGCGAACCGCGGGTCGGGAGCACGGGCGGGCGGTTCCCCTTCCGCGAGGTCGCCGTCGTACCCCGCCCGCAGGAGGCGCTGAGCGGACAGGGCGACAGCGGCCCCGAGGTGATCCTGGCCTGCACCTCGCCGTCCAGTGTGCGGCTGGCCGCGCAGCGCGGTCTGCCGATGCTGCTCGGCATGCACGTCGGGGACGAGGAGAAGGCCGAAATGGTGGCCCTGTGGAACCGGCACGCGCGCGCCGCCGGGCATACGCCGGAGGACATCGCCGCCGCCGCGCACATCTCCGCCGGAGTGGCGCAGATCGCGGACCGGCGCCTCGACGCGGCCGAGACCCTGCAGAAGACCATGCCGGGCTGGCTCAGGCACGGCCTGGACGCCCATGTCACGATCGACGGCCGCCGCCGCCCCATGCGGGACCCGGTGGCGTACACCGAGCTGCTCTGCGCACTGCACCCCGTCGGCACCCCGCGGATGTGCGCGGACCGCCTGGCCGCCACGTCGGAGCGCACGGGCATCACGCGCTTCGCCCTGCTCGTCGAGGGCTCGGGCGACCTCGCGGCCACCGAGGAGAACGTACGAAGGCTCGGGGCCGAGGTGCTGCCCCACCTCGGCTGAGCGCCGGGCATCGCGCGAAGACGGGAGCTGCCGCTCCGGACTGACACACCTCCCGCGTACGGAGCGGCAGCAACAAGCGTCAGCAGTCCCGCAGTTCGGGCGACTGGTTGAGCAGCTGGCCCCGGATCGAGGTGAAGCGGGCAAGCCTGTCGTCCACCGAGGAATCCAGCGGGAACACCGCCACACGGTGGCAGTTCTGGAATGCCAGACGCACTCCGAAGTGCCGCTGCAGAGCACCGCGAATCGCGTCACTCGCGAGCGCGCGCAGCAGCTGTCCACGTGCCTGCTCGTCCGGGGGCGGCGTCTGGTTGTCGGCGAACTGTCCGCCGTCGACCTTCAGCTGGGCCACCAGGGAGCTGATCATCTCCCACGCGTAAGGCAGGGAGGTCCGGACGCAGTCGACGAAAGCTGCTTCGTCCACCTCGCCTCGCTCGGCCTGTTCCAACAGTGCCGGTGAGACGTCGAGCGACATGGGTTCTCCTCTCGCACCCCCGTCGAGCGAGGGCTTACGGACAGGGATGGAGTCCGCATACGCAGCGTGCACGGATGGCGACCTCCCGCTTCTACGGTAGGCAACGCGAGGGGAGCGCACCAGGAGATTGGACGCATAACCGGCCAGGATCGAAGGGTTCATCGGCGGACAAGTCGTGCGGCCCGCCCCGCTCCCCCGGGCCGTGGGCGGGCGAATCGCGCGCACCGCCTCCAGTCGAGTAGCGTTGCGCCCCATGCGTCTCGTCATTGCCCGATGCTCCGTGGACTACGCGGGCCGGCTCACCGCCCATCTCCCCTCGGCGCCCCGCCTGATCCTCGTGAAGGCGGACGGCAGCGTCTCCATCCACGCGGACGACAGGGCCTACAAGCCCCTCAACTGGATGTCCCCGCCCTGCACGTTGAAGGAGGGATCAGGGGGCGACGCCGGTGTGTGGACCGTCGTGAACAAGGCGGGCGAGAAGCTCATCATCACGATGGAGGAAGTGCTGCACGACTCCTCGCACGAACTGGGTGTGGACCCCGGCCTCATCAAGGACGGCGTGGAAGCGCACCTCCAGGAGCTGCTCGCCGACCGGATCGAGACACTCGGTGAGGGATATTCGCTCATCCGCCGCGAGTACATGACGGCGATCGGCCCCGTGGACATCCTGTGCCGGGACGCCGACGGGCAGACGGTCGCCGTGGAGATCAAGCGGCGCGGGGAGATCGACGGCGTCGAGCAGCTGACCCGCTATCTGGAGCTGCTCAACCGCGACCCGCACCTGGCGCCCGTCCGCGGCATCTTCGCCGCCCAGGAGATCAAGCCGCAGGCCCGCGTCCTGGCCACGGACCGCGGCATCGGCTGCACGGTCCTGGACTACAACGCCCTGCGCGGCATCGAGGACGACAAGCTGCGGCTGTTCTGAGAGCCGCCACGCACAGGTGACAGATGACGAAGGGGCCGGGTCCTGCGGGACCCGGCCCCTTCGTCATGACGCGCTCGCCTGCTTCGAGGTGCCGGTCGAGGCGGGCGGGGAGTCGCTGGAGGGCGTGGCCGGCGGCGGCTCGTCGGTGGTCGGCGGGTCCGTCGGGTCGGTGGGCCGGGCCGTGGTGGGCGGGTCCGTCGGCTTGTCGGTCGGCTTCTCCGTCGGCTTGTCGGTGGGCTTGTCCGAGGGCTTGCCGGTCGGTGTGCCGCTGGGTTTGCCGCTCGGCTCCTCCGACGGCTCTCCGCTCGCGCTCGGCCTGCCCGAGGGCGCGCCGCTGGCCGAGGGCTTCGGGTCGTCGGCGGTGCCGACCACGCCGTCCTCGCCGGGGCCGCCGGGGCGGGTCGGGGAGCCCTGCCACGGCTCGTCGGCGGTCGGCCCGCCGTCGTCGTCGTGGTCCTCCCGCGCCGACTGCTCCGTGCGGACGCGGTGGTCTTCGGGGTGGTCGTCGTCGGACGTGGCGCCGAGGGTGACGACGGTGCCGAGCACGGCGGCGAGCAGCGCTCCGGCTCCCGCGGCGACGAGGTTGCGGCGGGTGCCCCGCAGGAGGGAGCGGCGGCCGGGCGCGGGGCCGGCGACGGCGGGCGAGGCCGTGCTGGCGACCAACGTGTCCGGCTCGGCGGAGGCGGGGGGCGGTGCGGGCGGCGCCGGCAGCGCGAACGGGGCGGGGACCGCGCTCGGGGGCGGCGCCGATTCCTCGTGGCGCGCGCCCGGCACCTCCTCGCCCGCGGTCGTGCGCCCGCCGGGCAGCGGGCCGCCCGAGCAGTCGGTGACCAGGGCGAGCGCCCGGCGCCCGGAGATCGCGCCCCGCTTGTCGGCGAGGGCGCCGCGCAGCCCGATGGAGGCCTCCAGCTCGGCGCGGGCCCGGTCGAGCCGCCCGCCGCAGAGCGCGAGGATCCCCAACTCGTGGTGGAAGTAGGCCTCTTCGGCGACCTCCCCGGCGTTGCGCGCCGCCTCCAGGCCACAGCGCAGCGCGCGTTCCCAGGCGCCCCAGCGCAGTGCGCCGGCGAAGGCGGGCGCGGCCGTGCGGGCCAGCAGCACCGCGGTGCCGCTCTCCGCGGTGACCAGGGCGCCCAGGGCGGCCAGCACGGCGTCCGCCTCGGCGGCGACCCGCTCGGGGGTGACCGAGGGGTGGCCGGCCCACCAGGCGTAGTGCCGGGCGGCGGTCCTGGCGTACTCGGCGGCGTCGTCGCCGTAGCCGGCGTCCTCCAGCTGCGCGCGTACGCCGGTGGCGAGGCGGTGGCGTGCGCCGACCGGGGTGACCAGGGCGCAGCCGACCAGTTCGGCGAGGGCCGCGTCGGCGTGGGTGTCGCCGACGAGGGCGGGCAGGTGGGCCTGGTGCGGCAGTTCGCCGCCGAGGGCCACGGCGAACCTCAGGGTGGCGCGGGCCGAGGGGCTGAGGCGTGCGGCGAGCAGGGCGGCGGGCGCGGCTCCCTCGGCGAGCGAGGGCAGCGGGGCCTCGGCGTCCTCGGGGGTCTCGGCGGCGCGGCCGTCCTCCTCGCCGGCGTGCGGGTCGGCGCGCGGCTGGTCGCGTCGGCGCAGCAGGGCGCCCGCCTGGGCGAAGTGCAGCGGCAGGCCCTCGGACGCGAACCACAGGTCGCCGGCCCAGTGGGCCTCCTCGTCGGCGAGGACGCGGCCGGCGGCGCGCTCCAGGAGCTCCAGGCTGCTGCCGCGGCCGAGGCCGCCGAGGAAGACCTCTTCGAGGTGGGAGTCGGCCGACGGGGCGGCGACGTCGGGTGTGGCGGCCAGGAGGAAGGCGCACTCGGGCGTCGCGTCGAGCAGTTCGTCGAGGGCGGTGCCGCCGAACTCCAGGTCGTCCAGGACGACGACGGCGCCGATGTCGCGGACGAGGTCGAGCAGCAGGGCGCGGTCGGGGCGGTGCAGGGGTGTGTCGTAGACGGTCGCGCAGAGGTCGTGGAGCAGCTCCGTGACGGTCCTGCGGTGGCCGGAGAGGCGGACGACGCCGTCGGGGGCGAGGTCCGCGCAGGCGTCGGCGACGGCGCCCAGCAGCGCCGTGCGGCCCGATCCGGCGGGTCCGGTGAGCCGCACCGAGCGGCCGTGCGAGAGGAGCCGTACGAGGCGCTCACGCTCCTCCTCGCGCTCCAGGAGGGGCGGCGCGGGCAGCGCGGGGCCGGGCGGCACGGGCGGCAGTGCGGCGCGGCGCAGCTCCTCGCGGTCGGCGGCGGTGCGCCGGGTGGGCCGCCGCGGCCGCTCCCCGGGCGGGCAGGGCTCTATCTCGCTGCCGTCGACGGGGTTGACGGTGAGCAGGAAGTCGCCCGAGACGAGCCGGACGGTGCGGGCGAGCGCGGGCTGTCCGAGGTCGGGCGTCAGCGGGTCGCGCGGGTGCGCGGCGTCGTCGTGCTCGTCGCCACCGCCACCGTGGCCGTACTCTTCGGGTTCCCGGTTCATCGGGTCCATGATCCCAGCCCCCCAGATGCGTGGTGTGCAGAGCCCCTTCCGGCCTTCGTGCACACTGCGCTGTCGCTTCTGGTCCGGTGCCCCCGCGCGGGTCCGTCCATCGGCGGGCGTGGGAACCCTAGACCTCGGCCAGTATCTCCGAGTGGGCGGGGTGCCGCCCCGCCCGAGACGTCACGGTCTCGTGAGGATTGCGTGGGAGGTTCTGTTCGAGACCTGTGGTGCGGTTCAGGTCCTGTGGTGCGGTTCAGGCCCTGGGGAGCGGTTCGACGCCGATGCCGCCCTCGATGGCGAGGATGCGGTGCAGTCTCGTCGCGACGAGCAGGCGCTGCATCTGGGGCGGTACGTGGCGCAGGACGAGTCTGCGTCCGCACCGTCCCGCGCGCCGGTGCGCGCCCATGATCACGCCGAGCCCCGTGGCGTCCCACGAGTCGAGTTCGGACAGGTCGAGCACCAGGTCGCCGGCCCCGTCGTCGACGGCCGAGTGCAGGACCGTACGGGCGTCCGCCGCGCTACGTACGTCGAGGCGTCCCCCGACGACCAGCTGGGCCTGGTCGCCCTTGATGTGCATATGCGCTCCCCGAGAGTGCTGAGTCGGCTGAGACGTCTGAGCCGTACGTCGTCGTCTGCGTATGTCACTGCAACTGACTGCCGCGTGGGACAGGAAGTTGCCGTCTGTAAGCGAACCGATACCGAATTCACTCCGAGGGGTGACCCAGCGGGCGACGAATCGTCGGACGAGGCGTCAGCGGGCGTACACGGGTGCCGGTCAGTGCTTGTAGAAGCCCTGCCCGCTCTTGCGTCCGATGTCACCGGCGTCAACCATCCGGCGCATCAGCTCGGGCGGTGCGAACTTCTCGTCCTGGGACTCCGTGTAGATGTTGCTCGTGGCGTGCAGCAGGATGTCGACACCGGTGAGGTCGGCGGTCGCCAGCGGGCCCATGGCGTGGCCGAAGCCGAGCTTGCAGGCGATGTCGATGTCCTCGGCGCTGGCGACGCCCGACTCGTAGAGCTTGGCGGCCTCCACGACGAGCGCGGAGATCAGACGGGTCGTCACGAAGCCGGCGACGTCGCGGTTGACGACGATGCAGGTCTTGCCGACGGACTCGGCGAACTCCTTGGTGCGGGCGAGCGTTTCGTCGCTGGTCTTGTAGCCGCGTACCAGCTCGCACAGCTGCATCATGGGGACCGGCGAGAAGAAGTGGGCGCCCACGACGCGCTCCGGGCGCTCCGTGACGGCCGCGATCTTGGTGATCGGGATGGCGGAGGTGTTGGAGGCGAGCACCGCGTCGTCGCGCACGAGCTTGTCGAGCGCGCGGAAGATCTCGTGCTTGACCTCCAGCTTCTCGAAGACGGCCTCGACCACGATGTCCGCGTCGGCGACGGCGTCCAGGTCGGTGGTCGTGGTGATGCGCCCGAGCGCGGCCTCGGCGTCCTCGGCGGCGAGTTTGCCCTTGCCGACGAACTTGTCGTACGACGCCTTGATGCCGTCGGTGCCCCGGGTCAGCGCCTCGTCGGTGACGTCGCGCAGGACGACGTCCCAGCCCGCCTGGGCGGATACCTGAGCAATGCCCGACCCCATGAGTCCGGCTCCGATGACGGCGACCTTGCGTGCCACTCCGACTCCCCTACCGCTTGTCCCGCTTGGCTCACACGCTGTTCACGCGAGCCTCTGCAGCGGACATTAGCGGCCGTGAGGGCGCCTGTGGCGGCGAAGAGATGCGCGTCACGTCTCAACTGACGGACATCACACCGATACGCGTCACCCGGCCGCGCGCGTCGCGTAGTTGAGGACCTTCTCACCGAGGAGGGCCTCCATCTCGTCCAGCAGGGCGAGCCCCTCGCGGGAGACCTCGGCGACCTCGCGGCCCTTGGCCATCTCGTCGCCGATGCGGCTCATGAGCGTGGTGTGGAGCCAGGAGAGCTGCCCCGCGACGAGCGCGGGCAGGGGGTCGCCGTCGGCGGCGCCGGCCTCCTCGGCGAGGGTCGCGGCGAGGTTGTCGAGGGCTTCCTGCTGGATGGCCCAGAGGCGGGAGCGCAGCGGCGGCGCCTCGGTGATGACCTTCATGAAGTCGGCCCAGCCGGTGACGAGCCCGACGGCCGGCGAGGCGCTCTCGACGTCGGTGCGCAGCTCGCGCAGGACCGCGTCGGCGGCGGACTCCCCCGCGCGGCGGCCGCGCACATGGCGGGAGAGCCGGTCGACGGCGTCCGCGCCCCGGTCGAGGAAGAGGTCCTCCTTGGCCGGGAAGTAGTTGTAGACCGTGTTGACCGAGACGTCCGCGGCCTCGGCGATCTCGGCGATGGTCACCGCCATGAAGCCGTGCTCCAGGAAGAGCCCGGTCGCGATGTCCGAGATCCGCTGCTTCATCTGCCGCTTCTTGCGCTCCCTGAGCCCCTCAGCCATGTCGCCATCTTAGGCACTCTGAAAACTTGGGGGGATTGCAAAATTACAGGCACTCTGTTTTTGTGGTCCCTATGCCCATCATCAGCACCGCCGGGCTCGCCCGGACCTTCCGCACGAAGAGCGGACCCGTCGAGGCCGTGCGCGGCATCGACCTGACCGTCCAGCCGGGCGAGATCCTCGGCTTCCTCGGCCCGAACGGCGCCGGCAAGACGACGACGCTGCGCATGCTCACCACCCTGCTCGCGCCCACCGGCGGCGCCGCCACTGTCGCCGGGTGCGACCTCGCCGCCGACCCCGCCGGGGTGCGGCGCAGCATCGGCTACGTCGCGCAGTCCGGCGGCGTCGACCCGAGCGTCTCCGTGCGCGAGGAGCTGATCACCCAGGGGCGCCTGTACCGCCTGTCCAAGGCACGGGCCGAGGAGCGGGCCGAGGAGCTGGCGCGCGACCTCGGCCTGGGCGAGCTGATGGAGCGCACCTGCGGCGCGCTCTCCGGCGGCCAGCGCCGGCGCCTGGACATCGCCCTCGGTCTCACGCACCGGCCCGAGGTGCTCTTCCTGGACGAGCCGACCACCGGCCTCGACCCGGGCAGCCGCGCCGACCTGTGGGCGCTGGTGCGCCGGCTGCGCGACGAGCACGGCACGACGGTCTTCCTCACCACGCACTACCTGGACGAGGCCGACGCCCTCTCCGACCGGCTCGTCGTCGTCGACAAGGGGGTCGTGGTCGCCGAGGGCACGCCGAGCGCGCTGAAACTCCGGTACGGCGGCTCGATCGACGCCTCCCTCCAGGACACCTTCCTCGCCATCACCGGGCGCGCCCCCGCGCCCAAGGACACGGCCCCCGTCGCCGTCTGACCCCCAGGACTCCCCGATGCCCGCACTGCTCCTTGACACCGCGCTGATCTTCGGGCGGTACGCCCGGCAGACCCTGCGCTCCAAGTTCCAGATCCTCTTCGGCGTCCTGACGCCCCTGCTCTACCTGCTCTTCTTCGGGCCGCTGCTCACCGACCTGCCGCTGGGCTCCGAGGGCGACTCCTGGCAGGTGCTCGTCCCCGGGCTGCTGCTCCAGCTCGGCCTCTTCGGCGCCATGTTCAGCGGTTTCGCACTCATCATCGAAAAGCAGTTCGGCGTGGTGGAGCGGATGCGGGTCACCCCCGTCAGCCGCCTCGCGCTGCTGCTCGGCCGGATCCTGCGCGACGCCGCGCTCTTCGTCTTCCAGGCGGTGCTGCTGGTGCTCGCCGCGCTGGCGATGGGGCTCAGGGCGCCGCTCGGCGGCATCCTCATCGGGTTCGCGTTCGTGGCGCTGCTGAGCGCCTCGCTCGCCTCGCTCTCGTACGCGCTGGCCATGAAGCTCGGCAAGGCGCACGAGTTCGGACCGGCCGTGAACGCCATCAGCATGCCCTCGATGCTGCTCTCCGGCCTGATGCTGCCGATGGCGCTCGCGCCGACCTGGCTCGACGTCCTGTCGCACTTCATGCCGTTCCGCTACCTGGTCGACGCCATGCGGGCCGGCTACGTGGGCGACTACGCGAGCACCACCATGCTGTACGGCGCCCTGACGGCCCTCGCCTTCGGCCTGCTGTCCGTGACGGTGGGCACACGGGTCTACAAGAAGGCCGGCGCGTAACTACGCTGGCCGCATGGTCAATCTGACGCGCATCTACACCAGGACCGGCGACCAGGGGACGACGGCCCTCGGGGACATGAGCCGCACCGCCAAGACCGACCCGCGGATCGCGGCGTACGCCGACACCAACGAGGCCAACGCGGCCATCGGCACGGCCATCGCGCTCGGCCGGCTCGACGAGGCGGTCGTAAAGGTTCTGGCGCGGATCCAGAACGACCTCTTCGACGTGGGCGCCGACCTGTCCACGCCGGTCGTCGCGGACCCGAAGTACCCGCCGCTGCGCGTCGAGCAGTCGTACATCGACAAGCTGGAGGCGGACTGCGACCGCTTCCTTGAGGAGCTGGAGAAGCTGCGCAGCTTCATCCTGCCGGGCGGCACGCCGGGCGCGGCGCTGCTGCACCAGGCCTGCACGGTGGTGCGGCGGGCCGAGCGCTCCACGTGGGCCGCGTTCGAGACCCACGGCGAGACGATGAACCCGCTCACGGCGACCTACCTCAACCGCCTCTCCGACCTCCTGTTCATCCTGGCCCGCACGGCCAACAAGGAGGTCGGGGACGTGCTGTGGGTGCCGGGCGGCGAGCGCTAGGCCCGGTCAGACCCCGGCCGGCCGCTCCCCGTCCCGTTCGCCCGGGGCCGGGGCCGGGGCCCGCTTGGGGAAGAGCGCGTAGCTGAGCGCGATCAGGCCGTGCAGGCCCGCCGTCCGCCACGCCGTGTGCATCCACGCCTCCAGCGACGAGGTGCGGCCGGGGTCGTCCACGTACCACATGGCGAGCAGCAGCAGCCCGCTGGCGACGGCCGCCGCGACGACGGTGCCGAGCCACACCTTGGCCTCGTGGACGGCGCGGGCCCTGCCGTGGCGCGGCGGGCTCGGCACCGGCGTGCCCTCGAAGCGGTGCGCCGCGTGGCCGTCGAGCCACTTCACCGTGCGGTGGCCGTGGCCCACGGTGTAGCCGATGTACAGCGCGGCCAGGCCGTGCTTCCAGCTCGGCTCGGCGCCGTTCCTCAGGTCGACGGCGGTCACGACGAGGAGGACGACCTCCAGCAGCGGCTCGCAGAGCAGGAGCGCGATGCCGAGGCGCGGCATCCGCAGCGGGTAGCGGGCGGCGAGGCCCGCCGCGAGCAGCACCCAGAAGCCGACCTCGCAGACGACGATCAGCGTGACGATCACGGTTCGCTCCTCTCGCTCGCCCCTCCAGGCTCCCCCGGGAGCGGGCCCGGATCGTCGTCGTCAGTGACGAAGTGGGACTGCATCCTTCGATGTAGCGGGCGGTTCCTCCCCCAGGACCAGGCACGCGGTCCTGACTGCGTGTTGGATGGAGGGCATGGCCCTGTCCCCGCCCCGCCCGCAGCGCGTCGACGTGCAGATCGCCGTCGTCAGCCTGCTCAGCGGGCTCGCGCTGTGGGCGCTCGGGCTGCACATGCAGACGGACCGGCTGCTCGGCGCCGACTGGACGCTGATCCCGCTCCTCGCCCTCGCCGCGCTCGAACTGCTGCGCAGCAGCATGCCCCAGACCGCCCTGGTCCTCGCCACCTGCGCGCTGGTGTTCGACCAGTTCACGACGGGCAACCTCGCCTCGGTGATGATGTTCACCGACATCATGTACGCCGCCGTCGTCTACGGGACGCCGGCCGCCGCCCGCCGCATCCCGCTGACCACCGGAGCCATCACGGTCGCGGTGACGCTCGGCCTGCTCGCGTGGTGGCGTGAGCCCGACGCCGTGCTCGTCGGGGTGCTGACCGGCATCGTGTCGTTCGGCCCCGCCGCCACCGGCTCCCTGGTGCGCAACCACCGCGAGGCCGCCGCCGCGGCGAGGCTGCGGGCCGAGCAGACCGCGCTGCTCGCCGAGATGGACCGCGTCCAGGCGGTCACGGCCGAGCGCGCCAGGATGGCCCGCGAACTGCACGACATGGTCGCCAACCACCTCTCGGCGATCGCCATCCACTCCACGGCCGCGCTCTCCCTGGACGACCCGGCCACCAGCAAGGACGCCCTCGCCGTCATCCGGGAGAACAGCGTCGAGGGGCTGGCCGAGATGCGCCGGCTCATCGGCATCCTGCGCGACGACAGCGGCGACCTGGAACCGGCCGCGGCCCCCACCCTGGACGGCCTCACCGCCCTGATCGACGGGGCCCGCACCAACGGCCTGGACGTCGCCCTGGAGGACGCGCGCCCCCCGCGGGGCCCCGAACTGCCCGCTCCGGTCGGGCTGGCCGCGTACCGCATCGTCCAGGAATCCCTGACGAACGCCCTCAAACACGCCTCGCCCGGCCGGGTCACCGTGCGCCTCACCCAGGAGCCCCGCGCCCTGAAGGTCCGCGTCACCAGCCCGTACGACGCCCCGGCCGGGCCCCGCGCCCCCGGCTCGGGAGCCGGCCTCGTCGGCATGCGCGAGCGCACCGAACTGCTCGGCGGCACCTTCGAGTCGGGCCCCGAGAACAGCCACGACGGCATGGCATGGACCGTCTCCGTGTCCCTGCCCGTCGACCCCGCGGACGAAGGAGCCAAGGAATGATCCGGGTGTTGGTCGCCGAGGACCAGTCGGCCGTACGCGCGGGACTCGTCCTGATCCTGCGCAGCGCGCCCGACATCGAGGTGGTCGGCGAGGCGGCCGACGGCGAGCAGGCGGTGGCGCTCGCCCGCGAGCTGCGCCCCCACCTGATCCTGATGGACATCCAGATGCCGCGCCTGGACGGGGTGGCGGCGACCCGCCAGGTGGTCGCCGAGGGGCTCGCGGACGTCCTCGTCCTGACCACGTTCGATCTCGACGAGTACGTCTTCGGGGCGCTGCGCGCGGGCGCCTCGGGATTCCTGCTGAAGAACACCGAGGCGAAGGACCTCCTCGAAGGCGTTCGCACGGTCGCGCGCGGCGAAGGGCTGATCGCCCCGGCCGTCACCCGCCGGCTGATCGCCGAGTTCGCCGCCCCCCGCAGGCCCCCGCGCGGCCACGGCGCCGCGGACCCGGCCGTCCTGGAGAGCCTCACCCGGCGCGAGCGCGAGGTGCTGTCCTGCATCGGGGAGGGGCTGTCGAACGCGGAGATCGCGGACCGTCTCGCCATGGCGGAGGCGACGGTGAAGACCCATGTGAGCCGCATGCTCGCGAAGCTCGAGCTGCGCAGCCGGGTCCAAGCGGCCGTGCTGGCACAGGAGTTGGGCGTCTGATCGCGGCCCCGGCGAACCGGGCGATCAGCGACTGATCGCTCCGGACCGGCACAATCCGGCCAATGGTTCAGACCTCTTGACCCGCTGGTCCAGACCTTTCTATTCTCGCCGCACTGCGGTGAGCACTTCCCCACGTGTCCACGTGCTCACGGGCGGCGCAGGGTCCCACCCCGAACCCCCGGATCTCACCCGAGGAGCACCTTGTGCGCTTCACACAGAGCACCACACGCCCGAGACTCAGATTCCGACACAGGACCGTGGCCGGACTGACCACGCTGCTGCTGCCGTTCGCCACCCTGGTCGCTCTCGGCGCTCCCGCCGAGGCGACCCCCGAAGCCGCCTCCCAGGCCGCTTCCGAGGCCACCGCCACGTACACCAAGACCCAGGACTGGGGCAACGGTTTCGAGGGCAAGTGGACCATCAAGAACACCGGCACCACCACGATCGACTCGTGGAACGTCCAGTGGGACTTCCCCGCCGACACCAAGGTGACCTCCGCCTGGGACGCCACGGTCACGAACTCCGGCACCCGCTGGAGTGCGAAGAACCTCGGCTGGAACGGCACGCTCGGCCCGGGCGCCTCGGTCTCCTTCGGCTTCAACGGCACGGGCCCCGGCGCCCCGGCCAAGTGCACGCTCAACGGCGGCAGTTGTGACGGCGGCAGCGTCCCCGGCGACAACCCGCCGAGCGCCCCGGGCACCCCGACCGCGTCCGGCGTCACCGACACCTCGGTGAAGCTCGACTGGAAGGCCGCCACCGACGACAAGGGCGTCAAGAACTACGACGTCCTGCGCGACGGCGCCAAGGTCGGCACGGTGACGGGCACCTCGTACAGCGACAGCGGGCTGACCGCGGGCACGGACTACTCGTACACCGTCCAGGCCCGTGACACCGCCGACCAGACCGGTCCCGCGAGCGGCGCCGTCAAGGTCCGCACCACCGGCGGCGGCGGCGACCCGGGCCCCGGCCCCGGCGACAAGGTCAAGCTCGGCTACTTCACCGAGTGGGGCGTCTACCAGCGCAACTACCACGCGAAGAACATCGCGACCTCCGGCTCCGCCGCGAAGATCACGCACATCAACTACAGCTTCGGCAACGTCCAGGGCGGCAAGTGCACCATGGGCGACTCCTACGCGGCGATCGACAAGGCCTACACCGCCGACCAGAGCGTCGACGGCGTCGCCGACACCTGGGACCAGCCCCTGCGCGGCAACTTCAACCAGCTGCGCAAGCTGAAGGCCAAGTACCCGAACATCAAGATCCTGTGGTCCTTCGGCGGCTGGACCTGGTCCGGCGGCTTCACCGACGCCATGAAGAACCCGGCGGCCTTCGCCAAGTCCTGCCACGACCTGGTCGAGGACCCGCGCTGGGCCGACGTCTTCGACGGCATCGACCTGGACTGGGAGTACCCGAACGCCTGCGGCCTGTCCTGCGACACCTCGGGCCCGGCCGTCTTCAAGACGATGATGCAGGCCTTCCGCAACGAGTTCGGCGCCAAGAACCTCGTCACGGCGGCCATCACCGCGGACGCCTCCGACGGCGGCAAGATCGACTCCGCCGACTACGGCGGCGCGGCGGCCTACGCCGACTGGTACAACGTGATGACGTACGACTTCTTCGGCGCCTGGGCGGCCAAGGGACCGACGGCCCCGCACTCGCCGCTCACCTCCTACGCCGGCATCCCCCAGGAGGGCTTCAACAGCGCCGCCGCCATCGCCAAGCTGAAGGCCAAGGGCGTGCCCGCCACGAAGCTGCTGCTCGGCATCGGCTTCTACGGCCGCGGCTGGACCGGCGTCACCCAGAAGGAGCCGGGCGGTACGGCCACGGGCGCGGCGCCCGGGACCTACGAGGCGGGCATCGAGGACTACAAGGTGCTGAAGAGCTCCTGCCCCTCGAACGGGACGATCGCCGGCACGGCGTACGCCCACTGCGGCACGAACTGGTGGTCCTACGACACCCCGGAGACGGTGCGCTCCAAGATGGCCTGGGCCAAGCAGCAGGGCCTCGGCGGCGCGTTCTTCTGGGAGTTCAGCGGCGACACCGCCAACGGTGAGCTGGTGAGCGCCATCAACGACGGTCTGAAGTAGACCGCACCCCCCAGAACGAAGCCGGGGAGACGGGATCGCCCCCTGTCTCCCCGGCTTCTCCATGTCCGGACTCAGGCCACGTTCACACGCTGCCCCGGAGGCGCCGCCTCCAGCCAGGCCAGGAAACCCGTCAGGGCGTCCTCGCTCATCGCCAGCTCCAGGCGGACACCGCGGTGCGTGCAGCCGAGGACGGTGGCGTCGGAGAGCAGGGCCAGCTCCTCCTCGCCGGCCGGCGCGCGGCGGTCGACGACCTCGATGGCCGAGCGTTCGAGAACGCGGCGGGGCCGGGGGGCGTAGGAGAAGACGCGGTACCACTCGACGCGGTCGCCGTTGTAGCGGGCGACCCCGTACCCCCAGCCCTTGCCGGAGGTGTCGCCCTTCTCCGGGGCCTCCCAGCGCAACGAACAGTCGAACGTCCCGCCGGAGCGCTGGATCAGCCGGCGGCGCAGTCCGAAGACGAAGAGCCCCACCACAACCAGCGCGATCACAGCAAGTCCGCACACGAGCAGAGTGAGGATCATCGGCACCGACCTCCTCGCCTCTACTGTCGGTCAACGGACCGGCAACGGACCAAACACCTTGCACCCGCATTGCCTCAGCCGCGACCCGGTCCGGATTGTTCCCGGACCTGGCCGCGGCTGAGTCACGTCACGCCACGCGCTGGGGTCAGCGCGCGGACACCGCACGCAGTCGGACGTCGGCACGCCGCTCGGCGGAGGCGTCGGCCTCCGACTTCGCGCGCTCCAGCGCCCGCTCCGCACGCTGGACGTCGATCTCGTCGGACAGCTCCGCGATCTCGGCCAGCAGCGACAGCTTGTCGTCCGCGAAGGAGATGAATCCCCCGTGGACAGCGGCGACGACCGTGCCGCCATCGCTCGTACGAATGGTCACCGGGCCCGACTCCAGCACACCGAGCAGCGGCTGGTGACCGGGCATGACGCCGATGTCGCCGGACGTGGTGCGCGCGACGACCAGGGTGGCCTCGCCGGACCAGACGCTGCGGTCCGCGGCGACCAGCTCGACATGCAGCTCAGCAGCCAAGGGTGGCTCCTCGGGTCACCACCCGGCGGCTTCGCCGGGTGTTGGGTCAAATTCTAGTGGGCGTACGACGAGAGGCGGGACTCGGCCCCCGAAGGGGGTGGGCCCGCCCCTCGTCGCGGTGGAGCTGAGGGGCTTCAGGAGACGCCGAGCTCCTTGGCGTTCTTCTTGAGGTCCTCAAGACCACCGCACATGAAGAACGCCTGCTCCGGGAAGTGGTCGTACTCGCCGTCGCAGATCGAGTTGAACGCCGCGATCGACTCCTCGAGGGAGACGTCCGAGCCGTCCACACCGGTGAACTGCTTGGCCGCGTGGGTGTTCTGCGACAGGAAGCGCTCCACGCGACGGGCACGGGCCACGACGAGCTTGTCCTCCTCGCTGAGCTCGTCGATGCCGAGGATCGCGATGATGTCCTGGAGGTCCTTGTACTTCTGCAGGATTCCCTTGACGCGCATGGCGCAGTCGTAGTGGTCCTGCGCGATGTAGCGCGGGTCCAGGATGCGGGACGTGGAGTCCAGCGGGTCCACGGCCGGGTAGATGCCCTTCTCGGAGATCGGACGGGAGAGAACCGTCGTCGCGTCGAGGTGGGCGAACGTGGTGGCCGGGGCCGGGTCGGTCAGGTCGTCCGCGGGGACGTAGATCGCCTGCATCGAGGTGATCGAGTGACCGCGGGTCGAGGTGATGCGCTCCTGGAGGAGACCCATCTCGTCGGCCAGGTTCGGCTGGTAACCCACCGCGGAGGGCATGCGGCCGAGCAGGGTCGAGACCTCGGAACCGGCCTGGGTGAAGCGGAAGATGTTGTCGATGAAGAACAGCACGTCCTGCTTCTGCACATCGCGGAAGTACTCCGCCATGGTCAGACCGGCCAGGGCGACGCGCAGACGCGTGCCCGGCGGCTCGTCCATCTGGCCGAAGACCAGCGCGGTCTTGTCCAGAACGCCGGCTTCCTCCATCTCGACCATGAGGTCGTTGCCCTCACGGGTGCGCTCGCCGACACCGGCGAAGACGGAGACGCCGTCGTGCAGCTTGGCCACACGGACGATCATTTCCTGGATCAGCACGGTCTTGCCGACACCGGCACCACCGAACAGACCGATCTTTCCACCCTTGACGTACGGGGTGAGAAGGTCGACGACCTTCAGGCCGGTCTCGAACATCTCGGTCTTGGACTCGAGCTGGTCGAAGGCCGGGGCCTTGCGGTGGATCGTCCAGCGCTCGGCGTCGGCGACCGTGGACGGGTCGTCGTTCAGCACCTCACCGAGGGTGTTGAACACACGGCCCTTGGTCACGTCGCCGACCGGCACCGAGATGCCCTTGCCGGTGTCCGTCACCGGGGCCTGGCGGACCAGGCCGTCGGTGGGCTGCATCGAGATGGAGCGGACCACGCCGTCACCCAGGTGCTGGGCGACCTCGAGGGTCAGCGTCTTGCGGCCGCCCTCGATCTCCGGGTCGTCGACCTCGGCGTGCAGGGCGTTGTAGATCTCCGGCATCGCGTCGACGGGGAACTCCACGTCGACGACCGGGCCGATCACCCGGGCGACGCGGCCCGTGGCAACGGCCGTCTCAACAGTGGTCGTCATTACTTGTCACTCCCCGCGGTCGCGTCGGCCAGCGCTGCTGTGCCGCCGACGATCTCGCTGATTTCCTGGGTGATTTCGGCCTGGCGGGCCGCGTTGGCAAGCCGGGAGAGGCTGTTGATCAGATCCCCGGCGTTGTCGGTCGCCGACTTCATCGCGCGGCGCGTGGCGGCGTGCTTGGAGGCGGCCGACTGGAGCATCGCGTTGTAGATACGGCTCTCGACGTACCGCGGCAGCAGGGCGTCGAGGACGTCCTCCGCCGACGGCTCGAAGTCGTACAGCGGAAGGATCTCGCCCTTGGCGGGCTTCTCCTGCGCGACCTCTTCGAGGCTGAGCGGCAGCAGGCGGCCGTCGACGGCCGTCTGCGTCATCATCGAGACGAACTCGGTGTAGACGATGTGGATCTCGTCCACGCCGCCCTCCGCCGTCTCCTTCTCGATCGCCTCGATCAGCGGCGCCGCGACCTTCTTGGCGTCCGCGTACGTGGGCTCGTCGGTGAAGCCCGACCACGACTCCACGACCTTGCGCTCGCGGAAGTTGTAGTGCGACAGGCCACGGCGGCCGACGATGTACGTGTCGACCTCCTTGCCCTCCGTCTCAAGACGCGCGGTCAGCTGCTCCGCGGCCTTGATGGCGTTCGAGTTGAAGGCGCCGGCCAGACCGCGGTCGCTCGTGAGGAGCAGCACCGCGGCACGGGTCGGCGACTCGGCCTCGGTCGTCAGCGGGTGCTTCGTGTTCGAGCCAGTGCCGACCGCCGTGACCGCGCGGGTGAGCTCGGTCGCGTACGGCGTGGAGGCCGCCACCTTGCGCTGCGCCTTGACGACACGCGAGGCGGCGATCATCTCCATCGCCTTGGTGATCTTCTTGGTCGCGGTGACGGATCGGATGCGACGCTTGTAGACCCGGAGCTGAGCTCCCATGAGTCAGGTCCCTTCCTTACGTCACTTGGCGGCGGCCGGAGCGTCCTCGCCGAGAAGCTTCCCGTCCGAGGTCTCGAACTGCTTCTTGAATTCCGCGATGGCGTCGCCGAGGGCCTGGAGCGTGTCGTCCGACATCTTGGCGCCCTCCTTGATGGAGGTCATGAGGCCCTGCTCCTTGCGGTGCAGGTACTCCAGGAGCTCCTTCTCGAAGCGGCGGATGTCGCCCACCGGCACGTCGTCCATGCGACCGGTGGTACCGGCCCACACGGACACGACCTGGTCCTCGGTCGCCATCGGCTCGTACTGCGGCTGCTTGAGCAGCTCGACCATGCGCTGGCCGCGCTCCAGCTGCGCCTTCGACGCGGCGTCCAGGTCGGAACCGAAGGCGGCGAACGCCTCCAGCTCACGGAACTGGGCGAGGTCCACGCGCAGTCGGCCGGAGACCTGCCTCATCGCCTTGTGCTGCGCGGAACCACCGACTCGGGAGACGGAGATACCGACGTTCAGCGCGGGGCGCTGACCGGCGTTGAAGAGGTCCGACTCCAGGAAGCACTGGCCGTCGGTGATGGAGATGACGTTGGTCGGGATGAACGCCGACACGTCGTTCGCCTTGGTCTCGACGATCGGCAGACCCGTCATAGAGCCCTTGCCCAGCTCGTCGGAGAGCTTCGCGCAGCGCTCCAGGAGACGCGAGTGCAGGTAGAAGACGTCACCGGGGTAGGCCTCGCGCCCCGGCGGACGGCGCAGCAGCAGGGACACGGCGCGGTAGGCGTCGGCCTGCTTCGAGAGGTCGTCGAAGACGATGAGGACGTGCTTGCCCTCGTACATCCAGTGCTGGCCGATGGCCGAACCGGTGTACGGCGCCAGGTACTTGAAGCCGGCCGGGTCGGACGCCGGGGCGGCGACGATGGTCGTGTACTCCAGCGCGCCGGCCTCTTCGAGGGCACCACGCACGGAGGCGATGGTGGACCCCTTCTGACCGATGGCGACGTAGATGCAGCGCACCTGCTTGTTCACGTCGCCCGAGCGCCAGTTGTCGCGCTGGTTGATGATCGTGTCGACGGCCAGGGCGGTCTTGCCGGTCTGGCGGTCACCGATGATCAGCTGACGCTGACCACGGCCGATCGGGGTCATCGCGTCGACGGCCTTGTAGCCGGTCTCCATCGGCTCGTGCACCGACTTACGGGCCATGACGCCCGGGGCCTGCAGCTCGAGGGCGCGACGTCCGCTGGTCTCGATCTCGCCGAGACCGTCGATCGGGTTGCCGAGCGGGTCGACGACGCGGCCGAGGTAACCCTCGCCCACGGCGACGGAGAGCACCTCACCGGTGCGCTGCACCGGCTGGCCCTCCTCGATACCGCTGAACTCGCCGAGGACGACGGCACCGATCTCGCGCTCTTCGAGGTTCAGCGCGAGGCCGAGGGTGCCGTCCTCGAACTTCAGCAGTTCGTTCGCCATCGCCGAGGGAAGACCCTCGACCTTGGCGATACCGTCGCCGGCGACGGTGACCGTACCGACCTCCTCGCGCGAGGCCGCGTCCGGCTTGTACGCCTGGACAAAGTTCTCCAGCGCGTCCCGGATCTCCTCCGGCCGGATCGTGAGCTCCGCCATCTGGGTTCCCTGCTCTCCTTGTTGGGCCCGAAGTTTTCTTGGGGGGTCTGGGGTCAGCCCCCAGGAATCCTCTGCACGGCCCAACTAGGGCCGTATTTCGTGCTTGTTGGGTTACTGGCCGGCCACGCGGCGGCCGGCTTCCTCGATGCGGTCCGCGATGCTGCCGTTGATGACCTCGTCGCCCACCTGGACCCTGATCCCGCCGAGGATCTCGGGGTCCACGTCGAGGTTGAGGTGCATCGGACGTCCGTACACCTTGACCAGGGCGGCACCGAGACGCAGCTTCTGCTGGTCCGAGAGCGGAACAGCGGAAGTGACGACGGCGACCATGCGGTTGCGTCGGTCCGCGGCCAGCTTGGAGAGGGACTCGAGTCCCTCTTCCAGGCTACGTCCGCGGGGCGCGGTCACCAGGCGCTCGACGAGCCGCTCCGTCACGTCCTCGGCGCGACCGCCGAGCAGGCTGCGCAGCAGCTCGCTCTTGGCCGTGCCCGTGGCGGCGCGGTCGGTCAGCGCCGCCCGCAGCCCGGTGCTGGAGGAGACGATCCGGCCGAACCGGAACAGCTCGTCCTCGACGTTGTCCAGCGCGCCGGCCTGCTGCGCGCCGGTCAGGTCGGCGAGGTTGGCGAGCTCCTCGAGGGCGTCCACCAGGTCCCGCGACTGCGACCAGCGCGAGCGGACCATGCCGGCCACCAGGTCGGCGGTCTCGCCGCCCACCTGGCCGCTCAGCAGGCGCCCGGCCAGCGCGGCCTTGGCCTCACCGGACTGCGCCGGGTCGGTCAGGACCCGACGCAGCGAGACCTCGCGGCCGAACAGCGCGGTGACCGCGGCCAGCTCGTCCGCGAGCCGCTTCGCGTCGACCGACGTGTTGTCGGTCAGCGCGTCCAGACGCTCGCGCGCGGCGGCCAGTGCCTCGCGGCTGGCTCCGTGCGCTGTCATCGAGCCGCCTCGGCCTTCTCCTCGAGCTCGTCGAGGAAGCGGTCGATGGTGCGGCTCTGCCGGGCGTGGTCCTCAAGGGACTCGCCGACGAGCTTGCCGGCCAGGGCGGTGGCCAGGTGGCCCACGTCCTGACGCAGCGACTGCGCGGCGGCCTTGCGGTCGGCCTCGATCTGGGCGTGACCGGCGGCGACGATCTCCTCGCGCTGACGCTGGCCCTCGGCCCGCATCTCGGCGATGAGCTGAGCACCCTGCTCCTGCGCCTCCTGGCGCAGGCGCGCGGCCTCGTGCCGGGCCTCGGCGAGCTGAGCCTTGTACTGCTCGAGCACGCTCTGGGCCTCGGTCTGCGCGGCCTCGGCCTTTTCGATGCCGCCTTCGATCGCCTCGCGGCGCTCTTCCAGAACCTTGTTGATGTTCGGGAGGAACTTCTTGGCGAAGAAGCCGAAGACGATGACGAACGCGATGAGGCCGATGACGAGCTCAGGGATCTCCGGAATCAGAGGGTTTTGAGGCTCCTCCGACGCCAGCTGTACCAGAGAGATCACATCAGTGCCTTCCGTTGAAGTTTCTCGTCAACGAGACCGGATCAGGAAGGAACCGGGTAAACGAAGCCCATGACCAGACCGATGAGCGCCAGGGCCTCACAGAGCACGAAGCCGAGGATCTGGTTCTGGCGGATGAGGCCGGCGGCCTCGGGCTGACGGGCGAGGGCCTGCGTACCGTTACCGAAGATGACGCCGACGCCGATGCCGGGGCCGATCGCGGCGAGGCCGTAGCCGATCGCACCGAAGTTGCCCTGGATGTTGACCGCGGCGAGGGTCTCGAGAGCGGACATGCCGTAACTTCCTTCTTTTTACGGGCCGGTGGGGGTTGGCCACCGGATGTATCGGGGGGAGGAGAGGCGTACTCAGTGGTGCTCGGCGAGCGCGCCCTGGATGTAGCTGGACGCCAGCAGGATGAAGACGTAGGCCTGCAGCGCCTGGATGAACAGCTCGAAGATCGTCATCACGATGACCATCACGAACGAGACACTTGCGTAGGCGATGCCGATGCCGTTCAGCAGGTACCAGCTCGCGATGGTGAAGATCACCAGCAGGACGTGACCCGCGAACATGTTGGCGAAGAGCCGCACCGCGTGGGTGAAGGGCCGGATGATCATGTTCGAGAGGAACTCGAAGAACATGACCATCGGGAAGACGGGGCCGAGCGAGCGGTCGTAGCCGGTGATGTTCTTCCAGCCGCCGATGAAGCCGTGCCTCTTGAAGGTCACGCTCACCCAGAGGATGTAGACGATCGCCGCGAGACCCGCCGGAAGGGCGATGACCGAGGTCACCGGGAACTGGGCGAGCGGAACGACCGACCAGAGGTTCATGATCCAGATGAAGAAGAACAGCGAGACCATCAGAGGGACGTACTTCTCGCCCTCCTTCTTGCCGAGCGTCTCGTAGACGACGCCGCGGCGCACGAAGTCGTAGCCGATCTCACCGATCATCTGGAGCTTGCCAGGGATCAGCTTTGGCTTATTGAAAGCCGCCCAGAAGAAGCCGATGACGACGACCGAACTCACCAGGGCCAGCAGCATCGGCTTGTTGAACTCAAAGCCGTTGACGGTGAAAATCGGCTCGAAGAGGAAGGAGTGCAGGCCGGGGGTCGGGAAACCGCACCCTTCAAAAATATGGCAATCGGTCTCGAAGGCGAGCGTCTGGGCGTTACTCACCGCGAGCTCCTTCAACGTGGCGCATGGGTACGGCAACCTCGATGTGTCGGCGCGGCCTACGACCGCGGAGCGGCACTGGACTGGACTTGCGGATTTGGGGGCGGCGGCTGGGCTCCGAGCCGTAAGGCTTCACAGGCACGGCCGCCTCCCGCGCCAGCTCTGCCGCAGTTGTGGCGAGACCATAGCAAATGAGCGGAGGCCTTCTTACGCTGCCCCTACAGCTCACGATTGCGGCCGGGCGGATTCCGGCTCCACGTAGAGGACCTTGGCCTTCATATGGGAGCGCACCTGCGCGGCCATCCACACCAAAGTGGCGGCGAGCAGGGTGAACGCGAAGCACTTGTGATTGAAGGCCGACGTACCGCGCAGCGCGGTGAGAGCGACCATCAGCACCAGGATCTGGACGGTGTAGACCAGCAGACCCATCATCTGGAACAGATGAGGGAAGGAGCGCGCGCCTCGCTGCAGCGCCACAAGGCCACCGCCCATGAACAACAGGACGACCAGTGCGCCGAAGGTGGCACCGAGCGCACCCTTGCCGCCGGCTACGGCGGCGCTGACCGCGATCCCCGCCGCGCCCGCGGCAGCGGTGGGCAGGGCACAGTGCAGGAGTGTGCGGGCGTCGTTGGACTGCATGGCGGCAGCTCCTCCGGCGAAATTTGGGGACGTGGCATTGCGATCGTCGAGCGAAGGCCCTGGCCCGGACACGACGAGGCGCACCTCACCAAGGCGGCCGGTCTCTTCGGGGCCGCCCCAATATATCTCGGGTTCTCGTGAACCGTATCACAAACTATTTGATGCAGTCTTTACCTGAAAGTGTGCCGACCGTCACACGTTCGGCCCACCGCGCGCGTTGCGCGTTGGCCGCGCGCGCGTCGGGGTGGTAGCCGCCGCTAGTCGCGCTCGTGCGACCGTACACGAGGCCGCGCGGAGAGCGCCGTGCTGCCGTGCGGGCGCCCGGCGCCGCTCAGCTCGGGCACCGGGGCGGCGGCCTCGGCGGAGAGCTTCTCGGGGCCGTCCGGGGCCGGTTCGGCGGTGGCCCGCTCCTGCCTGCGGCGGCGGTAGCGCGGCGGCACGAACGCCTCCGCCCAGCGCGGGGTGCGCGGCGTGAAGCGCGGCAGCAGGAGCAGCACGAGGCCCAGTGCGCTCAACGCGACGATGACGAACAGGATCCACACGCTGGTGGAGTGCACCGAGTACGCGACGGTGCCGAAGGCGATGAGCGCCGACCAGAAGTACATGATCAGCACCGCACGGCTGTGCGAGTGGCCGATCTCCAGGAGCCGGTGGTGCAGGTGCCCGCGGTCGGCGGCGAACGGCGACTTGCCGTTCCAGGTGCGGCGCACGATCGCGAGGACCAGGTCGGCGAAGGGGATCGCGATGATCGTGAGCGGCATCAGGAGCGGGATGAAGACCGGCAGCATCGCGTGCGTGGCGTCGCGGTCGCCGCCGAAGTTCAGCTTCAGGGTGGCCGGATCGACCTGCCCCGTCACGGAGATGGCGCCGGCCGCCAGGATCAGGCCGATGAGCATCGAGCCGGAGTCGCCCATGAAGATGCGGGCGGGGTGCATGTTGTGCGGCAGGAAGCCCAGGCACATGCCCATGAGGATGGCGGCGAAGAGGGTCGCGGGGGCGGCGGCCTCGATGCCGTAGCCGTACCAGATGCGGTAGGCGTACATGAACGACGCGGCGGAGGCGATGCAGACCATGCCGGCCGCGAGGCCGTCGAGGCCGTCCACGAAGTTGACGGCGTTGATGGTGATGACCACGAGCGCGACCGTGAGCAGCGTGCCCTGGCCGGAGGTCAGGGAGACCGGGCCGACGCCGGGGATGGGGATCCACAGGATCGTCAGGCCCTGCATCACCATGACGCCCGCGGCGATCATCTGGCCGCCGAGCTTGATCAGCGCGTCGATCTCGAACTTGTCGTCGAGGACGCCGATCAGCCAGATCAGCGCCGCCCCGGAGAGCAGCGCGCGCGGTTCGTTGGAGTTCTCGAAGACCGCGTTCAGGTTCGGCAGGTGGTCGGCGACCAGCAGGCCCGCGCACAGGCCGAAGAACATCGCGATCCCGCCGAGCCGGGGCGTGGGCTCCCGGTGCACGTCACGAGCGCGGATCTCCGGCATCGCGCCGGCCACGATCGCGAACTTCCGCACCGGTCCGGTCAGCAGATAGGTCACCGCGGCCGTGATGCAGAGCGTCAGCAGGTATTCACGCACGGGCTTCCCCACAGGTATCGCTGGCCATCTCAGCCCCACACCCTAGCTTTGCGCGCATACGGTTGGGGACTTACGGGTAGCGACGATGGTTGCACGAGTACGCGTCCGTCTCTGACGCGGCCACCCCCTCCTATCGCGGATACGGTGGAAATCCGCCCGCCAGTTCGCGCACCTCACGCCGTACGTCCGCGCCCTCGCGCACCGCGTCGGCCAGCAGGCCGGCGATCCGCTCCATCTCGGGGCCGGTCATCCCCTGGGTCGTGACGGCCGCCGTGCCCAGGCGCAGCCCGCGGGCGTCACCGTGTGCCAGGGCGCAGGTGTCCAGGACGATCCCGGCGGCGGCGAGCCTGCCGCGGGCGGTGTGCGCGTCCACCCCGAGGGGCGCGGGGTCGATCAGGAGCAGGTGGGTGTCGGTGCCGCCGGTGGCGACCGCGAACCCGGCGGCGGCCAGGCCCTCGGCCAGCGTGCGTGCGTTGGCGACCACCTGATGGGCGTACGACCTGAAGTCCGGCGCCGACGCCTCGCCGAAGGCGACGGCCTTGGCCGCGATCGTGTGCATCTGGGCGCCTCCCTGCGTGAACGGGAAGACGGCCCGGTCGATCCTGTGCGCCAGGTCCGCCCCGCAGAGCAGGAGGCCGCCCCTGGGGCCGCGCAGGACCTTGTGGGTGGTGGCGCAGACGACGTCGGCGTGCGGCACCGGGCTCGGCGCCGCTCCCCCGGCCACCAGGCCGAGGGGGTGGGCCGCGTCGGCGATGAGGTAGGCGCCCACGTCGTCGGCGATCTCGCGGAAGGCCGCGTAGTCGATGTGCCGGGGGTAGGAGATCGAACCGCAGACGATGGCCTTCGGGCGGTGGGCGCGGGCCAGGGCGTGCACCTGGTCGTGGTCGATGAGGCCGGTGTCGGCGTCGACGCCGTAGCCGACGAAGTCGAACCAGCGTCCGGAGAAGTTCGCGGGCGAGCCGTGCGTGAGGTGCCCGCCGTACGGCAGGCCCATGGCGAGGACGGTGTCGCCGGGCCGCAGCAGCGCGGCGTACGCGGCGAGGACGGCGGAGGAACCGGAGTGCGCCTGCACATTGGCGTGTTCGGCGCCGAAGAGGGCCTTGGCGCGCTCCACGGCGAGCCGCTCGGCGACGTCCACCAGTTCGCAGCCGCCGTGGTGGCGGGCGCCGGGGTAGCCCTCGGCGTACTTGTTGGCGAGCGGGGAGCCGAGGGCGGTCAGGACGGCCGGTGAGGTGAAGTTCTCGGCGGCGACCAGCTGGAGCCCGGCGGACTGCCGGGCGGCCTCGGCGGCGAGGACCTCGGCCAGCTCGGGGTCCTGCCGGCGCAGCGCGTCGAGGTCGGTGTACGACGCCGGGTGGGCGGCGGGGGCGGCGGTGCTGACCGTGCTGAGCGACATCGTGGGCTCCGGGGCCTGGCGGGGGGTGACCTCAGATCCAATGTAGGCCGCCGCCCGGGGGCGGGCACCCCGGTCCGGCTACATGTGTGCGGGCACCCCGGTCAGCGCCGTCACCACGGGGTCGAGCGCCTGGTTGATCTCGTCGCCCACGGACCGGAAGAACGGCAGCGGGGCGCCGTAGGGGTCGTACACCTCGTCGGCCTCGACGTTCGGCGCCAGCAGCCAGCCGCGCAGGGCGGCGGCGGCCCGCACCAGGGCGCGGGCGCGCTCCACCACGCCGTTGCCGTCGGGCTCGGGCAGGGTGGTCGGGTCTATGGCCCGCACCAGGCGCGTGAACTCCTTGAGCGTGAACGTGCGCAGGCCCGCCGAGTGGCCCATGGAGATGACCTGGGCCCGGTGGTCGCGGGTGGCGGTCAGGACCAGGTCGGCGCGGATGACGTGGTCGTCGAGGAGCTCGCGTCCCATGAAGCCGCTGGCGTCCGCGCCGAAGTCGGCGAGGACCGTCTCGGCGTTGGTCTCCATGGGGGCGCCCTCGTGGCCCCAGGTGCCCGCGCTCTCCACGATCAGGCCGCCGGTGAGCGGGTCGCCGAGGCGGTCGGCGAGGGCATGCCGGGTCAGCCGCTCGGTGATCGGCGAGCGGCACACGTTGCCGGTGCTGACGTGGAGGATGCGGAAGGTGCCCGCAGAGCCCGGGAAGCCCGTTATGCCACGCCCCGTCTCAGGGGCTGTCAATTCGCCACCTCGAGGTCGGGGACCACCTTGCGCAGCTCGTCCGCGTCGAGGGCGCCGGCCCGGAGCAGGACCGGCACCCGGCCCGTGACGTCGACGATCGAGGAGGGGACGATGCCGGGCGTCGGGCCGCCGTCCAGGTACACGGAGACGGAGTCGCCGAGCATGTCCTGGGCGGCGTCGCAGTCCTCGGGGGCGGGGTGCCCGGTGAGGTTGGCGGAGGAGACGGCCATCGGGCCGACCTCGGTGAGCAGTTCGATGGCGACGGGGTGCAGCGGCATGCGGATGGCGACCGTGCCCCGGGTGTCGCCGAGGTCCCACTGGAGGGAGGGCTGCTGCTTGGCGACCAGGGTCAGGGCGCCGGGCCAGAAGGCGTCGACCAGCTCCCAGGCCATCTCGGAGAAGTCGGTGACCAGGCCGTGCAGGGTGTTCGGGGAGCCGATGAGGACGGGCGTCGGCATGTTGCGGCCGCGGCCCTTGGCGTCGAGCAGGTCGGCGCACGCCTCGGGGCTGAAGGCGTCGGCGCCGATGCCGTAGACGGTGTCGGTGGGCAGGACGACCAGCTCGCCCCGGCGGACGGCGGACGCGGCCTCGCGCAGACCGGTCGAGCGGTCGGTCGCGTCGTTGGTGTCGTATCGCCGTGCCATCAGCGGGCCTCCTCGTACACGTACTGCTGCCTTGGGGTATCGGTCATCACGGCGTCGCCTTGCGGGCTGTCGCGAAGCGCGGCCGGTTGTTGAGGTCGGGGTGGTCGGCCGCGTCGGCCCAGCCCCGCTCCTCGGTGAAGATCCAGGGGACCTGGCCGCCCTGGGTGTCGGCGTGCTCGACGACGACGACCCCGCCCGGGCGCAGCAGCCGGTGGGCGGTGCGCTCGATGCCGCGGATCAGGTCCAGGCCGTCCTCGCCGGAGAACAGGGCGAGGTCGGGGTCGTAGTCGCGGGCCTCCGGGGCGACGTACTCCCACTCGGTGAGGGGGATGTACGGCGGGTTGGAGACCACCAGGTCGACCTGGCCGTCCAGCTCGGGGAACGCGTCGCGGGCGTCGCCCTGGACGAGCTTGACCCGGGAGCCCTCGACGTTCTTGCGGGTCCACTTCAGGGCGTCCTCGGACAGCTCCACGGCGTGCACGCGCGAGCGCGGGACCTCCTGGGCGAGGGCCAGCGCGATGGCGCCGGAGCCGGTGCACAGGTCGACGATGAGCGGTTCGACGACGTCCATCGCGCGCACCGCGTCTATGGCCCAGCCGACGACCGACTCGGTCTCGGGGCGGGGCACGAAGACGCCGGGGCCGACCTGGAGCTCCAGGTAGCGGAAGTAGGCGCGGCCGGTGATGTGCTGGAGCGGCTCGCGGGCCTCACGGCGCGCGATGGTCTCCCAGTAGCGGGCGTCGAAGTCGGTGTCCTTGACGGAGTGCAGCTCGCCCCGCTTCACGCCGTGCACGAAGGCCGCGAGCTCCTCCGCGTCGTTGCGCGGCGAGGGCACGCCGGCGACGGCCAGCCGCTGGGTGGCCTGGGCCACTTCCGCGAGCAGCAGGTTCACGCATGTCCTCCGGGGGCGTCGTACGAGGGATGGGGGCGTCAGGCCGCCGCGAGCTTGGCCGCGGAGTCCGCGTCGACGCAGGCCTGGATGACCGCGTCCAGCTCGCCGTCGAGCACCTGGTCCAAGTTGTACGCCTTGAAGCCGACGCGGTGGTCCGAGATCCGGTTTTCCGGGTAGTTGTACGTCCGGATCTTCTCGGAGCGGTCGACGGTGCGGACCTGGCTGCGGCGGGCGTCGGCGGCCTTGCTCTCCGCCTCCTCCTGGGCGGCGGCGAGCAGCCTGGAGCGCAGGATGCGCATGGCCTGCTCCTTGTTCTGGAGCTGGCTCTTCTCGTTCTGGCAGGAGGCGACGACGCCGGTCGGCAGGTGGGTGATGCGCACCGCGGAGTCGGTGGTGTTCACGGACTGGCCGCCGGGGCCCGAGGAGCGGTAGACGTCGATGCGCAGGTCGTTGGCGTGGATCTCGACGTCGATCTCCTCGGCCTCGGGCGTCACCAGGACGCCGGCGGCGGAGGTGTGGATGCGGCCCTGCGACTCGGTGGAGGGCACGCGCTGCACGCGGTGCACGCCGCCCTCGTACTTCAGCCGGGCCCACACGCCCTGGCCGGGCTCAGTGGCGCCCTGGCCGCCCTTGGTCTTCACGGCGACCTGGACGTCCTTGTAGCCGCCCAGCTCGGACTCGGTGGAGTCGATGATCTCGGTCTTCCAGCCGACGCGCTCGGCGTAGCGCAGATACATGCGCAGCAGGTCGCCGGCGAACAGGGCGGACTCGTCGCCGCCCGCGCCCGCCTTGATCTCCAGGATGACGTCCTTGTCGTCGGACGGGTCCCGGGGCACGAGCAGCAGCCGCAGCTTCTCGGTGATCTCGTCGCGCCGGCGCTCCAGGTCCTTGACCTCGGCGGCGAACTCGGGGTCGTCGGCGCCCAGCTCGCGGGCGGTCTCGATGTCGTCCCCGGTCTGCTTCCAGGTGCGGTACGTCGTGACGATCGGGGTCAGCTCGGCGTAGCGCTTGTTGAGCTTGCGCGCGTTGGCCTGGTCGGCGTGGACCGACGGGTCGGCGAGCTTCTTCTCGAGATCGGCGTGTTCGCCGATCAGTTCCTCGACCGCCTCGAACATCGGGGGCTCCTGGTTTTCTGCGCGAGGGATTTCTGCGCGAGGGTGCTTCGCGCGGGTTTCTACGCGAATTGGCTGCGGGACGGCAAAAGCGCCGGTCCCGGCCACCCCCTCCCGAGGGCGGCCGATGACCGGCGCAGTGGCTCGCTACTTCTTGGCAGCCGCGGCCTTGCCGAAGCGGGCCTCGAAGCGGGCCACGCGGCCACCGGTGTCGAGGATCTTCTGCTTGCCCGTGTAGAACGGGTGGCACTCGGAGCAGACCTCGGCGCGGACGGTGCCGCTGGAGATCGTGCTGCGGGTGGTGAACTCGGCGCCACAGGTGCAGCTGACCTGGGTCTCGACGTACTCGGGGTGGATGTCGCGCTTCAAGGTGTCTCCTAGTTTCGGGAGGGCGCCGGGTCGTACGGGCGGATTGCTCGTACGTGAACCGGGGCCGACGTACCAGTCTGCCAGGACCGGCCGTATCTCCCAAAACGAGGGGAGGCCGGGATCTATTCCGGGGCCGGTTCCGGGGCCGTGCGGGCCGGTCCTATCCGCTGCTCACCACGGAGCCCACGGCTCCCTTGTCGCCCGCGGACTTGTCGGTGGCGGACTTCGGGATGGGCCTGTCGGCCCGCAGGGCGTCCCAGACCTCCCGGTCGGCCTCTTCGAGGGGCAGGACGCGGTTGGGGTCGGCGGGGTCGTACTGGATGGGCATCGTGACCATCTTCATGTCACCCGCGCCGATGCCCTTGAGGCCGTTCGCGAAGCCCGCGAGGCTCTTGACGTCGTTCAGGTCGGAGTCCGTGGTGACGGCGCTGGTCGCGTCGTCGGCGAGGTCGAAGAGCTTCTTCGGGCTGCTGAACACCCCGACCTCCTTGACCTGGTCCAGCAGGGCCTTGATGAACGCCTGCTGGAGCTGGATGCGGCCGAGGTCGCTGCCGTCGCCGACGCCGTGGCGGGTGCGGACCAGGCCGAGCGCCTGCTCGCCGTTCAGGGTGTGCGTGCCCGCGTCCAGGTCGAGGTGGCTGTCCTTGTCGTGGATCGCCTTCTTGGTGGTGATGTCGACGCCGCCGAGGGTGTCGATGAGCTTCTTGAAGCCCGTGAAGTCCACTTCGAGGTAGTGGTCCATCCTGATGCCGGACATCTCCTCGACGGTCTTGACGGCGCAGGCGGGGCCGCCGACCTCGTACGCCGTGTTGAACATCTGCCGCTGCCCGCCGGGGTCCGTGCGGCCGTCCTCGCTCGCGCACTCGGGCCGGGATATGAGGGTGTCGCGGGGTATGGAGACCACGCTGGCCTTCTGGTGGCCCTTGTAGACGTGGACGATCATCGCGGTGTCGGAGCGGGCCGCGCCCTCGTCCTTGCCGTACTTGGCGTTCTTGCCGGAGCGGGAGTCGGAGCCGAGGACCAGGATGTCCTGGGAGCCGTTGTCGATGTCCGGGGGGCGGTTGGTGCCGAGGGCGGCGTTGATGTCGACGCCCTTGATGTTGCCGTTGAGCTTGAAGTACAGGAAGCCGGCGCCCGCGCCGCCGAGGACGACCACCGAGGCCGCGGCCCACGCCGTGCCGACGAGCACCTTCTTGCGCTTGTCGCGCGGCTTGCGGCGACGGCCGCGCTTGCCCCGCTTGCGCGCGGCGGCGGCCCTGCTCTCGTCGGTCATGCGCCCCTCAGTCCTCGTCGGCCGGTACCCCCCTGATGTCAGGGTCAAGCGTGGTTTTCCGTCACTTGTCAGACGGGAAATCCGAAAGAAGGGTTGCACGGCGCCCTGTGTGCGCCCCGGGTCGCATTCGCTACGGACCGTGTGGACGGCCCAGCCCTTTTCCGCTTCTCACCTGCGCTTTCACGCCTTGTGGCGCTACCGCCCGAAGCCGTGAGAATTTCTTATGGGTGTGGCCAACGTCTCGCGTGCGACAAAAGGGCCGCCCCGTCACAGGTGTGACGGGACGGCCCTTTCGCGTGCCGGTGACGACTAGTCGTTGCCGTTGCCCGGCGTCGGGGTCGTCTTCTGGATCTGCAGCAGGAACTCGCCGTTCGACTTCGTCTGCTTCATCTTGTCCAGCAGCAGCTCGATGGCCTGCTGCTGGTCGAGCGCGTGCAGCACGCGGCGCAGCTTCCAGGTGACGGCGAGCTCGTCGCTGCCGAGCAGGATCTCTTCCTTGCGGGTGCCGGACGCGTCCACGTCCACCGCCGGGAAGATGCGCTTGTCGGCGAGCTTGCGGTCGAGCTTGAGCTCGGCGTTGCCGGTGCCCTTGAACTCCTCGAAGATGACCTCGTCCATGCGGGACCCGGTGTCGACGAGCGCGGTGGCGAGGATGGTCAGCGAGCCGCCGTCCTCGATGTTGCGCGCGGCACCGAAGAAGCGCTTCGGCGGGTACAGGGCCGTCGAGTCGACACCACCGGACAGGATGCGGCCGGAGGCCGGCGCCGCCAGGTTGTAGGCACGGCCCAGACGCGTGATCGAGTCGAGCAGCACGACGACGTCGTGGCCCAGCTCCACCAGGCGCTTGGCGCGCTCGATGGCCAGCTCGGCGACCGTGGTGTGGTCCTCGGCGGGACGGTCGAAGGTCGAGGAGATGACCTCGCCCTTCACCGACCGCTGCATGTCGGTGACCTCTTCCGGACGCTCGTCGACCAGGACGACCATCAGGTGGCACTCGGGGTTGTTGACCGTGATCGCGTTGGCGATCGCCTGCATGATCATGGTCTTGCCGGTCTTCGGCGGGGCCACGATCAGGCCGCGCTGTCCCTTGCCGATGGGCGCGACGAGGTCGATGATGCGGGTGGTGAGCACGCCCGGGTCGGTCTCCAGGCGGAGCCGGTCCTGCGGGTAAAGGGGCGTCAGCTTGCTGAACTCCGGTCGCCCGCGCCCGGATTCGGCCGCCATGCCGTTCGCCGAGTCGAGGCGTACGAGCGCGTTGAACTTCTCGCGGCGCTCGCCGTCCTTGGGCTGGCGGACCGCGCCGGTGACGTGGTCGCCCTTGCGCAGGCCGTTCTTGCGGACCTGGGCCAGCGAGACGTACACGTCGTTGGGGCCGGGGAGGTAGCCCGACGTACGGATGAACGCGTAGTTGTCGAGGATGTCCAGGATGCCCGCGACGGGGATCAGGACGTCGTCCTCGGAGACCTGCGGCTCGTTGCCGAAGCCCTGCTCGTCGCGCCCGCGGCGGCCACGGCGGTCCCGGTAGCGACCGCGGCGGCCGCGGCGGCCACCCTCGAAGTCGTCCCCGTCCTCGTCGGCCCGCGGGCCGTTGTCCCGCTGGCGGTCCTGGCGGTCCGGACGGCCGCCGCCCTGCTGCTGGCGGTCCTGCCGGTCCTGACGGTCCTGGCGGTCCTGGCGGCCGCCGCCCTGCTGGCCGCCGCCCTGCTGGCCGCCGCCCTGCTGGCCGCCGCCCTGCTGGTCGTCGCCCTTGTTGCCGCGGCGGTCGCGGTCGCGGCCGCGGCCCTGGCGGTCCCGGCGCTCGCGGCGGCCCTCGGCGTCACCGGAGGCCTCGCCGCCCTTGGCCTCGGACGCGTCGCCCTTGGCCTCGGCCTTCGGCTCGCTCTTGGCCTCGGCGGTCACGGTCTCCGGGCTGCCCGCGTCGGCGGTGGCCCGGCGCCGGCGGCGCTCGCCGGCCGGCTGGTCGTCCGCGCCGCGCTCGGCCGGCTGGCCGGGGATCTCGATCTGCTGCTGGGCGGGGGCCTTCTCGGCCTTGGGGCTCTCGGCCTTGTCGGCGGCGGCCGCCTTGCCGGTGCTCGCCGCGTCCTCACCCGTACGGGCCTTGGAGGTGGCCCGGCGCTTGGGCTTGGTCTCGGCGGTGTCGCCGGCGGGCGCGGCGCTCTTCGCCGGGGCTCCGCCCCCTGCCTGCGCCTCCTTGATGACCTCGATCAGCTGGCTCTTGCGCATGCGCCCGGTTCCCTTGATCCCAAGGCCCGAGGCGACCTGCTGCAGTTCCGCCAGCACCATGCCCTCGAGGCCGGTGCCGCGGCGCCGCCGGGACCCGGCCGAAGCACCGGTGGCAGGCGCCGCGGAGGCGTCCGTGGCGGGCGTGTCGGCAGTCACGCCCATCAGATCGGTGGTGTCGCTCACGAAGGGTCCTTCCCTGGAGCGGACGTCGGCCTGTCTGGCTCGGCGACCGGTTGTGCTGTCCGGCGGTCCTATGCGTATGGACCGTGCCGGGGCGGTGGTCCGCCAACGAGGCGGAAGAATTCATTGGTGATGGCGATTGCGATGCCGTGCCACTGATGTGCGGTGTCACTCGGCTCGGTCACGCCGGTTCCGGAGCGTGCTCAGGACCGCTCAGTGCGGGGCACGAAGCAGTTTGGGGGGCTCCCGGAAGAATGGTTGTCCCGGACGGGGACACAAAGCACCTCGCCATGGTGAGGTCGGGTGCAGACTTGAGATTAACACTACCGGATCCAACAAACATTCCCCCTCTCGAAATCGGGTCGCCCCGAATTCCCTGCGTTCCCTGCGTTCGCTGCGGTCACCGCGGTCACGGTGCGCACCGCGTCAGGACGCGAGCGGCAGCACGCTCGCTCCCCTGGCGTCGAGCGCCAGGCGATTGGCCGCCCAGCCCTCTCCCGCCAGGCGTGCGACCTTGTCGGCCGCACTGTCTTCGGCCAGCGCGAGGACCGTGGGGCCCGCGCCGGAGATCACCGCGGGTACGCCGTCTGCGCGCAGCCGCTCCACCAGGGCGGCGCTCTCCGGCATGGCCGGCGCGCGGTACTCCTGGTGCAGGCGGTCCTCGGTGGCGGGCAGCAGCAGCTCGGGGCGCCTGGTCAGGGCCTCGACGAGCAGGGCCGCCCGGCCCGCGTTGGCGGCCGCGTCGACGTGCGGGACGGTGCGTGGGAGCAGGCCGCGCGCCGTCTCGGTGAGGACGGGCTTGCCGGGGACGAAAACCACCGGAACGATGGAACCGGCCGGTTCCATCCTGATCGCCCGCGCGGCTCCCGCGTCCATCCAGGAGAGGGTGAAACCGCCGAGCAGACAGGCGGCGACGTTGTCGGGGTGGCCCTCGATCTCGGTGGCGAGCTCCAGGAGCGCCGCGTCGTCGAGCCTGGCCTCGCCGCCTATCGTCACGGCGCGGGCGGCGACGATGCCCGCGCAGATGGCGGCGGACGAGGAGCCGAGGCCGCGGCCGTGCGGGATGCGGTTGGCGCACACGATCTCCAGGCCGCGCGGCTGTCCGCCGAGCAGGTCGAAGGCGGTGCGCAGGGAGCGTACGAGCAGATGCGACTCGTCGCGCGGGAGGGCGTCGCCGCCCTCCCCGGCGATGTCGATGTTCAGGCCGGAGTCGGCCACCCGGACGACCACGTCGTCGTACAGACCCAGCGCCAGGCCCAGGGCGTCGAAGCCCGGACCGAGGTTGGCGCTGGTGGCGGGGACGCGCACCCGGACGGCGGCGGCGCGGAACGCTGGACCGGCCATCGCTCGATGACTCTCCTTGAGCTGCGTGTTTTTGAGGCTGCGTAGTTTCGTACGTGCCACATGTACAAAAGACCCGAAGGCCGCGCACTACGGCGGCACCGCGGCATATGCGGCGGGGCGGGTTCGGTACAGCCTATCGAAGGAAGGTTCTGTGGCGACATAGGGCGCACAGGAGGCGCACGATGCGTGTCGTAAGCCCCCTGTGCCACCCCTCGTATGCGCCCGCGGGGTTACGCCAGACCGAGGCGCTCGGCGGCGGTGGCCGCGTCGACCGGGACCGTGACCGGCTGCGGGGCGCCCGCGACGGCCCAGTCGGGGTCCTTGAGGCCGTTGCCCGTGACCGTGCAGACGATTTTCTGGCCCGGGTCGACCTTGCCCTGCTCGGCGGCCTTCAGCAGACCGGCGACCGAGGCGGCCGACGCGGGCTCCACGAAGACGCCCTCCTGGGAGGCCAACAGTTTGTAGGCGCGCAGGATCTCACGGTCCGTCACCTCGTCGATGAAGCCGCCCGACTCCTCGCGCGCGTCGAGCGCGTACTGCCACGACGCGGGGTTGCCGATGCGAATCGCGGTGGCGATCGTCGAGGGGTCCTTGACGATCTCGCCGCGCACGATGGGCGCCGATCCGGAGGCCTGGAAGCCCCACATACGGGGGGTACGGGTCGACACCGAGTCGGCGGCGTACTCCTTGTAGCCCTTCCAGTAGGCCGTGATGTTTCCGGCGTTGCCGACGGGAAGGACATGGATGTCGGGGGCGTCGCCGAGGGCGTCCACGATCTCGAACGAGGCGGTCTTCTGGCCCTCGATGCGGAACGGGTTGACGGAATTGACCAGCGCCACCGGGTAGTTCTCGGACAGGGACCGCGCGAGGTTCAGGCAGTCGTCGAAGTTGCCGTCGACCTGGAGGATCTTCGAGCCGTAGACGAGCGCCTGGCCCATCTTGCCGAGCGCGATCTTGCCCTGCGGCACGAGGACCGCGCAGACCATGCCGGCGCGTACGGCGTAGGCCGCGGCGGACGCCGACGTGTTGCCGGTGGAGGCGCAGATGACGGCCTTCGCGCCCTCCTCCTTGGCTTTGGTGATCGCCATGGTCATGCCGCGGTCCTTGAAGGACCCGGTGGGGTTGGCGCCCTCGACCTTGAGGTGGACCTCGCAGCCGGTGCGCTCGGAGAGCACCTGCGCGGGCACGAGCGGCGTACCGCCCTCGCGGAGCGTCACGACCGGCGTGGTGTCGGAGACCGGAAGCCGGTCCCGGTACTCCTCGATGATTCCGCGCCACTGGTGGGTCATTGCTGCTTACTCCCCTTCAACCCGCATGATGCTGGCGACACCACGCACGGTGTCGAGATTGCGCAGCGCCTCGACGGTGCCGGTGAGGGCGGCGTCGGGCGCGCGGTGGGTGACGACGACGAGGGAGGCCTCGCCGTCCTTGCCCGTCTGACGGACCGTATCGATCGATACGCCGTGCTCGGCGAAGACCGTCGCGACCTGGGCGAGGACGCCCGGCTTGTCGGCCACGTCGAGGCTGATGTGGTAGCGCGTGACGACCTCGCCCATGGAGCCCACGGGCAGCTGGGTGTACGCGGAGTCGCCGGGCCCGGTGGACTCGGCGAGCTTGTTGCGGCAGACGGCCACCAGGTCGCCGAGGACGGCGGACGCGGTGGGCGAGCCACCCGCGCCGGGCCCGTAGAACATCAGCTGCCCCGCGGCCTCCGCCTCGACGAAGACGGCGTTGTACGCCTCGCGGACCGACGCCAGCGGGTGGCTGAGCGGGATCATCGCGGGGTGCACGCGCGCGGTGACGGACCCGCCGTCGGCGGCCCGCTCGCAGATGGCGAGCAGTTTGATGGTGCAGCCCATGCGTTTCGCGGACGCGAAGTCGGCGGCGGTGACCTCGGTCATGCCCTCGCGGTACACGTCGTCGAGGCGTACGCGCGTGTGGAAGGCGATGCCGGCGAGGATCGCGGCCTTGGCGGCGGCGTCGAAGCCCTCGACGTCGGCGGTGGGGTCGGCCTCCGCGTACCCGAGCGCGGTGGCCTCGTCCAGGGCCTCCTGGTATCCGGCGCCGGTGGTGTCCATGGCGTCGAGGATGAAGTTGGTGGTGCCGTTCACGATGCCGAGGACGCGGTTGACCTTGTCGCCGGCGAGGGACTCGCGCAGCGGCCGGATCAGCGGGATGGCGCCGGCGACGGCGGCCTCGTAGTAGAGGTCCCGCCCGTGGTCGACGGCGGCGGCGTGCAGCGCGGCGCCGTCCTGCGCGATGAGCGCCTTGTTCGCGGAGACGACGGAGGCGCCGTGCTCGAACGCCGTGGTGATGAGGGTCCTCGCGGGCTCGATGCCGCCGATGACCTCCACGATCACGTCGATGTCGCCGCGCTTGACGAGGGCGGTCGCGTCGGTGGTGATGAGTGCGGGATCGATTCCCTCGCGCACCTTCGACGGGCGGCGGACGGCGACCCCCGCGAGCTCCAGGGGGGCGCCGATCCTGGCCGTGAGGTCGTCGGCGTGCGTCGTCATGATGCGCGCCACCTCTGAGCCGACAACACCACAGCCCAGCAGCGCCACCTTCAGCGGACGCGTACGCATCATCCGACCTCACTTCTCATACAACTACGGTGGGACCAGTCTCACCCACCGGAACGGACTTTCTGTCCAATGTCCGGATCCTGAGACATCTATTTCATCTTTTTCGTCATCCGACGTCCAGACGCAGGAGATCTTCCTCCGTCTCGCGCCGCACGATCACCCGCGCCGCACCGCTGTCGACGGCGACGACGGGCGGGCGCAGGGCGTGGTTGTAGTTGCTCGCCATCGAGCGGCAGTACGCGCCGGTCGCGGGCACGGCGATCAGATCGCCGGGCGCGAGGTCGGCGGGCAGGAAGGCGTCGCGCACGACGATGTCACCGCTCTCGCAGTGCTTGCCGACGACGCGCACCAGCATGGGCTCGGCGTCGGAGGAGCGGGAGACGAGGGCGACGGTGTACTCGGCGTCGTAGAGCGCGGTACGGATGTTGTCCGACATCCCGCCGTCCACGGAGACGTAGGTGCGCAGCCCTTCGAGGGGCTTGACGGTGCCGACCTCGTAGAGGGTGAAGGCGGTCGGACCGACGATGGCGCGCCCGGGCTCGACGGAGATGCGGGGGGTGCGCAGCCCGGCGGCCGCGCACTCGCGCGTGACGATCTCGCCCAGCGCCTTGGCGATCTCGTGCGGCTCGCGGGGGTCGTCCTCGGAGGTGTACGCGATGCCGAGGCCGCCGCCGAGGTCGATCTCCGGGAGCTCCACGCCGTGCTCGTCGCGGACCTCGGCGAGCAGCTGGACCACGCGCCGGGCGGAGACCTCGAAGCCGGCCATGTCGAAGATCTGCGACCCGATGTGCGAGTGGATCCCGATCAGCTCGATGCCGTCGAGCCTGAGGGCGCGCCGCACGGCCTCCGCGGCCTGCCCGCCGGCCAGGGCGATGCCGAACTTCTGGTCCTCGTGCGCGGTGGCGATGAACTCGTGGGTGTGCGCCTCGACGCCCACGGTCACGCGGATCTGCACGCGCTGGCGGCGGCCGAGCCGCTCGGCGATGTGCGAGACGCGCACGATCTCCTGGAAGGAGTCGAGCACGATGCGCCCGACGCCGGCCTCGACCGCCCGGTGGATCTCTGCCTCGGTCTTGTTGTTGCCGTGGAAGGCGATGCGCTCGGCGGGCATGCCGGCGGCGAGGGCGGTGGCCAGCTCGCCGCCGCTGCACACGTCGAGGTTGAGCCCCTCCTCGTGCAGCCACCGCACGACGGCCCGGGAGAGGAAGGCCTTGCCGGCGTAGAAGACGTCGGCGTCGGTGCCGAAGGCGTCGCGCCAGGCCCGGCAGCGGGCGCGGAAGTCGGCCTCGTCGAGGAAGTACGCCGGGGTGCCGAACTCCTCGGCGAGCCGGGTCACGGCGATGCCGCCCACGCTGACGACGCCTTCGGCGGTCCGGGTGACGGTGCGGGACCAGACCTTGGCGTCCAGGGCGTTCAGGTCGGTCGGCGGCGCGGTGTAGTGGCCCTCGGGCAGGACGTCGCCGTGGCGGGGGCCTGCGGGGTGTGCGGAACGGCTCATGGCTCGTTTGTCTCGTCTCTCACGGGTGGCACGCGGGACTCGTGGCTCTCGGGCGTCGCGGGTGTCACGGGCATCACAGGTGTTCGGGCGCGCTCGTGGCTCACGGGGGTCACGGATGTCACGGGCGTCACAGATGTTCGGGCGCGCTCGTGGCTCACGGATGTCACGGGCGTCACAGATGTTCGGGTGCGCTGATGCCGAGCAGGGACAGGCCGCCGGCGAGCACCGTCCCGGCGGCTTCGGCGAGCGCGAGCCGGGCGCGGTGGGCGGCCGAGGGTTTCTCGTCACCGAGCGGCAGCACGAGGTGCTGGTAGGCGAGCAGGGCGTCGGCGGTGCCGATCAGATGCCGGGCGAGGCGGTCCGGAGCGTGGTGCCGGGCGGCGGCGGCGAGGGTTCGGGGGTGGGCGGCGAGGTGGCGGAGCAGTTGCTCGCCGGGGGCGGTTTGCTCGCCGGGGGCGGTTTCGGCGCCGGGGGCCGTTTGCTCGTCCGGGACGGTTTCGGCGCCGGGGGCGGTTTGCTCGTCCGGGGCGGCTTGGGCGCCGGGGGCGGTGGCGTGGGGAGTGGGTTCGCTGCCCGGGGCGGTGGCTCGGGGGGCGGTGTCGCCGGGGGCGGAGGTGAAGCCCAGTTGGGCGGCGTTGCGGGTGAGCGCGCGGGCGCGGGAGTGGGCGTACCGGACGCGGAAGAGGGGATTGGCCTCGCGCTGCGCGAGATGGTCGTCGCCGCCCTGCTCGGGGGCGACGCGGGGCCGGTCGTGGGCGGCCGGGTGGAGCAGCGCCCAGCGGGCGGCGTCACGGCCGAGACGCAGGGGGTCCGACCCGGCCGGGGCGGGGACGGGACGCAGGGTGGGGAGCGGCCGCGGGGGGCGGCCGTGGGCGTCGACTCGTACACCGATGAGGTCGACCCAGCGCGGGTCGGGGGCCGCGTCGCACGTGACGCGGACGAGGACGCCCTGGGAGCGCAGGATGCGGCGGACACTGTCGGCGAGGACGACGGCGCGCAGTTCGTGGGGGGTGTGGAGCTGGGCGGTCTCCCCGGTGTCGGGATGGACGTGCCCGTAGCAGGTGCCGCGCCGAAGGATCTCGCGTACGAGGGTTTCGGCGGGCGTGCCGGCGAGGGTGATGTTCAGGAACCCGGGCCCGGTGACGTCGACGCCGGCGATGCCGGGCTCGGCGGCGATCCGCGGTGACAGCAGCTCGGCCACTTGCCGGGGGGGCCGGCCTGCGGCGCGGGCGACCTGGAGGGCGACGTTGGTGGCGTAGTCCCCGTGCCCCCCTGGCCGGGGCGGCTCCACCAGCACCTTCTCCGGCACGACCACACTGAGTTCCCCCACGTCAACGGCATGACGCAGGGCACGCAGCACGGTGCGGGAGAGCTCGACGGGGGTCACGGGGACAAGCGTATGGGAGGAGGGGGGTGGGTCGGCGACTCGGTTTCCGGGTGGTCTTGGGATGTGGACGGCCTGTCCGGTCCTGTCCCGGCTCTGCGGCTCGGGTCAGCCGCCGGGCCGGGCGGCGGGCTCGGCGTCACCGGGGACACCGGTGTCATCGCCACCGCCATCACCGGCGCCTGCGCCACCGTCGACGGAACAGTCACCCAGCGAGCTGGGCCCGAACTCAAGCCCACACCCCCGGGGCTGGGCGTCACCACCGCCCGCATCGGCATGCGCGACGTGACACCGGTCGACCTCCCCGACCTCCTCGGCCCCTCCGCTCCCCTCCGAGTCCCCCGACAACTCGCGCCCCACCAATTGCCGCACGACGGTGACGAGTTCACTCGGCTCGAAGGGCTTGGCGAGAAAGGCGTCGACGCCGACCTCCAGCCCGCTCTCGACCTCGTACTGCGTACAGGCGCTGACGACGACGATGGGCAGCTTCCGGGTCCGCGCGTCGGCCCGCAGCAGGGCGGCGGTCCGCAGACCGTCGAGCCGGGGCATCACGACGTCGAGGGTGATGACGTCGGGCTGAACCTGATGGACGACGTCCAGGCACTCGGCACCATCGGCCGCGGTCACGACCTCGAAGCCCTCCAGCTCGAGATTGACCCTGATCAGTTGCCGAATGACCTTGTTGTCGTCCACAACAAGCACGCGGCCGGGCACGCCTGGCACAACTCGAGAGTAGGTCCGCGGCCCCGACCGCGTCCCGGTTTTCCCCACTTCCACCTCCCGGGAGCCGCCTCCCGCCCGCCTCCGGCCCCGTGGCCGCCGCGCTCCCCCGACGCCCGTCGAAGCGAAGAAATACCTGTTCATGGAGAGCCCCGGAGAGCTGGTAAGGTTCTACCCGTCGCCGCGCAACGCGACGATGCGCCCCCGTAGCTCAGGGGATAGAGCAACGGCCTCCGGAGCCGTGTGCGCAGGTTCGAATCCTGCCGGGGGCACTTCGCAGCTATCAGTGTGATCGAGTCGCTGACCTGCGCAAGTGCCACGTTAAAGAGCCGGACTCAGTCTCACTGGGTCCGGCTCTTTGTCGTTGGCTGGCGCCTGACCAGGGCACGCCTGCCCACGGGCTGTAGGTGCACTGCCCAGGGGCAACTGAGCGAGGACACGGTTCCGTCCCAAGTGGGGACTGCACTTGCCGACTCGCCCGCGGCCTACGGCAGAATCGGCCCCTTGGAGAATGCGTGCCCACCATGCGGTGCACGCTGGCACACAGGGGGAGCCTTGCCCGTTGGGCCCATCCCGATCCCGGGTCACTTAAAGCTGCCGTCCACGCGCACGCCCCTGGTCAGACGGCTACGGCGTACTTGGCGCTCACGGAAGGCGCTGAAAGGTGTCAGTCAGTGGGTCCTCGACGTCGGAGTCCCCATCGGCATCCTGGTGGGGGTTCTGTACGTTTTTGCCGCACGCGCTGCAAGCCCTGGCGACGTCTACCAGGCCTTCGCCCTATTGAGCGCTCCCCGTCATGTCCTCCTGTGGATCGCGTCGGTCATCGGCTGGCTCCTCGTCCCCGCCATCATCGGTGGAATCGCCGGCCACGTGATCGCGAAGCGCATTGACCGGTCAAAGGCAGTGGCGAGCAATGCCGCCTTCACACAACGGCGCTTGGCCCAGCGACTTTCGCCCCCAGGACTCATCGAGGATCTCCGGCCGTACTTTCACGGGACGCACGCGCAACAGGGTTTCGTCGACGCCTGGGTACGCGTCGCCCATCGCAACGACTGGGACCGGGCGCAAGATCACTGGGAGCTTTTCGTCAAGTACGTCATGTCGACGGAGCAGTACGCCCTCCTGGACAGACACGAATGTCTGCGACAGGCTCAGAACACAGCGAAGATGGCGCTTCGGTTCGCGGCCCTGACTGGTCAGTGCCTCGTCTGCGAGAGGAGACGCTGACATGCGCGGAGAAGACGCGCTGGAGATCGTCCGGGCTTCGCTGGCACTGGCCATGCCCACTGCGAGCACAGACGGTCTCACCCGGGCCGCGGAGGCGGTGCTTCTTTGGGGTTCGGAGGATGCCGCCGACCACCTTGACGAGAGTCTGAGTCGCCGGATGCTTGTCGACCTTTTCGATGCCGCTCACGCCGCACCCAGTGGATTTCCCGCAGCGGAACCGGAGCAGTTCGTGCACGGGTGGGATCGCAATGCCGAATCCGTCGCCCAGTATCGGACGTGGGCGCATACGGACGACATGGCGGACCTCATCCGTCGGACTCGGCCGCCCGAGCCCGACGACCCCGTTGTGCCGTTCGCGTGAATAGAGCGGCGCCGGAGCCATATACGGAATGGTGCGGCACTCAAATCGGCGCGGTGCGTCAAGTGCCTCGCCGAGTTCCGCCGGAACGTCAGCGCCGTCGGCCATAGTGCCGCCGCACGCGAATTGGCAGAGGAGGCCGGCGAGCACAGGCTGTGGATCGCCGCGGGAGTGTAGGGCTTCTCGGCGGTCTCCGGCGGTACACCGCGTTGGAGGTCGTGCGGAGCAGTTCTGCCTCGGTGGAGTCGAGGTCTGCCGCCTCGCACGCCTCACGCATGACGGCTTCCATGCCCTCCGCCGTTAACTACGGGCCGACGTCGTGATGATCTTGACTTGGCCCCGCCTCGGGCACCGCCTCGCCGAGGGCGGGGGGGGGCTCGCGTATACGCGGCCATGCGTCGCTAGGAACGTCCATCAGCCGGCGTCCGGCCACTTCTCAGGAGGTGGAGGCTGTTCCGGATCGTCCCGCCGTCTCATTTGCCGGGCGTTCTCCCCTCGTAGGGAGGTCAGCCACGGCCATAGATCTGGCAACGGCTGTGCGGGGCACGCGAGGCGGTGCTCTACGCGGCAGCGCTGGAACTGGTCCGGCGGGCATACCCCGTACACCGTCACCCGCCCGTCGGGCAGTTCGATCCACCGATGCTCGGCCGGCACTGTGTGTGCCAGCGGCCTCATGTCCGGTTCCAGCAGTACCCAGTCCTGCTCGAGTGTCGGCACCCGGTCCTGCAACAGCCCACAGACAGAGCAGCGGGACTGCCCACCACTCAGTCGCCGCGGTTCCTTCTCTGCAAGCCCCATACCGTGAGGGTCGCCAGTCTGTTAGTCCAGGCGTAGAGCGCGAACTGGACGCAACCCCTGGAGCAGCAGTCCGTCAGCGGTACGAAACGCGACGCGGCAGGTACCGCCAACAACCGATGTCCGTCGGCACACGGCCGAGATGCGGCGGAGCCCCCGGTTCAGCGGCTGCCGCAATGGCACTGGGTCGACCCGGCGATTCGCTGGCGGCGAGCGCACGGCTTGCTCCATCCCGTCGGTTGGATGGCGCTGCTCGGGAACCTCGTTGTCCGGCGCTCGGGAGAATTTGAGGTATACGCCGAGACCGCCGATCTCCTCGGCTTGTCGGCGGCAGAATGGTGGGGGTGGAGGACTGGGGGGTCGCGTTGATCGCGGCGGGGGCGGCGGTGGCCGGGAGTGTGGTGACGGGGTGGTTCACGCGGAGTACCGGGGTTCGGCAGGCCGAGGCCGCTCGGCATGCCGGGGAGGAGCAGGCCGCAGCCGCCCGGCACGCGGGGGAGCAACAGGCGCACGCGCTCCTGCGCTCCGTCCAGGCGACGCTCAGCGATCAGCGCGCCATGCGCCGGCTGGATCTGCGGCGGCAAGCCTACGTCGCCTTCCTCGTCGTGGCCGAGCGGCTTGTGGAGGCGCGGCGCAGTGGCGTCGGCATCAGCCGGCCGCTCATGAGCGAGGCGCGTCACGCGATGTACGTCGTCACCCTTCAGGGGCCGACCGAGGTTTCCAGCGCCGCCTCCCTCGTCGTGGAGAGCGCGCTCCGGTCCGTTGGCGGCCGTGCGGGCGGGCTTGAGGACATGCAGGCCGCCGTACGCGACTTCTTGTTCGCGGCGCAGGACGCCCTCAGGTCGCCGCCCGGGTGAGACGGTCTCCCCGACGGGCGGGGAGCCCTCTCGGGAGTGCCCGCAGTCCACGTACGCACCGTCCGGCGCGTCAGGCGCCCGTCGCCTCGTGTTCCGCCATGCGTTTGAACTCGCCCAGGTCGTAGTTGGCCAGGGTCGCGTCGAGGTTGGTGAGGGCGCCGAGGTGTTCCAGGAAGCCTTTGGGGTCGTATTCGATCTGCAGTGTTACCCGGCTCTCCGTGTCGCTGAGGTGGTGGAAGGTGACCACGCCCGCGTGGTGGACGCCCTCCGTCGTGCGCCAGGCGATGCGCTCCTGGGGGATCACCTCGGTGAGTTCCGCCACGAAGCTCTTGTCCGCGCCGGGGAGCGAGACCTGCCAGGCGAAGGTGGTGCCGTCGATCCGCTGGACGTGCTTGACGTGGCTCAGGAACGCCGGCCAGCGCTCCACGTCCGCCCAGAGTTCCCAGCTCACGGCCACGGGTGCCTTGATGTCGACGGCTTCGAGCAGCGAGGATGCCATGAGTTCATCTCTCCTTCGTACGTGGCGCGTTCGGCGGGTCCGGTGACTCTCCTTCCGTTACCCGCGCTCGGGGGATCCACCGCCGTGGATGTTCCGCCGCCGGGAATTCGCCCCGCCGTCGCCGTTCGTCCGGCATGCTGGCCGCGGTGGCGCACCGGTCGGCGGTTCGCCGCGGTACAGGAGAGGAGGGCGCCTTCGTGGGCGACTGGATACGTTGCTATCACCCGGCACCCGAGGCCGGGGTCCGTCTGCTCTGCTTCCCGCACGCCGGAGGGTCGGTCAGCGCCTATCACGCGATGTCCGCCGCCGTCACGGGTGTCGTGGAGCCGCTGATCGTGCAGTACCCGGGGCGGCAGGACCGGTTCGGCGAGCCGTTCGCCGCGGGGCCGGACGAGATCGTCGACGCCGTCTTGGACGAGCTGCCCCAGGGGCCGGGGGACGCGCCCCTCGCCCTGTTCGGGCACAGCATGGGCGCCCTGGTGGCGTTCGAGGCCGCACGGCGTCTGGAGGCCGAGGGGCGGCCCCCCGTGGCCCTGTTCCTCTCCGGCCGGGCGGCGCCCGCCGTGGCCCGGCCCGCGGCGGGGCGTGCCGTGCGGGACATGACCGACGCCGAACTCGTCGAGGAGATGCGCAAGTTGTCGGGCACCGCCGACGAGCTGCTCGACTCCCCCGAGTTGGTCTCGCTGTTCCTGCCGCCGATGCGTGCCGACTACCAGATCGTCGACGACTACGTCTACCGGCCCGGGAAAGCGCTGAGCTGCCCCGTCGTCGTCCTCACCGGCGACAGCGATCCGCGCGTCACCCCCGACGAGGCGCGTGCCTGGGAGAGCGAGACGCGGGGCGCCTTCTCCTGTCACGTCCTGGCCGGGGGCCACTTCTTCCTCGACTCCCATCTGCCGTACGTCGCGAGCGTCATCGCCTCCTCGCTGCCCGATCGGAAGGCGATGACGACCCCGTAGGTGCGGGCGGGTGTGCGGCTACTTGGGGGGTTCCTCCGCCTCGAACTCCGCGAGGAGCGCGTCCAGCGAGTCGTCCGCCCCGTCCGGCTCCTTCGCCTCGACGATGCGTACCGCCAGTTCCTGGAGGGTCAGTTCCTCCAGGAACAGGGTGATCGGTACGTCGATGCCGAGCTCGTCCCGGAGCCGGCCGACCAGGTGGACGGCGGTCAGCGAGTCGCCGCCCGCCGCGAAGTAGGTCGTCCCCGGGGCGAAGCCCGCCGCCCCCTCAGCGGTGGCGCCGGGCATGTCCAGGCCCAGGGCCTCCGCCAGGATGGCGTGGACCGCCCGCAGCAACTCCGCACCCGGGGCGGGGGCCGCGGCGGACACGGCGGATTCGGGTTCCGGGGTCCTGGGCGCCGTCTTCAGCGTCAGCGCGCCGTACCTCTCCCCCGCGAAGGGGTACGTCGGCAGGCTCACCCTGCGGGCACCCTCCGCCGCCTCCGGCCACGCGACCGTCCCGCCCTTGAGCCACAGCTCCCCGAGTTCGCGCAGGCCGGCCGCGTCCGGGCCGTCCTCCTGCTCCGGCCACGGGCGGCCCTCCGCCAGCGCCAGCAGCCGCTGGGCCGCCTCCGCCGCGTCCGCCGCCAGGACGTACGCGCGTACGTCCATGGGGGTACGGGCCGTGCGCAGCGTGTGCGCCGCGTCGGCGAGGGAAGGGGCGTCGGGGGAGCGCAGGGCCGCGGCGAGCCGGGCCGCGAGCGCGGTGAGGGCGGTCTCCGTGCGGGCCGACAGGGGGAGGATCTCGGTCGTGCGGTGCCGGGGGCGCGGGGCCGGGCGGGGGCGCTCCGGGGCCTGTTCCAGGACGACGTGGACGTTCGTACCGCCGATTCCCAGTGAGCTGACTCCCGCGCGGCGCGGGCCGTCGGCGGGGCGGGGCCACGGGGTGGCGCGGTCCACGACGTGGAACGGCGCCTCGGGCAGGTTCAGTTCGGGGTGCGGGCGGGTCAGATTGACCGTGGGGGCCAGCGTCGCGTGCTCCAGCATGAGCGTCGCCTTGATGAGCGAGGCCACGCCCGCGGCCGCGTCCAGGTGGCCTATGTTCGACTTCACCGAGCCGATGCCGATGCCGGTGCCGGTGGCTACTTCTCCGGCTGTGCCGGTGCCTGTGTCTGTTCCCGTCTCCGGTACGGGGGCGAACGCCGCCTTTGCCGCCGCCAGTTCCACGCGGTCGCCCAGTTCCGTCGCCGTGCCGTGTGTCTCCACGTACTGGGCCGCCGACGGGGTGAGGCCCGCCGCCGCCCAGGCCTCGACGATCGCCGCCGTCTGCTGTTCCACGCCGGGGGCGGTGAAGCCGAGCTTCGTGGCGCCGTCGTTGGTCAGGGCGCTGCCGCGCAGGACCGCGCGGATCGGGTCGCCGTCGGCGAGCGCGTCGGACAGGCGGCGCAGGACGACGACGCCCACGCCGCTGCCCGGCACCGTGCCGGCCGCCCGTTCGTCGAAGGGGCGGCAGCGGCCGTCGGGCGAGAAGATGCCGCCCTCGTAGTGGACGTACCCCTGTCTGCGGACGGTGTCGACGCTGACGCCGCCCGCGAGCGCGGTGTCGCACTCGCCGAGGAGCAGCGCCTGGGCGGCGAGGTGCACGGCGCTCAGGGAGGTCGAGCAGGCCGTCTGCACGGTCAGGCTCGGGCCTTCGAGGCCGAGGCGGTAGGAGATCCAGGGGGCGAGGAACTCGCGGTCGGTCAGGATGCGGATCTGCATCGCGCCGATGGACGCGGCCAGTTCGCGGTCGGTATGGGCGGCCAGCATGTGCTCGGTCGGGCTGCCGCCGACGTACACCCCCGTGCGGTCCGGGGCGGCGAGCGGGTCGCGCCCGGCGTCCTCCAGGGCGGCCCAGGCGGTCTCCAGGAGGAGCCGGTGCTGGGGGTCCAGGGCGGTGGCCTCGGTGCGGTTGAAGCCGAACAGCTCGGCCTCGAAGCGGTCGGCGTCGGCCAAGTACCCCTTGGTGGGCACGTGTTCGGGGCGGCGCAGTTCGGCCGGGTCCGCGCCGTCGGCCAGCAGCTCCGCCTCCGTGAAGTCGGTGAGGGAGCAGACGCCGTCGCGCAGGTTCGCCCAGTACGTGTCCAGGTCGGGGGCGCCGGGGAAGCGGCCGCTCATGCCGACGATCGCGATCGCCGAGTCGGAGACGTCGGTGACGTCGGGGGCGTCAGTGGAGTCAGTGGCGTCGGGGGCGGAATCCGTGCCGGTGGTGGTCTCGGGTGCTGCCGTGCGGTCGGCTTCGGGCACCCGGGTGGAGGCCTGGGGTGTTGGCTCGGTCATCGTGGCGTGCCCTTTCTGGAGCGGAGCCGTTGTGCGGCGGCGTTCTGGCGTGCGCGGCGGTCGCCGCCCCTGCGTTCCGCCGCCGTGACGGTGGGGGCCTCGGTCGCCCTGGTGGGTGCTTCGTCCGGGGCGCCTCGGTGGCGCCGGTCGAGGTGTGCGGCGAGCGCGGCGACGGTGGGGTGGCGGAACAGGTCGACCAGGGTGAGGTCGGCGGTGCCGTCCGATTCCCCGGCCGACGACAGCGCGCGCAGGGCGTCCAGCACGCTCAGGAGCCGCACGGAGTTGCCGCCGAGGTCGAAGAAGTTGTCGTGGACGCCGACCCGTTCGAGGGTCAGCACGCGGGACCACACCTGTGCCACGCGCCGCTCGGTGTCCGTGCGGGCGGCGACGTACGTACGGCTGGACTCGGGCCCCCGCGGCGTCGGATCGGGCAGCTGGGCCCGGTCGATCTTGCCGGAGCGGTTGAGCGGCAGTTCGTCGAGGTGGACGTAGACCTCGGGGAGCATGAAGCCGGGGAGGCGTTCGGCGAGGTGGGCGCGGAGGTCGTCGTCGGCGGGGGTGGCGCCCTCGCGGTGCACGACGTAGGCCACCAGCCGCTGGTAGGGGGCGGGCCCCGGGGTGGCGGGAGCGGGTTCCGGGGTGGGGGTGGGGGTGGCGGTGGCGCGTACGGCGGCCGCCGCTACCGCGACGTCCGGGTGGCCCGCCAACAGGGCCTCGATCTCGCCGAGTTCGATGCGGATGCCGCGGAGTTTGACCTGGGAGTCGGAGCGGCCGAGGTAGTGGAGCCGGCCGTGCGCGTCCACGCGGGCGAGGTCCCCGGTGCGGTACATGCGGGAGCCCGGGGGGCCGTACGGGTCGGCGACGAAGCGTTCGGCGGTCGGGCCGGGGCGGCCGATGTAGCCGCGGGCCAGCGAGGCGCCCGCGATGTAGACCTCGCCGCTCACGCCGGTGGGCACCGTGCGCAGGTGGGCGTCCAGGACGTGGACGCGGGCGCCCGGGACGGGGTGGCCGATCACCACGGGCTCGCCCGGTTCGAGGTCGGCGGTGGTCGCGTAGACGGTGGCCTCGCTCGGGCCGTACGCGTTGACGATCCGGCGGCCGGGTTCACTGAGCCGCTCGACCAGCTCGGCGGGGCAGGCCTCGCCGCCGACGGCGAGCGTCCGCAGGTGCGGCAGGCGCCCCTTGATGTCGGGCAGCAGCATCGCGGCGGACGGCGGCAGGAAGACGTACGTGATGCGGGAGTCCCGCAGTCTGGCGAAGAGCGCGTCGCCGAGGCGTTCGTCGTCGCGCGCGATGTGCAGCTCGGCGCCGGCGACCCAGGGGAAGAACAGGTCGGACACGGCGACGTCGAACCCGAACGACACGAACTGCAGCACGCGGTCATCGGCGGTGACGGGGAACGCGGGGCGCACGGCTCGGGTGAGGTTGAGCAGCGCCCGGTGCTCGACGGCGACACCCTTCGGAACCCCCGTGGAGCCGGAGGTGAACAGGACGTAGGCCAGATCGTCGGCGGTGGGAGCGGGCGCCGGCGGGAGCGCGGGGGCGGGCCCGTTGGCGGCGGGTCGGGGTGCGGGGGCGGGCCCGTTGGCGGCGGGTCGGGGCGCGGGGGCGGCCTCGTCGGCGGGCGGCAGCGACGCGGGGGCGGGCTCGTCAGCGGGAGGCGGGGGCGCGAGTGCGGGCTCGTCGGCAGTCGGCGACAGCGCGGGGGCGGGCTCGTCGGCAGTCGGCGGGGTGTCCGTGCGCAGGCACGGGACCCCGAGCCGCTGCGCGGCGGCCTCCGTCGGGGCCGCCGTCAGGAGCAGGCCCGTGCCGGACGCCGCGACCATGTGCGCGAGGCGGGCGTGCGGGTGCGCCTGGTCAAGGGGGACGTACGCGCCGCCCGCGCGCAGCACCGCGAGCGCCGCGACGCCCATCTCGGGCGAGCGGGGCAGCAGCAGGCCGACCCGGAAGCCGGGGCGCACGCCGGCCGCGCGCAGCCGGGCGGCCAACGCGTCGGCTTCGGCGAGCAGTTCACGGTAGGTCAGCCTGGTGTCGCCGCAGACGAGGGCGGTGGCGTCGGGCCTCGCGGCCGCGACGTCCGCGATCAGGTCGGGCACCAGGCGGTCGGTGGGTGCCGCCTCGGCGGTCCGGTCGGCGGCCGCGAGGGCCGCGCGGCGCTCGTCGGCCGGGACGGCGTCGAGTGCGGGGAGGGGCAGGTCGGGGCGGGCGAGGGCGGCGTCGAGCAGCGTACGGAAGTTGCGCGCCCAGGCGCGGACGGTGGCGGCCTCGAAGAGGTCGCGGCGGTAGATGAAGTGGGCGGCGAGGGCGGGAGCGGCAGCGGCGGGGGTGGCTGTCGGGTCCTCGGGGGGTTCCGCCGCATGGTCGCCCCCCGGGGTCTCCGCAGGCTCCTGCCAGCGTTCGACGTGCAGGTGGAAGTCGAACTTGGCCGTGCGCAGGGCCAGGGGGAGGCGTCCGACCCGGGCGCCCGTCAGCGCGAGGGACAGGTCGGTGTCGTCGTCGTAGGCGAAGACCAGTTGCACGACCGGGTCGTGGCTCGTGTCGCGGGTCGGGGCGAGGGTGTCCACGACGGCCTCGAAGGGCGCGTCCTGATAGGGGCCGCCCGCCAGGAGTTCCGCGCGGATCCGGCCGATCAGCTCGCCGTACGTGGGGTCGCCGGACAGGTCGACGCGCAGCGCCAGGGTGTTGGTCAGCATGCCGACCATCTCCTGGAGTTCGGGCCGGTCGCGCCCCGACACGGGGAAGCCGATGACCAGGTCGTCGCGGCCCGTCAGCCGCCCCAGGAGCGCGGCGTACGCGGCGAACAGCGCCATGAAGGGCGTGGCGCCCCGGGCCCGGGCCACCTCCGCCAGGCGCTCGCGCACCCCGGCGCCGAGCAGGAACCGCTCGCTGCCGCCCGCCGCGGAGCGCACCGCCGGGCGGGGCCGGTCCAGGGGCGGCGAGACCACCTCGGGGGCGCCGCGCAGCCGCCCGGCCCAGTGCGCGACGGCCTCGGCGTAGGCGCCCTCGGCCTGGCGGTCGCGCTGCCAGGCGGCGAAGTCCGGGTACTGGAGCGGGAGTTCGGGGAGGGCGGGACGTACGGGGTGGGCCGGGTGCGCGCCGCGCTCGTTCTCGTACGCCGTCGACAGGTCCCGCAGGATGACGCCCAGGGACCAGCCGTCGCAGACCAGGTGATGGGCCACGAGCAGCACGCGGTGGCTGCCGTCGTCGACGGCGTACACCGTGCAGCGCAGCAGCGGTCCGGTCGCCGGGTCGAAGGGGCGGGCGGCCTCCGCCCGCATCCGGTCGTCCGCCTCGGCCGCCGGTACGTCCCGCACGAGCGTGACGTGCGCGCGGCCCGCGGCGGAGACGATCTGCGCCTGCGTGCCGTCGGCGGCCGTGCGGAAGACGGTGCGCAGGGCCTCGTGCCGGGCCACGACGGCGTCCAGCGCGCGGGCGAGCGCGTCGGCGTCGAAGTCGCCGTGCACGGCGAAGGCGGCGGGGACGTTGTACTGGGGGGTGCCGGGGTCCAGCCGGTCCAGGACCAGGAGGCGGGCCTGGGCGTCGGAGACGGGGAACTCGTACTCCTCCGGGGCGGCCGCCGGGGGTGTCTGGGTCGGGGGGTGCGGCTTATTCGGGGGGTGCGGCTGGGTCGCCGGGTGCGGGGCGTCCTCCTGGTCGTGCGGGGTGTCCGCCGGGTGCGGTGCGTCCACTGGGTTCACTCTCCCTGGAAGGGGGTCTGGAGGCCGGCGAGGATCTCTTCGAGCGCCGCGGCGATCCGCGCGGCCGGTTCCGCGTCGAGCACCTCGACGTGGGAGCAGGCCAGTTCGCGCACGTCGACCGAGGCGGCGGCACGGCGCCAGGCCGCGGCCTTCTCCTCGGTGGGGATGGCCTCGGGGTCGCGGGTGGCGGCGAAGAGGGTGACGGGGCCGTCGTACCGGGACGGGACCCAACTCCTGCCGAGCGTCACGTGGTGGGCGATGGCCTCGGTCAGCGCGGCCAGGCGGTGCTCGCCGATGCCGCCCAGCACGGCCTTGCGCTCCCGGACGATGCGCCGGGCCTCCTCGGCCACGACCGCCGGCGCGAGGGGGGTGCGGGCGATCTCGGGGGGCTTGGGCATGGCGTCCACCACGGCGAGCAGCGCGACCTCCTCGCCGTCCGCGCGCAGCCGTACGGCCATCTCGTGGGCGACGGGTCCGCCGAAGGACCTGCCGATCAGGAGGTAGGGGCCGTGCGGCCGGACGGCCCGGACGCGGTCGACGTACTCTCCCGCCAACTCGCGCACACTGGGGGGCATTTGATAGTCCGCGCCCTGGGACAGCGCCGGTGTCTGGAGCGCGTACACCGGGCGGTCCGGGGCGAGGTGGGGCAGCAGGGCCGCGTAGGCCCAGGCCACGCCGAGACCGGGATGCACGCAGAAGAGTGGGAGCCGGTCGCCGCCGCCCGCGCGGAGGGTGAGGAGCGGGTCCAGGCTCCCGGGATCGGCGGGGCCGGGATCGAGGTCGGTGCGGCCGGGGGCGGTGCGGCCGGGGGCGGGGGCCCCGCCTTCGGAGCCGGCGGACGTACGGTCACCGGGTGCGCGCCCGTCGGACGTACGGTCACCGGACACGCGCCCGTCGGACGTACGGTCACCGAACCCACGCCCGTCCGACTCACGGTCACCGGACGACGTACGGTCACCGGAGGCCCACCCGTCGGACGTACCGTCGCCGGACGTACCGTCGCCGGACGCAAGGCCACCCGACACACTCCCGCCGGCCGCACCCCCGTCCAACGCGCCTCCGTCCGACGCACCCCCGCCCAACCCGGCACCGTCCAACCCGGCACCGTCCAGGCGGGCCAGGAGCCGGGCGGGTGTCGGCGCCGCGAAGAGGGTCGCCACGGGGACCCGTGCCCCCCAGGCCTCCTCGATCCGTCCGGCGAGCCGCAGCGCGCTCAGCGAGTGGCCGCCGGACGCGAAGAAGTCGGTGTCCGGGCCGGCCTCGCCGCCCAGCACCTCGCCGAACAGCGCGCACAGCTCCTTCTCGCGGGGCGTACGAGGCACACGAGGCGTACGAGGCACACCTGCCGCCGCTCCCTCCGGAGCCCCGGGCTCGGGCAGCGCGGCACGGTCGGTCTTGCCGTGCGGGGTGAGCGGCACCGCGTCCACGCGGGCCCAGGCGGTGGGCAGCAGGTGCGCGGGGAGCACGCGGGCGGCGTGGGCCCGTACCCGCGTCAGGAGGTCGGCGCCGCCGTCGGGCGCCGGGCCGGGACGGCCGTCCTGGTCCGGCACCACCCACGCCACGAGCCGCTTGCCGCCGCCCGGCGCGGGCCGCGCGGCGACCACCGCGCGGGTCACGCCGGGGCACGTCGCCAGCGCCGCCTCCACCTCCGCCGGTTCGACGCGGAAGCCGCGGATCTTGAGCTGGTCGTCGGCGCGGCCGGCGAACATGAGGGTGCCGTCGGAGTGTCGGCGGGCCAGGTCGCCGGTGCGGTACATGCGGGTGCCCGGGTCACCGTGCGGGTCGGGGACGAAGCGTTCGGCGGTGGCGGCGGGGCGGCCCAGGTATCCGTGGGCGAGACCGGCCCCGGCGATGTACACCTCCCCCACGCAGCCGGTCGGCACGGGGCGCAGAGCGGCGTCGAGGACGTGGACGCGGGTGCCGTCGAGCGGCCGGCCGATCGGCAGCGGGGCGCCCGGGGGGCGGTGGGCCGCGACGGCGGGGCCCGCCACGGGGTGGGCCGTCGCGAAGACCGTCGTCTCCGTGGGGCCGTAGGCGTTGACGACGGTCACCTCGGGGCAGTGTTCCGCGACGCGGCGCACCGCTTCGGGGTCCACGACGTCGCCGCCGGTCCACACCTCGCGCAGCCCGCGCAGCGCGCCCGGCGCGAGCTCCGCGACCGCGCGGAAGAGTTCGGCCGTCAGGAACAGCGCGCTCACGCGCCGCTCGGGCAGCACCCTGGCCAGCAGGGCGGGCGTGGCGGGCTCGTCGGGGCAGACCACGACGGTGCCGCCGTTCAGGAGGGGGACCCACACCTCGTAGGTGGCGGCGTCGAAGGTGTGCGGGCTGTGCAGCAGCACGCGGCGGTGCGGGGCCGCCGGGCCGAACGAACCGACGCCCTCGCCCTCCCCTTCGACGCCGTCCCCGGCCCCATGCCTGTTCCCGTCCCCATGCCTGTGCCCGTCCCCATGCCTGTTCCCGTCCCCGGGCCCGGACCCGTTCCGGAAGGACCCGTCGGCGGCCAGTTCGGTGAGGGCCCGCTGGGGGATCACGACACCCTTGGGCTCGCCGCTCGACCCGGACGTGTACATCACGCACGCGGCCGCGTCGGGGCGCGCCGCCGGGAGGCTCCCTTCGGACTCCGGTGTCTGCCCGTGTACGTCCATCCGGCGCACCTGCGCGGGCAGCTCGACGGACGGCTCCCCCGCCGTCAGCACCAGCCCGGCCGACGCCGCGGCCAGCAGCCGCGCGAGCCTCTCGGCGGGCTGCGCCGGGTCCAGGGGCAGCCAGCACGCCCCCGCCTTGAGCACGGCGAGCTGCGCCACGATCAGGGCCGGCGAGCGGCGCAGGAGCAGGGCCACCGTGGCGCCGGGCGTCACGCCCGCCGCGACGAGGCGGCGGGCCAGGCGGTCCGATTCCGTGGCGAGGCGCCCGTAGGTGAGGACGTCGTCGCCGCTCTCCACGGCGGGCGCGTCCGGCGTACGGGCCGCTTGCGCGGCGAACCGGTCCGGCACGGTCGCGGGCCCGGCCGCCACTGCCGCCCGCGCTCCGGCGGACGCGGCGAGCAGCCGGGCGCGCTCCTCGTCGGGGAGTACGTCGATCCGGTCCACCGGCGTGGCGGGGTCGCCCGCGAGCTGCTCGAAGGCGCGTGCGAGGCGGGCCGCGACGGCCGCCGCGGAGATGCCGTGCCGGCAGGTCACGGCGAGGAGCATCCGCTCCCCCGCGACGACGGCGAGGGTCACGGGGTAGTGCGTGGCGTCCCGTACGTCCGTCACGCGGACCGTGTCCGGGCCCTCGTCGTCTTCGGCCCGATCGGCCCCGCGCGGGAAGTTCTCGAAGGCGAGGACGGAGTCGAACAGCTCCCCCGGCCGGGCCTCATGCCCGCCACTCCCGCCCCCGCCCCCGTTCTCAGCCTGGGTCTGTGCTTGGGCCTGTGCCTGGGCCTCGGTCGCCAGCCGTTGTACGTCCATGAGCCGCACGTGGTGGTACGGGGCGAGGCGCCACTGCTCGTCCTGGACGCGGGTGAGCAGCTGTCCGACGGTCTCGCCGTCGCACAGCCGCACCCTGACGGGGAGCGTGTTGATGAACAGGCCCACCATCTCCCCGGCCCCGGGAAGGTCGTGCGGGCGGCCCGAGACGACGCCGCCGAAGACCAGGTCGCGGCCGCCGGTCATCCGGGCGAGCACCAGGGCCCAGGCGGCCTGGGTCAGGGTGTTGAGGGTGACGCCCGTCTCGGCGGCGCGCCGGGTGAGGGCGGCGGTCAGCTCCGCGGTGAGGTGCAGGCGCACCGCGTCGGGCTCGGCCGGTTCGCCGCCGGGGGTGACGGCGCACGTCTCCCCCTCCGGGTCCGGGGGCAGGAGCGGCGCGGGCCGTTCCAGGCCGGCCAGCGCCTCGCGCCAGGCTGCCTCGGCGCGGCCCTTGTCCTGGCGGCTGAGCCACAGCGCGTACTGCCGGTAGGGCACGGGGGGCGGCAGGGCCCGGCCGGTGACCAGGGCCGCGAGGTCGCGTTCGAGGACCGGGACCGACCAGCCGTCGAGCAGGATGTGGTGGAAGGAGAGGACGAGTTCGCTTCCGGTGTCGTGCCGCACGAGCAGGGCGCGCAGGGCGGGCGGGCGCGCCAGGTCGAAGCGGCGGGCGCGGTCCCGCGCCAGCAACTCGGCTGTCTCCGCTGCCACTTCGGCTTCTGCCCGGCCCGTCAGGTCGATCTCCCGCCACGGGACCGCGACCGCGTGCGGGATCACCTGCACGGGGCGTTCGAGGCGTTCGTGGCGGAAGCAGGCGCGCAGGTTGGGGTGGCGTTCCAGGAGGGCGGTGAGCGCGTTCCGTACGGTGTCCGGGGCGATCGCGGGACCGATGCGGAAGCGGGCCTGCACCACGTAGGGGTCGGGGCCCTCGGTGTCCCGTACGGCGTGGAACAGCAGCCCTTCCTGGACCGGGGTGAGCGGCAGTACGTCCGCGATGCGCCCGCTCATCGCCGGTCCTCCGGGTCCGTCGCGGGGCCGGGGCCGGGGCCGGGGAGGTCCGTCGCCCCCGGCAGCTCGCCCGGCACGCCCGAATCACTCGGATCACCCGGATCGCCGAAGTCCTCCGAGTCGCCGAGGTCCCCTAGATCCCCCAGGTCCCCCAGATCCCCTAGATCCCCCAGATCCCCCAGATCCCCCTCCAGCATGGCCAGTTGGTCCATGGAGAGGTCCACCAGCGGGAAGTCCGACGGAGTGGCGCCGATGGGGGCGCCCTCCGCCGTCTCCCTCGTGAACGCGGCGATGCCCTCGCGCCACAGGCGGGCCAGCTCCCGTACGTCCGCCTCCGCGAGGACCTCTTCCGCGTACGAGAACGTCGCTTCGAGGCGCAGTCCGTCGGCGCCCTCCACGGCGAGGGCGTCGATCTCGACCGCGTGGCCGAGCGGCACGGCGTCGGGGGCGCCGTCGAGGAGTGCGCCGCCGGCCGCGTCCCCGGCGGTGAGCCGCCCGAGGTAGTTGAACCGCACGTCGGGGACGGGGAGTTCAGCGAGGACGGGGGCCGTGTCGGGGTTGAGGTGGCGCAGGAGGCCCCAGCCGATGCCGCCGTTCGGCACGGACCGCAGCCGCTCCTTGACGGCCTTGAGCGCCTCGACCGCCGTGCGCGGCCCGGCGTCCGTCCCGACGTCGAGCAGCACCGGGTACTGGGTGGTGAACCAGCCGACCGTCCGGGACACGTCGGCGGGCGCGGACAGGACCTCCCTGCCGTGCCCCTCCAGGTGGACGAGCAGGCCGCTCCCCTCGCCCCGGTGGCGTACGGCGGCCATGGCGAGGGCGGTGAGGAGCACGGCGTCGGGGCCGCAGTTGAAGGCGGCGGGCAAGGTGGTGAGTGCGGCTTCGGTGAGGTCGGCGGGCAGCTCGACGGTGAGGGTCGCGCGGCGGTTCCCGCGTCCGCGCCCCGCGCAGAGGAGGGAGTCCTCCGCCGCCGTCAACTGCTCGACCCACCAGGCCTGTTCGTCGGCGGATCCGGCGCTCACCGCTTCCTCGGCGAGCAGTCCGGCCCACCGGGTGAAGGAGGTGCCGGGGGCCGGCGTCCGGGCGGGGTCCCCGGCGAGCGCGGCGGCCAGTTCGGGGCCAATGATCCGCCACGAGACGCCGTCGACCGCCAGGTGGTGCACGGTCAGGAGCAGGACGCCCCGGTGCTCCGGCCCGGCGTCGAGCCAGACGGCGCGGAGCATCTCGCCGTCCTCGGGGGCGAGGCGGATCTTGCGGGCCAGCTCCCGGGCCTTCGCGAGGGCCTGCGCCGTGTCGGCGACGGCGACGCGTTCGGGGCGGGCCCCCGGCGGGGCCTGTTCGGCGACCTCGATCTCCCGTTCCGGCGCCAGCAGCCGCATCCGCAGCGCCGCGTGCCGCCGGGTGAGGGAGCGCACCGTGGCCTCGACGCGCGCCTGGTCCGTGCCGGGCGGCACGGGGAACGCCATCGACTGGGTGAACGCCCAGGTGTCGCCGCCCTGTTCGAGCCACCAACGCATGACGGGCGTGAGGGGGAAGCGGCCCGTGCCGGTGTCGCCGTCGTCCGGTCCTCCGGCGGCCGAGGCCCGTACGTGGACGGCCAGTTGGGCGGGCGTACGCAGGGTGAAGACGTCGCGGGGGGCGAGGGCGAGGCCGGCCGCCGACGCCTGTCCGGCGAGCTGGATGGCCATGATGCTGTCGCCGCCGAGCCGGAAGAAGTCGTCGTCGGCGCCGATGTCCGCGACGCCGAGGACGCCCGCGAAGAGGTCGCACAGCTCCTTCTCGCGGGCGGAGGCGGGTGCGCGCGTGGCGGTGGTGGCCCGGGGGGCGGGCAGGGCGGCCCGGTCGAGCTTGCCGCTGCGGGTCAGGGGCAGTTCGGGCAGCTGGACGACGTCGGCGGGCACCATGTGCGCGGGCAGCAGGCCGGCGGCGTGCGCGAGGAGTGCGTTCGGGTCCAGGGTGTGGCCGGGGGCGGGGACCGCGTAGCCGACGAGCTGCGGTCCGCCGCGGCCGTCCTCGCGTACGACCGCGACCGCGCGCGCCACCGAGGGGTGCCCGGTGAGGGCGGCGGCGACCTCGCCCGGCTCGATGCGCAGACCGCGCAGCTTGACCTGTTCGTCGGTGCGGCCGAGGTAGTGCAGGGTGCCGTCGTCGGCGCGGAACGCGAGGTCGCCGGTGCGGTACATGCGGGACCCGGGGGCGCCGTAGGGGTCGGCGACGAAGCGCTCGGCGGTGGCCGCGGGCCGGTTCAGGTAGCCGCGGGCCAGTCCCGCCGAGGAGAGGTACAGCTCCCCCGCGACGCCGACGGGCACCGGCCGCAGCCGGTCGTCCAGGACGTACGCGGCGGTGCCCGCGACCGGGGTGCCGATGGGCGGGGCGGTGCCGTCGCCCGCCAGGGGGCCGGTCAGGGTGGCGGCGACGGTGGCCTCGGTGGGGCCGTACGCGTTGTGGAAGCGGCTCCCGGCGACGGCCCAGCGGGCCACGAGCGAGGGCGGGCAGGCCTCGGCGCCGACGGCGAGGGAGCGCAGCGCCGGGTAGGGGCCCTCGGGGACGGTCGCGAGGACGGACGGCGGGATCATCGCGCAGGAGATCCGCCGCTCGGCGAGGACCCGGCCGAGGCGGTCCCCGGCGAGGGGTCCCGGCGGCGGCACGACGAGGGTGGCGCCGGGCCCGAAGGCCATGCACATCTCGGCGACGGAGATGTCGAACGCCGGTGAGCCGAGCTGGAGGACGCGGGCGCCGGCGTCCAGCGCGAAGCGGTCCACGAGGCTGTGGGCGAGCGCGGCGAGGCCGGCGTGCGGGACGACGACGCCCTTGGGGGTGCCGGTGGAGCCGGAGGTGTGGATGACGTAGGCGGCGTGGGCCGGGTCCAGGGGCGCGGGCGGCAGGGGCGCGCCCGTGTACGCGTCGTCGTCCAGGACGATCCGGGGCAGGCCGGTGTCCGGCAGGACCCCGGCGGCGGCGGTGCGCGCGTCGGTGACCAGGAGCGCGGGCGCGGCGTCGGCGAGGGCGGCCCGGACGCGCTCGGGCGGGTAGTCGGGGTCGACCGGCAGATGGGCGGCGCCGGCCCGCTGCACGGCGAGTGCGGCGACCGGGAAGTCCGCGCCGCGGCCCAGAGCGAGCGCGACGACGCGTCCCGGGCCCGCTCCGTGCCGGGCGATCAGGCCCGCCAACCGGTCGACGCGGTCGGCCAGTTCGGCGTAGGTCAGGCGCAGTCCGTCGGCTTCGAGGGCGGGCGCGTCGGGGGTGCGGGCGGCGTGCCGGGCGACGGTGTCCGGCAGCGGTTCGGGGGCGGGCGCGGCCGGGCCCCGCGCCAGGGCGAGCAGGCGGTCGCGCTCGGCGCCGGGGACCACGTCGAGGTCGCGCAGGAGCGCGGTCGGGTCGGCGGTGACCTGCTTCAGGAGGGTGAGGTAGCTGTCCGCCCAGCGGGTGACGGCCGCGGGCGAGAACAGGTCGGTGCGGACCTCGAAGCTGCCGTCCATGCCGTCGCCGTTGTCCCGCACGACGCCCACGAGGTCGTGTTCGCCGCCGGTGTGGATGCGCTCGGGCTCGGCGAACTCCCGTACGGCGGAGACGCTCGGCTGCTCCGTCAGGTGCATGAACACCCACTGGAACAGCGGGGAGCGGCCCGCGCTGCGCTCGGGGGCGGCGGCCGAGACGATGCGGCCCACCGGCAGGTCGGCGCCCGCCATGAGGGCCGGGAAGTCGGTGCCGAAGCGGGCGAGGACGTCGGTGAAGGAGTCGTCGTCGCCGATGCGCCAGCGGGTCGGCACGGCGTTCATCACGTATCCGATGACCTGCTCCAGGCCCTTGGCCGAGCGGTTGGCGACCGGGGTGCCGATGACCAGGTCGCCGGCGCCGGACACGCGGTGCGCGAGGACCGCGAAGGCCGTCATGAGGACGACGTACACGGACGCGCCGCGCTCGCGGGCCAGCGCGCGGACGGCACGGGTGGTGGGCGCGTCCACGCGGAAGCGGATCTGAACGATGCCGTCCTCGCCGGCGTCCGGTTCCCCGTGGCCCGGCACGGTCAGCGGGCCCGGCGGGTCGGCCAGGTAGCGGCGCCAGAAGTCCAGGCGCGCGTCGAAGACCCCGGCGGCCTCCAGCTCGCCCTGCCAGGAGGCGAAGTCGGCGTACTGGACGGCGGGGCGGGTCAGCTTCGGTTCGGTGCCCTCGCGCACGGCGCGGTACGCCTCGGCGAACTCGCTCTGGAGCACGTCGAAGGACCACCAGTCGGTGATGATGTGGTGCAGGCTCAGCATCAGCGTCGTACGCGTGTCGTCGACGCGCACGAAGCGGCCCCGTATGAGGCGCTCCGCCGTGAGGTCGAAGGGGCGGCGGCGGAAGGCGCGGAAGGCCTCCTCGATGGTGGTGCCCGTGCCACGCAGGTCCTCGCGCTCCAGGACGAAGGGACCCTCGTCGGGGAAGTCGACGCGCGGGGCGTCCGCCGTGCCGAAGATCCGGGTGCGCAGGATGTCGTGGTGGGCCTGGACGAGGGTGAGCGCGGCCTCCAGGTGGGCCGGGTCGACGGGCTCGGCGCCGTCGGCCGGGTCGGTGAAGTGGTAGGCGCAGCAGAGGTTGAGGGCGGGGGTGCCGGGATACAGCGACTCGTACACCCACAGGTCCCGCTGGGCGGGGCTGAGCGGGACGGTCCCGTCGGCGTCGCGGGGCGGCACGACCGAGGGGATCTCCCGGGCGCGGCCGGCCTCGACGAGGCGGCGCATCAGCCGCACGCGCTGCTCGCCGCTGAGCGCGCTGAAGCGGTCGGCCATGGAAGGCTGGTGGGGGGTCACAGTGCGGCCTCTCTCAGCTCGGCGAGGCGGTGCAGCCCCGCGAGTACCTCGTCGTGTCCGATGCCGAAGTCGATGAAGCAGGCCACCTCGTCGCAGCCCAGGTCGCGCAGGTCGGCGAGCATCTTGGCGCAGTGGCCGGGCGAGCCGAGGAGGCTGCCCCAGGTCAGATAGCGCCGGAAGGCGAACTCCGCGAGCATGGCCCTCTGTTCGGCGGTCAGCTCGGCGTCGCCGCGCGCTTCGGCGGCGCGGTTGGCGGCGGTCTGGCGCAGGTACGAGGCGAGGTAGGCCTTGAGGGGCGCGGCGGCCAGGCGCCGCACCTCGGCGTCGTCGGCGCCGACGTAGGTGTGCGCCATCAGCGTCACCCGGCCGTGCGCGTCGGTGCCCGCCTGGTCGGGGGCGGCGGCGCAGGCCGCGCGGTAGCGGGCGACCTTCTCGGCCAGCTCCTCCCGGCTCTGCCCGACGGTCGCGCCGAGCACCCCGGCGCGCAGCCGGCCCGCGCTCTCCCACGTCTCGGGGTTGCCGGAGGTGGTGAGCCACAACGGCAGCCGCTCCTGGACGGGCCGGGGCTGCGGGACGACGCTCACCGGCGTGCCGGTGCCGTCGGGGTAGGCGGCCGCCTCGCCCGCCCACAGCCGCCGCAGTTCCGGGATGGTGCGCAGGGCGCGCTCCCTGCGGTCGGCGTAGTGGTCCGGGGCGAGGGTGAAGTCGGTGGAGTGCCAGCCGGTGGCGACGGAGATCCCGGCGCGGCCGTGCGAGAGGTTGTCGACGACCGCCCAGTCCTCGGCGACCTTCAGCGGGTGGTGCAGGGGCAGTACGACGCTGCCCGCGCGGATGTTGATGCGCTCGGTGGCGACGGCGAGGGCCGCGCTGAGCACGGGCGGGCTGGGAAAGACCTGGCCCACCTGCTGGAAGTGGCGCTCGGGGGTCCAGATGGCGTGGAAGCCGAGGCGGTCGGCGGTGCGGGCGACGGTGAGGATGTCGTCGTACGTCCGCGAATGCGAGGTGGCGGTGGCGGCGCCACCGGCCCGGGCCTCGGTGGCGCGGCCGGACGGGGCCTCGGTGGCGCGGCCGGCGTCGGCGGCACCACCCGCTTCGGCGGCCGTGCCGCTGTCCGCGCCGAAGAACATCACGCTGAGGTCCACGGCCTCTTCTCCTGTTCCCTGCTGAGGTGGCTCTGCTGGTCCTGCTGGCGGGGCACGCGCGGGCGCCGCGGGATGGGGGCGGCGGCGGGACCCGGGGACAGGGGCGCCCGCGCCAGTTCGGCGGCGAGGGCGGCGACGGTGGGCGCGGCGAAGAGCTGCGCGGCCGTCACGGTCCGCGTGTCGGTGGTGAGGCGGGCCGCGACCCGCACGGCGCGCAGCGAGTTGCCGCCGAGGGCGAAGAAGTCGGCGTCCCGCCCGACGTCCGGCACGCCGAGGACGTCGCTCCAGACGGCGGCGACGTCCCGCTCCAACGGAGTACGGGGGCCCGTGTCGCAGGTGCCGGGGCCGGCCGTCGGGGCCGGGGTCACCGCCGTCCTGTCGCTGTCGTCGGCCCGGCGCGGCGGCGCGGCGGCGACGAGTGCCGACAGGCGGGTGTCCGGCGCGGCGGCGGCCGCCTCCAGGGCCTGGGGCAGCGCGTCCGCGAGCCAGGCCACGAAGGGCTCCTCCAGGCAGTCCGCGCGGTACTCGAAGGTGAGGGTCAGCCCCTCGGGCGCCCCGTCGGGCCCGGTGGCGTCGGTGACGTCGACGAGCAGCTCGAAGCGGGCCGCACCGGTGCCCACCACCTCGACGCCCGCGTCGGCGCCGGGCAGGGCCACCTCGGCGCGCGCGTTGTTCTGCAGGGCGAGGACGACGTCGGTGAAGGGCTGGCGGCCCGGCGGGCGCGGCGGGTTGAGCGCTCCCACGACGTGTTCGAACGGCACGTCCTGGTGGGCGAAGGCGGCCAGGTCGGCGTCCCGGACGCGGGCGAGGAACTGCCGTGCGGTGGGGTCGCCGGACACGTCGGTGCGCAGCACGAGCATGTTCACGAAGAACCCGACGGCGTCCTCGACGCCGCCGTCCCCGGCGCGGCCCGCCACGGGCGCCCCGATCGCGAGGTCCTCGCCCGCGCCGGCCCGGGTGAGGACGGCGGCGAGCGCGGCGTGCAGCGCCATGAAGAGGGTGGCGCCCTCGGCGCGGGCGGCGGCGACGAGGCGGGCGTGGGCGGCGGCGTCGAGGCGGCGCACCACGGTCGCGGCGGCGGGCCCCGGCACGGCGGGCCGGTCCGCGCGCCGGGGAAGCAGCGGCCCCTCGACGCCGATACCGCGCAACGCCTGCCGCCAGTAGGCCAGTTGGCGGGCCGAGACGGACGCCGGGTCGGTGGTCCGGCCGAGGCGTTCGGTCCGGCGGCGGGCGTGTTCGGCGTAGGGGACGGGCAGGGGCGGCAGCGTGGTGTCGACGGCTCCCGCGGTTCTCGCGGCGTACGCGCGGGAGAGGTCGCGGAAGAGGGGCGCGAGGGACCAGCCGTCCCCGGCGATGTGGTGGACCAGGACGAGCAGGGCGTGCTCGCCGGGCCGCTCCCGGACGCCGAACAGCGTGGCGCGCACCGGCAGTTCGGCACTGAGGTCGAAGCGGTGGCGGGCGGCCGTCTCGATCGCCCGCGTCAGCTCCGCCTCGGGGACGGTGGCGTGGCGGAACGGCGGCCGGGCCGCGACGCCGTCCAACACGCGCCGCACGGGAGCGCCGTCCACCTCGTCGAAGAGGGTGCGGAGCACGTCGTGCCGGGTGACGACGTCCCCGAGGGCAGCCGCCAGGGCGTCCGGGTCGACCGGGCCGCGCAGCCGCACCAGCATCGGCAGGTTGTACGCGACGCCCGCGCCGAGCCGGTCGAGGAACCACAGCCGGTGCTGGGCGTCGGAGACGGGCAGCGGTGCGCCGCCACCGGTCGGCGAAGGGGCTTGCGGTGGGCGGGACTTGGCGGCGGCGTCGACGTGCGGTGCCAGGGCCGCCGGGGTGGGCGAGCGGAAGAGCGTACGCAGGTCGAGTTCGGCGCCGAGCCGCGCGTGGACGCGGCCGAGCAGCCGCGCGGCCAGCAGGGAGTGGCCGCCCCGGCCGAAGAAGTCCTCGTCCGGCCCGATGGCGGCGACGCCGAGGACGCCGGCGAAGAGGCCGCACAGCGTACGTACGGTCTCGCTCGGGGCGTCACCGGCGCCGCGGCCCACCCCGGGCTCCCGACCACCCGGGCCGCCGGCACCTGTCCCGATCCCGGCGTCACCGACGCCCGGTCCGCTTCCAGTGCCCTCGGGCGCCTCCCCGCCAGCGCCCGCCTTCTGCGGCGCGGGGGCCGGGGTGCGGGGCGGCTGGGGCAGCGCCGCGCGGTCCAGTTTGCCGTTGGGCGTCAGCGGCAGCGCGGCCAGCGGGACGAAGAGCGCGGGCACCAGGAAGTCGGCCAGCTCGCGCTCGGCGTACGCGCGCAACTCGGCCTCGGTGGGCGCCTCTTCGGTCCGGCCGCTCGCCACGACGTACGCGACGAGCTGCCGCTCGCCGTCCGCCGGCGCGGGGGCGGCGACCACGGCGGCACGGTCGACCCCGGGGTGGCGGGCCAGGGCGGCCTCGACCTCGCCGGGCTCCACCCGGAAGCCGCGGATCTTCACCTGGCCGTCGGCCCGGCCCCGGTACTCGAAGGTTCCGTCGGGCCGCCGGCACGCCAGGTCGCCGGTGCGGTACATCCGCTCGCCCCCGGCGCCGGCCGCGGGCGGCGCGGCGACGAACCGCTCCGCCGTCGGCGCCGGGTCGCAGTAGCCGCGCGCGAGCCCCGCCCCGGCGGCGTACAGCTCGCCGGTGACGCCGTCGGCGACCGGCCGCAGCCGCTCGTCGAGGACGTACAGGCGCTTGCCGGCCAGCGGTGCGCCGATCGGCACCGGGCGGCCCTCGCGCACGTCGTGCGGGGCGATGCGGTGGACGGTGAGGAAGACCATGCACTCGACGGGGCCGTAGCCGTTGCTGATCCGCAGACCGGGCGCGCGCTCCAGGGCGCGGGCGACGTGCGGGGGCGACAACGCCTCGCCGCCGACGATCAGTTCGCGCAGCCCGGCGAGCGCGCGGGGGTACTCGTCGACGATCACGTTGAACAGCGACGCGGACAGATACAGCGAGGTGACGCCGTGCTCGGCGGCGAGCCGGGCGATCACCACCGGGTCGGGGCGGCGCCCCGGGTGCAGTACGCACGTCCCGCCGCCCAGCAGCGGCCCCCACAGCTCCAGCACACACGCGTCCCACGACACGGGCGCGCTCTGCAGCCAGACCGCGCCGGGGCCGAAGGACGCGAAGTCCTGGCCGGTCAGCGTGGCGGTGACGGCACGGTGCGGGGCGACGATGCCCTTGGGCCGGCCGGTCGATCCGGAGGTGAACATCACGCAGGCCACGTCGTCGGGCGCCACCCGCACCGCCCCGCGCGCCAGGGGCGTGGCGTGCGCGGCATCCTCCAGACACAGCACGGGCACGTCCGTGAAGCCCGACACGGGCACGCCCTCGGCGCCCGGCATCGGCAGCGTGTCGGAGACCTCCGGCACCGGCACTCCCCCGGCGCCCACCCCGGGCAACACGCCCTCTACGCCCGACACGGGCACGTCACCGGCGCCCGGCACCGGCAGCACGTCGGATACCTCCGGCACCGGCACGCCCCCGGCGCCCACCCCGGGCAACACGCCCTCCACGCCCGACACGGGCACGTCACCGGTGCCCGGCACCGGCAGCACGTCGGATACCTCCGGCACCGGCACGCCCTCGGCGCCCATGTCCGCCGCGGGCACCGGCACTCCCCCGGCGCCCGGCACGGGCGGCGCATCGGAGATGTCCGGCGCAGGCGTGGCCCACGTCGACCCGCGGCGCGCCAGTACCGCCGTGACGGCCGCGTCCGTCGCCATGGCGCGCAGCCGCGCGGCCGGGAAGCCGGGGTCGAGCATCACGTATCCCGCGCCGGCCTTCAGCGTGCCGAGGACCGCCACGGCCATCTCGGTGGAGCGCTCCAGGTACACCCCGACGGTGTCGCCGCGCACCACTCCGCGCGCCGCGAGCAGGCCCGCCAACCGGTCGGCGCGGGCGTCGAGTTCGGCGTACGTCAGCCGCTCGTCCCCGTGCACGAGCGCGGTCGCGCCCGGCGTCCGCGCCGCCCGCTCCTCGAAGATCTCATGCACGCACCGCGTCATCCTTCTCACCGCCCTGGGCCTCGGTGCCGTCGTCGATGTCCGGCAGCAGTACGTCGATGTCCCTGATCGAGCGGCTCGCCAGCCCCCAGAGCGCGACCGCGAGCCCCGCGACGCCGGCGAGGAAGAGCATCCCGGCCATGCCGCTGCCGGGTGCGTCGCCGAACAGCGGGCCGAGGAGGACGAAGACGCCGCTCCCGTCACCGGCCTGCGGTTCGAAGAGGTGGTCGGCGAGCGGCCCGGAGACCGCCGTGGCGAGCGGGACGGAGATCTGCGACAGGAACATCACGGCGCCGAAGACCCGGCCCTGCCACTCGCGGGGCACCTTGGTCTGCACGATGGCCTGCATGGAGGCGTTGACCAGTGTCATGAGCAGCGCGCCGAGCAGGATGGCCGCGCACCAGCCGGCGACCCCGCCGGCCAGCGCCATGGCGATCTGGGCGGTCAGGCACATGCCGACGATGCCGAGCATCATGCCCCGGCCGCGGTTCTTCGGGCCGCCCCAGGCCGCCATCAGCAGTCCGCCGACGACTCCGCCGACGCCGATCGCGCTGTTCACGGCGGCCAGCGCGCCGTTGCCCGACTTGAGCAGGACCATGGGCTGGATGACGGCGAAGCCGAAGACCATGACGAGGTTGACCGTGCAGAAGTTCACGGTCATGTCGCGCAGGCTCGGCTGCCGGAAGAGGTAGCGCAGGCCCTCCACGGCCTCCGCGACGATCTTCGAGCGGGGCGCTCCGGCGCCCTCGGGGACCTTGTCGTCCCTCATCCGAACGATGCGTACGCCGATGAGGGCGAAGGCGTAGCTCGCGAGGTCGATGACGAGGACGGCGCCGATCCCGGAGACGGCCACCATGATCCCGCCGAGGGCAGGGCCGCAGATCCCGGCGGCACTCTTGGCCCCGGCCAACAGGCCGTTGGCGCGCCCCAATTGGTCCTTGCGCACCAGGAGGGGGACGGCGGCGGTGAGCGCGGGCAGCTGGAAGGCGGAGCTGATGCCGAGAAACACGGTGGCGGGGTAGACCTGCCAGGCCTCCAGGCCGCCGCCGAAGAAGTGCACGAGGGAGAGCAGGCCGACGGTGAGGAATCCGCCCACGTCCGCGATCTGGAGGGCGGAGCGTTTGCGGATGCGGTCGATTATCGCGCCCGCGAACGGGCTGAACAGGGCCTGGGGAAGCAGGGCGCACAGGGACAGCGCGGTGACGGCGGTGGCCTGCTCGCCGGTGGACCAGACCTCGATGATGAAGGCGAATCTGAGAACGGCGCTTCCGACCAGTGAGACGGCCTGTCCCGACCAGACGAGCATCAAGGGGCCGATGCCGCTGAAGCGGCCCGGCCGCCGTATTTCCCCGGCCCCCGCGGCGGGCTTTACCGTCACCTTTTCCGCTGCTTTTTCGCGGCCGGACACGTCAGGAGCCGGATATCAGGCTCGCCGGACGCATGTCCGTCCAGTTCGCCTCCACGTAGGCCAGGCAATCGGCCCGTGAACTCGCCTCTTTCACGAGGGTCCAGCCGGCCGGGATTTCCGTGCCGACGGGCCAAAGAGTGTGCTGGTTCTCGTGGTTCACGAGCACCAGATATTCCGCACCCTCATCCTCAAATGGATTGGTGGCCATATACCTTAAACCCCCCGGAAATCCCAAAGAATCCCATTGTGTCCGCAGGGATCATTGCGCGGAGGATCTAATTCCATCAAGCCATTGTGACATGGATCACAGGTCACAAAAGGCCGGGAGGGTGCGGTTTGCCCGTATTCCGTTGGTGACGTGACGCGGTTCGCACGCGAGGGCGGCGCGCGCGGGCCGCACCGACCGGCGGCCCAGCTTTGCAATTTGCCCTTTCGCGTCAAGTGCGCGGGCGGGCACGCGGCGGGGCCGAATCGACAACCGGAATGCCGGCCGGCCCCCTTTCGCGCCGATTTCGCGCCGCTTCGGCACCGGGTTCAGGCCGAGACTCCGGGTTCAGGCCGAGGCTCCGGGTTCAGGCCGAGGCGCGGCGCTTCGCCGTGGTCTTCTTGGCCGCGGCGGTCTTCTTCTGCGTGGTCTTCTGGGCCGTCTTGCGGGCCGTCGTCTTCTGGGCCGAGGTCTTGGCCGCCGCCCCGCTTCCGGCCGCCTTGCCCTGCGCCTTGCCGTCCGCCTTGCCGGCCGCCGTCTTGGCCGCGGTCGTTTTGCCCGCCGCCGACTTGCCCGCCGTCGACGTGGACTTCGTCGCCCTCTTCTTGGCGGGCGCCTCCTTCTTCTTCGCCGAGGCCGACGTCGACTTCTTGCCGCCGACCTCCTTGGGGGACGCGGCGGACGCGGCGGACGCCGACGACGAGGCCCGCGCCGCGCGGGTGGGCAGCCGGGTGACCTCCGCCTCCGTGTCCTGCTCGGCGGATTCGCCCCGCGCCGTGCGGGCCGCCCGGACGCTGTTCTCCAGGGCCGCCATCAGGTCGATGACCTTGCCGCCGCCCCCGTCGGCGGGGGACGCCTGCTCGGCGGGCACGCCACCCTCGACCTTCGCGGCGATCAGCTCCTCCACCGCCGAGCGGTAGTCGTCGTGGAGGGTGGACATGTCGACCTCGCCGAGCGTGTCCATCAGGGCGTCCGCCAGGTCCAGTTCGGCGTCGCGGACGGTGACCTCGGCCTCGGGCGCCACTCCCTCGGGCTCGCGGATCTCGTCCGGCCACAGCAGCCCGTGCATGGCGATGACGTCGTCGACCACGCGCAGCATGCCGAGCCGCTCCCGCCCCCGCAGCGCGTACTTCGCGATGGCCACCTTCTGGCTCCGCTTGAGCGCCTCGCGCAGCAGCGTGTAGGGCTTGGCGGCGGGGACGCCGTTGGCCGAGAGGTAGTACGCCGCGTCGATCTGGAGCGGGTCGATGCGGTCCTCGGGGACGAACGCGACGATCTCGATCGTCTTCGCCGTCGGAATGGGCAGCGCGGCCAGGTCCTGGTCGGTGATCGGGATGATCGAGCCGTCCGCGTCCTCGTAGCCCTTGCCGATCTCCGCCGAGGTCACCTCGCGGTCCTCCAGCTCGCACACCTTGCGGTAGCGGATGCGCCCGCCGTCCTCCGTGTGGATCTGGCGGAAGGAGATGGAGTGGTTCTCGGTGGCGTTCACGAGCTTGATCGGGATGCTGACCAGGCCGAAGGAGATCGCACCGTTCCAGATGGATCGCACGTCCGGGGCCTCCTCGTTGCCTGCGACCGGCTACCACCGGCGACGACGTCACCTGCGCAATGCCTGCCTCACGGCATTTCAGATGATTTATGGGACTCTCATCGTATGACGCCGATCACAGAGGTGGAGGGGCGAAGGATCTCGCTCAGCAACCTGGACAAGGTCATCTATCCGGCGAGCGGCTTCACCAAGGGCGAGGTGCTGCACTACTACGCGGGCACCGCCGACGTCCTCCTCCCGCACCTCGCGGACCGGCCGCTGTCCTTCCTGCGCTATCCGGACGGGCCGGACGGCCAGCGCTTCTTCACCAAGAACGTGCTGCCGGGCACCCCCGAATGGGTGCGCACCGCCGAGGTGCCCCGCTCCGAGGGGCCCACCCGCCAGATCCTCGTGCAGGACCTGGCCTCGCTGATGTGGGCGGCGAACCTGGTCACGGAGTTCCACACCCCGCAGTGGCGGGCCGACGCCCCGGCCTGCGCCGACCGGCTGGTGCTCGACCTGGACCCCGGTCCGCCCGCCACCGTCGTCGAGTGCTGCCGGGCCGCGCTGTGGCTGCGCGAGCGGCTGACGGCCGACGGTTTCCACGTGTACGCGAAGACGTCCGGGAGCAAGGGGCTGCATCTGCTCGTCCCGCTGGAGCCGACCCCCTCCGAACGGGTGAGCGCGTACGCGAGATCGCTGGCCGTCCGGGCCGAACAGGAGCTGCCCGGCCTGATCGTGCACCGCATGACGCGCAGCCTGCGGCCGGGCAAGGTCTTCGTCGACTTCAGCCAGAACGCGGCCGCGAAGACCACCGCCGCCCCCTACACCCTGCGGGCCCGCGCCGAACCGACCGTCTCCGCCCCCGTGACCTGGGAGGAGATCGAGGAGTGCGAGGAGCCGGGCCAGTTGGTCTTCCTGGCCGGCGACATCGCGCCCCGGCTGCGCGCGCACGGTGATCTGCTCGGGCCGCTCATGGACCCCGGCCGGGCCGCGCCCCTGCCCGGCCGGGCCGCGCGATGAACCTGCCGCAGCCCGTCCGCGTGGCCCTCGCCGAGGCCGTGACCGCTCTGCCGGAGGGCGGCGGCTGGGCGTACGAGCCGAAGTTCGACGGCCACCGCATGGTCGTCCTGCGGGAGGCCGGGGGCCGGGTGATCCTCCAGGCCCGCTCGGGCCGGAACGTCACCGGCGCCTTCCCCGACCTCGCCGAGGCGGCGCTCCGGCTGCCCGAGGGCACCGCGCTCGACGGCGAGGTCGTGGTGTGGACCGGCGGGCGCATCGACTTCGCCGCCGTGCAGCGGCGGGCGGCGGCCACCCGCGCGCGTGCCGCCGTCCTCGCGCGCACGCTGCCCGCCTCGTACGCGGCCTTCGACGTGCTCGCGCAGGGCGGCGCGGACTGCCGCCTCCTGCCGTACGAGGAGCGGCGCGCCCGTCTCGTACGCCTGCTCGCGCCATGGGGCCCGCCGCTCCAGGCGGTGCCGTCGACGACCGACCGCGACCTCGCCCTGACCTGGTACGAGACCCTGCCCGCCACCGGTGTCGAGGGCCTGGTGGTCAAGCGGCTCGACGGGGCGTACCGGGGCGGGTCGCGCGCGTGGCTGAAGCTGCGGCACAGCGACACGCGGGACGCGGTGGTGGTCGGCTGCACCGGGAACCCGGCCCGGCCCCAGGCCCTGGTCCTCGCGCTGCCGGGGGACGGCACGCCGGTCGTGTCCTCGCCGCTGTCCCCGGCGGTGCGCTCGGCGGCGGCGCGGTCGCTGCCGGCCCCCGTGGGCGAGGGGGTGGCGACCGCGATCGGCATCGGCGACGTCACGTACGCGGCGCTGCCTGCGGAGCCGGTGGTGCTCGTCGAGGTGCGGCAGAACACCACGCGGCACGCGACGGCGGTCGTGGTCCGCTTCCGCTGAGCAGAGAGAGACATAGCTAATCAAGTTTGACCAGTGCCCTCGGGTGGCATACCTTCCGTGTAGTCAAAATTGATTAATGGCGCGGGTGGCGGCCCGCCGCCCTGTTCCCGACGAGGAGACCGTGTGACCTTCCTGCCCGAGACCGGATACGCCCCGACCGACGAGGACCGCGCGAGCCTGGACGCCTGGTTCGCCGCGTACGACGCGCACAGCGCGCGGCGCGACGTGGAGCGCATGGCCGACCTGGCCGTCTTCCCGCTCAACCTGGTCAGCGACGACGCCGCGGGTGAGGGGCGGGCCGCCCAGTGGGACCGGGAGCGGTTCGTCGCGACGATGACGCGGGTGATGGGCGACGGCGGCGAGGACATCGCCTTCGAGTCCACGCGCACGCCCGTCTTCCTCTCCCCCGCGATGGCCGTGGTCTTCACCGACTCGGTGATGACGGCGGGCGGCCACACGCAGCGGCTGCGCTACGCCGACGTCCTGATCAGGCGCGGCGGCTCCTGGGCCTTCCAGACCATGATCCAGGGCGGCTGGGGGGACAATCTGTGACCGCCGCCCGCCCCTGAGGCGCACGCCCCCGGCTCAGACCCGCAGCCAGGTCCGGCGGTCCCTGGCCAGGGCGTGCAGGGACTCCACGTCGGCCGGTTTCAGTACCCCGCCCGGGCGGGCCAGCGCCGGCAGGTCCGCCTCGCCCAGCACCCGCACGTCGCGCGCCGGCGCGGGGGCCGGGCCGGCCGTCCCCGACCCGGCCAGCACCAGGACGGGGCGGACCTCGGCCGCCAGCGCGAAGGAGGCCCGCCCCGCGTCGGAGCGCAGCGTCCGCAGCACGGGGACGGGCCCGGCCCTGCCGACCGTGACCATCGGGTCCGAGATCCGCACCCGCTGTCTGCGGACCGCGAGCGTGCCCACGCAGAACAGGCCGCCGGGGCCGATCAGCAGATGGTGGATGCGGGCGCCGCCGGGCAGCGGGAGCGAGTGCAGCACCCGCCAGCCCGCCCCTTCGAAACCGTCCAGGACGGTGCCGACCGCCTGCTCGGCGGCGAGCGCGCGCCGCCGGGGGTCGGCGCGCAGCCCGCGCCCGGCCGGCCGCTCGCGCTCCAGGGCGATGTGGAGGGCCTCGCCGGGCCGGTTCGGGGCGAGGTCGTCGTCGGGGTGCAGGGCGAGGCGGGCCAGCTCGGCGCGGGTGGGGACCGGCGGCGGGCCCACCGTGACGTCGCCGGTCAGGAAGGGCGCGAGGACGCGCAGCACGTCCTCCTCGCGGTCCTCGCTGAGCAGGTTGACCCGGGACGCGTCCCGGTCGTACCAGGCCACGCTCCCCCCGTCGGCGAGGCAGACGTACAGCCGCTCCTGTCCGTGCCGCCAGGCCGGTACGACGCGCAGTGCGCTCATGCCGCATCACCCCCCGACCATGGGAACAGCCCGCCCGCCGCCGGGGCAAGGAGCCGGACGCCGACGCGGTCCTGTAACAGCACCGCCCGGACAGCTACGGCACGCTGTTACACGGCCGCCGGGGCGCCGCAATGCCGGCCGTCTACCGTCGGAGCCGTTCAACCGCCCCGCCGTCCGTCGCGGCCGCGCCCGAAGGGGCCGGCCGGGCCGGCCGGGCGCCCCGGCCGACCACCGTGAGGAACGTCCCGTGAGCACCCGCCGCCCCGCCGTCCTGCGCACCGCCGCCGCCTCCGCGCTCCTCGGCGGGGCGCTGCTCGTGCCGGCCGCCGGGGCCTTCGCGGACACGCCGGAGCCGGGGCCGGCGGCCGAGGTCCACCACGTCGCCCTCGGCAACGGCACGACGGCCGAGGTGCGCGGCCGCGGCGGCGCGTACACCGCGACGGTCTCGGTCGGGGACCGGCAGCTCGCCACGCTCTCGGCCCGGCACCCCACCGTCACCCAGAGCGGCGTGCGGTACGAGCTGTACGCCTCGAACGGGCACATCGGCGTCACGCGCCTGAAGGGCGGGGACGGCGCGGCCGCCGTGCCGAAGGGCGGGGTCGCGGCGGGCGCCGAGGGGGTGCGGGCCACGGGCGACCCGGCGCTCCTCGCCGCCGGCGGCGGCATGGCGGCGGCCGGCGCGGCGGGCCTCGGCTACGCGATGCTGCGCCGCGGCCGCACCACCGCATGATCCCCTCATCCCACCGCCCCGTCCGAGGAGCCCCCATGAGCACTCCCCCCGCGCGGGCACGGGAGCGGTGGCGGACCGGACGTGTCGCCGTGCTCGCGGGACTGGCCGCCGCGTCCGGTGCCGGGCTGATCGCCTGCGGGTGGGGCGGCGGTGCCCCGGCCCCCGATGTGCGGGTGCACGCCGCCGCCGCGCCGTGGGCGGGGCGGGCCCCCGCCCCGCTGACGGCGTCCCGGCCGACCGGCCTGCGGATCCCGGCGGCGGGCGTCGACGCGCGGTCGATGCTCGGCCTCGGTGTCGGCGCGGACCGCGAGCTGGACGTGCCGCCGGTGGACAAGGCGGACGAGCCCGGCTGGTGGACCGGCGGGGTCACCCCGGGCGAGCGGGGTCCCGCCGTGCTCGTCGCGCACTACGACACCGTGCGCGGGCCCGCGCTGATGAGGAACGTCGGGCGGGTACGCGTCGGCGACGCGATCCAGGTGCCGCGCGCGGACGGCCGGACGGCGCGATTCCGGGTGCGGGAGATCCAGCAGGTCGACAAGAGGGACTTCCCCACCCATAAGGTGTACGGGGCGACCGGGCGCCCCGAGCTGCGCCTGCTGACCTGCGGCGGGCCCCTCGTCGGCGGCCACCGGTCTGACAACATCATCCTCTACGCCGACCTGGTGCCCTGAAACGGCAGGCCGGACCCCACGACAGGCCGCGCCAGGCGGCAGGCAGGAGCGCAGTGAACCGCAGCCGGCTCGCCCTCACCGCCGTGTTCGCCGCTCTCGCCGGGGCGCTGGCCGGCGGCTGCGGCGACCCCGGCGGGCTGCGCGGCGCCGGCGCGACACCCACCGCCCAGGGCCCCACCCGCCTCTGGCCGGACCTGCCGTCCCCGTCCGCGCCCGCCGAGGACTACGGTGCCATAGAGAGCGTGCGCGTCACCGGCGTGAAGGTGCCCGGCGGCGATCTGCGCAAGGTGAATCCGGCCGACGTGGTCCGCGCGGACTTCGAACAGAACCCGGGGACGTACGACACCTCGGACGCCGTGTACGAGGAGACCGTCGCGCGCCTCGACGACTGCGCGGCCGAGGACTCCGGCGCCCAGGAGCGGTGCCCGGTGCTCAAGGCGTACTACCGCGATCTGACCCGCGACGGCAAGGACGACCTGATCGTCGGCGTCTCCACGCCCGACGAGAACCTCGACATCCGCGTCTACGCCGAGGAACGCGGCAGGCTGACGCAGATCATGGAGATGAGCGACGCCGTGCTCGGCGTGGAGCTGGCCGGACGCGACCTGATCATCCGGGCCGTCTCCAGCCTGCCGGGATACGAGTACCACACCGTCTGGTCCTGGGACTCCCACCAGAAGACGATGCTGCCGAAGCGGGACGAGATCGTGCGCTCCGCGAACGCGCCCCGGCCCAAGTCGCCCCGCACCGCGCACGCCCGGCCCTCGCAGAGCTCCTCCCCGGGCGGCGGCCGATGAGCCCCCGGCGCCCGCGCGTGCCGCGGCTGCCCGCGTGGACGGCGACGCTCACCTGGAAGGCCGCCGTCTTCATCACCGTCATGTGCTGCGCGCTCGCCGCGCTGCTCGGCGCGCTCGTGCACGTCTCGGTGACCGACCAGACCGTCGGCCAGGCGCGGGAGCGGGCCCTGGCCCGCCTGACGGAGGCCACCGAGCACTACGAGGCCGGCGACCGCCTCGGGACCGGCGCGGCCGTCGACCCGCCCGGCCTGCCGGACCGGCTGCGCGACCTCGCGCTGGACGGGGAGCGCGGCACGATGGTCGCCGACCACGGGTCCCGGCCGACGATGTGGGCGGCGGGGCCCGCCGACGGGCGCCGCGCCATCGCCGTCCAGGTCGACTACTCCCAGGGCGCCCGCACCATCGACGGCGTCGACCGGGCGATCCTCGGCTCCTCCGTCCTCGCGATCGGCGCGACGCTGCTGGTCGGCGCGTTCGCGGTGACCCGCGTGACCCGGCGGCTCCAGCTGACGGCGCAGGTCGCCCGGAAGATCAGCGCGGGCGACCTGGACGCGCGCGTCAACGACCCACGCACCAAGGGCCCCACCGGCCGCCGGGACGAGGTCGCCGCCGTCGCCGGGGCGCTGGACACCATGGCCTCCACGCTCCAGGGCAAGCTGCTGAGCGAGCAGCGGTTCACCGCCGACGTGGCGCACGAGCTGCGCACCCCGCTGACCGGGCTGCACGCGGCGGCCGAACTGCTCGAGCCGGGGCGCCCCACGGAGCTGGTGCGGGACCGGGTGGCCGCGCTGCGCACCCTGACCGAGGACCTGCTGGAGATCTCCCGGCTGGACGCGAAGCGCGAGCGGGTCGACCTGGACGCCCATCACCTCGCCCCGTTGGCGGAGCGCGTGGTGCGGGCCTCGGGCGGGGGCACGGAGCTGGTCGTGGTCCGCGACGTCTGCGTCGAGACCGACCGGCGGCGCCTGGAGCGGGTGCTCGGCAACCTCGTCGCCAACGCCCTCAAGCACGGCCGGGCGCCGGTGGTGGTGAGCGTCGACGGGCCGGTCGTCACCGTGCGGGACCACGGCGACGGCTACCCCGACTACCTGGTGGAGCACGGCCCGCAGCGCTTCCGCACCGAGGGCACCAGCAAGGGGCACGGCCTCGGCCTGACGATCGCGCTGGGCCAGGCGGCGGTGCTCGGGGCCCGGCTCGTCTTCGCCAACGCCCCGGACGGCGGGGCCGTGGCGACCCTGCGGCTCCCCTTCGACGAGTGCTCCCCCGAGGGACGGACGGACGCCCCCTCCGAGGGCCGGTGACCTCTGACGCCCGGTGAATGCTGACGCCCGGCGAGCCCCGACGGCCGGTGAACTCTGACGCCCGGTGAGCCCTGAGGCCCCGGTGAATTCTGACGCCCGGCGCCCCCTGGCACCGGGTGAACTCCGGCGCCCGGTGAGCCCAGGGACACCGGCGACCCCTGACGGCCGGTGAACTCCGGCCCCCGGCCAGCCCTGGCACCGGGTGAACTCCGGCGTCCGGTGAGCCCAGGGGCGCCGGTGAGCGTTTGCGCACGCGGTATGCCGTTTTTACGGTGAGTCGCGGCCTTCGCGCACCGTCGGGGCCGCCCGCCCTTCCCCCAGGAGGCCCCATGTCCCCGCGGACCACCGCCGTCCGGCTCGGAGTGATCGCCGCCGGCGGCGCCCTCGCCGCGCTCGCCGCCACCGGCCCCGCCGCCGCGCTGGACGGCACCGACCACCACCCGCCCGTCTACAAGGGCCGGGTGACCGCCAAGTCCGGGCTGCTCGTGCGGGACGCCCCGAACCGGGGCGGCCGGGTGGTCCGCAGCGAGCCGTACGGCAAGGTCGTCACCATCTTCTGCAAGACGAAGGGCAGCCAAGTGGGCCGCACCGCCCTTTGGTACCAGCTCACCGACGGCACCTGGGCCTGGGGCTCCGCCCACTACATCGCCACCCTCGGCAAGACCCCGCGCTGGTGCTGACGCCCCCGCGCCCAGCCGGGCCGACATAGACGACATAAGCGGACTTGAAGGCATGTTGCTTGCTACGTTCCGGGCATGACCGGAACGAGAGCGGGCTCCGCACCCCCCGCGGTGCCCGCCGTCCGTGTCCCCCGGCGCCGCGGCACCGAACTGGTCCTGCTCGTCGTCGCCGTACTGCTGTCCGTCCACGGCTACTGCGCCGTCGGCCTCGCCAAGAACGGCACCGTCCCGCCCGGCGCCGCCGGCTACGGCGCCGGGCTCGGCGTGCTCGCCCTCCTCGCGCACCTCGCGGTCCGCTTCCGCGCGCCGTACGCCGATCCGCTGCTGCTGCCGATCGCGGTCCTGCTCAACGGTCTCGGCCTGGTGCTCATCTACCGCCTCGACCTGGAGACGCCGCACGACGAGGCCGCGCCCGCCCAGCTGATCTGGTCGACCGTCGGTGTCGGGCTCTTCACCGCCGCCGTGCTCCTCCTGCGCGACCACCGCGTGCTCCAGCGCTACGCCTATCTCTCCGTGGTCGCCGCGCTGATCCTGATGATCGTGCCGATCTTCTTCCCCGCCGTGAACGGCGCCCGGATCTGGATCAGGATCGGCGGGTTCTCCATCCAGCCCGGCGAGTTCGCCAAGATCCTGCTCGCCGTCTTCTTCGCCAGCCATCTCGCCGCCAACCGCAACGCGCTGGCCTACACCGGCCGCACCCTGTGGCGCTTCAAGCGCCTCCAACTGCCCACCGGACGCGTCCTCGGCCCGATCGTCGCGATCTGGCTGCTCAGCGTCGGCGTCCTGGTCCTGGAGCGCGACCTCGGCACCTCACTGCTCTTCTTCGGACTCTTCGTGATCCTGCTGTACGTCGCCACGGGCCGCACCGGCTGGATCGCGGTCGGCCTGCTGCTGGCCGCGCTCGGCGCGTTCGCCGTCGGCTCCCTCGAACCGCACGTGCACAGCCGCGTCGAGGACTGGCTGCGCCCCTTCGCCTCCATCGAAGCGGGCCAGGGACCCAACCAACTCGCCCAGTCCCTCTTCGCGTTCGCGGCCGGCGGGACGCTCGGCACCGGGCTCGGGCTCGGCCACTCCATCCTCATCGGCTTCGCCGCGAAGTCCGACTTCATCCTGGCGACGGCGGGCGAGGAGCTCGGCCTGGCCGGCCTCTGCGCCATCTTCCTGCTCTACGCCCTGCTCGTGGAGCGCGGCTACCGCGCCGGACTCGCGCTGCGCGACCCCTTCGGGCGGCTGCTCGCGGTCGGCCTCTCCTCGATCATCGCGCTCCAGGTCTTCGTGATCGCCGGGGGCGTGATGGGGCTCATCCCGCTGACCGGCATGGCGATGCCCTTCCTCGCCCAGGGCGGTTCGTCGGTCGTCACCAACTGGATCATCGTGGCCCTGCTCATCCGGCTCAGCCATTCGGCGCGCAGCCAGCCCGTCGGCGAGGTGACGCCGTGACCCGGTACATCAGGCACGCCGCCGCCTTCTGCGCGCTGCTGCTCGTCGCCCTGCTCGTCAACGCCACCCGCGTCCAGGTCGTCGACTCCGACTCCCTCGACCACAACCCCGCCAACCGGCGCCGGGCCATCGTCCGCTTCGAGCAGCCGCGCGGCGACATCCTGGTCGACGGGCGGCCCGTCACCGGCTCCAAGGACACCGGCGAGCAGCTGCGCCACGAACGCACGTACAAGAACGGGCCGTTGTACGCGCCGGTGACCGGCTTCGCCTCGCAGGTGTACGGCACGACGTTCCTGGAGAACGCACAGGACGACCTCCTCTCCGGCACCGATCCGATGCTCGCCCCGCTGCCGCTGTGGAACGACCTCACGCGGGCGCACAGCCCCGGCGGCCGGGTCGAGACGACGATCCGGGCGGCGGTGCAGCAGGCCGCGTACGCCGGGCTCGGCGGCAAGAGGGGCGCCGTCGCGGCGGTCGAGCCGGCCACCGGCCGGATCCTCGCGCTGGTCAGCACGCCGTCGTACGACCCCGAGCGGCTCTCCGGGACGGGGCGGGCGGTGACGGACGCCTGGGCCGAGCTGAACGGCAGTCGCGCCAAGCCGATGCTGAACCGGGCGATCCGCCGGACCTATCCGCCCGGTTCGACGTTCAAGGTGGTCACGGCCGCCGCCGCGCTGGAGGCGGGCGCCGTGCGGGACGTGGACGCGCCGACCAGGTCCCCGAGCCCGTACACCCTGCCGGGCACCAGCACACGGCTGACCAACGAGGTGGACGGCTGCGCCAACGCCTCCCTGCGGTACGCCTTCCAGTGGTCCTGCAACACGGTGTTCGCCAAGCTCGGGGTCGACACCGGCCTGAGCGCGATGCGGGAGACCGCGGAGAACTTCGGGTTCAACGACCCGGGGCTGCGGATCCCCTTCTCCGTCTCGCCGGGCAACTTCGACACCTCCCCGGACCGGGCCCAGCTCGCGCTCTCCTCCATCGGCCAGTACGACACCCGGGCGACGCCGCTGCAGATGGCGATGGTCTCGGCGGCCGTCGCGGGCGGCGGCTCCGTCAAGGCGCCCTACCTCGTGGAGCGGACGACCACGGAGGACGGCGACGTCATCAGCACCGCGGGCACCAGGACGCTGCGCCAGGCGATGAACCCGGCGACGGCCGCGCTGCTGCGGGAGATGATGACGGAGGTCGTGGAGAAGGGCACCGGCGCGAACGCCGCGATCCCGGGGGCGACGGTGGGCGGCAAGACGGGCACCGCCCAGCACGGCCTCGACAACGCCGGCACGCCCTACGCCTGGTTCGTCTCCTGGGCGCAGGGCGCGCAGGACCCGGAGCCCTCGGTGGCGGTCGCCGTGGTCGTGGAGGACGCGGCGGCGGACCGCGACGACATCAGCGGCGGGGGCAGCGCGGCGCCGATCGCGAGGGCGGTGATGGAGGCGGCCCTGGACACCGGCCGCGGGGCGCACGGCCCCTGAGCCGAACGCCCCCTGCCACGGCCGCGCCCCCGAGGACCACCGGGGTCAGTCGTCCGCCCCCGAGGCGATGACGGACCGTACCTCCTGCGCCCGCTCGCGCTCCTCGGCGGCGAAGCGTTCGGCGTCCAGTTGCTCGGCGATCTCCTCGTCCTGCGCCATGAGCTGGTCGAGATTGGCGTCGCCCAACTCGAAGACGCCCATGTCCACATAGGCCTGCTGAAGGCGCTTGCCCCACAGGCCGATGTCCTTGACGCACGGGACGATGCGGCTGAACAGCAGCCGGCGGAACAGGGCGAGGAACTCGGACTGCTCGCTGTACTCCTCGGCCTGCGCGGTCGGGATGCCGAAGTTCTCCAGGACCTCGACCCCGCGCAGCCGGTCGCGCATCAGGTGACAGCCCTCGATGACGAATTCCTCGCGCTCGCGCAGCTCGGCGTCGGTCAGCTGCTTGTAGTAGTCGCGCAGCGCCATCCGTCCGAACGCCACGTGCCGGGCCTCGTCCTGCATGACGTACGCGAGGATCTGCCGGGGCAGCGGCCTGTCCGTGGTGTCGCGGATCATGCCGAACGCGGCGAGGGCGAGGCCCTCGACGAGGACCTGCATGCCGAGGTAGGGCATGTCCCAGCGGGAGTCGCGCAGGGTGTCGCCGAGGAGCGACTGGAGGTTGTCGTTGATCGGGTAGAGCATCCCGATCTTCTCGTGCAGGAAGCGGCCGTAGATCTCGGCGTGCCGCGCCTCGTCCATGGTCTGGGTCGCGGAGTAGAACTTGGCGTCCAGGTCGGGTGCGGACTCCACGATGCGCGCCGCGCACACCATCGCGCCCTGCTCGCCGTGCAGGAACTGGCTGAACTGCCAGGACGCGTAGCTCCGGCGCAGCTCGCCCTTGTCCTTCTCGGTCAGCTTGGCCCAGTGGGGCGTGCCGTACAGCGACATCGACTCGTCGGGGGTGCCGAGGGGGTCGAGCGGGTCGACCTCCAGGTCCCAGTCGATGCGCGTGGCGCCGTCCCACTGCTTGTCCTTGCCCTTTTGGTACAGGGCGAGGAGGCGGTCCCGTCCTTCGTCGTACTCCCAGCTGAACCGGGCCGAACCGGCCGACGGCACCTGCCAGCCGGGCTCACCAGGGGGCCTGGTGTAAAGCTCATGCGTCGACATAGGGGCAGGCTCACAGCTCCTGGACGCAGCGTCAACAAGTCGTGCGCGAGGGATTGACGCCCTTGCTGACAGGCAGTCTCATAAGAGGTGACCGCCGGTAACCACGACAAGTCAGGGACAGTCATGACGACCGTGACGGAAGACGTTTCGCCGGCCGGGCCGCGGGACGCGCTCGGCCTGCTCAAGGACCGCGAGCAGGTGGCCGTCCGGCTCCTCGAATCCTCCGCCAGGCACTCCTTCGACCCCGACCGGGAACTCGACTGGGACGCCCCCGTCGAGGAGGGCAAGTGGTTCTGGCCGCCGGAGCTGGTCTCGCTCTACGGCACACCGCTGTGGAAGCGGATGTCCGAGGAGCAGCGGATGGACCTGGCCCGGCACGAGGCCGCCTCGCTCGCCTCGCTCGGCATCTGGTTCGAGATCATCCTCATGCAGCTGCTCGTACGGCACATCTACGACAAGTCGGTGACCAGCGCGCACGTGCGGTACGCGCTGACCGAGATAGCCGACGAGTGCCGGCACTCCATGATGTTCGCGCGCATGATCGAGAAGGGCGGCGCGCCGACGTACCCCGTCACGCGCCTCAACCACAATCTCGCGCGCGTCCTGAAGACCGTCTCCACCACCCCCGGCTCCTTCGCCTGCACGCTGCTCGGCGAGGAGATCCTCGACTGGATGCAGCGGCTCACCTTCCCCGACGAGCGCGTCCAGACGATCGTGCGCGGGGTGACCCGCATCCACGTGGTGGAGGAGGCGCGCCATGTCCGGTACGCCCGCGAGGAGCTGCGGCGCCAGATGGTGACCGCGCCGCGCTGGGAGCAGGAGCTGACCCGCCTCAGCTGCGGGGAGGCCGCGCGGGTCTTCTCCCTCGCGTTCGTGAACCCGAAGGTCTACGCGGACGTCGGGCTCGACCGCGCGGAGGCGGTCGCGCAGGTGCGGGCGAGCGGGCACCGCAGGGAGGTCATGCAGTCCGGGGCGAAGCGGCTCACGGACTTCCTGGACGACATAGGCGTCCTGCGGGGGGTGGGCCGACGCCTGTGGCGCAGCTCGGGGCTGCTCGCCTGAGCGCCGGGCACGTACGGCCGCCCGCATCCCCGAGCGGGGCACCGCCGGTTACGCTGCGGGGCATGACGTCGCCGGCCACACCCGCCTACCGCCGCCTCAGCGTCGAAGCGAGGCGGCGCCAGCTCCTGGAGTCCGCGCTCACCCTCTTCGCGCACCGCGCGCCCGAGGAGGTCAACCTCGACGACGTCGCGGAGGCGGCCGGCGTCTCGCGCCCGCTCGTCTACCGCTACTTCCCGGGCGGCAAGCAGCAGTTGTACGAGGCCGCGCTGCGCTCGGCGGCCCAGGAGCTGGAGCAGTGCTTCGCCGAGCCGCCCGAGGGGCCGCTGACCCGGCGGCTGTCCCGGGCACTCGACCGGTATCTGGCCTTCGTGGACGGGCACGACACCGGGTTCAGCGCGCTGCTCCAGGGCGGCAGCGTGGTGGAGACCTCCCGGACCACCTCGATAGTGGACGGTGTGCGCCGGGCCGCCGCCGAGCACATCCTCGCCCACCTGGACGTGGCCGAGCCGGGCCCCCGGCTCCGGATGACCGTACGCATGTGGATCACCGCCGTGGAGGCGGCCTCCCTGATCTGGCTCGACGAGGGGAAGCAGCCGCCGCTCGACGACCTGCGGGACATGCTCGTCGAGCAGTTCATGGCGGTCCTCGTGGCGACGGCGGGCCGCGACCCGCAGACGGCCCGGGTCGTGCGGTGGGCGCTGGCCCTGGAGAGGACCGAGGGCCCGGTCGGCTCCCTCGCCCGTCGCGTGCTGCCCGTGCTCACCGACGCGGCCCACCTGCTGTGACGGCCCGTGGCGTGCGCCCCCGTGGCGTGCGCCCCGTGGTGTGACGGCCCGTGGTGTGACACTGGTGGCGTGAAGAGCGAAGAGACACCGTTCGTGGGTGGCCCCCTGGACGGCCGCGTCCTGCCCGTCCTGCTCGGCCCGACCGGCCACCCGCCGAAGGTCTACCGCGTCCCGGTGCCGGACGACGCGGGCGGCCCCCCGACGGTCCTGGTCTACCGCCGGGTGCCCGCCGGGACCGGTGGCCGGCTCCCGCTCACCGCGAAGTGGCGCTACGAGTACGACGCCGGGGGCGACACGGACAGCGGCCCGAAGTGGCCGTGGTCGAAGCCGCCCAAGCCCTGACCGCCGCCCCGCGCGGGCGCGAGCGGACACGGAGCACCCGCGGCCGTGCGACGCAACGTCCCACGCCGTCCGCCCCTGGACGAGCGGCCCGGTTCCCCCGACCGCCCCCGCCGGGAGGCGGCCTCGGCGGGCGGGCCGGATGCTCGGGGTGCGCGAAGGAAATCCCTTCCGCACACCGGAGGTGATGACGTGTCAGCACGCCTGCCGCGCTGGGTCTGCACCGGGGCCGCCCTGGGCGCCCTGTGCACCACCGCTCTGCCCGCCCACGCGGCCCCGGAGCCGCAGGATCGTTCCGTCGCGGCCCTGCTGACGGACCTTCAGCGGCTGTACCGCTCCACCGAAGAGGCGACGGAGACCTACAACGCCACCGAGGAGAAGCTGCGGAAGCAGCGCGCCAAGGCCGAGGAGCTCGGCAGGCGGCTGGCGAAGGCGCGCGCCTCGGTGCACGACGGCAGGGGCGACGCGGGCCGCTTCGCCCGGCAGCAGTACCAGGGCGCCACCGGCCTCTCCCCCTACGTACGCCTGCTCCTGGCCCGCGACCCGCAGCACGCCCTCGACCAGGGCCACGTCATCGGACGGCTGGCCGCCGAACGGGCCGCCGCCGTCGAACGCCTGGTCGGCGGCGAGAAGAAGGCCCACGAGCTGGCGGGCGCGGCGAGGAAGGCACTGGCCGCCCAGAGCGCCCTGGCCGCACGGCAGAAGAAGCAGCGGGACGAGATCGGCGGGCGGCTCAAGAAGGTCGAGGAACTGCTCGCGGCCCTCACCCCGGACCAGCTCGACGCGCTGCGGGCCGCCGAGGACGCCGGGACGGCCAGGGCCCAGCGGGCGTTCATGGCGTCCGGCGCGCTCAGTGGCGGCCCGGCCACGCGGGCGCCCTCACGGCAGGGCGGGAAGGCCCTCGACTTCGCGGTGCGCCAGATCGGCAGACCCTACGCGTGGGGGGCCAGGGGCCCGAAGGCGTACGACTGCTCGGGCCTGACCTCGCGGGCCTGGGCGCACGCGGGCCGCGAGATCCCCCGGACCAGCCAGGCGCAGTGGGCCGAGCTGCCGCGTGTCCCCGTGTCGAAGCTGCGCCCGGGCGACCTCGTCGTGTACTACCCGAAGGCCACGCATGTGGCGCTGTACCTGGGCGACGGGAAGGTCGTCCAGGCGCCGCGCCCCGGCGCCCGGGTCAAGGTGTCGCCGATCGCGGCGAACCCCGTCCTCGGCGCGGTACGGCCCGACCCGGGGCGCCGGCCCGTGCGCGGCTACACCCCGCCCGAGCTGCCCGAGGGGGCGACCTCGGGCAGCGACCTGGGCCACGGCGGCGATCAGGCGCCGGCGGCGACCGACTCCAGGTAGGCGGCGGCCTTGGCCGGGTCGTAGAAGTAGTTCTCGAAGTCGGCCGGGTCGTTGAAGCCGTTCGCGAACCGGTCGGCGACCGGCTGGAGCTGCCCCGCCGCGCCGAGGATGTTCAGGACATGCTCCGGCGGGGCGCCCAGCATGGCGTTGGTCCACTTGGTGACCCACTGCGCGGTGTCCCAGTAGCGGTCGAAGGCCGACTGCATCCACTCCTCGTCGAACGGCCTGTCGCCGTGCTCGACGATGGAGGAGAGGTAGGAGGCGGCGCACTTGGACGCCGAGTTGGAGCCCTGCCCGGTGATCGGGTCGTTGGCGACGACCACGTCCGCGACGCCGAGGACCGCGCCGCCGCCGGGCAGCCGCCCGATCGGCTTGCGCACGGTCGGGGCGTAGCGCCCGGCCAGCGTGCCGCCCGCGTCGGTCAGCTCGACCTTGGTGGCGCGCGCGTACTCCCAGGGCAGGTACTTCTCCAGGAGTTCCAGGGTGAGCGCCAGGTGCTGGCTGGGGTCCTTGACGCCCTGGAAGACGTCGAGGGGGCCGCCCGGGACGCCCTCCCAGAACAGGATGTCCGCGCGGCCGGACGTGGTGAGGGTCGGCATCACGAACAGCTCGCCCACACCGGGCACGAGGTTGCAGCGCACCGCGTCGAACTCGGGGTGCTCGGGGCGCGGGCCGAGACCGTGGACGTAGGCGACCGCAAGGGCGCGCTGCGGCTCGGTGAAGGGGGAACGGGAGGCGTCGCGCTCGAACATCGACACCAGCTCGCCCTTGCCCGCCGAGACGAGCACCAGGTCGTAGGCGCGGGAGAAGTAGTCGAGGTCGGAGACCGCCGCGCCGTGGATGACCAGCTGGCCGCCGCGCTGCGCGAACGTCTCCATCCAGCCCGCCATCTTCACGCGCTGGTCGACGGACTGGGCGTACCCGTCCAGCTTGCCGACCCAGTCGATGACGCGGGAGCCGTCGGGGCCGGCGACCGAGACGCCGACGCCCTCTATCCTCGGCGCCTGCGACTCCCAGAAGTTCGCCTGGATGTCGCGCTCGTGCTGGAGCGCCGTGTCGAACATGCACTGGGTGGACATGACCCGCCCGGAGCGGATCTCGTCCGCCGTGCGGTTGGACATCAGGGTGACCTCGTACCCCCGCGCCTGGAGCCCGAGGGCGATCTGGAGCCCGGACTGACCGGCTCCCACGACAAGTATCTTCCGCATGTGGGTCCTTCTCTTGAACTCAGGGTGACGCTACTCGGGGGTGACGTCCAGCGCGTGGCCGACCAGGGCGAGCAGTGACTCGATCACCGAGATCCGCTGCCGGGCGTCCATGATCAGCACGGGTATGTGCGGCGGCACCGTCAGCGCCTCGCGCACATCGGCCGGCTCGAACCGCTCGCTGCCGTCGAAGTGGTTGACGGCCACGATGTACGGCAGGCCGCAGCTCTCGAAGTAGTCGAGCGCCGGGAAGCAGTCCGACAGGCGGCGGGTGTCGGCGAGCACGACGGCGCCGATCGCGCCGCGCACCAGGTCGTCCCACATGAACCAGAAGCGCTGCTGACCGGGCGTGCCGAAGAGGTAGAGCACCAGGTCGTCGTCGAGCGTGATGCGGCCGAAGTCCATGGCGACCGTGGTGGTCGTCTTGTCGGGGGTGCCGCTCAGGTCGTCGGTGTCGGCGCTCGCCTGGGTCATCAGCGCCTCCGTCTGGAGGGGCGTGATCTCGGAGACGGCGGTCACGAGCGTCGTCTTGCCGACGCCGAAGCCGCCCGCCACCACGATCTTCGTGGCGATCGGGGCGCGCGACCGGTCGGTCTGCCAGGCCTGCAACTGACCCTCTTCGGCGAGGAGTTCAGAGACGGCGGAGTCCACTCAGCACCCTTTCCAGCAGTGCGCGGTCGGGCTGTCCTGGGCCGTGGCCCGTTCCGTACACGCGGATCTTTCCTTGGTCGGCGAGGTCGCTGATCAGTACGCGGACCACGCCGAGCGGCATCTTCAGCAGGGCGGCGATCTCCGCCACGGTGCGCATGCGGCGGCAGATCTCGACGATCGCCCGCATCTCGGGCATCACCCTGGCGAGCGTGCCCTTGGGCAGTTCGCGGCGCTCCTCGGCGGCCTCCAGCTCCGGGTGGCTCGCCACGAACGTCTCGACGAGCAGGACGTGACCGAACCTGGTCCGTCCGCCGGTCAGCGAGTAGGGGCGGACGCGGGCGGGCTTGCGGTCGCCGCCGCGCTGGGGGAGCTTCGGCGCCCTGCGGCCGGTGCCGCCGCCGGCGCTCATCGGGCGCTCTCCATCGACTGGCGCAGCTCGCTGCGGACCTCGGGGGTCAGGACGTGGCCGGCGCGGCCGACGAAGAGCGCCATGTGGTACGCGACGACGCTCATGTCGCAGTCCGGGGTGGCGTGCACGCCGAGCAGCGAGCCGTCGCTGATCGACATGACGAAGAGGCTGCCCTCCTCCATCGCGACCACGGTCTGCTTGACTCCCCCGCCGTCCATCAGCTTGGCGGCGCCGATGGTCAGCGAGCAGAGCCCGGAGACGATGGTGGCGAGGTCGGCGCTGGAGCCCTTGGGGCCCTTGGGGTGCGCGGCGGGCCGCTCGGCGCCCTGCCCGGGGTCGGAGGAGAGCAGCAGCAGCCCGTCGGAGGAGACCACCGCGACGGACAGGATGCCGGGCACCTCCTCCACGAGGTTCGTCAGCAGCCAGTGCAGGTTGCGGGCCTCACTGCTCAGAGCCGTTGCCGCGGCTCCGGTCGCGGTGGGTCCGGCTGTGGTGGCTCCGGCTGTGGTGGGTCCGGCGGAAGAACTGGGCGTGCGCATGGGCGCAGTCAACTGCTTGCCTCCTCGACTGAGTCCCCCATTACGTCTGCGGCTTTCGCGTTCTTGTCGTTACGTTCCGACCGGGCCGGCGGCTCCGGTGCCTGCGCGGGGTCCTCCCCGGCGGCCAGTTCGGCCTCCACGTCCCGCCGGCCGCTCTGCGCGCCCTGGTGGAACCCCCCGAGGCGGCGGCGGAGCGCTTCGGCGTCCACGGAGCCGCCGCGCTGCCTGGGCGCGGCGGGCGTGGGCGAGGTGATCTTCGGGGTGCGCTTGGGCAGCCCCTTGTCGGTGACGCGCTCCCACTTGGGCGACGCGGCCCCGGGCCCCGTCTCGGGCGAGGTACGGGTCTCGGGCTCGGGCTCCGCCTCCGGGGCCGGTGGCGCGAACAGCTCCATGGTGGTCTCGGCGGAGGGCGAGGCAGCGGCGGCCGACGCGCTCGACTCCTCGGCGTCCGACGAGGGCGCGGGGTCGGTCCCGGACTCGGGGTGGCTCCCGGACTCGGGGTCGGGCGCGGGGTCGGGGTCCTGCGTCCGCTTCGGGAGGGCCGTCTCCAGCGTCCGTTCGGCCGCCGCGATCAGCGGGTCCTCGCCGGGGGTCCCGGTGGCCCGCCCCGGCAGGACGTTGGAATTGGCCTCCGCCTCCGAGCCCGGCAGGTGCGTGACGGGCTCGCCGCCCCGCGGCGGGGTGACCACCGCGGCCGAGGAGGGCGCCTCGGCCAGGATCGGCTTGGGCAGCACCACGACCGCCGCGACGCCGCCCTGCTTCTGTTCCCGCAGCCGCACCCGCGCGCCGTGCCGGGCGGCGAGGCGCGCCACGACGTAGAGCCCGAGGCCGAGGCCCTCACCGCTCTCCTGGTCGTACGCGTCGTCGGGGTCGAAGTCGCTCAGGCGCGCGTTGAGTTCGCGCATGCGGTCCTGGGGGACGCCGATGCCCTCGTCCTGCACGGAGAGCATGACCTCGCCGCTCTCCAGGAGCCAGCCGGACACCTCGACGGCCGCGTCCGGCGGCGAGAACGAGGTGGCGTTCTCCAGGAGTTCGGCGGTCAGGTGGCTGATGTCGTCCGCGGCGAACCCCGCGATGTGCGCGTGCGGCGGCAGCGTGGCGATGCGCACCCGCTCGTACCGCTCGATCTCGGAGACGGCGGCGCGCATGACGTCGACCAGCGGGACCGGGCCGGGGTGCTGGTGGCCGTGCTCGGCGCCCGCGAGGACCAGGAGGTTCTCGCTGTGCCGGCGCATGACCGTGGCGAAGTGGTCGAGCTTGAAGAGCGTGGCGAGCCGGTCGGGGTCCTGCTCGCGGTCCTCCAGGTTCTCGATGACGGCCAGCTGCCGCTCGACCAGGCCGAGGGTGCGCAGGGCGAGGTTGACGAAGGTGCCGTGGATGGAGCGGCGTACGCGCTCCAGGTGGGCGGAGGCCTCGGCCAGCTCGGCGCGCAGGGCCTCGCGCTCGTCGGCCATGGCCTGGCGCTTGCCGATGAGGTGCTTGCGGTCGGTCTCCAGGGTGCCCAGGCGCTCGGTGAGGGCCGCCGCGTGGGCGTGCAGGGCGTTGACGGAGCGGACGACCTGGGCGAACTCGTCGTCGCGGCCCGTGAAGCGGATCGGCTCCTGCGGCTCGGGCTCGGCGGCCAGCCGGGCGGAGCCGAGCCGCAGGACGGCCAGGGGCCGGGTCAGCGAGCGGGCCATCGCCATGGAGACGCCGACGGCGACGAGCAGGAGGACGCCGACGAGCGCGACGCGGATCTCCAGGGCCGTCACGTCGTCGTCGCGCAGCTGGGCGAGACGCTTGGTGCGCTCCACGCCGAGCGCGGACTCGGCGCCGCGCATCGTCTCGATGCGGGCGGAGAGCGCGGCGTCCAGCTTCTTGCGGTCGTAGCGCTGTTCGGCGGCGGAGAGCGTGGGCCGGTCGGTGAGCTCGGCGAGGTACTTCTCGGCGGCGCCGACCTCGGGTCCCGTGACCGTCGAGTCGTACGCGGACCGCGCGGGGTCGTCGGCGGCGTCGCGGAAGTCGGCGAGCGCGGCCAGCTCGCGGACGTGGGCGCGCTGGGCGGCGGCGCTGAGGCCGTCGCGGCGCTCGGCGTCCGCCGAGGAGTCCTCGCCGTCGGTGACGGGCAGGCCCGTGACCGGGTCCAGCTCGGGGGCGCCGGTGCCGCCGGGGACGGCCAGGGCCGCCAGGAGGAGCCCCCGGGCGGCGGCGGCCTGCTCGACCGCGTGGTCGAGGTCGGCGAGGGCGAAGCCACCCTTGTTGACCTCGGCGGGCAGCTGCTCGGCCAGGTCGCGGGTGAGGCCGTGGAGTTCGGCGATGACCTTGGAGTACGCCTCGTGCGCTTCGAGGGCGGTGCTCTTGCCGGTGAGGGCGGCCCGGCGGACGGCGGCGACGTCGGCCAGCTCGGCGCGGAGCCCGGCGGGCGCGTCGGCGGCGCGCAGCTCGTCGATCTGCCGGTCCACGCGGGCGCTGCGGCTCTCGGAGAGGCCCTTGCCCTCGGGGCGTCCCGCGGCGACGAAGGAGGTGACCTCGTCGCGCTCGTCGGCCAGCGAGTGGCCGAGGGAGACCGCCTGCTGGGTGTGCTCGGCGAGGGTCACCAGGTTCTGGGTGTCGTTGAGCCGTTCGGAGGCGGCGATGACGGCGGGCGCGCCCGCGCCGACGATCGCGGCGGCCACCACGGCCACGGCGATGACCAGCCGGTTGCGGACCCGGGCGGTGGGCTTCTTGCCGACGCCGGCGGCGGCCGCCGCGGCCGCCTTGGCGGCGGGCGAGGCCGGGCCGGCGTCCCCGGCGGAGGCCGGCGCGGCGGAACCGGCGGGCGCGCCCGCCGAGGCTCCCTCGGGTGTTGCCGCGGGCGTTCCGGCCGCTGCCCCGGGGGGTGTCCCTGTCGCTGCCCCGGCCGATACCCCTGACGGTGTCATGTCAGGTCCGGTGGGACGGGCTCCGGTGGCGGGAGGGGGCGGGGCAGCCGCTCCCGAGGGCCGGGCCGCGTCCACTCCTGCCGCTGCCGTCACGGGGTCCGCGGCCGTGCGCTCCGGCGCACGCTCCGTCGGTGTGGTCGCGCCCGGCGTGGCCCCTTCGGGGGCCGTCTGCTTGCCTTTGCGCCGAGGCCGCATCTTCTGCACCGGTGCTCGCATTCCTGTTTTTCGTCTGCCCTTGGGCCCGGGTGACGATTCGTCAACACGAGCGCGCCCCCGGTTACGGCACCTGACCCTTCCAGTGCCGGTGGGTGGCGGTCGCGCATCGCCTGCCTGGCCACCCGAAGGAGTGAACATCGGCGGGGAGTTGGCGGGCAAGTCCCGGGGTGAGGAACAGCGGGCATATGCGGGGCGCCGGTTGGACGTGCTCGGCGGGCTTTGGCAGGATGCGCCGCCACACCCCGGCGGAGTCGATCATTCCGGTCCAATTCCGGCGCGGAGCCCGCCGGTACGGGCCGGCGCGGGGCCCTTCGCCCGCTTCCGGCGACCCCCGCGCGGGCCTCGGGCAGACTGGCCGAATGCGCATCGAACTCGCCACCGAGCCCGGAGACCCCGCACGCCCCAACGAGGACTACGCCTCGGTCGCGCTTCCCGCGTCCGGACACGGCGGATCCCTCGTCCTGCTGGACGGTGTGACGCCGCCCGAGGGAGCGGTGGGGTGTCTGCATTCCGTTCCCTGGTTCACCGCGCGCCTCGGCGGCGCACTGGGGGAACTGTCCGTTTCGCGACGGGATATGACGCTCCCTGAGATCTTGGCGGCCGGTATCTCGCGTACCGCCGACGCACATGGTTCAACCTGTGACCTTTCTCACCCTCGCACGCCTCAGGCAACCGTCGTGCTGGTGCGGTGGGACGCCGAGCGCGTCGAACATCTGGTCCTGTCCGACTCGGCGCTCCTGCTCGCGGGCCCCGGCGGCGAGGTGACCGCCGTGCTCGACCGGCGCCTCGCCGAGATGTCGCCCCCCGTGCAAGCCCTGCGCGACCAGGTGCGCGCCCTGCCGCGCGGCTCCGCCGAGCGGGAGGTGGCGGGCCGCGCGTACGGAGCGGCGGTCGAGGCCCTGCGCAACGCGGAGGACGGCTTCTTCACGGCCGCGGCGGACCCCTCGGCCGCCCTGCGCGCGGTCACCGGTGAGATGGCGCGGGCGGACGTGACGGCGGTGGCGGCGCTCACCGACGGGGTGACGCGGTGGGTGGAGACGTTCCGCGAGGGCGACTGGCGCGAGTGCTTCGCGCTGCTGCACAAGGAGGGCCCGCAGCACCTCATCGACCGGGTCCGCGAACTGGAACACGCCGACCCCGACCGCCTCGCCTTCCCCCGCGGCAAGCGACACGACGACGCGGCGGCGGTCTACGTGGAACTGTGACGCCCGAGGTTAATCCGCGCTCGCGTTCAGGCGGCCGAGCAGCCGGGCCAGTTCGGCGACCTCCGCCCGGTCCCAGCCCTGGAGCCGGCGCACGTACTGGGCGCGGCGGGCGGCGCGCACCGTGCGGAAGCGGGTGCGGCCCTCGGGGGTGAGCCGGATGAGCCAGGCGCGCCCGTCGGCCGGGTCGGGCTCGCGGGCGAGAAGGCCCAGCTCCTCCATGGCCCGCAGCTGACGGCTCATCGTCGCCTTGCCTACCCCGATGTACGCGGCGAGGTCGGTGGCCCGCTGCGGCCCCGAGTCGTCCAGGCACACGAGCAGGCCGTACGCGGCGGGCTCCAGATCGGGGTGGACCTGGCGCGCCATCTCACCCGACGAGGCCCGCGCGCGGCGCATCAGCAGGGACAACTCGCGCTCCAGGGAGAGGAACTCGCGGTCCGCCCCCGGCTCGGCGTCCTCGTGCGCCCCGCCCCGCACGCCCTCTTCTGCAGCACCCATGTCCCGCTTTCCCGATTCTGAAAGTCATCGCCCGAGGCCTCGCGCGCCACGGCTCCGCCGCCGGCGGCCTGACCAGTATTTCGCAAGGTCGCGGCGGCGGAGTGCCCAAGGCACCGCCACAGGAGTGGACCAACGGCGGGACGGTGCGCCTCTTCCCACCCCCGGTCTACGTGCGTAGCTTTTCAAGTGACATGTTCACACCATTCGACATGTCACAAGGTCCCCCCAGAGCACCACCGAGGCCTTCGGAGGCACGCATGCCCGTGCACAGACCCGGATCGGCCCGCCGCCCGCGCTTGTCGCCGGCGGGGGTTCTCCTCGCAGCACTGACCGCCCTCTCCCTCCTCCTGTCGCTCCCCACGGCGGCCGGGGCGGACGACATCCCCCCGCGCGGCTCCGCCCGGCTCGGGCAGGGCGTCATCGCACACGACGGCCAGGGCGGTCTGCCCAGCGGCGGCGGCGCCACCCAGACCGAGGGCGTCGACGTCAGCAGCCACCAGGGCAACGTCGCCTGGTCGACGCTGTGGAACAGCGGAGTGAAGTGGGCCTACACCAAGGCCACCGAGGGCACCTACTACGTGAACCCCTACTTCGCCCAGCAGTACAACGGCTCGTACAACGTCGGCATGATCCGCGGCTCCTACCACTTCGCGACGCCCGACACCTCCAGCGGCGCCACCCAGGCCAACTACTTCGCGAGCAACGGCGGCGGCTGGTCGCGCGACGGCAGGACGCTGCCGGGCGCGCTGGACATCGAGTGGAACCCCTACGGGGCGGCCTGCTTCGGCAAGTCGCAGTCCGAGATGGTCGGCTGGATCCGCGACTTCCTGAACACCTACAAGGCGCGCACCGGCCGCGACGCCGTGATCTACACCGCCACCAGCTGGTGGAAGCAGTGCACCGGCAACTACAGCGGCTTCGGCGCCAGCAACCCGCTGTGGATCGCCCGTTACGACACCGGCCCGGGCGAGCTGCCGGCCGGCTGGGGCTTCCACACCATGTGGCAGTACACCTCGTCCGGGCCCACGGTCGGGGACCACGACAAGTTCAACGGCGCCTACGACCGCGTCCAGGCGCTCGCCTACGGCTGACCCGCGCACAGGGCGGTGGCCGGCCCCTCGCAGGACCGGCCACCGCTCACGGACACCGCTCGCTCACGCGGCGACCGCGACCCGCACCTGCGCCTCCGTGAGGGCCAGTTCGAGCACCTGGCGCACATCGGAGACCGGGTGCACCTCCAGCTTGTCCAGGACCTCGGCCGGGACGTCGTCGAGGTCCGCCTCGTTCCGCTTGGGGATGATCACCGTGGTGATCCCGGCGCGGTGCGCGGCCAGCAGCTTCTGCTTGACGCCGCCGATCGGCAGCACCCGGCCGGTCAGCGAGATCTCCCCGGTCATCGCCACGTCCGTACGGACCTGGCGCCCGCTGAGCAGCGAGGCGAGGGCGGTGGTCAGCGTGACACCCGCGCTCGGCCCGTCCTTGGGGACGGCGCCGGCCGGGAAGTGGACGTGCACGCCCCGCTCCTTCAGGTCGCCGACGGGCAGTTCCAGCTCGGCCCCGTGCGAGCGCAGGAACGACAGGGCGATCTGCGCCGACTCCTTCATCACGTCACCCAGCTGCCCGGTGAGCGTGAGCCCGGAGGCCCCCGTCTCCGGGTCGGCGAGCGACGCCTCCACGAACAGGACGTCGCCGCCCGCCCCGGTCACCGCGAGCCCGGTGGCCACACCCGGCACGGCGGTGCGCCGCTCGGCCGGGTCCTGGGCGGCCTCGGGGACGTGGTGCGGCCGCCCGATGAGGTCCCGCAGGTCCTCGTCGGTGACGGTGAACGGCAGCTCCCGCTCTCCCAGTTCGTGCTGCGCCGCCACCTTGCGCAGCAGCCGCGCGACGGACCGCTCCAGGTTCCGTACGCCCGCCTCCCGCGTGTACTCGCCGGCGAGCTTGCGCAGGGCGCTCTCGTCCAGGGTGACCTCGTCCTTCTCCAGGCCCGCCCGGTCCAGCTGGCGCGGGAGCAGGTGGTCGCGGGCGATGACGACCTTCTCGTCCTCGGTGTAGCCGTCGAGCCGGACCAGCTCCATGCGGTCGCGCAGCGCCTCCGGGATCGCTTCGAGGACGTTCGCCGTCGCCAGGAAGACGACGTCGCTGAGGTCCAGCTCCACCTCCAGGTAGTGGTCCCGGAAGGTGTGGTTCTGCGCCGGGTCGAGGACTTCGAGCAGGGCGGCGGCCGGGTCGCCCCGGAAGTCCGAGCCCACCTTGTCGATCTCGTCCAGGAGCACGACCGGGTTCATCGACCCGGCCTCCTTGACGGCGCGCACGATCCGCCCGGGCAGCGCCCCGACGTACGTACGCCGGTGTCCGCGGATCTCCGCCTCGTCCCGTACGCCGCCGAGGGCGACCCGCACGAACTTGCGGCCCATGGCGTGCGCGACGGACTCCCCCAGCGAGGTCTTGCCGACGCCGGGCGGGCCGACGAGGGCCAGCACGGCGCCGCCCCGGCGGCCGCCGACGACGCCGAGGCCGCGGTCGGTGCGGCGCTTGCGCACCGCGAGGTACTCGGTGATGCGCTCCTTCACGTCCCGCAGCCCGGCGTGCTCGGCGTCGAGGATCGCCCGGGCGCCCTTGATGTCGTACTCGTCCTCCGTGCGTTCGTTCCACGGCAGTTCGAGGACGGTGTCCAGCCAGGTCCTGATCCAGGAGCCCTCGGGCGACTGGTCGCTGGCGCGCTCCAGCTTGTCGACCTCCTTCAGGGCGGCCTCGCGCACCTTCTCGGGCAGGTCGGCGGCCTCGACGCGGGCACGGTAGTCGTCGGACTCCTCGGCGGCGTCCTTGCTGTCACCGTTGAGTTCCCGCAGCTCCTTGCGCACGGCGTCCAGCTGGCGCCGCAGCAGGAACTCGCGCTGCTGCTTGTCGACGCCCTCCTGGACGTCCTTGGCGATGGTCTCGGCGACCTCCTGCTCGGCCAGGTGCTCGCGCAGCTGGGCGGTGGCCAGCTTGAGGCGGGCGACCGGGTCCTCGGTCTCCAGGAGTTCGATCTTCTGCTGGGTGGTGAGGAAGGGGGAGTAACCGGAGTTGTCGGCGAGCGCGGAGACGTCGTCGATCTGCGTCACGCGGTCGACCACCTGCCAGGCGCCGCGCTTCTTCAGCCAGCTGGTGGCGAGCGCCTTGTACTCCTTGACCAGCTCGGTCACGGCGCCGGGCAGGGGCTCGGGGACGGCGTCGTCCAGCTGCTGCCCCTCCACCCACAGGGCGCCGCCGGGCCCGGTCGTACCGGCGCCGATGCGTACGCGGCCCCGGCCGCGGATGAGGGCGCCCGGGTCGCCGTCGGAGAGCCGCCCGACCTGCTCGACGGTGCCGAGGACGCCGGTGGCGGCGTACGTCCCGTCGATGCGCGGAACAAGCAGCACCTTCGGCTTGCTGTCGCCCTCGGCACGGGCGGCGGCCTGCGCGGCCTCCACGGCGGCGCGCACCTCGGCGTCGGACAGGTCGAACGGGACCACCATGCCGGGCAGGACCACCTCGTCGTCGAGCGGCAGCACAGGCAGAGTGAGCGAGGTGTACGAGGTGGACTCAGTAGCCATGATCTCCCTTTCGGCATCCAAGTTGAGCTGTACCGACTCAATGCTTGTGAGTGCCGCAATGTTCCCCCGGGGGTGTTCGCTCTCAGCGATCACCCGCTGGGGGGACGGGGAGGATCAGGCGCCGCGCGCCTGGGACCGGCGCCCGCGCCCGAGCAGCGGCCAGGTGGAGATGCCGATCAGGAGCGCCAGGAGATGGCCCCAGTTGGTCATCGGATCGGCGAACTCGATCAGGTCGTCGACCAGCATCCAGCCGAAGCCGGCCAGCACGGCCCACCGCGGCCAGGGGGTGAGCAGCCCGGCGAGCGCGCCGACGCTGGCCGCGACACCGAAGCTGATGCCGTAGTCGAGGCGGTGCAGCGAACTGTCCGGCAGATGCCCCGCGAGCACCGAAAGCCCCACCGGCACCTCCGTCGCCAAGGTGGCGACGGAGTGCCCGAGCAGGAAGACCCCGGCGGTGCGCCAGCCGCCGATCCGGCGCTCCAGCGCGGTCAGGACCAGCAGGAAGCCGATCGCGTACGGCGATGTGATGCCGCCCGCGATCCACAGCGCGCTGGCGACGAGGACGAGGACGGGGTTGTGCGCGAGGTGCGCGACGTCGGTGCTGGAGCCCCGGAGCAGCGCGTCGACCGTGTCCGGGTCGGCGTACCGGCTCAGCAGGGAGGTGGCGGCGAGGACGAGCCCGTAGCCGAAGGTGAAGGGGGTGGCCCGGGGATCGGGGAGCAGCCGCCAGGGTCTGGCCCGGACGCGCCGGGACCGGGCGCCACCGCTCTCGGCCCGCCCGGGATCAGCGGCGGGCGCGCGGGGTCCGGACGGCGCGGGACGGCGACCCGGCTGACACGGGAGCGCGTTCAGGGTGGGCGGCTCGGCACGGGTGGGCGACTCGGCCCGGGCGGGCGACTCGACCCGGGCGGGCGACTCGACCCGGGCGGGCGACTCGACGCGGGCGGGCGGCTCGGGGCGGGAGAGCGGCTCCGCGCGGGTGGGCGGCTCACGGTCCCCGGGCCCGGGGGCGATGAGGGTGTCCGAGGACTCGACGCTCTGGTTCACGGGTGAGGCGCTCCTTCCGTCCCGCCCTACCCTTTGCCCACTTTTCGAGCACTGTCTATGACCGGGGCCACGTGGGACGCGATTCACAGCAACCTCCAAGGCGACTTCCGCGTTGCCCACGTCTCTTCTGCGCCGCCGGCACCTTCAGCGTTACCCGCGAACGCCCACCTCACCGGAGTTCCGCGGCAGGACTCCCCCGTCCCGCGCACCGCCCGGGGAGGACTTGCGCGTTCACCGGAGAACCACCGGCCCCCGCGCCTACGCTGACGCCATGCGCACCCCCACCACCGCCCCCGTCGTCCTCGACCGGCGCGAGGGTCCGTACGGCGAGGTCGTCCTGCGGCGCCACGGTGAGCTGCTCCAGATCATCGCCAACGGCTGCTTCCTGATGGACACCTCCGACGGCCGCTCCGAGCGGCTGCTCGTCGACGCGGCACGCGACGCCCTCGACGACCGCCCGGAGCCCTCCGTGCTGATCGGCGGGCTCGGCGTCGGGTTCTCCCTCGCGCACGCCGCCGCCGACCCCCGCTGGGGGCGCATCACCGTGGTCGAGCGCGAGGACGCCGTCATCGACTGGCATCGGGCCGGACCGCTCGCCGAACTGTCCGCGGCGGCGCTCGCCGACTCACGTACGCAAATTCTTCACACGGACCTCGTCAGCCACCTTCAGGGGGCTCCCGGCACCCCGTCCGGCCCCTCGGACACGTACGACGCACTCTGTCTGGACATCGACAACGGCCCGGACTGGACGGTGACGGCGGGCAACAACTCCCTTTACTCGCCCGCCGGTCTGGACGCCTGCAAAGCCCGGCTCACCCCGGGCGGAGTGCTCGCCGTGTGGTCCGCGAAGCCCTCGTCCGCTTTCGACGACGCTCTACGGAATGCCGGATTCCAGAGGGTACGAACCGAAGAGATCCCCGTTGCCCGAGGCGTCCCGGACGTGGTGCACCTCGGCGTCAGGGCTGCGTAGCCGAGGTGCCTTCGCGACCCGTACCCTGCTGACCGAACACAAGCGATCAGTGTCAGGGGCGGGCGATGGAGCAGACACACACCTCCCACAACGGCGCCACGGCGGCGACACCCGGCGCCCAGCGCCGGGTCCTGGTGGTCGAGGACGACCCGACGATCGTCGACGCCATCGCCGCCCGGCTGCGGGCCGAGGGTTTTGTTGTGCAAACGGCCACGGACGGTCCCTCGGCGGTCGACACCGCCCAGGCCTGGCAGCCCGACCTGCTGATCCTGGACATCATGCTGCCGGGCTTCGACGGCCTCGAGGTGTGCCGCCGGGTCCAGGCCCAGCGGCCCGTCCCGGTCCTCATGCTCACCGCGCGTGACGACGAGACGGACATGCTGGTCGGGCTCGGGGTCGGCGCGGACGACTACATGACCAAGCCGTTCTCGATGCGCGAGCTCGCGGCCCGGGTGCACGTCCTGCTGCGCCGCGTCGAGCGGGCCGCGCTCGCCGCGACCACGCCCCGCAGCGGCATCCTGCGCCTGGGCGAACTGGAGATCGACCACGCCCAGCGGCGTGTGCGGGTGCGCAGCGAGGACGTCCACCTGACGCCCACCGAGTTCGATCTGCTGGTCTGCCTGGCCAACACCCCGCGCGCCGTCCTCTCCCGCGAGCAGCTCCTCGCGGAGGTCTGGGACTGGGCCGACGCGTCCGGCACCCGGACCGTCGACAGCCACATCAAGGCGCTGCGCCGCAAGATCGGCGCCGAGCGCATCCGCACCGTGCACGGCGTCGGCTACGCCCTTGAGACCCCGGCGCCGTGAGGCCGGCCCTGCCGTGAGCGGGCCCTTCGGGCCCTTCGGGCCGTTCCAGGGGCTGCGGCCGTTCTCCATCAAGACCAAGCTCGGCGCCCTCGTGGTCGTCTCGGTGTTCATCACCACGGGACTGCTCCTGGTGGCCATGAAGACGGAGACCGAGCTGCGGTTCATCACCGTCTTCTCGGTGATCGCCACCCTGCTCATCACGCAGTTCGTGGCGCACAGCCTCACCGCGCCGCTGGACGAGATGAACGCGGTGGCCCGCGCGGTGAGCCACGGCGACTACACGCGCCGGGTGCGCGGCGCCGACCGGCGCGACGAGCTGGGCGACGTGGCGACCACGATCAACGCCATGGCCGACGACCTGGAGGCCCAGGACACCCAGCGCAAGGAGCTGGTCGCCAACGTCAGCCATGAGCTGCGCACCCCCATCGCCGCCCTGCGCGCCGTCCTGGAGAACGTCGTGGACGGTGTCTCCGCCGCCGACCCGGAGACGATGCGCACGGCCCTGAAGCAGACCGAGCGCTTGGGACGGCTCGTGGAGACCCTCCTCGACCTCTCCCGCCTCGACAACGGCGTCGTACCGCTGCGCGCCCGCCGCTTCGAGGTCTGGCCGTATCTGTCGGGCGTCCTGAAGGAGGCCAACATGGTGGCCTCCGCGCGCGCGGGCATCGCCTCCGGCTCCGGCAGCCACACCCGCGCGGACGTCCATCTGCACCTGGACGTCTCGCCCCCGGAGCTGACGGCCCACGCCGACGCGGAGCGGCTGCACCAGGTGGTGGCGAACCTCATCGACAACGCGGTCAAGCACAGCCCGCCGCACGGCCGCGTGACGGTGCGGGCCAGGCGCGGGCCCTATCCCGAGTCCCTGGACCTGGAGGTGCTCGACGAGGGACCCGGAATCCCCCAGTCCGAGTGGCACCGGGTCTTCGAGCGGTTCAACCGGGGCAGCCACGCGGGCGCCCCCGCCAAGAACTCCGCCAACGACGGCGGCACGGGCCTCGGCCTCGCCATCGCGCGCTGGGCGGTCGATCTGCACGGCGGCCACATCGGGGTGGCCGAATCCCCACGCGGCTGCCGGATCCAGGTCACCCTTCCGGGCCTGCCCGAAGAGTGAAGTTGACGTAGGGTTCGAAACGGAAGCGATTCACCGGCCGCCCCCTGGGCACCCGGGAGCCGCCGCCGCGCGTAGACGTCCTTCGGACGTACCCGCGCGGCCATCCTGCGTTGCGGAACCTCGCTTGTTTCCCGCCATTTACAGCCCCGAAACCACTCGCCCAGTGTGACTTACGCGACGGATGGCGGGCCCGGTCTGCACCCAGCGCCGATGGAGGCGTAGCCTTTATTTCCGCTGTCCATCACCTTGTGAAGCGGAAGAGGGCGGTTACCGCCGTGTCGCCACAGTCCCCCAGTAACTCGAGCACTTCGACCGACCAAGACGCGCAGGGCAAGGACCCTGCCGCTGCCTTCGGTCCCAATGAGTGGCTCGTCGACGAGATCTATCAGCAGTACCTCCAGGACCCGAATTCGGTCGACCGAGCCTGGTGGGACTTCTTCGCCGACTACAAGCCAGGGGCGAGCGCTTCCACAGCCGCCGCCCCGGCGCAGCCGGCGGGTGACGCGGCCGCGGGGGTCGCGTCCCCCACTGCTCCCGCCGCGCCCGCCACCCCGGCCGAGCCCGCAGCGGCTCCGGCGGCCCCGGCCCAGGCTGCTCCGGCGGCCGAGAAGCCCGCCGCGCCCGCGGCGAAGCCCGCTGCCGCCGCCCCGGCGCCCGCCGCCAAGCCCGCCGCCAAGCCGGCCGCCGCGAAGCCCGCCGCCAAGGCGGAGCAGGCGACCGAGGCCCCGGCCGGGCCCGAGTACGTGACGCTGCGCGGCCCCTCCGCGGCCGTGGCGAAGAACATGAACGCCTCGATCGAGGTCCCGACGGCCACGTCGGTCCGCGCGGTCCCGGTGAAGCTGCTCTTCGACAACCGCATCGTCATCAACAACCACCTCAAGCGCGCCCGCGGCGGGAAGATCTCCTTCACGCACCTGATCGGGTACGCGATGGTGCAGGCCATCAAGGCCATGCCGTCGATGAACTACTCCTTCGTGGAGAAGGACGGCAAGCCCACCCTGGTCAAGCCGGAGCACATCAACTTCGGCCTCGCCATCGACCTGGTGAAGCCCAACGGCGACCGCCAGCTGGTCGTCGCGGGCATCAAGAAGGCCGAGACCCTGAACTTCTTCGAGTTCTGGCAGGCCTACGAGGACATCGTCCGCCGGGCCCGCGACGGCAAGCTCGGCATGGACGACTTCACCGGCGTCACGGTCTCCCTGACCAACCCCGGCGGCCTCGGCACCGTCCACTCGGTCCCGCGTCTGATGCCCGGTCAGTCGGTCATCATGGGCGTCGGCTCCATGGACTACCCCGCGGAGTTCCAGGGCACCTCCCAGGACACCCTGAACAAGCTCGGCATCTCCAAGGTCATGACGCTCACGTCGACCTACGACCACCGGGTCATCCAGGGCGCCGCCTCCGGCGAGTTCCTGCGGATCGTCGCCAACCTCCTCCTCGGCGAGAACGACTTCTACGACGAGATCTTCGAGGCGCTGCGCATCCCCTACGAGCCGGTCCGCTGGTTCAAGGACATCGACGCCTCGCACGACGACGACGTCACGAAGGCCGCCCGCGTCTTCGAGCTGATCCACTCCTACCGGGTGCGCGGCCACGTCATGGCCGACACCGACCCGCTGGAGTACAAGCAGCGCAAGCACCCCGACCTGGACATCACCGAGCACGGCCTCACCCTGTGGGACCTGGAGCGGGAGTTCGCGGTCGGCGGCTTCGCCGGCAAGTCGATGATGAAGCTGCGCGACGTCCTCGGCGTGCTGCGCGACTCGTACTGCCGCACCACCGGCGTCGAGTTCATGCACATCCAGGACCCCAAGCAGCGCAGGTGGCTCCAGGACCGCATCGAGGGCCAGCACGCCACCAAGCCCGAGCGCGAGGAGCAGCTGCGCATCCTGCGCCGGCTGAACGCCGCCGAGGCGTTCGAGACGTTCCTGCAGACCAAGTACGTCGGCCAGAAGCGCTTCTCCCTGGAGGGCGGCGAGTCCGTCATCCCGCTGCTCGACGCGGTCATCGACTCCGCCGCCGAGTCGCGCCTGGACGAGGTCGTCATCGGCATGGCCCACCGCGGCCGGCTGAACGTCCTCGCCAACATCGTCGGCAAGTCGTACGCGCAGATCTTCCGCGAGTTCGAGGGCAACCTCGACCCGAAGTCGATGCACGGCTCCGGCGACGTGAAGTACCACCTGGGCGCCGAGGGCACCTTCACCGGCCTGGACGGCGAGCAGATCAAGGTCTCGCTGGCCGCCAACCCCTCCCACCTGGAGGCGGTCGACCCGGTCCTGGAAGGCATCGTCCGCGCCAAGCAGGACATCATCAACAAGGGCGGCACGGACTTCACGGTCCTGCCCGTCGCCCTGCACGGTGACGCGGCCTTCGCGGGCCAGGGCGTGGTCGCCGAGACCCTGAACATGTCGCAGCTGCGCGGCTACCGCACGGGCGGCACGGTCCACGTCGTCATCAACAACCAGGTCGGCTTCACCGCCGCCCCCGAGTCGTCCCGCTCGTCGATGTACTCGACGGACGTGGCGCGCATGATCGAGGCGCCGATCTTCCACGTGAACGGCGACGACCCGGAGGCCGTGGTCCGCGTGGCCCGCCTGGCCTTCGAGTTCCGTCAGGCGTTCAACAAGGACGTCGTGATCGACCTCATCTGCTACCGCCGCCGCGGTCACAACGAGTCGGACAACCCGGCGTTCACCCAGCCGCTGATGTACGACCTGATCGACAAGAAGCGCTCGGTGCGCAAGCTCTACACCGAGTCCCTCATCGGTCGCGGCGACATCACCCTGGAAGAGGCCGAGCAGGCCCTGCAGGACTACCAGGGGCAGCTGGAGAAGGTCTTCACCGAGGTCCGCGAGGCCACCTCGCAGCCCTCGCCGATGGACGTCTCCGGTCCGGAGGCCGAGTTCCCCGTCACGGTGAACACCGCGATCTCCCAGGAGGTCGTCAAGCGCATCGCCGAGTCCCAGGTCAACATCCCCGACCACATCACCGTGCACCCGCGCCTGCTCCCGCAGCTCCAGCGCCGCGCGGCCATGGTCGAGGACGGCACGATCGACTGGGGCATGGGCGAGACCCTCGCCATCGGCTCGCTGCTCATGGAGGGCACCCCGGTGCGCCTGGCGGGCCAGGACTCGCGCCGCGGCACGTTCGGCCAGCGCCACGCGGTCCTCATCGACCGCGAGACGGGCGACGACTACACGCCGCTGCTCTACCTCTCCGAGGACCAGGCCCGCTTCAACGCCTACGACTCGCTGCTCTCGGAGTACGCGGCGATGGGCTTCGAGTACGGCTACTCCCTGGCGCGTCCCGAGTCCCTCGTGATGTGGGAGGCCCAGTTCGGTGACTTCGTCAACGGCGCGCAGACCGTCGTCGACGAGTTCATCTCCTCGGCCGAGCAGAAGTGGGGCCAGACCTCCGGCGTCACCCTGCTCCTGCCGCACGGCTACGAGGGCCAGGGCCCGGACCACTCGTCCGCCCGCCCGGAGCGCTTCCTCCAGCTCTGCGCGCAGAACAACATGACGGTCGCGATGCCGACCCTGCCGTCGAACTACTTCCACCTCCTGCGGTGGCAGGTGCACAACCCGCACCACAAGCCGCTGGTGGTCTTCACCCCGAAGTGGATGCTGCGCCTGAAGGCCGCCGCGTCCAAGACGGAGGAGTTCACCTCGGGCAGCTTCCGGCCGGTCATCGGGGACGCCTCCGTGGACCCGAAGGCGGTCCGCAAGGTCGTCTTCTGCGCGGGCAAGCTCTACTACGAGCTGGAGGCCGAGCGGCAGAAGCGGGGCGTCACGGACACGGCGATCATCCGCATCGAGCGCCTGTACCCGCTGCCGGGTGCGGAGCTCCAGGAGGAGATCTCCAAGTACCCGAACGCCGAGAAGTACCTGTGGGCGCAGGAGGAGCCGGCGAACCAGGGCGCGTGGCCCTTCATCGCCCTCAACCTCATCGACCACCTGGACCTGGCGGTCGGCGCCGACATCCCGCACGGCGAGCGGCTGCGGCGCATCTCGCGCCCGCACGGCTCGTCGCCGGCGGTCGGCTCGAAGAAGCGCCACGAGCAGGAGCAGCAGCAGCTCCTGAGCGAGGTCTTCGAGGCCTAGGCCTCAGCGGTCCCCGTCCGGTGGGCCCGGCCCCGAGTGCGTGTCGCTCGGGGCCGGGCCCACCGGCGTGTGCGCGGGTCCCGGCCGCCTACCATGAGGGGCAAGAGACCGTCCGCATCAGGAGCATGAGTTGTACTTCACCGACCGTGGCATCGAGGAGCTGGAGAAGCGGCGCGGCGAGGAAGAGGTCACCTTGGAGTGGCTCGCCGAGCAGCTCCGCACCTTCGTGGACCTCAACCCGGACTTCGAGGTCCCGGTCGAGCGCCTGGCCACGTGGCTGGCCCGGCTGGACGACGAGGACGACGAGGAGTAGGCGGCCTGGCTGTCGCCGGGCACCGTTTCGGCCTCGCGCCGGGCCAAGGCCTGTCGAGGGCGGCGCGTGCCTGCCCGGGGCGCGGGCGTCCGAGGGGGTTGCCGGGCATCGAGCAGCTGCTCGGCCCGTCAGCTCCGGGCCCTCAGCCGGTCGTACGTGAGTCCCAGCGCGCCCTGCGCCAGCAGCACCGCGGCCGCCGCGGCCCAGCCCCCGCTGTGGCGCCGTACCGCCCAGGCGGCGAGCGGCAGCCCGGCCGCCACCTGGGCCGCGGCCAGCGCCCGCGCCCTGGGGCCCCGCACCCACGTACCGAGCGGCCCGCTCTCGACCACGTCGAACTCCGCCCGCACCGCCTCGCGCCACCCGGACCACTCGACCCTGCGCGAGCCGCGCTGGTCCCGCGCCACCTCCCGCAGCCGGCCGGCCGGTTCACCGGGGGCGAGGCCCGCCGGCAGGGCGAGCCCCGTGCGGGTGAGGACGGCGACCAGGCCGAGCATCCTGGCGCGCGCGTCGGCCTGCGGATCGGGGCGGGCCAGCACCTCCAGGGCCTGCACGTCCAGAACGGGGTCGAGGCCGAGCCGCGCGGCGAACGTCCGCATCGCCTCGTCCTCGCCGACGGGCGTGCCGCCGGCCAGCCATTCGTAGCCGACGGTGCGCCGGAAGCCCGCCGCGAGGGTGTAGCCGGAACGGTCGGTGTCCCACCACAGGGCGAGCACGGGCCGGCCCGACCCCACCGCGAGCGCCGTCGCCCAGCCGGTGAGCACCCGGTCGACCGGCTCCTCGCCGTGCGACCACGGAGCGCCCTCGGGCACCAGCACGCTCCACCCGTCACCGGCGGGCACGAGCAGCATTCCCTCACGCAGCAGGTGCGCCGCGGGCTCGATGGTGTCGGGGTCCGCCCGGCACAGCAGCAGGGCGCCGACGCGCCGGGCACGCTCGGAGGCTTCTGACGACATGCCCCCACGCTAGGACAGATCGCGACAATCGGCGCACAGGCGACCGCGGAGCCCGGTTCACCCTCGACATGTCTTGACATCCCGTATCCGCGATATATCGTGAATATGAGAGACGCGATATGGCGCGTCGTGCCATGCCCGGCCGGGACCGCCCTCGCCGACCACCGCCAAGGAGGCCGCACATGCCCGAGTGGTCCATCGCCGAGCCGCGGGAAGTCACGTTCGGCACCCCGGTGACGACCCTCCAGGTCCGCATCGTCAACGGAACGGTGAACGTGGTGGGTACGGCCGAAGGTTCCGCCCGCCTGGAGGTCTCCGAGATCGAGGGCCGCCCCTTGACCATCACCCACACGGACGACACCCTCTCCGTCGCCTACGACGACCTGCCCTGGCAGGGCCTGCTCAAGTGGCTGAACGGCACGGACAGACACCGCAAGGCGGTGGTCTCGCTGACCGTGCCCCCGGGCACCCGCGTGGAGGTCGGCGTGATCGGCGCCGGCGCCACGGTCTCCGGCATCGCGGGGCGCACGGAGGTCAAGGGCGTCTCCGGGGACACGACCCTCGTCGGCCTCTCGGGGCCGGTCCACGCGCACACGGTCTCCGGGAGCGTCGAAGCGCAGGGCCTCACGGGCGACCTGCGGTTCCGCTCGGTGGCCGGTGACCTCACCCTCGTGGAGGCGGCGGGCCCCTCCGTCCGGGCGGACTCGGTGAGCGGCTCGATGATCGTCGACCTCACCCCGGCGGACATGCCCACGGACGTCGCCCTGACGAGCGTCTCGGGCGAGATCGCCATCCGTCTGCCGCACCCGGCGGACGCGGAAGTGGAGGTGGGCACGGCGAGCGGCTCGGTCTCGAACGCCTTCGCGGACCTGCGGGTGAGCACCGATCGGACCATCCCCGCCCCGCCTCCCGACGCTTTCCGCACCCCGGAGGGGCCGGGTGACGCGCGGACCTGGGGATGGGGCGCCAAACGGATCACGGGACGGCTCGGTCCGGGCAACGGCCGGCTGAAGGCGACGACGGTCTCCGGGGCGATCGCGCTCCTGCGCAGACCGCCCATGGACGAAGATCTCCCCGAGGACGCCGTGTCCCCCGCCCCCGCGGCGGACGCCACCGCGACCGACGACGTCCCGACCGACAAGAAGGTGCTCTGAGATGCCCCCGGTGTTCGCCCACGGCCGCCTGCGCCTGTACCTGCTCAAGCTGCTGGACGAGGCTCCCCGCCACGGTTACGAGGTGATCCGCCTCCTCGAAGAGCGCTTCCAGGGCCTGTACGCCCCCTCGGCGGGCACGGTCTACCCGCGCCTCGCGAAGCTGGAGGCCGAGGGCCTGGTCACGCACACCACCGAGGGCGGCAGGAAGGTCTACGCCATCACGGACGCCGGCCGCGCCGAACTGGCCGACCGCGGCGGCGAGCTGGCCGACCTGGAGCTGGAGATCCGCGAGTCGGTCGCCGAACTGGCCGCCGAGATCCGCGACGGCGTCCAGGGCGCCGCGGGCGAGCTGCGCCGCGAGATGCGGGCGGCCGCCAAGGAGGCCCGCGCCTCCGGCGGCGCGGGCACGGGCAAGGGCTTTCCCGACCCGGCCGGCCTCTTCGAGGGCGCCTGGGGCGACAAGGAAGGCTGGCACCAGGCGAAGGAGGAGTTCAAGCGCGCCAAGCAGGAGTGGAAGGAGCAGGCGCGCCGCGCCAAGGACGAGAGCCGCCGGGCCCGCGAGGAGGCCCAGCGGGCCCGCCGTCAGGCCAAGGACGCCCAGGAGAAGGCGCGGGCCATGGCGCAGGAAGAGGCCCAGCGCATCGCGCGGCGCGTCCAGGAGCAGGTCCAGGACCACTTCACGCGGGGCGACTGGCCCACCGGCCTCCGGGAGGGCCTGACGGAACTGGCCAAGGAGTTCGGCGAGTTCGGCCTGGACTTCGGCAAACACTTCCCCCACCCACCCGGCCGCCGCCCATCCCCCGACACGGGCCCCGGACCCACCTCCGGGACCGCCCCCGGCACGGGCCACGCCGCCCCCGCCGGAACCGCCCCCGGGTCCACCTCCGAGGCAGCGCCCAGCACAGGCCACACGCACACCCCCGGCTCCAGCACTGGCACAGGTCCCGGGTCCACCTCCGGGTCAGCGCCCGGCACGGGCCACACAACCACCCCCGGGGCAGCGCCCGGCACGGGCCACACAACCACCCCCGGGTCAGCGCCCGGCACGGGCCACACAACCACCCCCGGGGCAGCGCCCGGCACGGGCCACGCAGCCACCACCGGAACCGCCCCCGACACAGGCCCCGGGCCCACCGGGGCAGCGCCCGGCACAGGCCACACGCCCACCCCCACCCCCGGCACCGGCACCGGCACCGGCACCGGACCCACCTTCACCAAGCCTGGAGCCACCCCCGACGCGGGCCCCGCACCCACCCCCGGCACGGACCCCGCACCCACCCCCGGCACGGATCCCGGACATACCCCCGGAACCGCCCCCGGCACGGGCCACGCGGCCGGCGCCGAAACCGCCCCGGGGACCGGCCCCCGCTTCGCCGATGCCGGCGAGGGGCTGACCGTCGAATACCTCCCGGACTGGGCCCAAGAGGACTCGACCGGCAACCCGGCCCGCGACCTCGACCGCCTGCTCGACCGTTTCCGCGACGACATCCGTGACGCGGCCCGGGACAACGGCGTCAGCGAGACCCAACTCCGCGACGTGCGCCGCCACTTGTCCACAGCGGCCGCCCATATCGCGTCGACCCTGCGACCCCGGGAGGACTGAGCCCCCTCCGGATCACCGTCGGCCTCAGCCCACGCCGCGACCCGTGCTACCCGCACCCCCCGCGCCACCCGCGCCGGCGACCCCGCCGTGCAGGACGCGGTCCACCGACGCATGGGTCACGCCGTGGTCCGCGAGGACCTCCGCCGTGACGCCCGGGCGGACGGTGAGGGCGAGCAGGATGTGCTCGTCGCCGATGCGGCGGTCGTGGCGAGCGGTGGCGATGCGCAAGGACTGCACCAACGCGTCCTTGGCCTCGCGGGAGAACGGGATGCGGCCGAACCAGGCCCTTCCGGTCCGTCGCCCCCGCCTCTCCTTGCCGGCGCCCGCCGCCAGCGCGCCCTCGCCGTGGCTCTCCTCGACCCGCGAGACGATCTCGGCCAGGTCGATGCCGAGCCCGGCCAGCGCGTCCGTGTCGGCCCGTGACAGACCCCCGCGGCGCCGAGCACCGCTCAGCGCCGCCTCGATGGAGTCCCTGCGCCGCGCGGCACCGAGCGAGGCGAGGGCGAAGGACGCCCGGCTCGCCTCGCGGTCGAGCAGGGCGAGCAGCATGTGCCCGTCGTCGACCGCCTCGGCACGCTCCCGCTCGGCGCACTCGACCGCGCCCAGCACCACCGCGCGGGCATCCTTGGTGAACCGCTCGAACATCACTGCCTCCCGTACTTCTTGTGCACGGCCTGCCTGCTCACTCCGAGCTCCGCGGCGATCTCCTGCCACGACCAGCCCTGCCGGCGCGCACTGCGCACCTGCACGGCCTCCAGCCGCTCCACCAGCTTCCGCAGCGCGGAAACGGCACGCAGCCCGACCCGTGGATCCTGATCACCCGCCCGCTCGGCGAGATCCGTGGCTTCGCTCATGCATGTCAACCTACGTTGACGGGAGGACGCTGTCAACCATCGTTGACAGCGTCGGGCGCGGTCAGACCTCCAGGACGATCTTGCCGAACAGTTCTCCGGACGCCAGCCGCTCGAAGCCCTCCCGGGCGCGGTCCAGCGGCAGCACCTCGTCGATGACGGGACGGACACCGGTGAGGGCGCAGAAGGAGAGCAGGTCCTCCAGTTCGTCCTTGGTGCCCATCGTCGAGCCGACGATCTTCAGCTCCAGGAAGAAGATCCGGGTGAGTTCCGCGTGCGAGGGCCGGTCGCCGCTGGTCGCCCCCGAGATCACCAGCGTGCCGCCCGGCTTCAGCGACTTGACCGAGTGCGACCAGGTCGCCGCGCCGACCGTCTCGATGACCGCGTCGACCCGCTGCGGCAGCCGGGCACCGGACTCGACCGCCTCCACCGCGCCCAGCTCCAGCGCCCGCTTGCGCTTGGCCTCATCACGGCTGGTGGCGAAGACCCGCAGGCCCGCCGCCTTGCCCAGCACGATCGCGGCCGTGGCGACACCGCCGCCGGCGCCCTGCACGAGGACCGAGTCGCCGGGGCGCACGCCGGCGTTGGTGAACAGCATGCGGTACGCGGTCAGCCACGCCGTCGGCAGGCAGGCGGCCTCGGCGAAGGACAGGCCCTTCGGCTTGGGCAGCACGTTCCAGGTGGGCACGGCGACGCGCTCGGCGAAGGTCCCCTGGTACTTCTCGGTCAGGATGGACCGGCCCTCGCGGGGTCCGACGCCGTGGCCGGACTGGCCGATGACGGAGTGCAGGACGACCTCGTTGCCGTCCTCGTCGATCCCGGCCGCGTCACAGCCGAGGATCATCGGCAGCTTGTCCTCGGCGAGGCCGACCCCGCGCAGCGACCACAGGTCGTGGTGGTTCAGGGAGGCGGCCTTGACGTTCACGGTCGACCAGCCGGGGCGCGCCTCGGGGGCGGGCCGCTCCCCCAACTCGAGGCCGTCGAGCGGCTGGTCACGGTCGATACGGGCAGCGTAGGCAGCGAACATGCCGCCGACCTTAGGCCGCCCCCGGGCCGCGACGGAACCACGTACGACTGTGACACGCGCCGCGCCGCCGGGTGCCGCGTCCCCCGCCGGCACGCGCCGCGCCCCCCGCCGCGAGGTGCACGGCGGGGGGCGCGGTCACATGATCGCGGCGGACGCTCAGCTGCGGGCGACGCCCTCCGCCCGCGCGGCGGCGGCGACCGCGGCCGTCACGGCCGGGGCGACCCGCTCGTCGAACGGCGACGGGATCACGTAGGCGGCGGACAGCTCGTCCCCGACGACCCCCGCGAGGGCGTCGGCGGCGGCGATCTTCATGCCCTCGGTGATCCGCGAGGCCCGCACCTGGAGCGCCCCGGCGAAGATGCCCGGGAAGGCCAGGACGTTGTTGATCTGGTTCGGGTAGTCCGAGCGGCCGGTCGCCACCACGGCCGCGTACTTGTGCGCGATGTCCGGGTGGACCTCCGGGTTGGGGTTGGCCATGGCGAACACGAAGGAGTCGGGCGCCATGGAGGCGACCGCCGGCTCCGGCACGGTGCCGCCCGAGACCCCGATGAACACATCGGCGCCTGCCAGCGCGGCCTCCAGCGAGCCGCTCAGCCCCGCCTTGTTGGTCAGCTCGGCGAGCTCCCGCTTGACCGGGGTGAGGTCGTCCCGGTCCCGGCTCACGATGCCCTTGCGGTCCGCGACCGCCACGTCACCGAGCCCCGCCTCCAGCAGGAACTTGGCGATGGCGATCCCCGCCGCACCGGCGCCGGAGATGACGGCGCGCAGCTCACCGAGGGTGCGCCCGGTCAGCTTCGCCGCGTTGCGCAGCGCCGCCAGCGTGACGACGGCGGTGCCGTGCTGGTCGTCGTGGAAGACCGGGATGTCGAGCCGCTCCTGGAGCTTGCGCTCGATCTCGAAGCACCGGGGCGCCGAGATGTCCTCCAGGTTCACGCCGCCGAACGAGGGGGCGAGCCGCACCACGGTCTCGACGATCTCGTCGGCGTCGGTCGTCGCGAGCGCGATCGGCACCGCGTCCACGCCGCCGAACTGCTTGAAGAGAATGGCCTTGCCCTCCATGACGGGGAGGGAGGCCTCGGGACCGATGTCGCCGAGACCGAGCACCGCGGTCCCGTCGGTCACGACGGCGACGACGTTCGACTTCCACGTGTAGTCGTTCACCAGCTCGGGCCGCTCGGCGATCGCGCTGCACACTTTCGCGACGCCGGGCGTGTACGCCAGGGACAGGTCGTCCTTGTCGCGGACCGGCACGGTGGCCTGCACGGCCATCTTGCCGCCGCGGTGCAGCGCAAACGCCGGATCGAAGGGCTCGTCGGCGCCCTCGTGATCCGTACTGCTGTCGCTGCGAGGATTGACGATCTCCGCTGCCACTTGTCTGACCCCTTAAGTCTTAATCATTCGTTGAGGGTGTCCACTCCCGGTTGAGAAGTGGGCGGGCACCGTGTCCGTTCCCCGTCTGTCGACGGAGGAGAGGTACGGACACGCGGGCGCGCCGCACACGCGCCCTGGGCCCCGGATGAGGGGTGTAGCCAACCTTTGTACCCGAAGGCGGCGGGCGTGGGCGAGTGACATTGCTTGCCATGGCCACGACCGCCGGTCCATATGGCGAGATGGGCGGGATATCGCCCGGTTGGCGATGGTTGGCGTCCAGCCTCGTACGCCCCGGGCTGTACCGGGGTGCGGGGATTCGCCACCATCCCGTTATCCGATTTTGACATCTCAGGCACCCAGAATCGGACGGTCCGAATGGCAAGATGCGCTCATCACACGAGGTCGCGACACCCGAAGGTGTGTGCCCGACCCATCGGCAACTCCCTCATCCGCCGGAGGACCCACCATGTCCGCAAGCTCCATTTGTCGTCAGACCGCAGCGAAGTCCGCGAAGTCCCGGATCGCCGCGGTCGGTGCGGTCGCGGTCGCCGGTGCGCTGCTGCTCTCCGGCTGCGGCGACCAGACGAACGACAAGGCGAGCGACTCGGTCAGCAACGCGCCGCTCGCCGACAAGCTGCCCAAGGACATCCGTGACAAGGGCGTCATCAAGGTCGGCTCCGACATCGCCTACCCGCCGGTCGAGTTCAAGGACAAGTCCGGCGCCACCGTCGGCATCGACCCGGACCTCGGCGAGGCGCTCGGCAAGCAGCTCGGCGTGAAGTTCGAGTTCGAGAACGGCACCTTCGACACCCTCCTCGGCGGTCTGCGCTCCAAGCGGTACCAGGTCGCCATGTCGGCCATGACGGACACCAAGAACCGTCAGGAGGGCATCGACGAGGAGACGGGCAAGAAGGTCGGCAGCGGCGTCGACTTCGTCGACTACTTCACCGCCGGCGTGTCGATCTACACCAAGAAGGGCGACGACCAGGGCATCAAGACCTGGTCCGACCTCTGCGGCAAGAAGATCGTCGTCCAGCGGGGCACCGTCTCGCACGACCTGGCCAAGGCCGAGTCGAAGAAGTGCAAGGGCGGCAAGAAGATCTCCATCGAGCAGTACGACAACGACCAGCAGGCCCAGACCCGGCTGCGCTCCGGCGGCGCGGACGCCGGTTCGTCCGACTTCCCGGTGGCCGCGTACGCGGTGAAGACCTCCGGCGGCGGCAAGGACTTCCAGCTCGTCGGCGAGCAGGTCGAGGCGGCTCCGTACGGCATCGCGGTCTCCAAGAAGAACCCCGAGCTGCGGGACGCCATCAAGGCCGCGCTCGACGCGATCATCAAGAACGGCGACTACGCGAAGATCATCAAGAAGTGGGGCGTCGAGGACGGCGCGGTCACCGAGGCCAAGGTCAACGGCGGCAAGTGAGCGCGCCCCTCTCCCCCCTAGTCGCTGAAAGGCCACCCACGTGAGCTCCGACATCTCCAAGAAGGGCCCCGAGGACGACGTCCCGAAGGCGCGGCAGGCGGAGGCCATCAAGGCCATCCCCGTGCGGCACTTCGGCCGGTACGTCGCCGCGGTCCTCGCGATCGGCGCCCTCGCCGCGATCGTCTACGCCTTCGCGCAGGGCGACATCAACTGGGGTGCGATCCCCGACAACTTCTTCGACGAACGCATCCTCAAGGGCGTCCGCGAGACGCTGATCCTGACGTTCCTGTCGATGCTCATCGGCGTCGTCGGCGGCGTGATCCTGTCCGTGATGCGCCTGTCGAAGAACCCGGTGACCTCCTCGATCGCCTGGTTCTACATCTGGTTCTTCCGGGGTACGCCGGTCCTGGTCCAGCTCTTCGTCTGGTTCAACCTCGGCTTCGTCTTCGACTACGTGAACCTCGGCCCCGTCTACAAGGACGAGTGGTCGGACTTCATGACGCCGTTCCTGACGGCGCTGCTCGGTCTCGGCCTGAACGAGGCGGCGTACATGGCGGAGATCTGCCGCGCCGGCCTGCTCTCGGTCGACGAGGGCCAGACGGAGGCCGCGCACGCGCTCGGCATGAGCCACGGCAAGACGCTGCGCCGCGTGGTCCTGCCGCAGGCGATGCGGGTGGTCGTGCCGCCGACGGGCAACGAGTTCATCAACATGCTGAAGACGACCTCGCTGGTCGCGGCCGTCCAGTACTACGAGCTGCTGAAGTACGCCCAGGACATCGGCACCTCGTCCGGCGCGACCGTGGAGACGCTGCTGCTCGCCGCCTGCTGGTACCTGATCATGACGTCGATCCTCAGCGTCGGTCAGTTCTACCTGGAGCGCTACTACGCCCGCGGCTCGTCCCGCTCCCTGCCGGACACCCCCTTCCAGAAGATCAAGGCCAACATGTTGTCGCTGAGCAACCGCGGCGCCGGAGGTGTCCGCTGATGACCGCCATGGTGAAGGCCGAGGGCGTCCACAAGTCGTTCGGTCACGTAGAGGTCCTGAAGGGCATCGACCTGGAGGTCAAGTCGGGTGAGGTCTTCTGCCTCATCGGCCCCTCCGGCTCCGGGAAGTCGACGTTCCTGCGCTGCATCAACCACCTGGAGAAGATCAACGCCGGTCGGCTGTACGTCGACGGGGACCTGGTCGGCTACCGGCAGAAGGGGGACAAGCTGTACGAGCTGAAGGACAGCGAGGTCGCCCTCAAGCGCCGCGACATCGGCATGGTCTTCCAGCGCTTCAACCTCTTCCCGCACATGACGGCGCTGGAGAACGTCATGGAGGCGCCCGTCCAGGTCAAGGGCATCCCCAAGAGCCAGGCGCGCGAGCGTGCCGGTCAGCTGCTGGAGCGGGTGGGCCTCGCCGACAAGGCGAAGAACTACCCCTCGCAGCTCTCCGGTGGCCAGCAGCAGCGCGTGGCGATCGCCCGCGCGCTGGCGATGGACCCGAAGCTGATGCTCTTCGACGAGCCGACCTCGGCGCTCGACCCGGAGCTGGTCGGCGACGTCCTCGACGTCATGCGCGACCTCGCGGAGTCCGGCATGACGATGGTCGTCGTCACGCACGAGATGGGCTTCGCCCGCGAGGTGGGCGACAGTCTCGTCTTCATGGACGGCGGCGTGGTGGTCGAGTCGGGCAGCCCGCGTGACGTGCTGACGAACCCGCAGCAGGAGCGGACGCAGTCCTTCCTGTCCAAGGTGCTGTAACAGGCGCTCTGGGGAGCGCCTTGCAAGGAGTACGGGAAGGGGCGGTACGGATCACTGATCCGTACCGCCCCTTCCGCGCTCCGGCTACTTGAGCGCCAGGACCACCGCGTCCGAGGGCGAGGCCCACACCGCACGGGCCTCGGCGAACCCCGCCTCGCGGAGCGTACGGGCGTGCCAGTCGACGGAGGGCATGTCGCCGTCCGCGTGCTCGCCGTAGATCTCGAACCGCTTGGCGGTGGGCGCGGCGAGGACCGGGTCCTGCGCGGCGAGCTGCCACCACTCCTTCCAGTCCAGGACGCCCTCGGCCTTGGCGCCGTCCATCCGGCGGTGGCGGTAGGCGCTCTCGGCGGCGTTCAGCCGCGGGGTGGCGGGGTCCGGCATGTGGTCGGCGTTCATGAAGACGCCGCCGTCCCGCACGAGCCCGGCGACCTGGCCGTAGAGCGTGGCGAGCGGGTCGCTGTGGAGCCAGTGCAGGGCGGTGGCGGTGAGGACGGCGTCGTAACTGTCGTGCGGCAGCGCGGCGGTCCACTCGGGGTCCGTCAGGTCGGCCGTGACGAAGGTGACGCGGTCGTCGTCGGCGAAGGTGCCCTCGGCGATGGTGAGCAGCGCGGGGTCGAGGTCGACGCCGACGCTCGTCGCGTCCGGGAACCTCTTGAGCAGCCGGTCCGTAATACTTCCCGTACCGCACGCCAGATCCAGCACGCGCGGCGCGGGGCCGACGACGGCCTCGACCATGTCGAGCATGATCTGGAACCGCTCCTCGCGGTCGGGCAGGTACCACTGCTGCTGCCGGTCCCAGCTGTCCTGCCAGGCCCGCCAGTCGGTGCCGGCCCCGGCCGCGGTCTTGGCCCCGGTCCCCGTTCCCGTCATCAGAACCCCTTCACTCCGTAATACCCTGGTACCGCAATCGGCTATTACGTGCCGACGTGATGACCATAGCCCGCCCCCGTAAGGACTACAAGTGGAACTGGCCTATTACTCGGACTACGCCGTACGCCTGGTCAACAGCGAGGAGCCGGGCCGCGACAAGGACACGCTGACCTCGGTCGAGGCGATCCGGGACCTGTTCGGCCCGAGCACGCAGATGGCGCGCCGCGCGACGGAATCCGACCTCACCCGCTTCCGGTCGGTACGGGGCAGGCTGCGGGCGGTGTTCGAGGCGGCGGACGGCGGCGACGAGACGCTCGCGGTCGACCTGCTGAACTCCCTGCTCCTGGAGTTCCCGGTGAGCCCGCAGATCTCCGGCCACGACCTCCGGGACGACGACGGGCGCCCGCTGTGGCACATGCACCTGGCGGACCACCCCTCGAACGCCACCGCCGGGTACGCCGCGATCGCCGCGATGGGCCTCGCCTTCCACCTCACCGAGCACGGCGTGGACCGCCTCGGCCTGTGCGAGGCGGCGCCCTGCCGCAACGCCTACCTGGACACCTCGACGAACCGCTCCCGGCGCTACTGCTCGGACCGCTGCGCGACCCGCGCCAACGTCGCCGCCTACCGCGCCCGCAAGCGCCTGGAGACGGAGCGCTCGGCGAGCACCGGCCGCACGGCGGAGACCGCCCAGCGCAGCAGCGCGGCCGGCGAGCGCCGCCCGGGGGCCGGCGGGCGGTAGCGCAGGCGCACGGCGCCGAGGACGAGGTCCGCAGGGACGACGCCGTAGTCCGTGCTGTCCCCGCCCGCGAACGCGTTGTCGCCGAGCACCCACCAGCCGCCCTCGCGGCGCTCCTTGGCGCGCTTGACGACCAGCAGGTCCTGCTGGAAGGGATGGCGCAGGACCACCACGTCACCCGGACGGACCCGCGCGCCCCACCGCACGAGCAGCCGGTCGCCGTGGTACAGCGTGGGCACCATCGAGGGGCCCGTCACCTCGGCCGCCCCCCACGGCAGGACCGCCCTCCCGCGTTCGCTCTCCTGCGACACCTCCGGCATCACGCCACCTCCCCGGTCCATCCTCCACCAGTCCCACTCCGAGCCTGGACTTTTGTCCTAAGCCCATGGGGGCACTCGCGAAAAGCCGCCTCTCACGGAGTAATGTCCCACCTGAGAAGACGATCACGAGGAAGGACAGCTTCATGCTTTCCCGCCTGTTTGCCCCCAAGGTAAAGGTCAGCGCCCACTGCGACCTGCCCTGCGGCGTGTACGACCCGGCCCAGGCCCGCATCGAGGCGGAGTCCGTCAAGGCCGTCCAGGAAAAGATGGCCGCCAACGACGACGCCCACTTCCAGGCGCGTGCCACGGTCATCAAGGAGCAGCGCGCCGAGCTCGCCAAGCACCACGTGTCGGTGCTCTGGAGCGACTACTTCAAGCCCCCGCACTTCGAGAAGTACCCGGAGCTGCACCAGCTGGTCAACGACACCCTGAAGGCCCTCTCGGCCGCCAAGGCGTCGACGGACCCGGCCACGGGCCAGAAGGCGCTCGACTACATCGCCCAGATCGACAAGATCTTCTGGGAGACGAAGAAGGCCTGACCTTCACAGCTGTCCCGCAAGGGCCCGTCCGGAGCATCGGGCGGGCCCTTGCGGTGTCTTCGGCGTCATCCGCTCCGGCGGGGGCGGGTCAGGCCCAGGTCGTAGGCGAGGATCGTCGCCTGGACGCGGTCGCGCAGGCCCAACTTGCCGAGCAGGGCGTTGACGTGGGACTTCACCGTGCCGGTGGTCACGCCCAGGGTGTCGGCTATCTCCGCGTTGGTGTGGCCCGCCGCCACCAGTGTCAGGACCTCGCGTTCGCGGGGCGTGAGGGAGGCCGGCAGCCGGGGGTCCGGTGCGGGGGCCGTGCCGGCGAAGGCGTCGATCAGGCGGCGCGTGACCGTGGGCGCCAGCATCGCCTCCCCCGAGGCCACGACGCGGATGCCCGCCAGGAGTTCCTCGGGCAGCGCGTCCTTGAGCAGGAAGCCGGACGCCCCGGCGCGCAGGGCGTCATGGACGTACGCGTCCTGATCGAAGGTGGTCAGGACCAGGACGCGGAGGGTCCCCTTCCCGGCGGTCCCGGCGGTCCCGGCGGTTCCGGCGGTTCCGGCGGTTCCGGCGGTTCCGGCGGTTCCGGCGGTTCCGGCGGTTCCGGCGGTTCCGGCGGTTCCGGCGGCATCCGTGTGCCCGGGGTTTTCGGCGTCCACGCCAGCCGCGCCCGGTCCGACGAGCAGTCGCGTGGCCGTCAGGCCGTCCATGCCCGGCATGCGGATGTCCATCAGGACGACGTCCGGCCGGACCTCCGGTGCCAGCCGCACCGCCTCGGCGCCGTCCCGCGCCTCCGCCACCACGTGCAGGTCCGGCTCCGCGTCGATGATCGCCGCGAATCCGGCACGTACGACGGCCTGGTCGTCGACGACCATCACGCGGATCATTCCGGCGCCGGGCGCCTCGGCGGGGCCGGAGTCCGGCTCGGTGCCCGTGTTCACGGTGCTGATGGGGTTACCTCCTTCGGGGCCCCGGGGGCCGTACGGGATCCCGGTGGCGGATGGTCGGGGCGGTGTGGTTCTCGTACGTCGCCGGGGGCCGCCGCCGCTCTCAGCGTGCCCAGCAGTTCCCGCATCGCCGACAGTCCCGCCCGTGCCTCCTGCGCCACGCCCTTGAGGTCACCGGCCTCCGCCCGCGCGATCACCCCGCCCGCGTGCCGCGCCACTTCACCGCGCAGCTCCACCGCGATGCGGCGGCGCTCCTCGTACGCCGCGAGGACCGCCGCACGGACCGTCGCCGCGAGCGCGTGGTCCTCGTGGGCCCTGACGCGTTCGCGGCGGGCGCCGACCACCGCGCCGATGCCCCAGGGCACGGCCAGGAGGAGGAAGAAGGCCACACCGAGCAGCACGGCCAGGAAGGCGATCAGGCCGAAGCCGCCGTCCTTCTCCACGTCCGCGATGCCGTCGGCCGCCGCGAGCGCGAGCGCCGTCAGGGACAGGCCGGCCGCCCCGGCCGCCATGGCGGGCCAGGTGACGCGCGCCGGGCCCGCGAACGCGCCGACCGCGTGCACGGCCACGCACTCCGCGAGGGCACCCGCCGTCACCAGGCACAGGGCCACCGCCGGCGACAGCAGCCCGAAGGCGAGCCCGAGCGGCGCCGACCAGGCCGTGGCCAGGACCGCGACGAGGACCGCCCAGGGCGCCCGGCGCCGCCACAGCAGCGGCAACGCGTGCGCGACGGCGGGCCCGCAGGCCAGGGCGGTGTCCGCGGGACTCTCCGCGAGGACCGCGAAGAGCGGGAGCGCGGCGACGGCGAGGGTCGCCGCCCCGTCGGCCGGGTCCAGGCCGCGCAGGACCCGCCGACGTGAGGAGTGGTGCAGCACGGTGAAGCGGTGCGGCACGGCGAAGTTGTGCGGCACGGCGAAGTTGTGCGGCACGGCGAAGTGGTGCGGCAGCCGGGCGCGCACGGACCAGCCGGGCGCGTCCGGGCGGGGCCCGGCCGCCAGGGTGCCGCCGAGCGCGGCCGCACGCTCCCGCATGCCCGCGGTGCCCCGGCCGGAGCCGAGCCCCTGCCGCGCGCCCGCCGACGCCCCCGAGTAGGCCGAGGCTCCTTCGTCGGTCGCCGGCCCGTCGTCGATCACCGTCAGTTCGACCGCGCCGTCTCGTTCCAGGACGCGGATCCGTACGCGCACGGCGGCACCGGGGGCGTAGCGCAGCGCGTTGGTGAGGGCTTCGCGGACGATGCCGAAGGCCGCCTCGGCGACCGGGCCCGTCAGGGCCGCGAGGTCCGGTGCCACGTCCACGGCCGGGCGCAGGCCGAGACGCGCGAAACCGGCGGCGAGTTCGCCCACTCGCTCCTCGATGCCGCTCTCCTCGTCCGCCGCCGACGTCCGCATCATCGCCACCAGGCGGTCCAGCGCCGTCAGCGTCTCGCGTCCGCTGTCCGCCGCGAACCCCAAGGCCTGTGGCGTCAGTTCGGGCCTGCGGTCGGCGAGCCGCAGCGCGGTCTCGGCGGTGACGACGACGGAGGTGAGGTGGTGGGCGCCGACGTCGTGGAGTTCGCGGGCGAGGCGTTGGCGTTCGGTGGTCGCGGCGCGGCCCCGCTCGGCCTCCGCCCGCGCGAGTTCCCGCGCTGCGGCCTCGCGCCCCGCGAGCCAGTGGCGGCGGCTGCGGCCGAGGCCCGCGACGGCCAGGAGGACCGCGCAGTTCACCAGGACCTCGCCGCCGATCTCGACCGCGGAATCGAGCCGCACCGCCCCTCGGACGCTCGCGGAGACGGTCAGGGCGGCCCCGGCCGCGACGGCCGTACGCGGCGCACAGCGCACCATCACGGAGTACAGCGCGACCAGCGCGCCCACCTCGTGCAGCAGCGTCGCGTCCTCGGGGAGGAGCGACCCGGCGGCCAGCACCGCCTCCACGGCCAGCGCGGCGGCGACCGGCCGGCGACGGCGCAGGGCCAGCGCCACGGTGATCGCCACAGCGGCGGCCGACGCCCCGACGAGCTGTGCGCCCCCGACGTGACCGCCGTCGCGCAGCACGCGGCCGGGCCAGTAGGCCAACTGCTGGACCGCCAGCAGAACGGGCAGCAGCCAGTTGCGTATCCCCTCCATATTGGCCTCGATGATACGGAGAAGCGGGACTGAGCAGGGGCTTCGCCTTGACGGGGGCACGGGTGCGGGTGGCGCATCTACGGGGGGCACGGGTGCGGGGACGTGTCTACGGGCGCTACGAGTGCGGGTGGCGGTGGCGTGTCCACGGGGGGCACGGGTGCGAGCTGGTGCCTCAGGGGGACCGGTGCGTAGTGCCCACCTCACCTCGGGCGGCGCCCGGCCCACCACGGACGGCGCCCGGCTCTATCCCTGGTTGGAGACCGCGATCGTACGGGCGGACGACGAAAGCGCGCCGTACGGCCGGGATGCTGGGGACATGACCAAGCCGCCCCCGGCCGCCTCCTCACCGGCCTCACCCTCTCCCCCACCCCCCGCACCCGCCACGCCCCCGCACGCCAACCCGTACGGCCACGGCCTCGGCCACAACTACAACCCCGGCTACGGCTACCCCCCATACCCCCCGCAAGCGCCACCCCCGCCCCCGCCGCCCCTCCCCTATCACCGCCTCGCCCTGATCACCGGACGGCACCGCTGGTGGCGCCCCCTCGCGGGGACCGCGCTGGTGCTGGGCGGCGCGATGGGCGCGCTCATGCTGGTGTTGCTCTGCGCGGAGATCGTGGGCGCGCTGCTGCACCGGCCGGTCGACGCCGACGGGTTCCGCGTCTGGGGCGGCATCGCGGAGACGGGCCTGGCGCTGCTCTCCCTCGCCGTGCTGACACCCGTGGCGTTCCTCGCCGCCCGCTGGGCCCAACGGCGCCCGGCCGGGACGCTGTCGTCGGTCGCCGGGCGGCTGCGGTGGGGCTGGCTCGGGCGGTGCCTGGCGATGGGGCTGCCCCTGGTCGCGGGGGCCTTCGGCGTCATGATGCTGCTGCCCACGCCTTCCGGCGGCGGCACGGACGACGTGGAGTGGGTCGGCCTCCCGGACTTCCTGCTGGGCCTCGCTATGGTCTGCGTCCTGGTGCCGTTCCAGGCGGCGGCCGAGGAGTACGTGTTCCGGGGCTGGCTCACTCAGGCGGTCGGCGCCTGGTTCCGCTCGCCGTGGATGGCGATCCTGCCGCAGGCGCCGCTGTTCGCCGCCGCGCACGGCTGGGGCACGCCGTGGGGCTTCGCGGACTTGGTGGTGTTCGGCCTGGTCGCGGGCGCGCTGACGATACGTACGGGCGGCCTTGAGGCGGCCATCGGCCTGCACGCGCTCAACAACCTGCTCGCGATGGGGGTTTCGGCGGGCATCGTCGGCGCCCTCGCCTCCGACGAGACGGCCGCCGACATGGACTGGATGTCGGTCGCCGTCGATGTCGTGATGCTCTGCGGATACGCGGCACTGGTGCTGAGGATGGCGGGCCGCAGCGGGATCGAGACGCTGAGCGCGGGAACGCCCGTGGACGGTTCTAGGACCGTCCCACCGGCGGCGGGGGCGACTGCCTGAACGGCCGACCCCGCACAGACGACCCCGCACACGACCCCGCGTGGGATGCACAGGCCGCCCCCACCGGCCCCCGCCGCCGACCACGAGGAGCAGGCCACCTCACGGTGGCCATGACAGCCGCCGCCCCACCCGACGGCCGGGGCGGCCGCCCCTCACTTCAGGAGGTACTCGCAGAGCGACTTCTTCGCCTTGCCGCCCTTGTTGTCCGCGACCTTCTCGCCGTCGTCGACCTTGATGACACACGGCGCCGCGCTCAGCATCCCGTCGCTGCACTTCGTCGAGCCCGGTACGACGGACACCGTGTGGCCGACCTCGGACTCCGCGCCCCGCAGGGTGACGTTCACCGTCTTCTTCCACGGCAGGTCCACCTGCTCCATGTGGTTGGTGTCGGAGACGTGCATGATCTGCGTCGAGCCGGTGCCACCCACCTCGAAGGTCACCTCGTACGTGGCCTTCTTGCCCTGGCCGCCCCTGCCCGAACCGCCACCCGAACCCGAGTCCGACCCCGACCCCGACCCCGACCCCGACCCCGAGTCCGAGTCCGATTTCGCCGGTGCCTCGGCCGCGGTCCCACCCGCCGCACGACGGCGCTTAACCAGTTGCCGTGCTCCGCGGCCGCCTGCTGCACTGGTGGCAGCCGGCGAGAGGCCGGCGCGGTCGAGCCAGTCAAGCAAGTCAAGCAAGTCGAGCAAGGAGAAGAAATGCGCCGTTCGTTCATGTCCCGCCCCGAAGGAACTCACCTCTCCTCGAAGGACATGACGGTACGTGCACTCATCTGCTCCGCGCACACTGAACCTGGGCATCCTGGCCCACATCGACGCCGGTAAGACCAGCCTGACCGAGCGGCTCCTGCACGCCGCCGGTGTCATCGACGAGGTGGGCCGCGTCGACGACGGAAACACTCAGACCGATTCGCTCGCCCTGGAGCGGCAACGCGGCATCACGATCAAGTCCGCGGTCGTCTCCTTCACCGTCGCCGCCCCCGAAGGGGCCACGCCGGACGACGGTGTCACCGTCAACCTCATCGACACCCCCGGGCACCCGGACTTCATCGCCGAGGTGGAACGGGTCCTGAGCGTGCTCGACGGCGCCGTACTCGTGATCTCCGCCGTGGAGGGCGTCCAGGCGCAGACCCGCGTACTGCTGCGCACCCTGCGGCGGCTGCGCATCCCCACGCTGATCTTCGTGAACAAGACGGACCGCGCCGGCGCCCGGTACGACGGTGTCCTGCGGCACATCGCCGAGCGGCTCACCCCCGACATCGTCCCGATGGGCTCGGTGTCCGCCCTCGGCACGCGCGCGGCCCGCTGCACGCCGTTCACGGCCGAGAACGCCGAGGCCCACGGCTTCACCGCCCGCCTGGCCGAGCTGCTCGCCGGGCACGACGACGCCCTGCTCTCCGCGTACGTCGAGGGCGCGGCGCCCCTCTCGTACGACCGCCTGCGCCGGGAACTGGCACGTCAGACGGGCCGCGCCCTCGTGCACCCCGTCTTCTTCGGCTCGGCCGCCACGGGCACCGGGGTACGCGAACTGACGGACGGCATCCGTGAGTTGCTGCCCGCGTCCGTCGGGGACGCCGAAGGGCCGCTCTCGGGGCGCGTGTTCAAGGTCGAGCGCGGCGCCGCCGGGGAGAAGATCGCGTACGTACGCCTCTTCTCGGGGACCGTCCGCACGCGCGACCTCCTCGACATCCGCGACGGCACGGCGCACCAGGCCGACACGGCAGGCGCGGCGGAGTCGGCGGACGGGGCGGATCCCGGTCGCAGGGAGGGCAAGGTCACCGCCGTCACCGTCTTCGACCAGGGCACGCACGTGCGCCGCACAGAGGTCCGCGCGGGGCAGATCGGCAGGCTCTGGGGGCTCGGCGACGTCCGGATCGGCGACGTGATCGGCGTACCGCCCGAGCGAACCGAGCCGGCGGGTCGCTTCTTCGCGCCGCCCACCCTGGAGACGGTCGTCAGCCCGCTGCGCCCCGCCGACCGGGCCGCCCTGCACCTCGCGCTGACCCAGCTCGCCGAGCAGGACCCGCTGATCGACCTGCGCCAGGACCCCGTCCGCCAGGAGGTGTCGGTCTCGCTCTACGGCGAGGTGCAGAAGGAGGTCATCCAGGCGACGCTCGCGGCCGACTTCGGGCTGGACGTCTCCTTCCGCGAGACCACGACGATCTGCGTGGAGCGGGTCGTCGGCACGGGCGCCGCGTTCGAGATCATCGACAAGGAGCCCAACCCGTTCCTCGCCACCGTCGGACTGCGCGTCGAGCCGGCGCCGGTCGGCGCCGGGGTCGCGTTCAGGCTGGGGGTCGAGCTGGGCTCGATGCCGTACGCGTTCTTCCGGGCCGTCGAGGAGACGGTCAGGCGGACCCTGCACCAGGGGCTGCACGGCTGGCGCGTCCCCGACTGCGTGGTCACGATGACGCACGCCGGTTACTGGCCCCGGCAGAGCCACGCGCACGGCACCTTCGACAAGAGCATGTCGAGCACCGCCGGGGACTTCCGGAACCTGACGCCGCTGGTCCTGATGGACGCGCTGCGCGAGGCGGGCACGGTGGTCCACGAGCCGATGCACCGGTTCCGGCTCGACGTGCCCGCCGACACGGTCGGGGCGGTGCTGCCCGCCCTCGCCCGGCTGCGGGCCGTGCCGCACACACCGACGGCGAGCGGAGCCTCGTACCGTCTGGAAGGAGACATTCCCGCGCAGCAGGTGCACGCGCTGGAGCAACTGCTGCCCGGACTCACGCGAGGCGAGGGCGAGTGGGAGTCCGCCTTCCACCACTACGAGCCGGTGCGCGGCGCCCCTCCCGCGCGGGAGCGGACGGACCACGACCCGCTCCACCGGAAGGAGTACCTGCTGCGCGTGGTGCGCAGGACGCCCGCCTGAGGAGCCCCCCCCGGGGGGTGCCCCCCCTGGGGCGGCGGGTCAGTCCCCGAGCGGCGGGATCCGCAGGTTCCGCAGCCGCTCGGGGTCCGCGATGATGTCGATCTCCACGATCCTGCCGTCCACGACCGTGAACGACCCGATCGAGAACACCTCGCCGCCCGGAGTGGCGACCAGGCCCGGCAGACCGTTGACGAGCACGAGGTGCTGGTGGACGGCGAGGCGGGCGAACATCGCCGCCTGCCCGGCCACCGTCGCCGCGCCCCGGACGAGCTTCGACAGGCCCGAGGACAGTTCCCCGCTGTCGGCGCGCAGCACGACGTCCGGGTCGAGGAGTGCGAGCAGCGCGTCGAAGTCACCGGCCTTCGTCGCCGCCATCCACGCCTCGACGACCTCGCGCTGCTTGGCGACGTCCGTCTCCTGGGCGGGGGTCGAGCCCTGCACGCGACGGCGGGCCCGGCTGGCCAACTGCCGGGTCGCGGCGGTCGAGCGCCCGACGATGGGCGCGATCTCCTCGAAGGGCACGGCGAACATGTCGTGCAGGACGAACGCGAGCCGTTCGGCCGGCGCGAGCGTGTCCAGCACGATGAGCAGGGCGAGGCCCACGGAGTCGGCGAGCAGCACCTCCTGCTCGGGGTCGACCACGTCGACGCGGCTCACGACCGGGTCCGGCACGTGCGTCTCCAGGGAGACGTCGAGGGAGTCCTCGCGCCGGGACTGCCGGGAGCGCAGCAGGTCCAGGCAGACCCTGCCGACGACGGTCGTCAGCCAGCCGCCGAGGTTCCGCACCTCACCGGCGACGCCGGCCTCGTCACCCGCGCCGACGCCTGCGTGCTCGCCGGTGCCTGCGTGCTCGCCGGTGCTGCCCGCCTTTCCGGCTGTCGCCTTGCCGACGGCCGCCTTCTCCGTGCGGCTGAGCCGGAACCACGCCTCCTGCACGGCGTCCTCGGACTCGCTCAGCGAACCGAGCATGCGGTACGCGACCGCGTTCAGCCGGGGCCGGTGCTCCTCGAAGCGGGCGGCAAGGCTGTCCTCGGCCGCTTGGCCCGCCTGAGCGGTGTGGCCTGCCTGAGCCGCGTGGCCCGCCTGGGCCACCTGAGCCGCCTGAGCCGCCTTGGCTGATGCGTCCTCGATCATCTCTGTCACATTCTTCCGTCGCGATCCGTCATAGCTGTGACGGAAGTTCCCCACCCCGACGCCACACCCGAGAAGAACAGTAATGAACGTCCGTACGCGGCCACGGGCGGCCCCGACGGCCGTCCGAGGCGCTCAGAGCAGAGGGTCCAACGCCGCGCGCAGATCGGCGGGTTCGCGGAACAGGACGGCGGGCATACCCAACGCCTCTGCCGCCGCCACGTTCTCCTGGCGGTCGTCCACGAAGAGGCAGCGGCCCGCGGCGACCCCGGCCCGTTCGACCGCGGCGCGGTAGATACGGGGGTCCGGCTTGGTCACGCCGAGGTCGGCACTGCTGATGACGTCGTCGAAGAGGCCGGCCGGACCGGTGAGGCCGAGCAGAGCCAGGTCGTCGGCCAGCCACGGCGTCGCGTTCGTCACCAGGAGCACCGGCAGCCCCGCCGCGCGGACCTTCCGGAGCATCCCCACCACCGCCTCGTCGGCGTGGAACCCGGTGGCGGCCAGCGTCGTCCCGAGCCGGTGCCCGCGCTCCCACGGCACCCGGTCGGCGAGACCTCGGGCGATCGAGTCGATCCACTGCTCCCTGGTGATCTCCCCGCGCATCAGCGGCAGGTCGGTCGCGGGCGCGAACGCGATCTCCGCGGTGCTGCCCCGCGGTAGCCCGAACGCGTCCTCCAGTCGCTCCACTTCCCCCATGTCGTAGAAGCGGATCACACCGTCGAGGTCGCTCAACACGGCGTCGAACGCCCGGCCACAGATCGTCACCGCACGAGTCCGTCAGTCAGCCGTCGCTCGTGTCCAACAAGCGCGGGGGCAGGCCTACGTCCAGAAGTCCCGGCACGGAGTCCGCCCGCGCCGCACCTCTTACCGCTCTTACCGCACTTACCGTGACTTCGCACCGAGCACCTCGCGCACAGTGTCCCGGACCCGCTGCTGGTCCCTGCGTACGACCGCGTACCGGGACTTGTTGCGGCGCAGATCCGCGCGCTGCACCTCTTCGCTGACGGCCCACCACACCCCGGCGGTGTTCAGCTCCCGCTTGCAGGTGACATCGGCGACGGCGGTCCCCAACTCACGGCTCGTCCGGCCCGTGTTGCCGTCGTCGCGGCCCCTGCGCCACTCCTTGTCACGAAAGGCGGCCATCGGAGTCTCGTACGTCCTGAAGCCCTTGCCCGCGACGCAGCGCGACCAGTCACGGAAGGCCCGGCGCACCCGCTCGTCCTCGGCGACAACCTTGTCGAGTTTCTCCTGGCGCCCGGCCACGTACGTCCACATGCGGTCCACGTCCGTCACGCCCCTGACGAGCCGCCGTGCGCCCTCGGCGGAACAGCCGCCCGCGGGGACCTCGCGGCCGTTGACCACGCGCTCGCTCGCCGTGCCGTGCAGTACGCCGTCCTCACGTTCCGTCGGCGCACGTCCCGTCGGCAGGATCCTCTTCAGCTCGGCCTCGGTGCGTTCCGGGTCGAAGCCATAGCCCGAGCGGCGCGCCTGGCGCAGGTCGAGCATCCCGTACGAGGGCATCGCGACCATCGTCATGGTGGCGGAGTAGGACTCGGCCATCAGGGGCCCCAGGCCGGGTTCGAGCGGAAAGTCGTCAAACCCGAACGAGCGCATGCACCGCCGCACCTCATACGACTGGGCCCGCGCGATACGCCCCCTGTCCCGCGCGCTGAACTCCTCCTTCTCCAGAGGAAGCTCGCGATGATCCCGCTCGGTCTTCACCCGGGGCACGCCGGGCTCCCGAGCGTACGCGGGCACGGAGCCACCGGAGCCCGTACCCAGGCCGGCACCGCTTCCGTACCCCACCAACACCAGCACCACTGCCGCCGCCGCTGTCGCCACCAGGGCGACCGCCCCGGGCCCCCACCGCACCGTCATCGCTCCCCTTCCCCGTGACCACCGCTAGGACCTGTCTGACAATTCTTGTCGAATCAGCGAGCGCCCGTTGAGTAGGCGGTCCGGAGGCACGCCGACCAGCTCGCACCTTTTGCCGGGCAGAACCTATGGGCGGCGGGCCAGCAGGTGTGCGTCGAGAAAGCCCCGTTCGGAGGCCGGGTCGTGGAGCAGCCGAGCGAAAGGAACGAGCCCGGCATCGGTCAGCAGTTCGGCGAGGTGGTCCGCCGGCCAGCTGTAGGCAGGTGCGACCTTGTGGTCGAACTGGACCGGCTCCGGTCCGTCGGTCCCGAAGAAGGAGACCAGGAGCACGCCACCCGGCGCCAGGACGCGGACCTGCTCGGCGAGCAGCTCTGGCAGTTCGTCCGGTGGGGTGTGGATCATCGAGTAGTGGGCCAGTACGCCGCCGAGCACGCCGTCCTCGATCGGCAAGGACTCCATCCGCGCCTCCTGGAAGCGCAGCGCCGGGTTGGCCCGTCGAGCCTGGTCGACCATGCCGTGGGACAGGTCGAGTCCGAAGGCGTCCAGGCCCAATTCGTGCAGCATGGCCGTCAGATGTCCGGGCCCGCATCCAACGTCCGCTGCCCGCAGGTTGCCCGTCGCGCGCACCAGTTCGGCGAAAGTGCTGATCATGGCCCGGGCGAACGGCTGCGTCTCCAGCCGGCCTGCGAACAGCGATGCGTACAGCTCAACGACTCCGTCGTAGGCCGCCCTGGTCTCGTCCTGATGATTCGCCACAGGGAGGACCTTATAGCCGGTCCGATAAGCAATCTTGTGGCAGCTCGAGGCGAGGTGACAGACGCGGCGTGGGAGCGGATAGAGCCCCTGCTGCCGCAGGCGGACGGACGTGGCCGTCCATGGCGTGATCACCGGCAGGTGGTCAATGGTGTGTTGTGGCGGCTGCGGACTGGGGCTCCTTGGCGCGACCTGCCCCAGCGGTACGGGCCGTGGCAGACCGTTTACGAGCGGTTCGCCCGCTGGGAGGCGCACAGCACCTGGGCAAGACTGTTGGAGCACGTCCAGGTCCGCGACGACGCGATGGACCGGGTGGAATGGACAGTCGCCGTCGATTCCACGATCAACCGGGCCCATCAGCACGCCGCCGGCGCACGCAAAAGCAGGCCGGGACAATCTGGAAGATCCGGGCCGCTCACAGGCACGCCAGGCCCTTGGTCGCTCCCGAGGCGGGCTGACCACCAAGGTCCACCTCGCCGTCGACGGCCGGGGCCTGCCATTGTCGATCGTGCTCACGCCCGGCAATGTCAACGACGCCACCGCGTTCACCCAGGTCCTTGACGAGATCTGCATCCCAGGCATCGTCACGGGCCGCCCGCGCACGACGCCGACGCGGGTGCTGGGCGACAAGGCCTATTCCAGCCGGGCGATCCGCCACCTGCTGCGGTGTCGGGGCATCACTGCCACGACTCCCGAACGCCGCGACCAGATCGCCAACCGCCGTCGACGCGGCAACCTCGGCGGCCGCCCACCCGTCTTCGATAAAGAGGTCTACCGCGACCGCAACGTGGTCGAGCGATGCTTCTCCCGCCTCAAGCAGTTCCGTGCGATCGCCACCAGGTTCGACAAGCTCGCCACTCGCTACCGCGCCGGAGTCATCCTGGTCTCGCTGATTCTCTGGCTTCGTGAATCGACCAGGTGATCATTTGTCAGACACGCCCTAGCTGCTGAGCCGCCCTCCGGCCGCCCGGAACCCCCAGCTACCGGAACCCCCTGCCGCCGCGACCCACCCGTCGTCAACGCACCCGACATCACCTGCCCGAGCCCCGGCTGCCCGAGCCGGACGGAACTCCTCGGAGCACGAACCCCCGAACGCCCTGCGCCGCCACACGACCGTACCGACCGGCTCATGGCGGGCCCCGACCGCAGAACCGGGCCCCCGCCCGTACCTACGGGTCATTGCCGCTCGGTCCCGCGAAGCAGCCCCACAGCGCCCGGAACCTCCCCGTAGCCGCATGCCGTCCCGCCCGCATCCTCACGACGTCAGCCCGCCGCCCCCGGCTCCCGCCACATGGGCCACATCCGCGGCCCCTCCGGCAGATCGAGCGGCGCCCCGGTGAAGGCGAACCCCAGCCGTTCGTACAGGTCGCGGCTCCGCGCGTTGCTCGCCTCCAGATAGGCGTGCAGGCCCTCCCGATCACACCGTTCGAGAACGGCGGTGATCAGCGCCGTGCCGAGCCCCTCCCCCTGTCGCCCCGGCCGCACGGCGATCATGTGCAGGTACTCATGCGCCCGCTCGGTGGGATGTGCCGCGTCCGTCATCCGCCCGATCAACTCGACCCGCTCGTTCTCCGGATCGACCGCCTGCCGCAACAACGCGGGCCCATCCATCTCGCCCGGCACGGCTCCCTCCGCGACGCCCTCCGACCCCGCCCCCTGTGAAGCGGTCGCCGGGACGGACCACCACAGTGCCGCCGCGTCACCGTCCTCGGTGACCTCTATGCACCCCTCTTGGAACGCGAGGTCGAAGAAGGCGCCCATCAACGCGCTGTGCCTGCGCCGCCGATGCTCCTCGCCGGGGAAGACCCATCTGCTCACCGGATCCCCCATGAACGCCTCGTCGAGCAACCGCACCACATCGGCCCGGTCCCCCTCCCCCGCTCTACGGATCGCCACGCCCACAGCCAGCCCCGCCCCTCACCACTCGTCCGCATCCGACGACGCGCCGCCTACCCCCGCACGCCTCAACTGCGCGTGTCGGCTCGCCGGTTGCAGCCTAGGTGATCGCCTCCTGGCCCACAGCAGTCCCTCCGCACCCCGCCCGCCCCTACGCGGCGCGCAGCGCCCTCGCCCCCCTCCCCCTCATCCAGAACGCCCCCTCAACCACCTCCCATTCGTCGCAACCCAGCCCAGCCCTCCCTCCCCCCTTCAGACCCCGTACCTCAGGCCCGTCCCATCCACCCCCGCCCCGCCCGCCCCAGGCGCCTCACTGCGTACGCCGCGTCACGAACTCGGCGAGTGCCAGCAACCCGCCCGCCGCCTCGGGGTCCGGCACCGCCCTCGCGAGCTGGCCTATCGCCCTCGACATCCGGTCGGCCGCGTGCACGGTGGCCCAGTCGCGTCCGCCCGCGCGCTCCACCGCGCGGGCCGCCCGCTCCAGTTCGTCCCCGCTCTCGCCGAGCGGGCCGCTGTAGAGCCCGGCAAGCTCCACCGCGGCCGGCGTACCGGAGGCGAGCGCGGCGACCACCGGCAGGGATTTCTTGCGGGCCACGAGATCGGCGCCGGCGGGCTTGCCCGTGTGGCCGGGGTCGCCCCAGATGCCGATGACGTCGTCGATGAGCTGGAAGGCGAGCCCGGCCTCCCTGCCGAAGCCGTCGAGCGCGTCGACCACCTCCGGCCCGGCGCCCGCGTACAGCGCCCCGAGCGCGCACGCGCACCCCAGCAGCGCCCCGGTCTTGGCCTCGGCCGTGGCAAGGCACTCCGCCAGCGTAACCTCGTCGGGCCCGCGCCGCTCCATCGCGCAATCCGCGTGCTGCCCGGCACACAGCTCCACGACACAACGGGCGAGGCGGGCGGCCGCCGCCGGGGCCCCCGGGTGGGGGTCCTCGGCGAGCAGCCGGTGTGCCAGGGCCTGCAGGGCGTCCCCGACGAGGATCGCGTCGGCGTCGCCGAAGACGGTCCACGCGGTGGGCCGGTGCCTGCGCGTCGTGTCGCGGTCCATCACGTCGTCGTGCAGGAGCGTGAAGTTGTGGGTCAACTCCACGGCCGCCGCGGCCCGGACGGCCCCGGCGGGGTCCCCGCCGAGCGCCCGCACCGCGGCGAGCACGAGCGCCGGCCGGATGGCCTTGCCCGCGTTTCCCTCGGCCGGCGTGCCGTCCGCGTGCTCCCAGCCGAAGTGGTAGCGCGCGACGCGGCGCAGGGACCGGGGCAGCGAATCGACCGCCCCGCGCAGCTCCGGATCGACGTACGCGCGCGCTGCCGCGAGGATCTCCGCGGCCTCCTGCCCGTCACCGGACCCTGGTGGCCCCGCCGCCCGCACCGGGCCTGCCGTGTCCGTTGTCATGTCCGTCATGGACTCACCCCGGAAAGGAAGGGGACGGTGGCGGTTCCTCGGCCCGTGGGCGCGTACGCAGGGGGTGTACCCGGCGCGGTGGCCACGGACACGGTCGGGGGGTCAACTCCAGCGGCTGATCTCTACGTTCTCCAGGACACCGAGCGCGTCGGGCACGAGCACGGCGGCGGAGTAGTAGGTCGAGACCAGGTACGAGATGATCGCCTGCTCGCTGATGCCCATGAACCGCACGGACAGGCTCGGCTCGATCTCGTCGGGGATGCCGCTCTGCCGCAGGCCGACGACGCCCTGCTCCTCCTCGCCCGTACGCATACAGATGATGGACGTCGTGCGGGCCTCGGTCACCGGGATCTTGTTGCACGGGAAGATCGGCACCCCGCGCCAGGTGGGGATCCTGTTGCCGGCCATGTCGATGGTCTCGGGGACCAGGCCCCGCTTGTTCAGCTCGCGGCCGAACGCGGAGATGGCGCGCGGGTGGGCGAGGAAGAGCTTGGATCCGCGCCTGCGGCTGAGCAGTTCGTCCAGATCGTCCGGGCCGGGCACACCGTCGTGCGGCTGGATCCGCTGGTCGTACTCGCAGTTGTTCAGGAGTCCGAACTCGCGGTTGTTGATCAGCTCGTGTTCCTGGCGCTCCTTGAGCGCCTCGACGGTGAGCCGCAACTGCTGCTCGGTCTGGTTCATGGGCTGGTTGTAGAGGTCGGCCACGCGCGTGTGGATGCGCAGCACCGTCTGGGCGACGCTCAACTCGTACTCACGCGGTGACGTCTCGTAGTCCACGAAGGTGCCCGGCAGCACCGCCTCGCCGACGTGCCCGGCCGAGAGGTCGATGGCCGCCTCGCCGTGCCTGTTGGTCCGCTGGGCGGGGATGGACCGCAGCCGCTGAAGGTGGTCGCGCAGTGATTCGCTGCGCTCGGCGACCTGCTCGAGATCCTGCCTCGGCAGTGTGAGCACGGTGCACGGCGTCACCGCGCGCGCCGTGTACTCCCAGATGGCCTCCGAGTCGAGGAGGGCCGACTCCCCGAAGTACGAGCCGTCGGCCAGGGTCCCCAGCACGGCGTCGTTCCCGTACGGGCCCGAGCCGACCTTCTCCACCCGCCCGTGCGCGAGCAGGAAGACCTCGTCCGCCTGGCTCCCGAAGGAGGTCAGCATCTCGCCCGCGGCGAACTCCCGCTGCCGGCAGCGCCGCGCCAGCTCGCCCAGCACCTCCTGGTCGTCGAAGTCCCGGAGCACCGGCAGCTCGCGCAGCTCCGCCGGAATGACCTCCACCTGGTCGCCCGTCTTCACAAAGGTCACGCGGCCGTCACCGACCGAGTAGCTCAGCCTTCGGTTCACCCGGTACGTGCCGCCCTGCACCTGCACCCACGGCAGCATCCGCAGCAACCAGCGCGAGCTGATCTCCTGCATCTGCGGCACCGACTTGGTGGTGGTGGCCAGATTCCGCGCGGCCGATGTGCCGAGACTCTTCTGCGGCTGCTCCGACTGCTCGCGGATCTCTTCGCCTACCGACATTGGTGTGCCCTCCCGAGTACCTGCGGTGATATGCGCACACCAGCCTTCCAGCACCGAACGTGTCGGCGCCATTACACAAACGAGCGGGAATGGATCACGGCCGAACGGGGCAGGGGGCACGTTTCCACTCGTTCGGCGTACCCGCCTCGCCCGCACGGCGCCGGGGAACTGCAAGATCCCGGCCGCCGTTGAACACTTTGCGGGGCGTCCACCGCCCGCACCCTTCACCTCGACCCGCAGGAGACAGCAATGGCAGGCTTCCTGGACCGCGCCAAAGAGCAGGCGCAGCGCGGCCTCACCCAAGGCAAGCAGAAGCTCGACGAGGTGCAGGAGAAGCGTGCGGGGGACGCTCTCCTGAAGAAGCTCGGCGCGGCGTACTACGCGGAGCGCCGGGGGACCGGTTCCCCCCAGGCCACCCAGCAGGCGCTGGAGGCCGTGGAATCCCACATCGCGACCCACGGGGACGCCTTCTTGCACGGCACCTGACCGGATCGGCTCGCACGCCGCCCGAACAGCCCCCCGGAGGGATTCCGAACAGCTGGTCCGATCTCGGGTCCTCCGGTACAAGCAGGGCATACGAGGCGGCCCGCGGCAGGCGGCCGTCGCGCCCCGCAAAGGAGGCGGCCATGGCCTCACCCATGTCCGCGGGACGCTTCTTGGAGGCCCTGCGAGACGAAGGCGTGACCGTCGTCGAGGTCGGCGACTGGGAACACCACAACCGCGATCACAAGGGCCCCTGGGGCCCTGTGCACGGCGTGATGATCCACCACACCGTCACGTCGGGCAGTGAGCGCACAGTGGAGATCTGCCGCGACGGGCACCCGTCGCTGCCCGGGCCGCTCTGTCACGGCGTGATCACCAAGGACGGCTCCGTGCACCTCGTCGGCTACGGCCGCGCCAACCACGCCGGGCTCGGCGACGACGAGGTGCTGCGCGCGGTCATCGCCGAGAAACGGCTCCCTGTGGACAACGAGGCCAACACCGACGGCAACCGCCACTTCTACGGCTTCGAGTGCGAGAACCTCGGCGACGGCGAGGACCCCTGGCCCGAGGCCCAGCTGGACGCCGTCGAGAGGGTCTCGGCCGCCATCTGCCGGGTTCACGGCTGGACGGAGCGCTCGGTGATCGGCCACCTGGAGTGGCAGCCCGGCAAGGTGGATCCGCGCGGTTTCACCATGGACGAGATGCGTCGGCGCGTCGAGGAACGCCTCAAGTAGCCATCGGGGAGCCCGCGCGCCGTGCACCTGTCGCCTGACCACCCCCTGCCGGGCGGCGTGCCGCGGGGGACAATGGTGGGGTGCACCCCACCCCGCCCGCCGGTCCGAGTCCCCGGCTCCCGTCGCCGCTGCAGCGCGTACGGGACGAGCGTTTCGACCGGCACGGCGTGCGTCTGCTGCTCAAGCGCGACGACCTGATCCACCCGGAGCTGCCGGGCAACAAGTACCGCAAGCTCGTCCTGAACCTCCGTGCCGCCGCTGACGCGGGCCACGACACCCTGCTCACCTTCGGCGGGGCCTACTCCAACCATCTGCGCGCCACCGCGGCCGCGGGCCGCCTCCTCGGCTTCGCCACGATCGGTGTCGTACGCGGTGACGAACTCGCCGGACGTCCTCTCAACCCGTCCCTGGCCCGGTGCCGTGCCGACGGCATGCGGCTGCGTTTCGTCGACAGGGCGACGTACCGCGCCAAGCGTGAGCCCGAAACACTCGCCGCGATCCTGCGCGAGGCGGGCGCGCGGTCCCCGTACGTGATTCCGGAGGGCGGCAGCAACGCCCTGGCCGTACAGGGCTGTACGGCGCTCGGAGAGGAACTGCGCGAGCACACCGATGTGGCGGCCGTGGCCTGCGGTACCGGCGGCACCCTTGCGGGCCTGGCCGCCGGCCTGGGCCCGGACCGGCGGGCGCTCGGCATACCGGTCCTCAAGGGCGGCTTCCTGGACGCCGACATAAAGGCGCTGCAACAGGAGACGTTCGGTGCCCCGACCTGCAACTGGCGCCTGGACGAGCGCTTCCACTGCGGCGGCTACGCCCGGACGCCTCCCGAGCTGCTCGCTTTCGCCGAGGACTTCGAACGCCGCCACGGCCGGGAAACGGGCCTCTCCGTAGAGCGCCTCTACGTCGCCAAGCTCCTCTACGCGCTGACCGCCCTCTCCGAAGAGGGCGCCTTCCCGCCCGGCACGCGGGTCACCGCGGTCATCACCGGCGCCGGCGACACCCCGGCTCAGTCCTCGACCTCCCGGTAGGCCGCCGCCTCCTCCAGGTCCAGTTTGCGCAGCAGCGTCCGCATCATCTCGTCGTCGATGCGCCGCTCGTCCCGCATCCTCACGAACACCTCGCGCTCCGCGGCGATCGCCTCGCGCGCCAGCCGCCGGTAGGTGTCGTCGGCCGACTCGCCCGTCACGGGATTGGGTTGGCCGAGCCGCTCCCACACGGAGTTGCGGCGGCGCTCCAGAACGGTGCGCAGACGGTCCTGGAGCGGCTGCGGGAGGCAGTTGCGCTCGTCCCGCATGAGGTCCTCGACGCGGGCCTCCGCGGCCTGCGAGGCGGCGTTCTGCGCCTGCGCCTCGGCGAGCGTCTGCGCCTGCGCGTCACGGCCCGGCAGCTTCAGGACACGGATCAGCCACGGCAGTGAGAGCCCCTGCACGACGAGCGTGCCGATGACGGTGGTGAAGGTCAGAAACAAGACAAGGTTGCGCGCGGGGAAGGGCTCCCCGTTCTCCATGACGAGAGGGATCGAGAAGGCGATGGCCAGGGAGACCACACCGCGCATCCCCGCCCAGCTGACGATCAGCGGCCTGCGCCAGTCCATGTCGTCCTCGCGCTCCCGGATCCGTGCCGACAGGGCCCGTGGCAGGTAGGTGGCCGGGTAGGACCACACGAACCGCGCCGCGACGACGAGGAGGAACACCCCTGCCGCGTACCAGGCCGCCTGTCCGACGCCGTACTCTCCGAGCCCCTTGAGCACGATCGGCAGTTGCAGGCCGATGAGCGCGAAGACCGACGACTCCAGGATGAACGCGACGACCTTCCACACCGCGGCCTCCTGCAACCGCGTCTCGAAGTCGACCTGCCAGGACCGGTGCCCCAAGTAGAGGGCCACGACCACCACGGCGAGCACTCCGGAGGCGTGCACCTGTTCCGCGGCGGCGTACGCGACGAAGGGGATGAGCAGGGAGAGGGTGTTCTGCAGCATCGCCTCCTTGAGGTGGGTGCGCAGCCAGTGGATCGGCACCATCAAGAGCAGGCCCACGCCGATCCCGCCGACCGCGGCGACCAGGAACTCCCGCACCCCGCCCGACCAGCTCGCGCCCTCCCCGACCGCCGCCGCGAGGGCCACCTTGTAGGCGGTGATCGCGGTCGCGTCGTTCACCAGGGACTCGCCCTGGAGGATGGTGGTGATCCGTGCGGGCAGCCCCACCCTGCGGGCGACGGCGGTCGCGGCGACCGCGTCGGGCGGCGCGATCACGGCGCCGAGCACCAGGGCCGCCGTCAGCGGCAGATCGGGGATCAGCAGGTAGGCGAGCCAGCCGACGGCGAGCGTCGCGAACAGGACGTAGCCGACCGAGAGCAGCGCCACGGGCCTGATGTTGGCCCGCAGGTCCAGGTAGGAGCTCTCCAGTGCCGCCGTGTGCAGCAAGGGGGGCAGGAGCAGCGGCAGCACGATGTGCGGGTCGAGGTGGTAGTCGGGCACTCCGGGGACGTACGAGGCGATGAGCCCGACGCCGACCAGGAGCAGCGGCGCCGGCAGGGGGGTCCTGCGTGCGGCCCCCGCCACCGCGGCGCTCGCCGCGATCAATGCCACCAGGGGCAGTACGTCCATCGGCAGACCCCTCCGCCTTCCGCGTTCTCGTCGTAACCTGGCAATCATGAACGAGTGCCAGCACGTCGCGGCGCTGCCCCACCCCGAGGTGGCCCCGCTGAGCGAGACCTGCCTCGAGTGCCTGGCGGCCGGCAGTCACCCCGTCCAGCTGCGGCTGTGTCTGGAGTGCGGCCATGTGGGCTGCTGCGACTCCTCGCCGTTCCGGCACGCGACCGCGCACTTCGAGGAGACCTCACACGCAGTGATGAGGACCTTCGAGCCGGGAGAGAGCTGGCGCTGGTGCTTCGTGGACGGTTCGATCGTCTGACGCCTGGGTACGTCAACCCGACGCCTCTTCTTTCCAATTGGGCCTGCGAGACCCCTAGCCACTGTGCGTACCCATATGCTTACTATGAGTGACAGCAACGGGGCGGGGTCCCCGGGACACGGAGCTGGGGAGCGCGGTAGCGTCACCGCATAACTACGTGGTGCGTTACCCGTGTGACGCAGTCCGGACCGCCGCTGGGCGGCGGTACTGGAACCCCGAAAGTGCTTGTACCACCTTGGAGGTGAGGGTGTCCCAGATCGCAGGCGAGCCCGGGAATCAGGACTTCGTGGAGGTCCGCCTTCCGGCTGCGGGTGCCTACCTGTCGGTGCTGCGGACGGCGACGGCCGGCCTCGCGGCGCGTTTGGACTTCACTCTCGACGAGATCGAGGACCTCCGCATCGCGGTCGACGAGGCCTGCGCGATCCTGCTCCAGCAGGCCGTGCCGGGCTCCGTGCTCAGCTGTGTCTTCCGGCTCGTCGACGACTCGTTGGAGGTGACGGTCTCGGCGCCCACGACCGACGGCCGGGCCCCGGAGCGGGACACCTTCGCCTGGACTGTGCTGTCGGCCCTCGCGGGCCAGGTGGACTCCACCGTCGCCGAGGACAACACCGTCTCGATCAGCCTCTACAAGAAGCGCGGCGCGGGACCCGGGCCGGCGTGAGGAACGGGGACGGTCCGGTGCGTGACGAAGAGCGCGGCACACAGAGTCTGCCCGCCGACGGCAGGGAGGGGGTACGCCCTATGGCCACCGGGATCCCCGAACAGCAGGCCAAACCTCACCCGGAGGACCCGGGAAGCCCCGGGCCCGTGACGGTGGCCGATGTGTCGGAGCAGGCAGAGCCGACCGCCAAGGAGGAGCCGAAGCAGCTCTCCGGCCGGGGCGGCGGGCGACGGGCGGGAAACATGAGCGAGCAGCACAGCCGGCACGATCCACAGGACCGAAGCGGCGCACGCGCGATGTTCATCGAGCTGCGCGGCCTGCCGACCGGCAGCGTGGAGTACGCGGAACTGCGCAATCAGCTGGTCCGCATGCACCTGCCGCTCGTCGAGCACCTGGCCCGCCGCTTCCGCAACCGCGGCGAGCCCCTCGACGACCTCACCCAGGTCGCCACGATCGGCCTGATCAAGTCGGTGGACCGCTTCGACCCGGAGCGCGGCGTGGAGTTCTCCACGTACGCGACGCCGACGGTCGTCGGTGAGATCAAGCGCCACTTCCGCGACAAGGGGTGGGCGGTCCGGGTCCCCAGACGCCTCCAGGAGCTGCGGCTGTCGCTGACGTCGGCCACGGCCGAGCTGTCCCAGCTGCACGGCCGCTCACCCACGGTGCACGAGCTCGCCGAGAAACTGGCCATCTCCGAGGAGGAGGTCCTGGAGGGCCTGGAGTCGGCCAATGCCTACTCCACCCTGTCGCTGGACGTCCCGGACACCGACGACGAGTCCCCGGCCGTGGCGGACACCCTGGGCGCCGAGGATGAGGCCCTGGAAGGTGTCGAGTACCGCGAATCCCTCAAGCCACTCCTGGAAGACCTTCCCCCGCGCGAGAAGCGCATCCTGCTCCTGCGTTTCTTCGGCAACATGACCCAGTCGCAGATCGCGCAGGAGGTCGGCATCTCGCAGATGCACGTCTCGCGTCTGCTCGCGCGCACGCTCGCGCAGCTGCGCGAGAGGCTTCTGGTGGAGGAGTAGCGGTTATTTCTCGCCCGGTACGCCGCCGGGGCCCCGGATGCCCAGGGCCTCGGTCGTCGCGGGGTGGACCAGGAGCACCAGCGAGGCGACCGCCAGGACGGCGAGGGCGATCCCGGCCGGGATCGCCGCGCTGTCGGCCTGGAGCAGCTGCCAGGCCACCGGCAGGGCCATGATCTGGGTGATGATCGCGGGGCCGCGGCTCCACCGGCGCAGCCTCAGCAGACCGCGGGCCGCCAGCAGCGGCAGCAGTGCGAGGACGATCAGAGTGACACCACCGGTCTCGGCCTGCCGCGGATTGTCGGGCGACCCGGCGAGACCCATCACGAGCATGTAGACGCCCCCGGCGAGCAGGGCGAGGCCCTCCAGCGCGGTCAGGGCGGCAGCGGCGGTCAGCCGCGCGGGACGCGGGCCCGACTCGGCCGGTTCCGGGGCTTGAGGGGTGGATTTCCGCTGAGTGCTCACCCCAGCAGGGTAGCTCCGCGTAGCCGCGCACCGGCACCTCGGTCTGGGTCGGGTAAAGGCCGCTGGGTAGGCTTCTGGGCATGCGTGCACTCCTCGTGGTCAACCCGGCGGCAACCACCACCAGTGCGCGTACGCGTGACGTGCTGGTCCACGCGCTGGCGAGCGAGATGAAGCTGGAGGCGGTCACCACGGAGTACCGCGGGCACGCCCGGGACCTGGGCCGGCAGGCCGCGGAGAGCAAGGACATCGAGCTGGTCGTCGCCCTGGGTGGCGACGGCACGGTCAACGAAGTCGTCAACGGCCTGCTGCACCACGGTCCCGACCCGGACCACCTTCCGCGTCTCGCGGTCGTCCCCGGCGGCTCCACCAACGTCTTCGCACGCGCCCTGGGGCTGCCGAACGACGCCGTGGAGGCCACCGGCGCCCTGCTGGACGCCCTGCGCGAGGGCAGCGAGCGCACGGTGGGGCTCGGCATCGCCGGCGGCACGCCGGGCACCGAGGACGAGGCCATTCCCTCGCGCTGGTTCACGTTCTGTGCCGGGCTCGGCTTCGACGGGGGCGTGGTCGGCAGAGTCGAACAGCAGCGCGAGCTGGGCAGACGGTCGACGCACGCCCTCTATGTGCGCCAGGTGCTCCGCCAGTTCCTGGACGAGCCCCACCGGCGGCGCGGGATGATCACGGTGGAGCGCCCCGGCGAGGACCCGGTGACGGACCTGGTGATGTCGATAGTCTGCAACACCTCGCCCTACTCCTACCTGGGCAATCGTCCCCTGTACGCCTCTCCGCGGGCCTCCTTCGACACGGGCCTGGACGTGCTCGGTCTCAAGAAGCTCTCCACGGCCGCGGTGGCCCGTTACGGGACGCAGCTCCTGACCTCCACGCCGGAGCGGGGACCGCACGGTAAGCACGCGGTCACGCTGCACGACCTCACCGACTTCACCTTGCATTCGAAGGTCCCGCTCCCCCTCCAGATGGACGGCGACCACCTGGGACTGCGCACGAGCGTGACGTTCACAGGTGTTCGCCGTGCACTGCGTGTGATTGTGTGAGTGGAAGGGCCCAAAGTCCTTTCACTCGAACGTTTAGGCCAGGGTCCACCCCATAGAAGTACGGCTGTGACCCAGTCGACACTGAGGAATCAAAAAAAACTTTCCTGAAGGGGTTGTATCCGCCGCCGAGGTTTGCGAATCTCTACATGGCGATCGGGACGGCCCGCAACATCGGCCCCACAGAAAGCCAGAACCCCTCCTCCATCACAGGTCCACACCAGGCGACTGGGCGTCGGCCCTTCCCGTGTCGAGGGATTCGTGAAAGCGTTCACATTCACAAGCAACAGCATGTAATACCAAGGAGAGGTAGCAGCCATGGACTGGCGTCACAACGCCGTTTGCCGCGAGGAAGACCCCGAGCTCTTCTTCCCCATCGGCAACACCGGTCCTGCGCTGCTGCAGATCGAGGAAGCCAAGGCCGTCTGCCGCCGCTGCCCCGTCATGGAGCAGTGCCTGCAGTGGGCGCTTGAGTCCGGCCAGGACTCCGGCGTCTGGGGTGGCCTCAGCGAGGACGAGCGCCGTGCAATGAAGCGCCGCGCCGCTCGCAACCGTGCACGCCAGGCCAGCGCCTGACGCCCACGCCCCCTACGAGCCTCAGCTTGGCGGCGCGTACAGCGAGTACGCATCTCCCGCCCCCGAGCCGCAGCCGCGCAGTACCCCCGATGCGCATCGCAACGTGAGCAGTGAGCCCCGGACCGAAGTGGTCCGGGGCTCACTGCTGTGTCCAGCACTTCCCGCCCACCGAGTGCCCGCCGAGTGCCGGGCGCCTGCCTGTCGGCTACTGACGGCTACTGGCGGTTACTTGTCCGCGCGGACCGGGACGTCGAGGAGGACCTTGGTGCCGCGCTCCGGGGCGCGGACCATGTCGAAGGTGCCGCCGAGCTCCCCCTCCACCAGGGTGCGCACGATCTGGAGACCGAGGTTGCCGGAGCGGTGCGGGTCGAAGCCCTCGGGGAGGCCCACCCCGTCGTCCTGCACCGTGATCAGCAGCCGCGTGTCCTTGGTCGTACCGCCGCGCACCGCCGAAACCTCGACCGTGCCGGTCTCCCCTTCCCGGAAGCCGTGCTCCAGGGCGTTCTGCAGGATCTCCGTGAGGACCATCGAGAGGGGGGTCGCCACCTCCGCGTCGAGGATGCCGAAGCGTCCGGTGCGCCGGCCCGTGACCTTCCCGGGCGAGATCTCGGCGACCATCGCGAGGACCCGGTCGGCGATCTCGTCGAACTCGACGCGCTCGTCCAGGTTCTGCGAGAGCGTCTCGTGGACGATGGCGATGGAGCCCACCCGGCGCACCGCCTCCTCCAGTGCCTCCCGGCCCGTGGCCGAGTCGATGCGCCGGGCCTGGAGGCGCAGCAGCGCGGCGACCGTCTGGAGGTTGTTCTTCACCCGGTGGTGGATCTCGCGGATGGTCGCGTCCTTGGTGATCAATTCCCGTTCGCGGCGGCGCAGTTCGGTGACGTCGCGCAGGAGTACGAGAGAGCCGATGCGGGGCCCCTTGGGCTTGAGCGGGATCGCGCGCAGCTGGATCACCCCGTCACCGCCCTCGATCTCGAACTCGCGAGGCGCCCAGCCGCTGGCGAGTTTGGCCAGTGCCTCGTCCACCGGGCCGCGGGACGGGGCGAGTTCGGCCGTGGCCCGGCCCAGGTGGTGACCGACCAGGTCGGAGGCGAGCCCCAGACGGTGGTACGCGGAGAGCGCGTTCGGTGACGCGTACTGGACGATGCCGTCGGCGTCGAGCCTGAGCAGTCCGTCCCCCACACGGGGGGAGGCGTCCATGTCGACCTGTTGTCCCTCGAAGGGGAACGATCCCGCGGCGATCATCTGCGCGAGGTCGGACGCCGACTGGAGGTAGGTCAGCTCCAGGCGCGAAGGGGTACGGACAGTGAGCAGGTTGGTGTTGCGGGCGATCACCCCGAGGACGCGCCCTTCCCTGCGTACGGGGATGGACTCGACGCGCACCGGGACCTCCTCGCGCCACTCCGGGTCGCCCTCGCGCACGATGCGGCCCTCGTCCAGGGCGGCGTCGAGCAGGGGGCGGCGGCCGCGCGGGACGAGGTGGCCGACCATGTCGTCCTGGTAGGAGGTGGGGCCGGTGTTGGGCCGCATCTGCGCCACGGAGACATAGCGGGTGCCGTCGCGCGTGGGGACCCACAGGACGAGGTCGGCGAAGGAGAGGTCGGAGAGCAGCTGCCACTCCGAGACCAGCAGATGCAGCCACTCGAGGTCGGAGTCGCCGAGGGCGGTGTGCTGGCGTACGAGGTCGTTCATGGAGGGCACGTGTGCGAGCGTACCTGCCGTGTGCGGCGGGTCCTGTCGGGGAGATTCCCGACGAGCCGCGGCGCCAGGGCGGGACCCTCAACCCGCCCACGGCACCGCAGCCCTTCAGGTGCACCGGCCGCCAGAATGTGCGGTACTGGCGGGCCGATCGTGAGGATCCGGCGCGGTCAGGGCAGAGAGCGCCGGCTCCTCGGTCCGCTCTCCTGTGCGGGAAGAGCGGAGGCTTTACCCACGCATTGTGGACTAGACCATTCTCCCCTGTCTACGCGTGCGCGGGATCTTTGCATGGCGGCCGCGTCCGTCAGGGGCTCCTCCTCAGCCGTCAGACTCCATTGTGCGCCCGCGGAGCCTGTGGCCACGCCCGCATGGCCAGATCGGCGACCGCTTCCAGCTGTTCCCTGGTGGCACCGTCCCTCGCCTGCTGGGACATGCCCTGGAAAACCGCCCCCGTGTAGCGGGCGAGCGCCGCCGGATCGACGCTCGCCGGCAGTTCCCCCGCCGTGACCGCCGCGCGGATGCGGGACTCGATGCCCGCGATGGTGGCGTTGCGCCGCTCGCGGAGGCCCTCCTCCACCTCGGGCGTAGTGCAGTTGGTGGCCGCGGTGATCACCAGGCAGCCCCGGGGGTGGTCCGGGTCGGTGAACTCGGCGGCGGCCTCGCGCAGCAGCCGCGCCACGGCGCCGCGGGCGGTCGGCTCCTCGGCGAAGGCGCGCCCGCTGAAGGCACCGTGCGTGACCCCGTACCGCACGACGACCTCGTCGAAGAGCGTCCGCTTGTCCCCGAACGCGGCGTAGAGGCTGGGCGCCCCGATGCCCATGACCCGCGTGAGGTCGGAGACGGAGGTGCCCTCGTACCCGTGCTCCCAGAAGGTGCGGAGCGCCTGCTCCAGCGCCGTCTCACGGTCGAAGGAGCGGGGGCGTCCGCGCTGTTTCGTCGCCATGGGGTGAATTGTATAGCGGGCACTAGAAAAACGGTCCGGGGTCGGGTACGGTTTTTTTCTGTAGCGACCACTAGAGAAAGAGGGGGCGTCCGCCATGGGTGCATCCACGGGCAGGCTCGCGGGGAAGACAGCGCTGGTCACGGGCGGTAGCCGGGGTATCGGGCGGGGCATCGCCGAGCGGCTGGGGCGGGACGGGGCGCGGGTCGCCGTGCACTACGGCACCAATGAGACGGCCGCGAAGGAGACGGTGACCGCGATCGAGGCGGCGGGCGGCTCGGCCTTCGCCATCGGCGCGGAGCTGGGCGTGCCCGGTGACGCCGAGGCGCTCTGGGCGGAGTTCGACCGGCACGCGGAGGGACTGGACATCCTGGTGAACAACGCGGGCATCGGGCTGTACGCCCGCGTGGGAGAGGTGCGGGAGGCCGATTACGACCGCGTGTTCGCCGTCAACGCCAAGGCGCCGTTCTTCATCGTGCAGCGGGGACTCGACCGCCTGCGCGACCGCGGACGGATCATCACCATCTCCTCCGGGGTCACCCGGATCGCCTTCCCGATCACGGTGGCGTACTCGATGACGAAGGGCGCGGTGAACGTCATGACCCACACCCTGGCCCAGGAGCTGGGCCCACGCGGCATCACGGTCAACGCGGTGGCGCCGGGGATCATCGAGACGGAAATGATGGACGGCGCGCCCGAGGAGACGCGGGCGGAGATGGCCGGCTATTCGACGTTCGACCGCATAGGCCGGCCCGCCGACGTGGCGGACATCGTCGCCTTCGTCGCGTCGGACGACGCGCGGTGGATCACGGGCCAGTACATCGACGCGACAGGAGGATCGGCGCTGGGGCTGTGAGGGCGGCGGGCCCGGACGCCGGCCGCGACGCGAGCCCGGCAGGGGGGTCTGCGTTCGAGGGGCGCGCGGGTGGCCGAGGGGTGAGCATGGACGGCGGGAAACAAGTGTTCCCGTGACGCGGCTCTGCTAGATTGGTCTATACCACCAGTCCTGGTGAGTCCCCGTCCCCTCTCCAGATCGGCAGGCCCAGCGTGGAAGTTGTCATCGTCCCGGACGCCAAGGCAGGCGGCGAGCTCATCGCGGAGGCCATGGCCGCCCTGGTGCGCCGTAAGCCTGACGCCCTGCTCGGTGTCGCCACCGGCTCCACCCCGCTGCCCATCTACGAGGCGCTGGCCGCCAAGGTCGCCGCCGGTGAGGTGGACGCCTCGCGGGCGCGAATCTGCCAGCTCGACGAGTACGTGGGGCTGCCCGCCGGGCACCCGGAGTCCTACCGTTCGGTCGTGCTGCGCGAGGTCGTCCGGCCGCTCGGGCTGAGCGAGGCCTCGTTCATGGGGCCCGACGGCAGTGCCGAGGACGTGCAGGCGGCGTGCGAGGCGTACGACAGGGCGCTCGGTGAGGCCGGCGGCGTGGACCTCCAGCTGCTGGGGATCGGGACCGACGGGCACATCGGGTTCAACGAGCCCTGCTCGTCGCTCGCCTCGCGTACGCGCATCAAGACGCTGACCGAGCAGACCCGGGTGGACAACGCGCGCTTCTTCGACGGGGACATCGAGCAGGTTCCGCACCACGTCATCACCCAGGGCATCGGGACGATCCTGGAGGCGCGGCACCTCGTGCTGCTGGCCACGGGCGAGGGCAAGGCGGACGCGGTGGCCGCGACGGTGGAGGGGCCGATCGCGTCGATCGTCCCCGCGTCGGCGCTCCAGCTGCACCCCCACGCCACGGTCGTCGTGGACGAGGCGGCGGCGTCCAAGCTGAAGCTCGCGGACTACTTCCGGCACACCTACGCCAACAAGCCGGAGTGGCAGGGCCTGTAGGAGCCTCCACGCCGGGGACCGGCCCGGGGGCGGAACCGGCGCACAGGCGTTCCGATCCCCCGCACGCATGTCGAAGGGGCGTCCCCAGTCGGGGGCGCCCCTTCGGCGTGCGGTCACTGCGGTCAGCGGGCTCAGGGAGACCAGCGAGGTCAGACGCCGGTGATGACCTCGGCTGCCGCCTCGCCGCAGACCCTCGCCGCGCCGCGCGTGGCGATGTGCAGGGCGCCGGTCGGGGCGGACTGGGGGACGCCCATCTCGACCACCACCGTGTCGGGGCGGGCGGCGGTGAGCGTATCCAGGGCCGCGGACATCCAGCCGTGGCGGTGCGCGTCGCGGACCACCGCGACGATGCGCCGCTCCCCCGCGGCCGCGAGGGCCTCGGCGCCCGCGGTGGCGCCGGTGAAGCTGCCCGAGGCCGTGCCGGGAAGCCGGCGTTCGAGTTGGGCGGTGACGCCCCACGGCGTCTCGTCGCCGACCGCGATGTTCGGCAGCGGTGTGAAGGTGGCGACGTAGGGCGGCTCGGTGACCGGGGCCGCGTAGGTCCCGCCGCGGGTGACCGTCAGCGCGCGGCGGGCCGCGACGAGGCCGATTCCGGTGTCGGGCGCGCCCCCCGAACGCTCGGCCGCGCCCGACACCGAAGCCCAGCCCGCCAGCGCCCGCACGCGGTCGGCGGCGTCGGCGAGTCGTTCCTCGGACAGTTCGCCCGAGCGCACCGCGGCCACGAAGGCGTCCCGCAGCCGCAGCACGGTCCCCTCGTCGGAGGGCCCGCCGCCCACGCAGATCGCGTCGGCGCCCGCGGCGACGGCGAGGACGCAGCCGCGCTCGAAGCCGTACCGGCCCGCGATGGCCTGCATGTCCATGCCGTCGGTGACGATGAGGCCGTCGTAGCCGAACTCGCCGCGCAGCAGGTCGGTGAGGATGCGGCGGGAGACCGTGCCGGGGTTGTCCGGGTCCAGGGCGGGAGCGAGGATGTGGGCGCTCATCACGGCCCGGGTGCCCGCGGCGATGGCGGCGCGGAACGGCGCGAGGTCGCGGGAGTTCAGCACGTCCCGGTCGACGTCGATGACCGGCACGGAGTGGTGCGAGTCGATCGCCGTGTCGCCGTGTCCCGGGAAGTGCTTGGCGGAGGTCGCGACGCCGGACGACTGCATGCCCTCGATGTACGCGGCGGTGTGCCGGGCCACGAGGAGCGGGTCCGCGCCGAAGGAACGTACGCCGATGACGGGGTTGTCCGGGTTGGCGTTGACGTCCGCCGACGGCGCCCAGTTGAAGTTGATGCCGCAGGCGGCGAGGCGGCGGCCGAGGTCGGCGGCGACCTCGCGGGTCAGCGCCGTGTCGTCGACGGCGCCGAGCGCGTGGTTGCCCGGGTAGGAGGAGCCGGTGCGCACCTCCAGGCGGGTGACGTCGCCGCTCTCCTCGTCGATCGCGACCAGGAGGTCCTCGCGTCCGGCCCGCAGCTGGGCGGTGAGGGCGGCCACCTGCTCGGCGCTCTCGACGTTGCGCCCGAACAGGCCGACGGAGGCGAGGCCCTCGTCGATCCTGCGGCGCAGCCAGTCCGGGGCGGTGGTGCCGTCGAAGCCGGGCTGCAGGACAGCCAGGGCGTTGCGGGTGAGGGTGTCACCGGCGTGGGCGAGAGTCGTCATGGCGAGTTATCCCTTCACTGCGCCGTCGGTCAGGCCGCTGACGGCCCTGCGCTGCAGGAAGACGAAGAGGATCAGGATGGGCAGGGCGAAGAGCGAGGCCGCGGCCATCGTGGCGCCCCAGTCGTCGCCGAAGGCGGTCTGGAAGCTGGAGAGCCACACCGGCAGGGTCTTGGCGTCGGCTTCCTTGTTGAGCACGAGGACCAGCGGGAACTCGTTCCAGGCGGTGATGAAGCCGAAGAGCGAGGTCGACATCAGGCCCGGGGCGAGCAGCGGCAGGATCACCCGGCGGAAGGCCTGCATGCGCGTGCAGCCGTCGACCATCGCGGACTCCTCCAGCTCCTTGGGCACGGCGGCGACGAAGCCGCGCAGTGTCAGGAGGGTGAAGGGCAGGATCATCACCATGTAGAAGAGGGTGAGCGGGATCAGGCTGTTCAGCATGTCGGCGTCGCGCACGATCATGTAGATCGCGATGACCATGACCTCCCAGGGCGCCATCTGGGCGAGCATGAAGCCGATGATGAAGCCGCGCCGACCCTTGAAGCGCATCCGGGCGAGGGCGAAGGCCGCGGTCACGCCGATGACGAGCGAGAAGACGACCGCGAGGACCGTGACGGTGATGGAGTTGCCGACCATGGTCCAGAAGTGGTCGGCGTCCATGGCCGTCCTGAAGTGTTCGAACGTGGCGTCGGTCGGGAACCAGACCGGGTCCTCGCTGATGATGTCGCCGGTCGGCTTGAACGCCGTGGCGAACATCCAGTAGACGGGGAAGACGAAGACGAGGAAGAGAAGGACGGCGGTCAGGTTGGGCCAGATCCGGCCCAGCGGCGAGCGCTTCACAGCTCGTCCTCCTCTTGCTTGAGCACGATCCGCAGGTAGTACGAGGTGATGGCCAGCAGGATGAGGATGGTGAGCAGCGCGATGGCCGCGCCCATGCCGAAGTGCTGGTTGCCCATGCCCTCGATGTAGGCGTAGACGGGCAGGATCTCGGTGAGCCGGTCCGGGCCGCCCTCGTTGAGGGTGAAGACCTGCACGAACGCCTTGAAGACCCAGATGATCTCCAGGAACGTCGTGGCGTAGAGGAAGGGCCGCAGATACGGCAGCGTCACCTGGGTGAACTGCTTCCAGGCGCCGGCGCCGTCCAGCGCGGCCGCCTCGTACAGCTCCTTGGGGATGGTCGTCGTGGCGGCGTAGAGGTTGATCGCCACGAAGGGGATCGACTGCCAGACGATCAGGAGCAGGACCACGAAGAAGGTGGAGTACTGCGTGGCGAGCCAGTCGTGGTCCGCCATCGACTCGAAGCCGATCTTGGCGAGGATCCAGTTGACGACGCCGAAGCGCTGCGCGAACAGCCACTGGTAGACGGTGGTCGAGGCGACGACGGGCATGGCCCAGGCGAGGACGAGGCCGACCATGAGCAGGGTGCGCATCTTGCGGCCGAGCCGTGCGAGCAGCAGGCCGACCAGCGTCCCGAGGATCATGATCAGTACGACGTTGGCGGCGGTGAAGACGACCGAGCGCCCGGTGACCCGCCAGAAGTCCTCGCCGGTGAGGACCTCCTTGTAGTTGTCGAATCCGTTCCACTCCGTGAGGTGCAGAATGAACTGCCTCATGTTGAGGTTCTGGAACGACAGGATCCCGTTGTTGACCAGCGGCCAGCCGAGCAGCAGCACGGTGGCGACGATCGCGGGGGCAAGGAGCAGATAGGGCGTCAGGCCGGCGAGACGCCCCGGGTCCTTGCGCGGGCCGCGTGGTCGTGGTCCGCCGTCGGGTGTCTGCACCTCCGTCGGGCCGGAGGGCGGCCGTTCGGTCTTCTGCACGGTCATGCTCGCCATCTCTTTCGTGGGCATCGCGGTACGCAGAGGTGTGCCGGGGCGGCGGGGGCAGGTCACCCGCCGCCCCGGCAAGAGGCGCGTCCTTACTGCTTCTGCGACAGGCGCTTGTTCAGCTCGCCCTCGACCTGCTTGGCGGCGTCGGCCGGCGACTTACCGTTGAGCACCGCGGTCATGTAGTTCTTGATCGGGTTCGGCGGGTTCTCGACCGCGCCCCACTCCGGGATCAGCGGGGTGGTGCCACCGCCGACGGCGGCGGGAGCGGCGGCCTCGGCGGCCGGGTTGCCCTTGAGGTTGGACTCCAGCGCCTTCTTGTTCGGGATCTGGCCGCCTTCCTTGGCGAACTGGCCCTCGAACTTGTCGGACAGCGCGATCTTCAGGAACTCCTTGGCCAGCTCCTGCTTCTTGCTGGTCGCCGCGACGGCGAGGTTGGAGCCGCCGAGGAAGACGCCCTCGGGCTTGTCGGCCGTGGGGCCGGGGATCGTGAAGTAACCGATGTCCTGCTCGATCTTCGGGTTGGCCTTGATGGCCGTGGGCGCTTCCCAGCTCATGCCGATGAAGGCGCCGGTCTTGCCCTTGGCGAAGACCTCGGCCTGCTGCGGGGTGGCCTCGTCCTTGTTCTTGGGGGCCTTGGAGAGCTTCTGGAACTCCTGGTACGTCTGCATGGCCTTGGCGACCTTCGGGTCGTCCAGGTTGGAGACGTACTTGTCGCCGTCCTTCTTGACCAGCTGGGCGCCCTCACCGATGGTCAGGCCGACGAAGTGGTACCAGTTCTGGCCGGGCAGGTAGATCGGCTCGGCGTCCGTCTTGGCGCCGATCTGCTTGAGGTCCTTGAGGAACTCGTCGCGCGTCTTCGGGGTCTTCTTGATGCCGGCGTCGGCCCAGATCTTCTTGTTGTAGATCACGACGCGGTTGAGGACGAACCACGGGGCGGCGTACTGCTTGCCGTCCACGACCGAGGACTTGTTCATCGACTCGGTCCAGTCCGCGCCGATCGACTCCTTGAGGTCGCCCAGCTCGGCGAGGCCGCCGGTCTTGGCGTACGCGGGGGTCTGGGTGTTGCCGATCTCGAAGACGTCGGGAGGGTTCTCTTCGGAGAGGGCGGTGGTCAGCTTCTGCTGGATGCCGTTCCAGGTCTGGATCTCGACCTTCAGCTTGGCGCCGGTCTTCTTCTCGAAGGCGGCCTTGACGTCCTTCTGCCACGTGTCCGGCGTCGAGCCGTCCATGGTCCAGAGCGTCAGCGTCTCGCCCTTGAAGCCGTCGGCACCCCCGGCCTTCTTGTCCCCGTCGTCGCCGCCACACGCCGCGACCGAGACCAACATGCCCGCGACACCAATGGCCGCTATGAGCTTGCGCTTCACGTTCACCCTCCTCAAGGGATGCCAGTCAACCCCCCACCCGCAGCGACCGAATGGACCGAGATCTGCCCGTGGGACTGGAACCTGGTCTTTAATGGTGTAGACCAGTACCGGGAGCTTGGCCTAGACCTATAGGGGTGTCAAGGGTGTATAAGAAGGGCAGTCGCGTCCGTTATCGGACCGACACCTGAGCGGGCAAGGCCCTCCCCCGAGCTCTCGACTTCGCTCGACCAGGGGGCGCCCCCGTGGCCCGGTCCGTGCCACGATGTGAGCCGCGACAGACGGAGGAGCCGGTGACGGCAGCAGCACAGGAGCCGGGAAGGCAGGCCATGGGCACCGAAGCGGGCAGCACAGGGACCGAAGTGAGCGCGCCCTCGGAGGCCCCGGCCGTCGGCCGCACCGCGCGCGTGCCCAAGTACTACCGGCTGAAGCGGCACTTGCTCGACATGACGGAGACGCTGCCGCCCGGCACCCCCGTCCCCCCCGAGCGCACGCTCGCCGCCGAGTTCGACACCTCGCGCACGACCGTCCGCCAGGCCCTCCAGGAACTGGTCGTCGAGGGCCGCCTCGAGCGCATCCAGGGCAAGGGCACGTTCGTCGCCAAGCCGAAGGTGTCCCAGGCCCTGCAACTGACCTCCTACACGGAGGACATGCGCGCCCAGGGCCTGGAGCCGACCTCCCAGCTCCTGGACCTGGGCTACATCACCGCCGACGACACCCTCGCCGGGCTGCTCGACATCGGCGCGGGCAGCCGCGTGCTGCGCATCGAGCGGCTGCGCCTGGCCAACGGCGAGGCGATGGCCATCGAGACCACACACCTGTCCGCCAAGCGCTTCCCCGCGCTGCGCCGCTCCCTGGTGAAGTACACCTCGCTCTACACCGCGCTCGCCGAGGTCTACGACGTCCATCTCGCCGAGGCCGAGGAGACCATCGAGACGTCCCTGGCCACCCCGCGCGAGGCGGGCCTGCTCGGCACCGACGTCGGCCTGCCGATGCTGCTGCTGTCCCGGCACTCGCTGGACGCGGCGGGCCGGCCGGTGGAGTGGGTGCGCTCGGTCTACCGCGGCGACCGCTACAAGTTCGTGGCCCGCCTCAAGCGCCCCACGGACTGACCCGGGCCCGCTTCCGGGCCGCCCCCGGACCCCCTGGGCCGACCCGCACCCCCATCGGCCGACCCGCGCGCAGGCGGTCTGGCGCGGGCCACCTCCCTGCTCTACGGTCCTCCCGTCATCGCATGAAGCACGTCATCGCATGAAGCACGTCTTCGCATGAAGCACGTCTTCGCATGATGAACGGGAGGACGACCCGGTGCGCAGAGCAGATCCCCGATCCATCGTCGTCTGGTCCCTCGTCGCGCTGGCCGGCGCCACGGGCTGGACCGTGCTGGCCCTCGCGCGCGAGGAGGAGGTGTCGGCCGCCTGGATGGTGGCGGCGGCCCTCGGCTCGTACGCGATCGCGTACCGCTTCTACTCCAAGTTCGTCGCGCACCGGGTCCTCGAGGTCGACGGGACCCGGGCCACCCCCGCCGAGCGGCTCGACGACGGCATCGACTTCCACCCGACCGACCGCCGCGTCCTGCTCGGCCACCACTTCGCGGCGATCGCGGGCGCGGGCCCACTGGTCGGGCCGGTACTGGCCGCCCAGATGGGGTACCTGCCCGGCACCATCTGGATCATCGTCGGCGTGATCTTCGCGGGCGCCGTGCAGGACATGGTGGTGCTGTTCTTCTCGACGCGGCGGGACGGCAGGTCGCTCGGGCAGATGGCACGGGAAGAGATCGGGCCGTTCGGCGGGGCCGCCGCGCTGCTCGCCGCGTTCGCCATCATGATCATCCTGCTGGGTGTGCTCGCCCTGGTGATCGTCAACGCCCTCGCCGCGTCCCCGTGGGGCACCTTCTCCATCGCGATGACCCTCCCGATCGCCCTGTTCATGGGCTTCTACCTGCGCGTCCTGCGTCCGGGGCGGGTCAGCGAGGTCTCCCTCATCGGCGTCGCGCTGCTGCTGGCCGCGCTGGTCGCCGGGCGCCGGGTCGCCGAGTCCTCGCTCGCGGACACCTTCACGCTCGCCCCGTCGACGCTGGTGATCTGGCTGGTGGCGTACGGCTTCATCGCCTCGATCCTGCCGGTGTGGATGTTGCTCGCGCCGCGTGACTACCTCTCCACGTTCATGAAGGTCGGCACCATCCTGCTGCTCGCCCTCGGTGTCGTGATCACGCTGCCGACGCTGCGGATGGACCCGGTGACCGACTTCGCCTCGCGCGGCGACGGACCGGTCTTCGCGGGGTCGCTCTTCCCGTTCGTCTTCATCACCATCGCCTGCGGGGCCCTGTCCGGCTTCCACGCGCTGATCTCCTCGGGCACGACGCCGAAGATGATCCAGAAGGAGACGCAGGTCCGGATGATCGGGTACGGCTCCATGCTGATGGAGTCGGCCGTGGCGATCATGGCGCTCGTCGCCGCGTCGATCATCGATCCCGGGCTGTACTTCGCGATGAACGCGCCGGCGGGGGTCGTCGGGGACACCGTGCAGGAGGCGTCGAAGGCCGTCGCGGGCTTCGGGTACTCCCTCTCCCCCGCCGACCTCGCGCAGGCCGCCAAGGACGTGGAGGAGTCCTCGCTACTCTCGCGCACGGGCGGCGCGCCCACGCTCGCGGTCGGCGTCTCCGAGATCTTCTCCCAGGTCACGGGGGGCTCACTGCGGGCCTTCTGGTATCACTTCGCCATCATGTTCGAGGCGTTGTTCATCCTGACCGCGCTCGACGCGGGCACGCGCGTGGGCCGCTTCATGCTCCAGGACATGCTCGGCAACGTCTGCGAGCCCTTCAAGAGGGTGAGCTGGAAGCCCGGTCTGGTGCTGACCAGCGCCGCCGTCACCGGTCTCTGGGGGTACTTCCTGTGGGTCGGCGTCCATGAGCCGCTCGGCGGGATCAACCAGCTCTTCCCCGTCTTCGGCATCGCCAACCAGCTCCTCGCCGCCGTCGCCCTGACCGTCTGCACGACCCTGCTGGTGAAGTCGGGGCGCCTCAAGTGGGCCTGGATCACGGGAGTCCCGCTCGCCTGGGACGTGACGGTGACCCTGACGGCGAGCTGGCAGAAGGTGTTCTCCGGCGACCCCCGGGTGGGGTTCTTCACGCAGCGCTCCCGCTACCGGGACGCCATCGAGGAAGGTCGGATCCTGCCGCCCGCGAAGACCATGGACGACATGCACACCGTCGTCACCAACTCCGCGGTGGACGGCGTCCTTTCGGCGGTCCTCGCCCTGCTCGTCGTCGTCGTGATCGTCGACGCGGCGCGGGTGTGCGTACGGCATGTGCGCGACCCCGCCGCCACCGCGCTGCACGAAGCGCCCTACGTGGAATCGAAATTGACGGTATGAGCGTTGACGGCATGAGCGCTGACGGTACGGGCGTGGTGGTGCGCGCCATGACCATGGCCTCGCGCGGGCTGCGCCGACTGCGGTGGTACGTCCGCGAGTTCACCGGGGAGTCGGCGTACGAGCGGTATGTGGCGCACGTACGCGAGGCGCATCCGGCCGCGCCGGTGCCCAGCCGCCGCGCGTTCGAGCGCATGCGGACGGACCGCCAGGAGTCGGACCCCCGGCAGGGGTTCCGCTGCTGCTGAGCAGGCACGTCGACCAGTCCGTTATCCGGACAGGGGTTCCATACAGCGAGACTGTGGCTTAGATTTCCCGCACGTTAAGCATGGGATAAGTGAGGGAACGGAGCCGCGACATGTCAGATGCGCCTGAAGTGAACAGACCGGTGGTCACACCGGTCCGCGTGGTCATCGCAGCCTGCCTTGTCGCGCCCTTCGTGGCAATGCTCTGGGTGAGTTCATACGCGAAGGTCGAACCGACCTTCATCGGCATCCCGTTCTTCTACTGGTACCAGATGCTCTGGGTGATCATCTCCACCCTGCTCACGATGACCGCGTACAAGCTGTGGCAGCGCGACCAGCGCGCCCGCAAGGAAGGTGGGCGGTCATGAAGGACGGGGTCAACGGCGTCGCGCTCGCCGTCTTCATCTTCTTCTTCGTCGCGGTCACGGTCATGGGCTTCCTCGCCGCCCGCTGGCGCAGGGCCGAGAACCAGAGCCTCGACGAATGGGGCCTCGGCGGCCGGTCGTTCGGCACCTGGGTGACGTGGTTCCTGCTCGGCGGCGACCTCTACACCGCGTACACCTTCGTCGCCGTCCCCGCGGCGATCTACGCGGCGGGCGCGGCCGGCTTCTTCGCGGTGCCGTACACGATCCTCGTCTATCCGCTGATCTTCACCTTCCTGCCGCGCCTGTGGTCGGTCTCGCACAAGCACGGCTACGTGACGACCTCCGACTTCGTGCGCGGACGGTTCGGCTCCAAGGGGCTCTCGCTGGCCGTCGCGGTCACCGGCATCCTCGCCACGATGCCCTACATCGCGCTCCAACTGGTCGGCATCCAGGCCGTCCTGGACGTCATGGGCGTCGGCGGCGGGCCGGACACCAACTGGTTCGTCAAGGACCTGCCGCTGCTGATCGCCTTCGCGGTGCTCGCCGCGTACACCTACTCCTCGGGGCTGCGCGCACCCGCGCTGATCGCGTTCGTGAAGGACGGTCTGATCTACCTCGTCATCGTCGTCGCGATCATCTACATCCCGATCAAGCTCGGCGGCTTCGACGACATCTTCGCCAAGGCCGGTGACGCCTTCGCGCAGACCAACCCGGCGACCGGCAAGCCGCGCGGCGCGCTCGCGCCCGCCGAGGCCGGCCAGTGGACGTACGCGACGCTCGCGCTCGGCTCGGCCCTCGCGCTGTTCATGTACCCGCACTCGATCACCGCGACGCTCTCCTCCAAGAGCCGCGACGTGATCCGGCGCAACACCACCATCCTGCCGCTGTACTCGCTGATGCTCGGCCTGCTCGCCCTGCTCGGCTTCATGGCGATCGCGGCCGGGATCAAGGTGGACAACGGCCAGCTGGCGATCCCCCAGCTCTTCGAGACCATGTTCCCCGACTGGTTCACGGGCGTGGCCTTCGCGGCCATCGGCATCGGCGCGCTGGTCCCCGCGGCCATCATGTCGATCGCGGCCGCGAACCTCTTCACCCGCAACATCTACAAGGACTTCCTCAAGCCCGACGCGACGCCCGAGCAGGAGACCAAGGTCTCCAAGCTGGTCTCGCTGCTGGTGAAGGTGGGCGCGCTGGTCTTCGTCCTCACCATGGACAAGACGGTCGCGATCAACTTCCAGCTCCTGGGCGGCATCTGGATCCTCCAGACCATGCCCGCGCTGGTCGGCGGCCTGTTCACCCGCTGGTTCCACCGCTGGGCGCTGCTCGCGGGCTGGGCGGTCGGCATGGTCTACGGCACGCTGGCCGCGTACGGAGTCGCCTCGCCGACGCAGAAGCACTTCGGCGGTTCGTCCGACTCGATCCCGGGCATCGGCGAGATCGGCTACATCGGCCTCACCGCGTTCGTCCTGAACGTGGTCGTGACGGTGGTCCTCACCTTCGCCATGCGGGCGCTGAAGGCCCCCGACGGCATCGACGAGACCTCCCCCGAGGACTACACCGCGGACGCGGGCGACCCCGGCGTCGTCGAGGAGCTGCCGCCGGCGACCGCGGGCGCCGCGCACTGAGCACGACCCCGTGACACAGGGCCGCCGTGACCGACGACCCGTGACGAAGGGCCGCCGGAAAATCGGCGGCCCTTCGCCGTGCCCGTGTTGCACACTGCGCCGCATGGACATCACCGCCCTCACGATCAGACCCGCGCACCCCGACGAGTACGAGGCGCTCGGCGCCCTCACCGCACAGGCCTATCTCGCCGACGGCCACCTGGACTTCGGGGCGGACGACCCCTACCTCGCGGTGCTGCGCGACGTGGCGGCGCGCGCGGCCGCGGCCGAGGTCCTGGTGGCCGCGGCGGACGGCAAGGCGCTCGGCTGCGTCACCTACGTGCCGTCCGGCGGCCCGATGGCCGACATCGCCCGCACCGGCGAGGCCGAGATCCGCATGCTGGCCGTCTCCCCCGAGGCCCGTGGCAGGGGCGTCGGCGAGACGCTCGTACGGGAGTGCGTGCGGCGCTCCCGGGACGCGGGCCGCACCGGGCTCGTCCTGTCCACCCAGACGTCGATGCGCACCGCCCACCGGCTGTACGAGCGCCTGGGCTTCCGGCGCACGCCCGAGCGCGACTGGAGGCCCATCGAGACGGTGCCGCTGCTGGCGTACATGCTGACGCTGTAGGCACCGCACCCCGCGAGCCGACACAAGATGTGGGCCCGCCTCCAGGGCCCGGCACAAGATGTATGCTCGTGCTCGCTGTCGCCGCAGGGGAATCCGGTGCAAGTCCGGAACTGTCCCGCAACGGTGCATGTGTACGCATTCGGCGTACGCGGAGTCCGAGGACCTGCCGGCAGCGCACCCGTACCGTCCGGTCCGGGTGCCGACCGTCCGGGCCTCGTGGAGTGGGCCGGTGGACGCGGTACGCCGCCCTGCCCGGGTGCGCCCGTGTGCGCCCATCCCTCCCCCCTGGCCCAGAGCCGAGCGAGGGAGTGCCCCCACGTGACCATCGCGCCTGCCGAACCCGCGTCAGCGCCGTCGACGCCTTCGACGCCTTCGGTGCCGACCCTTCAGGACGCCGAAGGAACCGACGGGCCGGGGACCGCGCTGCTGCGCACCCTGACCGACCTCACCGCCGACCTGCCCGACGCCGACCCCGGCCGGGTGGCCGCCGCCGCGCTGCGCGGCCGCTCGGCGCGGGCCGACGAGGCCGAGCTGCGGGAGCTGGCCACCGAGGCGGCCGCGGGGCTCATCTCCGAGGACCCGGCGTACTCCAAGCTGGCGGCCCGGCTCCTGTCGATCGGCATCCGCGAGGAGGCGGCGACGCAGGGCGTGCGCTCCTTCACCGACTCCGTCGCGGTCGGCCACCGCGAGGGCCTGATCGCCGACCGCACGGCGTCCTTCGTGACGGCGCACGCGGCCCGGCTCGACGCTTTGGTGGAGGGCGCGCTCGCCGACGGCGCCGACTTCCGCTTCGAGTACTTCGGCCTGCGCACCCTGCACAGCCGCTATCTGCTGCGCCACCCGATCACCCGGCAGGTCATCGAGACCCCGCAGCACTTCATGCTGCGCGTGGCGAGCGGCCTGGCGGAGGACGGCAGCGAGCGGGCGCTGGACGAGGTCGCCGCGCTGTACCGCCTGATGAGCCGCCTGGACTATCTGCCGTCCTCGCCGACGCTCTTCAACTCCGGCACCCGCCACCCGCAGATGTCCTCCTGCTACCTCCTCGACTCCCCGCTGGACGAGCTGGACTCCATCTACGACCGCTACCACCAGGTCGCGCGGCTCTCCAAGCACGCGGGCGGCATCGGACTCTCGTACTCCCGCATCCGTTCCCGGGGTTCGCTGATCCGCGGCACGAACGGGCACTCCAACGGCATCGTGCCGTTCCTGAAGACCCTGGACGCCTCGGTCGCCGCCGTGAACCAGGGCGGCCGGCGCAAGGGGGCCGCCGCGGTCTACCTGGAGACGTGGCACTCCGACATCGAGGAGTTCCTGGAGCTGCGCGACAACACCGGTGAGGACGCGCGCCGCACGCACAACCTCAACCTCGCGCACTGGATCCCGGACGAGTTCATGCGCCGGGTCGCCGCCGACCAGGACTGGTCGCTGTTCTCCCCGGCCGACGTGCCCGAGCTGGTCGACCTGTGGGGCGAGGAGTTCGACGCCGCCTACCGCGAGGCCGAGGCCGCCGGGCTCGCGAAGAAGACCATCCCGGCCCGCGATCTGTACGGCCGCATGATGCGCACCCTCGCGCAGACCGGCAACGGCTGGATGACGTTCAAGGACGCCGCCAACCGCACCGCCAACCAGACGGCGGAGCCCGGCCACACCGTGCACTCCTCCAACCTCTGCACGGAGATCCTGGAGGTCACGGACGACGGCGAGACGGCCGTGTGCAACCTCGGCTCGGTGAACCTCGGCGCCTTCGTGGACGCGGCGAGCGGCGACATCGACTGGGAGCGCCTCGACGAGACCGTCCGCACCGCCGTCACCTTCCTCGACCGCGTCGTGGACATCAACTTCTACCCGACCGAGCAGGCGGGGCGCTCCAACGCCAAGTGGCGCCCGGTGGGTCTCGGCGCGATGGGCCTCCAGGACGTCTTCTTCCGGCTGAAACTGCCCTTCGACTCCCCCGAGGCGCGTGCCCTCTCCACCCGCATCGCCGAGCGGATCATGCTCGCCGCGTACGAGGCCTCCGCCGACCTCGCCGTCCGCAACGGCCCGCTCCCCGCCTGGGAGAAGACCCGCACCGCGCGGGGCGTGCTGCACCCGGACCACTACGGCGTCGAGCTGACCTGGCCGGAGCGGTGGGCGGCGCTGCGGGAACGTATCGCCGAGACCGGCATGCGCAACTCGCTGCTGCTGGCCATCGCGCCGACCGCCACCATCGCCTCCATCGCGGGCGTGTACGAGTGCATCGAGCCGCAGGTCTCCAACCTCTTCAAGCGCGAGACGCTCAGCGGGGAGTTCCTCCAGGTCAACGCCTACCTCGTGCAGGAGCTGAAGCGGCTCGGCGTGTGGGACGCGCAGACCCGCGAGGCGCTGCGCGAGGCCAACGGCTCGGTGCAGGGCTTCGGCTGGATCCCCGAGGACGTCCGCGCGCTGTACCGCACCGCGTGGGAGATCCCGCAGCGCGGTCTGATCGACATGGCCGCCGCGCGCACCCCGTTCCTCGACCAGGCGCAGTCGCTCAACCTCTTCCTGGAGACGCCGACCATCGGCAAGCTCTCCTCGATGTACGCCTACGCCTGGCAGCGGGGTCTGAAGACCACGTACTACCTGCGCTCGCGCCCCGCCACCCGCATCGCCCGCGCGGCCGGCTCCGGCGCCGCCACCACCGCCCCCGTCCCCGCGCAGGTCACGGCCGAGGAGGCCGTCGCCTGCTCCCTGGAAAACCCCGAGTCCTGCGAGGCCTGCCAGTAATGAGCACCACGACGAACAGCGAGAAGAACCTCCTCGACCCGGGCTTCGAGCTGACCCTGCGCCCCATGCGCTACCCGGACTTCTACGAGCGCTACCGGGACGCGATCAAGAACACCTGGACGGTGGAGGAGGTCGACCTGCACTCGGACGTCGCCGACCTGGCGAAGATGACGCCCGAGGAGCAGCACCTGATCGGCCGCCTCGTCGCGTTCTTCGCGACCGGCGACTCGATCGTCTCCAACAACCTCGTGCTGACGCTCTACAAGCACATCAACTCCCCCGAGGCGCGGCTGTACCTGAGCCGTCAGCTGTTCGAGGAGGCCGTGCACGTCCAGTTCTATCTGACGCTGCTCGACACGTACCTGCCCGATCCGCAGGACCGGGCGGCCGCGTTCGACGCGGTCGAGGAGATCCCCTCGATCCGCGAGAAGGCGCAGTTCTGCTTCAAGTGGATGGACTCGGTCGAGAAGCTGGACCGGCTGGAGACGCAGGCCGACCGCCGCCGCTTCCTGCTCAACCTCATCTGCTTCGCCGCGTGCATCGAGGGCCTGTTCTTCTACGGTGCCTTCGCCTACGTCTACTGGTTCCGCAGCCGCGGTCTGCTGCACGGCCTGGCGACCGGCACGAACTGGGTGTTCCGCGACGAGACGATGCACATGAGCTTCGCCTTCGACGTGGTGGACACGGTGCGCAAGGAGGAGCCCGAGCTGTTCGACGACGCGCTCCGGACGCAGGTCACGGACATGCTGAAGGAGGCCGTCGAGGCGGAGCTGCAGTTCGCCCGCGATCTGTGCGGCGAGGGTCTGCCGGGCATGAACACCGACTCGATGCGCGCCTACCTGGAGTGCGTCGCCGACCAGCGCCTCCAGCGCCTCGGCTTCGCGCCGGTCTACGGCTCGCAGAACCCGTTCTCCTTCATGGAGCTGCAAGGCGTGCAGGAGCTGACCAACTTCTTCGAGCGGCGCCCGTCGGCGTACCAGGTCGCGGTCGAGGGTTCGGTCTCCTTCGACGACGAGTTCTAGGGGCGGCTGCCACGCACGTGTGGGCCCGCCCCGTCACGGGGGGCGGGGCGGGCCCACACGGTGGCTCAGCGCGGCTCGGCGCGCAGGACGAGCCGCTTGGGGTGCAGGGTGATGCCGACCCGCGTGCCCGTGTCGGTCTCCGCGACCGGCGCCAGGTGCCACCTCGGCACCACCGTGCCCAGGATCAGGGCCAGTTCGGCCAGGCTGAAGTGGTCCCCGGGGCACTTCCGGTTGCCGACACTGAACGGCATCATCGCGAACTCCGGTACGTCCTGTGCGCGTTCGGGGAGCCAGCGGTCCGGGTCGAACTCCAGGTGCCGCTCGAAGGAACGCGGGTCGCGCTGCATCGCGTACACGCTGTAGACGATGTCCGCGCCGGCGGGAATGCGATAGCCGCCCAGCTCGGCCTCGGTCACGGACCGGCGCGTGAATATCCAGGCGGCCGGGCGTATGCGCATCGCCTCGGTGATGACATTGCGCAGGTGCGGCAGGGATCCCAGATCGGCGAATGTGATCGCGCGATCCCCCGCCACGGAATTTACTTCTTCAACCAACCGCCTTTCCTGCTCCGGGTGTTCGGCGAGCAGATGGAACGTCCACGCCAGTGTGGACGCGACATTCTCCGCTCCGGCGACGACGAGGGAAACCACGTGATCGTGGATCTCCTGATCGGTCAGCGGCTCCCCCGAATCGTCCCTGGCCCGCAGCAATTCCGCGAGCAGGTCCTGCGGGCCGCCGGGGCCGGCCGTGCGGCGCTCCCGGACGATCTCGTCGACCAGCGCGTGCAGATCGGCCAGCGCGTTCTCGAAGCGCCGGTTGGCGGGTGTCGGCACGCGGTAGAGCGGCCCGACGGAGAGCACCATCCGGCGGTAGAGGCCCTGGAAGACGGTGTGCAGCGAGTCGGCGATGCGGTCCGCCTTCTCGCCGATCGAGTCGACCTCCAGGAGCGAGCGCGAGACGATGCGCACGGCCGTGCGGAACATCTCCGCGCTCACGTCGACCGTGGCGCCCGGCCGCCAGCGGGCCGCCGTGGCGCGCGCCTCCTCCTCCATCACCTTGGCGTAGTCGGCGATCCGCTCGGGCCGGAACGCGGGCTGCATCATCCGGCGCTGGCGCCGGTGCAGCTTGCCGTTGCTGGTCGCCACGCCCTTGCCGAGGAGCACTTCGAGGGTGTCCCACAGCGGTCCGCCGACGATGAACTCGGGGCGCTTGAGCATCGCGCCGACGAGTTCTGGGTCGCACACCGCGTAGGCGGTCCTCGGCCCCAGCCGGATCCGTACGAGGTCTCCATGGTCCCGCAGCGCGGACAGGAAGCCGAGCGGGTCGCGCACCAGGTGCCAGGCGTGGCCGAGTACGGGGACGGCGCCGCGGACCAGCGGCGGGGTGCGCAGCGGGCCGGATCCCGGGGCGGCCGGCGCGGGTGTCGCGGATTCGACGCTCATTCCTCACCCACCAGTTCGTTTTCCGCCAGGACGTCTTCCGTGACATACGGGGGGATGGACCGGTCGTCCCAGCTGTCCACCCGATAGCGGCCGGATTCGTGATGGAACCAGTACACGGAAGAGAACCAGTTCCGCATGTTGAAGACGCAGGATTTCACCGCGTCCGCGAGCTCTTTTCCTTCGACGGTCCCGTCGCTCAATTCCTCGACGAGTCCCAGCACTTCCTGTTCGGCCGCGAGGAAATCGGTGACGCAGCGACCGACGCGCCGGTGGACTTCCCGTACGGCTTCTTCGAGCGTCAACCCCTCGTGGTGAATGAGGCTGATCCCGAGATTGTGCAGTTCGTCTCCCGCGAGTTCCTTGGGGAGCGAGCACAGGTCGTTGTACCAGGCCGAGAAGTCCTGGGTGGCCAATGCCGCCCGCCGGTAGGCGGGGTGCTTCCTCACGGAGCGCGGCAGTTCGCGGCGCGCGGTGGGTTCGAGCAGGTCGATCCACGCCCAGTGCGCGAACGTGAGGCGGCGCAGCTCCACGTACGCCTCGACGGTGGGGACCACGCCCCCGCGCCGGTTTTCGAACTCCTGGTCGTAGGCGTCGATCACGGGGTGGAAGTGGCGGGCGAACCTCGTGTTCCAGCTGGGTCCGAGGAAGGAGTACAGGCGGCGGACGCAGTCGGCGAACCCGGCGATCAGCGGGTCGCGGTGGCGCAGGTGGAGCCGGGGGGCGTCCAGGGCGCCGTGCAGGCCCTGGCACAGCCGCCGCCACTGCTCCGCCCTGCCGTGCACGGAGTCCCGGTCGTGCCGGTCGTCCCAGGCGAAGAACCAGCTGCTGAGGTCCGCTATCGCGGTCAGCAGCGCGTCCGGCGCGCCAATGTAGTAGCCCGCCACCAGGTCGGTGTAGCAGAGGCTGTCCGCGTACCGCTCGACCTTGTCCGGCGGCATGAGGCGCATTTCGCGCAACCAGCTCCTGGACTTCTCCTGAAGCTTTGGCCAATACGGATGCAGGCGGCGCGGAAACGCGGCCTCGATCACCGGAAGGGCCAGCGCCGGTGGGACCGATACCGCCTGTGTGTGTGGCTGTGTCTGTGAAGTGCTTCCGGAATATGCAGGCACGGACAAACCCCTTTCAGCCGCCTGAGCGGCGCACGCCCTTCCGCTGTGCCGGGCGCGCGCCGTTGCGTATCCCCGCGCTTTCCATTCAGCACCACAACTGACCGTTCAGGGAACAGTTTTGCGCCATTCACTACCCCCGAGTGCCGAGAACGTCCCCGTACGTGACCGAATATGGATCTTCGTCAGCCGGTTTCGCTCGCACAGGTGAGCGGCTCATGCCAGCGGCCCCTGGTCGGGGAGTTCCCGACCAGGGGCCGCTCGTGTCACGCGGGTCCCGCGCCGCTCAGGCGTCGCGCCCGTCAGTCGTTCGGCACCACGGGGTAGCGCGGCGTGCCCTCCGCCATCTGGCGCAGCGCGTCCTTGCGCTCCCGCTTGGAGAGGCGGTCGATGTACAGGTAGCCGTACAGGTGGTCCGTCTCGTGCTGCAGGCAGCGGGCGAAGTAACCGCCGCCGCGCACCTTGATGGGGTTGCCCTTCTCGTCCTGGCCCCTCACCTCGGCGTAGTCCGGGCGGGCCAGATCGGCGTAGGCGGTGGGCACGGAGAGGCAGCCCTCGCCCGAGTCGTCCAGGCGGCGGCGCTCGGCGGGCAGCTCGGTCAGGACCGGGTTGCAGACCACACCGACGTGGCGCACGCCCTCGTCGTCCATGCAGTCGTAGACGAAGACCTTCAGGTCGACGCCGATCTGGTTGGCCGCGAGGCCCACGCCCTGGGCGGTGCGCTGGCTGGCGAACATGTCGTCGACCAGCTTGGCGAGATCGTCGTCGAAGGCCGTGACGTCCTTGCACTCCTTGTGCAGGACCGGGTTGCCGACGACCGTGATCGGCCGGGACGTGCCGCGCTCGCGGTAGGCCGTCTCGCGCTCCTCGCAGTCCTCCGTGTCGATGACGAAGCCCTCGTCGTCGACGGGGAGCACCCCGCCGGAGGCCTGCTGATCAGTGTCCTGCGCCATGTCCGCCGTAAGCCTTCCGTGAAACCCTCAAGAGTTTGTGCCGGTACAGCCTACGGCGAAGCGCCGACCGGCTTCCTCGGGTCAGCAGACCTCTTCGAGGTCCCGCCAGTCGCGCGAGTCCGGGCTGTCCGCCACCCAGCTGTCGAGGAGCCCGCGCACCAGGGCGGCGGGCGCGGCGATGCCGCACTCGCGCTCCGGCACCCAGACCGCTCCCGGGCTGCGGTGGCCGAGCGGGCCCGGGTGGCCCGGCTCGCTGTGGTCGTGCGGGTCCAGGTGCTCGCCGTCGCCCTCGTCGCTCGGCATCCGCGACTCCGAGCACATGCGGCACAGCAGCCGCACCGAGGAGGACCAGTCCTCGGCGGCGAAGCCCGCGTCGGCCGCGAGCCGCTCCAGGGCGTCCCGGTCGTCCTCGGTGGCGGCCTCCAGGAGGACCACCCACGTCGGCACGGGCGAGGGCGCCCACAGCTCGATCTCGTCGAAGACGGGGTACGAGTGGCCGGCCGCCGTCGTCCGCTCGCCGTGCGGGACGCCGTCGTGCAGCACGACCTCGCCCCAGCGCCGCCCGGAGGAGGGCAGCGGGATGGACAGCACCTCTATGCGGGCGGGGTCCAGCCTGCGGCCCCACACCACCTCCGCCTCGCCCTCCGGGGAGAGCCGCACGGCCGCGCTGCCCAGCTCCATGCCCGAGGGCTCGCCGGACGCCGCGACCCCGCCGGGCACCTTCAGGCCGTACGCCTGCCAGGCGCGGCGGGCCAGCGGCCAGTCCTGCAGCGCCGTCGCCGCGATGCCCACGTTCCACCAGTCCGGGGCGCCCGCCGAGCGGTCCAGGAGCGCCACGGCCCGCAGTCCCGCGGCCCGCGCCTGCTCCCAGTCGTGCCGGAACTTGTGCAGGAGCGCGAGGTTGAACCAGGACTCGGACAGCCAGGGTTCGAGATCCGCCGCGCGCGTGAGCAGCGCTCCCGCGTCCTCGTACCGGCCGTCGCCGATCAGCGTGAAGGCGCGGTCGGTCGCCTGCCGCCATGAGGCGGAGGGCCGGTGCCGTCCCTTGCCGAAGATCCTCACGATTCCCGCCTGATTCCCGCCTGTCACGATTTGTGGAGTCCCATCTTGCGAAGGCGCGGCGTCGGGTCGATGCCCCCGCGCACCCTCTTCTTCGCATCCAACCACGTACGGTCGGACAGCCGCTCATTACCCATGGGTTACCCAGCTGGGGGCGAGCTAAGGCCGCCCCTGGACACCACCCTCGCCAGGGACTCCACGACCTCGGGCTGATAGTCGCGGCCGGTGCCCAGCCGCAGCCTCTCCAGAGCGTGCAGCGGACCGCCGAGCGCCCCCGTGGGTCCTTCTCCCCGCGCCATCTCGTCGTACGCGTTCGCCGTGCGCACAATACGGGCGGTGAGCGGCTGGTGGCAGTAGGGGTCGGCCTGGCGCTCCACCACGACGGCCACCGCGGAGTCCACCCCGGTCTGGCGCACCACGGCGCCCCCGAGCAGGGCGATGCGGCGCTGCTGCTCCTCGGGCAGGGCGGCGGTGGCGCCCTCGGGCACGGGGTCGACGAGGGAGAGCTGCCCGATGTCGTGCATCAGCGCCGCGTACTCGAGAACGGTGAGGTCCTGCCCGCAGAGCCCGAGGTCCCGCCCGACGGCGCGGCTGAGCCCGGCGACGCGGTGGGCGTGGCCCTGCGGGGTGTACCCGGCGATCTCGGTGGCCCTGGCCAGCGACGCGATGGTCTGCCGGTAGGTGGCCCGCACGGCCGCGTAGCGCCGGTAGGAGAGCTGGGTGAGCAGCAGCGGCAGGCTGAACACGGGCAGCGCCCACAGGCCGGCCACGGCGACGCCGAGCGCCATCACGGCCCCCGTCGCGCAGACGGCGGAGCCGATGCCGAGCATGGCCCGCAGTTCGTCGCGCAGGAGCGGCCCGAACGGCCAGCGGGTGCGGGCGCGCGCCATCGCGGCGGCGAGGACGGCGTCGCAGAGCGCGGTGAGGACGAGGAGGGCGACGATGACGAGCGCGAACCAGGGGCCGTGGCCGACCCAGTGCTTCAACTTGCCCGCGTTGTAGAGGGGTTGGAAGCAGGCCGCGGCGAACGCGACGGTCAGCACGCGCCGCGCCATGTCGTCGGGCGTGGGCCCGTGGCCCAGTGCCACATGCGGCACGGCGCCCACCAGGGCGGCCGCGACGACCACGGCGATCACCTGGAGCGCGCCGTGGTGCGTGGCCGTTCCGGCGTTCTGCCCCAGCAGGGCGTACGCCAGGGCGCCCGCGGCCCCGAGCGGTGCGGGCTCCCGCTCGCTCTCGCTGCCCCAGCGGGCCAGCTCACCGAGGGTGATCAGCACCCCGAAGGCGAGCGCGACCGGCCGTTCGGCGACGCCGTGCCACAGGGTCCAGGTGAGCGAGACGACGGCGAGCAGGCCGGCGAGGGCGCGGCCCGCCGTGCTGGGCAGCCGCTGTGCGCGGGAGGCGGCGCGCCCCCCGGCGTACGCCGTCACGGGGCGCCCGGCCCGCGCGCCGCGGGCGCGGCGGCCAGGCGCGCGGGCGGTACGTTTCCGCTCTGGTCGGCGCCGGGCCCAAGGTCGCGGGCCGGGACGTCGGAGGTGACCTCCGGATGCCAGCCGTCCCGGCCGAGCGCCCGGGTGAGGGCGGCGACCATCGCGGGGTCGAACTGCTCTCCGGCGCACCGGGCCAGCTCCTCCAGCGCGGCGGACACCGGCCGGGCACGCCGGTAGGACCGGGTGGACGTCATCGCGTCGAAGGCGTCGGCGACGGCCACCACCCGGGCGGACTCGGGGATCTGCCGCCCGGTGAGGCCGTACGGGTAGCCGCTGCCGTCGATCCGCTCGTGGTGGTGCAGGATGGCCGCCCGCGCCTCGCCGAGGAAGCCGATGCCGCGCACCATCTCGTGTCCGTACTCGGGGTGGAGTTCGATGACGCGCCGCTCCTGGGGCGTCAGGGGGCCGTCCTTGCGCAACAGGCGGGTGGGCACGCCGAGTTTGCCGACGTCGTGCAGGATGCCGGCGAACCGCAGGACCTCGACGCGCTCGTCGTCCATGCCCAGCTCCCGGGCGATCATGACCGAGGCGCGGCCGACCCGCTCGCTGTGGCCACGGGTGTACCTGTCCTTGAGGTCGACGGCCTGGACGAGGGCCCGGATGGTGGCCTGGTGGGCGGCCCGCTCCCGGTGGTACTGCGCGAAGACCCAGCACGAGACGCCCATCGGGAGCAGCACGAGCAGCGCCGCCGGGGGCCCGTACGGGCTGGTCCACAGGACCGCCATCATCAGCCCGGCCAGTCCGTGCACCGCCACGGGCGCGAGGGAGCGCGGCAGGAGTCCGCGCCAGGCGGTCCGCGGCGGCAGCCTCTCGGCGGTCGCGAGGATCCCGGCGTCCAGGGCGGCGAGCACGGCGCAGAAGGCGAGGACGGCGGCGCCGGCGGGCCCCAGGACGTGCGGGAAGTCGCACGCGGCGCGGGCGGCGGGTCCGCCGAGCGCGCCGTACACGTGGGCCGCGCTCCAGGTGGCGAGGACGAGCTGCGCGCCGCGCCACAGGCGGCGCACCCGGCGCGGGCGCCGGTCGATCCGGGCGAACAACGCGCCCGGCACGGCGACGAGGGCGGCGGCCGAGGGCGGCAGCAGGAACACCCCGGCGAGCAGCACCGGGAAGAAGGTGCCGAGGCCGCCGGGGACGCGGCGCCCGATGAAGCGGCACCGGCCGGTCTGCTCGCACCCGGCGTAGAGCACCGCGAGGAGCGCGACGGCGGGCCAGGGGGTGCGGCCGCCGCTCAGGGCCGGTGCGAGGCAGGCGGCACCGGCCAGGGCGACGCCCAGGATGTACACGCGGGCCCACGCCGGCACCGACCGCATGGAGTTCTCCTCCCCGTTCCAGGTCCTGCGACCCAGTCGTCCGGGTCACGAGACCCAGCTCCGGAGAGTAGAACGGCCACCTCGCGGTCAGCGCCCGACGGCGGCGAATTAGCACATTCGAGTGACGCTGCGGTGTTTCACGCCTCCGAGGCCCGCACTCCCGGTGCGGTGTCCTGGCTGACGTCCTGGTCGGGCACGGCCTGTCCGGAGCGGATGAGGTCGATGCGCCCCATGACCTTGGCCCGCAGGTCGATCGGGACGTCGTCCTGGCCGCAGCACCGCTTGACCAGCTTCTTCACCGCCTGCTCCAGACCGTACTTCTCCAGGCACGGCGAGCACTCCTCGAAGTGCGTCTCGAACTTGGTGCAGTCGCTGTCCGGCATCTCGTGGTCCAGGAACTCATAGAGATGGTCCAGGACTTCACTGCAGTCAGTCTCGTGCGGCTCTCCGCAGCTCATGAGCCCGAGCCTTTCGTTCCGTTCGACTCGCCGGCGCCGGCCGGGACGAGCCCGCGCTCACGGGCGTAGTCCTCCAGCATGCCGCGCAGTTGGCGTCGGCCGCGGTGCAGCCGGGACATCACCGTACCGATGGGTGTCCCCATGATGTCCGCGATCTCCTTGTACGCAAAGCCCTCTACATCGGCCAGATAGACGGCGATGCGGAATTCCTCGGGAATCGCCTGGAGGGCCTGCTTCACGTCCGAGTCGGGCAGGTGGTCCAGCGCCTGCGACTCGGCGGAGCGCAGACCGGTGGACATGTGCGACTCGGCGCGCGCGAGCTGCCAGTCCTCGATCTCCTCGGCGGCGCTGCGCTGGGGCTCGCGCTGCTTCTTGCGGTAGGAGTTGATGAAGGTGTTCGTGAGGATGCGGTACAGCCACGCCTTGAGATTGGTGCCCTCGCGGAACTGGTGGAACGACGCGTACGCCTTGGCGTAGGTCTCCTGGACCAGGTCCTCCGCGTCCGCCGGGTTGCGGGTCATGCGCAGCGCGGCGGAGTACATCTGGTCGAGGAACGTCAGCGCGTCCCGCTCGAAACGGGCCGTGCGCTCCGCGGCCGTCTCAGAGCCCTCTTCGGGGCGCTCCGCCTGGCCGTGCTCGGTCCCTGCGTCGGTCCCTGTGACCGGACCCACCTCCTCCAACGACGTGGTGAGGCCGAAAGCAGCCCCACTCGAATCGGAGGATAGACGACGATCCGCTCCGCGCGCCGCCCGAATAGTTGCGTTTTTGGGTGCGCTCAAGACCGTCCACTCCAGGTCAGCGGCGCTGGAGCGGTTCGGGCAGATGGTCGAACCCATGCGGCGGACTCCCTCTCGTACCAACACGTCTGCGACGGTGTTCACCGTCTGTTCGCGACAACAGAGGTCACGCGTCCAACATTCCCGCCCACCGCGTGACGGCGCCCGTGATGAGGGCCACGGCCTCCTCCTGGGTCGTCTCCGCCTTCTTCGGCACCGCGAAACCGTGATCGCCGTACGGCACTTCCGCCATGTCGTACGCGCCGTCAGGGAACTCGGCGGGCCTGCCGAAGGGGTCGTTCCCGCCCTGGACGACCAGGGTGGGCACCCCGGCGCCGAGCAGCTCGTCGGCGCGGGACTTCTCGGGCCTGCCCGGCGGGTGCAGGGGGAAGCTGAGGGCGAGCACGGCGGCGGCGCCCAGCTCGGCGGCCGTGCGGCAGGCCACGCGGGCGCCCGCGCTGCGGCCGCCGGAGATCACCGGGAGCCCCCGCTTCTCCAGTGCGGGCCAGACGCCCCGCCAGCCGACGTCCAGCGTCTTGGGGGCGGGCGCCAGCTTCTTGCCGGCGACCCGCCAGGGCTGCTCGACGAGGGCGACGCTCACGCCGTGCGCGGGCAGCGCGGCGGCGAGGGCCACCAGGTCGCGGGCCTCGATGCCGCCGCCGGCGCCGTGGCCGAGGGCCAGCAGGAGGCGGGGCCCGCCCTTCGCCGGGTGCCAGGTGATCCGCGCCTCGCCGGCGTCGGTCTCGACGGTCTCGCGCCGGGGCGGGTGTGTTTCGTGCGTCACGTCAGAAGAGTGTGCCCTCTTCGGGGCCGTCCAGCTCCTTCAGCAGCTCCGGTCCGTTGTTGCGTACGTTGCTGACCGCCGTGGAGACGGGGTAGGCCCGCATCAGGCCGGGCGGGGGCGGCTCCAGGAGGGGACGCAGGTCCTCCACGTCGGTGCGGGACGGGTCGAGCCAGGCGTCCCAGCGGTCGGGCGTCAGCATCAGCGGCATGCGCGGGTGGATGTCGGCGAGCGAGCGCGGACCCTCGTCGGGGGCGACGGCCAGCGGCGTGGTCTCGGCCTCCGTGGTGATCACCGTGCAGGTCACCCACCAGGCCAGGGGGTGCTCGTCGGGCAGGGTCTTGTCCCGCCAGAACTCGTAGAGGCCCGCCATGGCGAAGACGGAACCGTCGGCGGGGGTCACGAAGTAGGGCTGCTTGCGGGGCCGCTTCTTCTTGCCCTCGACCTCCAGCCGCCGCTCCTCGGGCGCGGTCAGCCACTCGTAATAGCCGTCGGCGGGCAGCACGCAGCGGCGGGCGGCGAAGGCGCGGCGGTAGGCGGGCTTCTCGTGCACGGTCTCGGCGCGGGCGTTGATCATCCGGGCGCCGCCCTCGGGCGTCTTGGACCAGGAGGGGACGAGGCCCCACTTGAGCGTACGCAGCTGGCGAACCGGAGCCGGGTCCTCGGCGTCTTTCAGGGGGCGGTCGAGCACCGCGTAGACCTCTTTGGTGGGGGCCACGTTGTAATCGGGGGCCAACTCCTCCCCCTCCTCATCGGGGTGCCACTTCTCGATCTCGAAGATCCCCGCGAGATCCGCGGGCCCACGACTCGATGCATACCGTCCGCACATACGTGCCAGACTGCCACGACCCGATCCCCCAGAGGAGCCCGTTCCCGCAATGGAAAGCACCGCCAACGCCAGCCTGGCCGCCCTCTGGGACCGCGTCTTCGGCACGCAGCCCGCGCCCGAGCAGTGGCTGGTGATCGGGGCCGCTCTGGTGGCCCTCGCCGTCGTCGTGCCGCACGGCCCATGGCGCCTGGCCCGCAACGCCGTCACCATCGCGCACGAGGGCGGTCACGGCTTGGTCGCGCTGCTCACCGGGCGCCGCCTCGACGGCATCCGGCTGCACTCCGACACCTCGGGCCTGACCGTCTCGCGCGGCAGGCCCACGGGCCTCGGCATGATCCTCACCGCGGCGGCGGGCTACACCGCTCCCCCGCTGCTCGGCCTCGGCGGCGCGGCGCTGCTCTCCTCTGGGCGCATCACGGCGCTGCTGTGGATCGCCACCGCGCTGCTCGTCGTGATGCTGGTGATGATCCGCAACGCGTACGGCGCCCTGACGGTGGTCCTGACCGGCGGCACCTTCCTGCTCGTCTCCTGGCTGGCGGACACCGACGTCCAGGCGGCCTTCGCGTACGCGGTGGTGTGGTTCCTGCTCCTCGGCGGTGTGCGCCCCGCCTTCGAGCTGCAGGCCAAGCGCCGGCACGGCGGCGCGGGCGACTCGGACGCGGACCAGCTCGCTCGGCTCACCCACGTGCCCGCCGGGATGTGGCTCTTCCTCTTCCACGCCGTCTCGCTCTGTTGCCTGATGGGAGGGGCGCGCTGGCTCCTCGGCGTCTGAGCGGGGTCCGCGGCAGCCACTAAAGTGAGGGCATGACCGAAACCCCGGCGCACACCGCCCTCTGGCCAGCCCCGCTCGCAAGCGGAGCCGTCACCGCGACGGTCCACGTACCCGGTTCGAAATCGGTCACCAACCGCGCGCTCGTGCTGGCCGCGCTCGCCGCCGAGCCGGGCTGGCTGCGCCGCCCGCTGCGCTCCCGCGACACGCTGCTGATGGCGGGCGCCCTGCGCGCGATGGGCGTCGGCATCGAGGAGACGGTGTCCTCCAGCTCCTCCGCCGCGGGCGGCTGTGGCGAGGCCTGGCGCGTGATCCCCTCGGGCCTGCACGGCCCGGCCACGGTCGACGTCGGCAACGCCGGCACGGTCATGCGCTTCCTGCCCCCCGTCGCCGCCCTCGCCGACGGCCCGATCCGCTTCGACGGCGATCCCCGGTCCTACGAGCGGCCGCTGACCGGTGTGATCGACGCCCTGCGGGTGCTCGGCGCCCGGATCGACGACGACGGCCGCGGCGCGCTGCCGCTGACCGTGCACGGCGGCGGCGCCCTGGACGGCGGCCCGGTCGAGATCGACGCCTCGTCGTCCTCCCAGTTCGTGAGCGCCCTGCTGCTGTCGGGCCCGCGCTTCAACCAGGGCGTGGAGGTGCGTCACGTGGGCGGCGCGCTGCCCTCCATGCCGCACATCCGCATGACCGTCGACATGCTCCGCTCGGCCGGCGCGCAGGTGGACACCCCGGAGGCGGGCGGCGAGCCCAACGTGTGGCGGGTGACCCCCGGCGCGCTGCTCGGCCGCGATCTGACCATCGAGCCGGACCTCTCCAACGCCCAGCCGTTCCTCGCCGCGGCCCTGGTCACGGGCGGCACGGTGACCATCCCCGACTGGCCCGCGCACACCACGCAGCCCGGCGACGCGCTGCGCGAGATCTTCACGGAGATGGGCGGCTCCTGCGAACTGACCGAGCAGGGCCTGGTGTTCACCGGCTCCGGCTCGATCCACGGCCTGGACGTCGACCTCGGCGAGGTCGGCGAGCTGACCCCCGGCATCGCGGCGGTCGCGGCCCTCGCCGACTCCCCCTCCACGCTGCGCGGCGTCGCCCACCTGCGCCTGCACGAGACGGACCGCCTGGCCGCGCTCACCAAGGAGATCAACGAACTCGGCGGCGACGTCACCGAGACCGCCGACGGCCTGCACATCCGGCCGCGCCCGCTGCACGGCGGCGTCTTCCACACCTACGACGACCACCGCATGGCGACCGCCGGCTCGATCATCGGCCTCGCGGTGGAGGGCGTACGGATCGAGAACGTCGCGACGACGGCGAAGACCCTGCCGGACTTCCCCGACCTGTGGACGACCATGCTCGGGAACGGCTGACGGGCGGTACGACGACCATGCGCCGCTACGGCAAGAACCCCGACGAGGACGACATCCGCGTCCGCCCCAACCGCAAGGGCAACCGCCCCCGCACCCACATCAGGCCCAAGCACGAGGACGCCGCCGAGGGCATGGTCCTCACCGTCGACCGGGGCCGCCTCACCGTGCTGGTCGACGACCGGGTCGTGATGGCCATGAAGGCCCGCGAGCTGGGCCGCAAGGCCGCCGTGGTGGGTGACAGGGTCGCGGTCGTCGGGGACCTGTCCGGGAAGAAGGACACCCTCGCGCGGATCGTGCGGATCGCGGAGCGCACCTCCGTCCTGCGGCGCACCGCCGACGACGACGACCCCTACGAGCGGGTGGTCGTCGCCAACGCCGACCAGCTCGCCATCGTCACCGCCCTCGCCGACCCCGAGCCGCGCCCGCGCCTGATCGACCGGTGCGTCGTGGCCGCGTACGACGGCGGGCTCGAACCGATCCTCGTGCTGACCAAGTCGGATCTGGCCTCCGCCGACAAGCTCCTGGAGACGTACTCCACCCTCGACATCCCCTACGTGGTCACCAGCCGCGAGGAGTTCACCGACGGCGCCGAGCTGGCGCGGGTGCACGAGCTGCTCGACGGCAAGGTCACCGCCTTCGTCGGGCACTCCGGGGTGGGCAAGACGACGCTGGTCAACGCGCTGGTGCCCGAGGCACAGCGGCGCACGACCGGGCACGTCAACGCGGTCACGGGCCGCGGCAGGCACACCACCACCTCCGCGCTCGCGCTGCCGCTGGCGGAGGTGGGTGGATGGGTGATCGACACCCCGGGCGTGCGCTCGTTCGGGCTCAACCACGTCGACCCGTCGCGCGTCATCCTCGCCTTCCCCGATCTGGAGCCCGGGACGGAGGGCTGCCCGCGCGGCTGCAGCCACGACGAGAAGGACTGCGCGCTGGACGCCTGGGTCGCCGACGGGCACGCCGATCCGCAGCGCCTGTACTCCCTGCGCCGGCTGCTGGCCACGCGCGAGCGGCGCGAGGACGACTGACCCGGCCGGTGTTTGCGGCTGCGCGGCGCCAGGTAGATGCATACTCGCACCAGGCCGGATCGAGCCGGACGGAAGCGGCCGCGGCGACGTGGACGAGTGCGGGAGGCAGGGACATGGCGTGGCTGCTGGTCATCGTGGCGGGGTTTCTCGAAACCGGCTTCGCGGTCTGTCTGAAGCTGTCGCACGGCTTCACCCGGCTCTGGCCGACGATCGCGTTCGCCTGCTTCGCACTCGGCAGCTTCGGCCTGCTCACCCTGGCGCTGAGGAAGCTCGACGTCGGACCCGCCTACGCGGTGTGGACGGGCATCGGCGCCGCGGGCACCGCGATCTACGGCATGATCTTCCTCGGTGACCTGGTCTCCACGCTCAAGATCGTCTCGATCTCCTTCGTCATCATCGGCGTGATCGGGCTCCAGCTGTCCGGCTCCGCGCACTGACGGCCCGCCCGGCGCCACCGGGCGCTCACCTGGCGGCGACCCAGCGCCCTATGGCCCCGCGGACCACCTCCGCGGGGTCGTCGTCGTCGCGGGCGGGCGCGACCACGTACGACAGGGCGAGGCGGACGGCGCTCTCGCAGGCGAGGGCGAGGTCCGGGTCCCGTGGCCTGCCCCGGCCGCCGAGCGCGGTCACCGCGCGGTCGCGCACCAGCGCCAGCAGCTCCGCCGCCGAGGGCACCCCGGCGTCCGCGCGGCGTTGCGCGGGCACCGGCGACGCGGCCCCGGGGGCCCTGCTCGGCGTGGGCAGCCGATCGCTCCAGCAGCCGGTGAGCGCGGCCCGCACGAGCGCGTTGCCGCGCGCGGCGCCCACCGTCCAGGCGGCGACGGCGGCCAGGCGGTCGGCCGGTTCGCGCTCCTCGGCGAGCGCGCGTTCGACGCCGTGCAGATAGCCGTCGGTCTCGCGGCGCAGGAGGGCGCGGGCGAGACCGTCCTTGCTGCCGAACTCGTTGTAGAGGGTCTGCCGGGACACCCCGGCGACCGCCGCGACCTCGACCATGCGCACCCCCGGCCACGGTCTGCGGGCGAGCGCCGTGAAGGCCGCGTCCAGTAAGGATTCCCGTGCTGCGGGCATCCCCGCCTCCCCGGGTCGAAGCGGCTCCGGCTGCCAGCGTTGACGCGCTCGCGGGCACTGTCAAGAGCTCCGGCGCGAGCCCGCGCGAGCGGGCCGGATCGGGCGCTGTGGCCCGCCTGGACCGGGCTCGATACTGTTCACCCATGCCCGACTACCACGATGATCTGCGTCTCGCCCATGTCCTCGCGGACGCCGCCGACGCCCAGACCATGGACCGGTTCAAGGCCCTCGACCTCAAGGTCGAGACCAAGCCGGACATGACGCCGGTGAGCGAGGCCGACAAGGCGGCCGAGGAGCTGATCCGCTCCCAGCTGCAGCGCGCGAGGCCGCGCGACGCGATCCTCGGCGAGGAGTACGGCATCGAGGGCACGGGCCCGCGCCGCTGGGTGATCGACCCGATCGACGGCACCAAGAACTACGTACGCGGTGTGCCCGTGTGGGCCACGCTCATCTCCCTGATGGAGGCGGGCGAGGGCGGCTACGAGCCCGTCGTCGGCGTGGTCTCCGCGCCCGCGCTCGGCCGCCGCTGGTGGGCGGCGAAGGGCGGCGGCGCGTACACGGGGCGCAGCCTCACCTCGGCGACCCGGCTGCACGTGTCGAAGGTCTCGCGGCTCTCGGACGCCTCTTTCGCCTACTCCTCGCTCTCCGGGTGGGAGGAGGAGGGCCGCCTCGACGGGTTCATGGACCTCACCCGGGCGGTGTGGCGCACCCGTGCCTACGGCGACTTCTGGCCGTACATGATGGTGGCGGAGGGCGCGGTCGACATCTGCGCGGAGCCGGAGCTGTCCCTGTGGGACATGGCGGCGAACGCGATCGTGGTGACGGAGGCGGGCGGCAGCTTCACCGGCCTCGACGGCCGGCCGGGCCCGCACAGCGGCAACGCGGCGGCGTCGAACGGCCTGCTGCACGACGAACTGCTGGGCTATCTCAACCAGCGGTACTGAGCCGTACGGAGCCGAATCGGCACTGCCGTTCGGACGTACCACGGGCGTTCTGCCCGGATGCCCCGAACTGACCACGCACGCCCTCTTGTTGGCCCCCGCTGCGCCTGCCACATTGAGAGTCCCCACTCTTGTGCACTTGTGAATCCTTTCTCCGAGCCGGGAGCGGAGGCAATCCTTCGCCCACCGGGAGACCTTGGATTCACCAAGGAGGTGGCTCACGCCCATGCACGTCCGCGACGCCATGAGCACGGTGGTCCTGACCATCGGCCCCACCCACACCCTGCGCCAGGCGGCCAGGCTGATGTCGGCGCGCCGCGTCGGCGCCGCCGTCGTCCTCGACCCCGACACCTGCGGGCTCGGCATCCTGACCGAGCGCGACATCCTCAACTCCCTGGCCCGCGACCAGAGCCCGGACACCGAGATCACCGGTACGCACACCACGACCGACGTCGTCTTCGCGAGCCCCGCGTGGACCCTGGAGGAGGCGGCGGACGCCATGGCGCACGGCGGCTTCCGGCACCTGATCGTCCTGGACGCGGGCGAGCCCGCGGGCATCGTCTCGGTCCGCGACATCATCCGCTGCTGGGCGCCGGTGCGGCGCGCGGCGGCGCGGGTGACGGCCTGAGCGGCAGCGGGTGACGGCCTGAGAAAACGGCGGCGGGCCGGTCCCCGAAGGGATCCGGCCCGCCGTCATGCCCCGGCAAGGGGACCGGTCAGCCGCGCAGGGCCTGGACCGCGGCCTCCAGCCGCTTGCCGAAGTCGGCGTCCGCCTGGCGGAAGTTGTTGATCGCGCGCTCGGCGATGTCGTCGCGCGAGACCTTGGCGATGAAGCCCGACAAGTTCTCGACCAGCCGGTTCTTCTCGTCCTCGGTCATCAGGCGGTAGAGGTTGCCCGCCTGCACGAAGTCGTTGTCCTCGGAGTGGATCGGAGCGGCCTGATCACCGGTCACGCCGGTCACCGGGACCGGCTGCCACAGCGGGCGGTCGGTCTGGTGCGGCCCGCCGAAGCTGTTCGGCTCGTAGTTCTTCGCGCCCTTGTGACGGCCGTCGTACAGGAAGCCGTCGCGGGAGTGGGTGCGCGCCTCGGCGGCGTGCGGGCGGTTCACCGGCAGGTGGTCGGCGTTGATGCCGACGCGGTAGCGGTGGGCGTCGCCGTACGCGAAGAGGCGGCCCTGGAGCATCTTGTCCGGCGAGGGGCCGATGCCCGGCACGAAGTGGGCGGGGCTGAAGATGGCCTGCTCGACCTCGGCGAAGACGTTCTCCGGGTTGCGGTTGAGCTCCAGCTTGCCGATCTCGATGACCGGGTGGTCCGCGTGCGGCCACACCTTGGTGAGGTCGAACGGGTTGAAGCGGTACGTCTCTGCCTCCGCCGCCGGCATGACCTGCACGCCCACGGTCCACGACGGGTACTCGCCCCGCTCGATGGCCTCGCGCAGGTCGCGCTGGTGGGAGTCGGGGTCCGCACCGGCGAGCCGATCGGCCTCGGCCTGGGTGAGGTTCTTGATGCCCTGGTCGGTCTTGAAGTGGTACTTGACCCAGAAGACCTCGCCCGCCTCGTTGTTCCACTGGAACGTGTGCGAGCCGAAGCCGTCCATGTGGCGGTACGAGGCGGGGATGCCCCGGTCGCCGAAGAGCCAGGTCACCTGGTGGGTGCTCTCGGGGCTGAGCCCCCAGAAGTCCCAGACGTTGTCCGCCTCCTGCGAGCCCGTGTAGGGGTCGCGCTTCTGGGTGTGGATGAAGTCGGGGAACTTGATGGCGTCCCTGATGAAGAAGACCGGGGTGTTGTTGCCGACGAGGTCGTAGTTGCCCTCTTCGGTGTAGAACTTCAGCGCCCAGCCGCGGGGGTCGCGCACGGCGTCGGCCGAGCCGAGGTTGCCGGCCACGGTGGAGAAGCGCAGGAACGTCTCCGTCTGCTTGCCGACCTCGGAGAGGAACTTCGCCCGCGTCCACTGCGAGACGTCACGGGTGAGGGTGAAGGTGCCGTAGGCGCCCGCACCGCGTGCGTGCACCACGCGCTCCGGTATCCGCTCGCGGTTGAAGTGGGCGAGCTTCTCCAGCAGCAGCTGGTCCTGCACCAGAACCGGCCCGCCGACGCCCGCCGTCTCGCTGTTCTGGTTGTCGGCCACCGGCGCGCCGGCCTCCGTGGTGAGCGGTCCCTGCGTCACGTGCGCCTCCTGCGTCATCAACCCTGCGGGTGGTCCCTGCGGGTTTCTATCCCTTGGCCAATGCCTGCCCTCTGACCAACGTCGTAATTGATCCTACGATAGACTTTGTCTAAGTCAAGTGAACATCCAAAGTCACACCCGTTCGGGACTGGCTCCCCTGCCTGTTAGGCTGGTTTTCATGAGTGACCTGTTGGAACGACTGCGCGGACGCGGCTGGCGCATGACAGCGCAGCGGCGCGTCGTGGCCGAGGTGCTCGACGGGGAGCACGTCCACCTCACGGCCGACGAGGTGCACGCCCGCGCCACGGACAAGCTGCCCGAGATCTCCCGGGCGACGGTCTACAACACCCTGGGCGAGCTGGTGAGTCTCGGCGAGGTCCTGGAAGTGGCCACGGACCGCCGCGCGAAGCGCTACGACCCGAACGCCCACCGGCCCCACCACCACCTGGTGTGCGCCCGCTGCGGCGCCATCCGGGACGTGCACCCCACGGGCAATCCGCTGACCAGCCTCCCCGACTCGGAGCGCTTCGGCTTCACGGTCGAGGGCGTGGAGGTCACCTACCGGGGCGTCTGCCCGGACTGCGCGACGGCCTGAGCCCTCCCGCGTTCCACGTTGCACGAAGGGCCCGGCACCTCTCGGTGCCGGGCCCTTCGTCTCGCCCCGGGTCGGCGCACGCTCCCGGAAAACACCGAAGGCCCGGAATCCTGGGATTCCGGGCCTTCGGTCTTCAGTAGCGGGGACAGGATTTGAACCTGCGACCTCTGGGTTATGAGCCCAGCGAGCTACCGAGCTGCTCCACCCCGCGTCGATGAACTCAACAGTACGGCAGGCCTGCGACCAGCGCAAATCCGTTCCGGGGGCGGGGTGGCCCCGGGATTCTCTAGGCGGACAGCTCCTGCCGCAGCGCCTCGCGCAGCCGGCCCGCCCGCTCCGCGACCTCCGCGGGGCCGAGCTCCACGGCCCGCGAGGCCCAGCGCTGCCCCTGCGCCAGCTGCCCGCGCCGGGCGTACAGCAGGGCGAGCCGCAGCGCCGCCCTGCCGTGCCCGGCGTCGGCGGCCCGCGTCCACCACAGGGCGGCCTCGGGCTCGCTGCCCTCGCGGGCCAGGAGCAGCCCGAGGTTGAAGGCACCGTTGCGGCTGCCGGCCTCGGCGGCCTTGCGGTACCAGCGCGCCGCCTCGACGACGTCGCCCCGGCCGGCGGCCAGCATGCCGACCCGGACCTGGGCGCGCCGGTGGCCCTGCTCGGCCGCGCGCTCGTACCACTCCTCGCACTCGGTCTTCCGCGCCGCCGACTCGCCGAGGGCGGGCGGTGCCGCGGCGGCGCGACGCGCGTCGAGCAGCGTCCCGAGCCGGTACGCCGCCTCCGCGCTGCCGCCCCCGGCCGCGCACCGCAGATGCCGTTCGGCCTCCTGCTCGTCGCCCTCGCGCAGCCGTGCGGTGCCGACCTGGAGGGCCGCGTCGGTGTGCCCGGCGGCGGCCGCGCGCTCGTACCAGCGCAGGGCGGAGGCCGCGTCGCCGCGGCTCGCGTACAGGATCCCGAGGTTGAAGGCCGCGTCGACGCTGCCCGCCTCGGCGGCCTTGGAGAACCACGGCTCGGCGCCGGCCGCGTCCCCGCCCTGGAGCAGCAGCACGGCCAGCGCGTTGGCGGCCTCGCGGTGGCCCGCGTACGCGGCGCGGCGGTACCACTGGTCGGCCTGCGAGGTCCGGCCCTGCTCGGCGCAGAGCAGCCCGAGGTTGTACGCGCCGTTCACGTCGCCCGCGTCCATCGCGGCGCGGTACCAGCGCTCGGCGGTCTGGGTCTCGCCGCGCTCGGCGTGCAGCGCGCCCAGCGCGTTCGCGGCGTTGCCGTCACCGTCCTGGGCGGCCTTGAGCCACCACACGGCGGCGCTCTCCTCGTCGCCCGCGTCCCGCAGCAGGAAGCCGAGGGCGCAGGCCGCCCTGGACTCGCCGTCCTTGGCCGAGTTCAGGTACCAGCGGCCGGCCTCCTTCAGCTCGCCGCGGTGCTCCAGGATCGCGCCGAGGTGCAGCGCGGCCCTGCGGTGGCCGCGCGCGGCGGCCTGGCGGTACCACTGCTCGGCCTCGCCGGCCGGGGTGTGCGTGCCGCCGCCCTCGCGCGCGGCGCGGCCGGCCCGCACCGGGCTCTCGCCGCACTCGATGGGCTCGCCGCGCTCCGCCGCCGCCCGCCGGTCCAGCGCACGGGCCAGGCGGTACGCGGCCTCGCGGTGGCCCCGCTCGGCGGCGACCCGCAGCCAGCGCTCGGCGCCGACGTCCCCGCGGTGCTCCAGCAGGTCGGCGAGGGCGTACGCCCCCAGGGTGTGGCCCTGCTCGGCGGACTGGCGCAGCCAGTACTCGGCGGCGGGCTCGTCGCCCCGCTCGCGGTGGTAGCGGCCGAGCGCGTGGGCGGCCGCGGCCGACCCCGCGACGGCGGCGACCCGCCACCAGCCGGCCGCCTCGTCGGCGTAGCCGCGCTGGTGGAGCAGGACGCCGAGGTTGTTGGCGGCGGCGCGGTCGCCCTCGGCGGTCGCCGCGCGCAGCATGGACTCGGCCCCCTCCAGATCGCCGCGGCGCAGCAGCAGGCTCCCCAGGACGCTCATCGCGTCGACATCCCCGGCCTCGGCGGCCAGCCGATGGCGCATCTCTTCGGCGACCGCCCCGGGATCTTCCTCCCGGTCGGCCGCCTGCACAAACCGCCCTGTATCCAACAGAGTTGCCTTGTCCCCCATAACGTCCATCGTCGCACCACCCGCAACCTGGGTACACCGCATATACCGCGTATACCCACAGCCAGTGAAGTCACTTCGGCGTTTTGTCGACATGCCCACAGAGAGATAAGTGAAACACAGATACCCCAACTCTCCCCCGTCAGCGCGCCGTTCGCGCGAGTCGGCATAGGACACCCGCAAACCCACGGCGGACCTCACGCACGGCACACGACAAAGGCCCGGATCCGTAAGGATCCGGGCCTTCACCTTGCAGTAGCGGGGACAGGATTTGAACCTGCGACCTCTGGGTTATGAGCCCAGCGAGCTACCGAGCTGCTCCACCCCGCGCCGTTGTGTTCAAACCGTACCACGGCGCGAGGTGGCTCCTTGACCAGCCGCTAGTCGCCGCTCCGGTCGCCCTCCTTGTCGGAGGGTTTGTCCCCACCCTTGTCGGAGGGCTTGTCGGCGTCCTTGTCGGAGGGCTTGTCCGCGCTCTTGTCCGCGCTCTTGTCCGTGCCGTCGGCGGCGTCCTTCTTCGCCGCCGCGGCCGACGCGTCCTCGGCCCGCTCCAGTGCCTCCTGGAGGCGGTCCTGCGCCTCGCCGTACTTCTTCCAGTCGCCGCCCTTCATGGCCTTCTCGCCGTCCTCGAACGCCTTCTGGGCGTCGTCGAGCGCGGCCTGGACCGTCGGGTCGTTCTTCTTCGGCGGCTTGGTCGGCTCGTCCGCGTCCCCGTCCTGGTCCGCGGCCGGTGGCTTGGTGCCGCCGGCCGCGCCGAAGACCTGGTCCAGGCCCTGGCCCAGGGTGTCCGCGAAGACGGTCTCGGTGCCGTAGGAGACGGCCACCTTCTTCAGGAGGGGATACGCCGACTTGCGGCCCTGTACGTAGACGGGCTCGACGTACAGGAAGCCGTCGTCCAGTGGCACGGTCAGCAGATTGCCGTAGAGGACGTCGGAGTCGGCGCCCTTCATGTCGCGGACGAAGTTGCCGACCTCCGTCATGGAGTTCAGCTTGTTCTGCACCTGTTCCGGGCCGTCGACGTCGCCCGTGACTCTCAGCAGCTTCATCCGGCCGTAGTTCTCGCTCCTGGCGTCCGCGTCGACCGTCATGAAGGCCCGTAGGTTGGGCCGCTCACTCGGGGTGAACGTCGTCGTCAGCGCGAACTGCTGCTGGCTCTGGCCCGGCGCCTTCATGGACAGGTAGTACGGCGGGACCGCGCTGTCGTCCTTCTTCGTCGGGTCGTTCGGCACCTGCCAGGCGTCACTCGCGTTGTAGAACTGGCCCGGGTCGGTGACGTGGTAGAGCGTGAGGAGCTCGCGCTGCACCTTGAACATGTCCTGCGGGTAGCGCAGGTGGTCCTTGAGCGCCGGCGGGATCTCGCTCTTGTCCTTGACGGTGCCCGGGAACGCCTTCTTCCAGGTCTTCAGGACCGGGTCCTTGTCGTCCCAGGTGTAGAGCTTGACGTCGCCGGTGTACGCGTCGACGGTCGCCTTCACCGAGTTCCGGATGTAGTTGACCTGGTTCTGCTGGGCGATCACCGTGCGCTGGCTGTCCTCCTGCGACAAGGAGTCGGCCGTGGTGTCACCGAGCGTGGTGCGCGAGGCGTACGGATAGCCGTTGGAGGTCGTGTAGGCGTCGACCACCCACTGGATGCGGCCGTCGACCACCGTCGGGTAGACGTCGCCGTCGATCGTCAGCCAGGGGGCCACCGCCTCGACGCGCTCCTTGGGCGTGCGGTTGTACAGGATCCGCGAGCCCTCGCCGATCGCTCCGGAGTACAGGATCTGCGGCTCCCCGAAGGAGACCGCGTACGCCGCGCGGTTGATCGGGTTGGAGAGGTTGACCCCGCTGTCGCCCTTGTAGCTGTAGGTCTTCTGACCACCGCCGTCCTCTTCGTAGTCGAGCTCCTTCTGGGGCCCGCCCACGATCGAGTACTGGGTCGTCTTCTCGCCGTAGTAGATCCGCTGCTCGTAGTCCTTCATCTCACCCGTGGTGGGCAGACCGGACTCGGTGAACGCCGGGGCTCCCTTGGAGCCCTTCTTGGTCTCCGTGCCCTTGGCGGCGACGACGCCGTAGCCATGGGTGTAGGCGAAGTGGTCGTTGATCCAGTTCCGCTTGTCGAGCTTGTTCACGTTCAGCTCGCGCAGGCCGACGATGGTGTCCTGGCCGTTGTAGCGGTCCACGTCCAGCGTCCGCGGGAACTGGTAGTAACTGCGCTCCTGCTCCAGCTGCTGGAACGTGGGCGAGACGATGTTCGGGTCGTTCAGCCGGTAGTTGGCCGCCGAGTCCGCGTTCTCGCGCTTCTTTTGGCGGTCCTCGTCGACCTTGCCCGCGCCCCGGTAGTCCTCGGGCTTCACCCCGTTGATGCCGTAGGCGTCACGGGTCGCCTCGATGTTCTTCTCGATGTACGGCGCTTCCTTGGCCTGCTCGTTCGGCTGGACCTGGAACTTCTGGACGATCGCGGGGTAGAGCCCGCCGATGAGGATCGCCGAGAGCACCATCAGGCCGAAACCGATGACCGGCAGCTGCCAGGTGCGCCGCCACAGCGTCGCGAAGAAGAGCAGGGCGCAGATGACGGCGATGCAGAACAGGATCGTCTTCGCCGGCAGGTACGCGTTCGCGTCGACGTACCTCAGGCCGGTCCAGTTGCCCGTCGCCTTGAAGTCGCTGGACTTCACCGCGAGGCCGTACCGGTCGAGCCAGTACGCGACGGCCTTGAGGGAGACGAAGACGCCGAGCAGCACCGAGAGGTGGCCGGTCGCCGCCGCGGTCGCCCGCGCGCCGGGGCTGGTGATCCGCAGCCCGCCGTACAGGTAGTGCGTCAGGGCGGCGGCGACCAGGGAGAGCACCGCGGCCGCGAAGCCGAAGCCCAGCAGGAAGCGGTACCAGGGCAGGTCGAACGCGAAGAACGCCACGTCCATGTGGAACTGCGGGTCCTTCTGGCCGAAGGGCACACCGTTGACCCACAGGAGCCAGGTGCGCCACTGTCCCGCCGCGGACGCGCCCGCGATCAGGCCCACCAGGGCCGTGATCGCGATCAGCAGCCACTTCTTGTACGGGGCGATGCCCATGCGGTACCGGTCGAGACTCTGCTGCTCCATCGACATGGCGCTCAGCGGCGGGCGCAGCCGGTGCGCCAGCCAGATGTTCACGCCGACCGCGGCCGCCATGAGGAGGCCGAAGACGAAGAAGAGGCCGATCTTGGTCCACAGGGTCGTCGTGAAGACCGATGAGTAATGGACCGAGCGGTACCACAACCAGTCGGTCCAGAACCCGGAGAACATGACGAAGGCCATGGCCAGCACGGCCAGCACGCCCAGTGTCATGAGCAGGGTCCGGACGCGACGGGAGGGTCGGCCCACTCTGATCCGTGGCCCCGACGGGCCTCCGCCGCGGTCCGGCATCTGGAAAGCCAAGGTGCGCACCTCGAAGTTCGCTGTTGATTCGTTGGTCCGTCAGGCCCCCGAGATCGCGGACCCACACCTATGCAACTTACTCACGCTTTACTCGGTTCCCGATTCTCGGGACTAACGAGGCAGGATTGTGACCATGTCCAACACACCCATGGCAGCGAGCCCCCTCACCCGGGCCGTGCTCGAGATCGACGAGTACGTCTCCGGCCTCGGCTGGGACCGGCCCGCCCGCCTCTTCGCGCTCGTCGACACGGCGCGGCTGCGCACCCAGGAACCCGGCCTCGCCTCACAGCTCGGCCTCGACGACGGCGTCGAACACGCCGGTTTCACCCCCATCGAGCAGGAGGAGATCTCCGCGGACAAACCGCTGGACGAGTTCCTCGGCACCATCGCCTGGCCGGACGCGGTGACGGGCTGCGCCCTCACGGTGGAGCGCCTGATGCTGCCGCCGTCCGCCGAGACGTCCGTCCCCGAGGGCCTCAGCGAGGCCCAGCTGGCGAAGTGGGTGGCCAAGCACCCCGACCGCCAGGAGGTCCGCATGACGGTCGCGGTGCTCCGTGACGGCGCGCGCGAGTCGGCGCTGCGGCTGCGCGAGAAGGACTCGCCGACCGAGGTCCTCACGGGCTCCGACCTGGTGCCCGGCCTGGCGGACGCGCTGGCGGCGACGTTCGCCTAGAGGGGCCCACCGCGTAGAGCGGCCCATTCACTCGTACGTTCGTACGCACGCGGGGGTGCCGGTGGGCGCCCCCGCTGCCGCTCTGCTTCTGCCGCTCTACTTCGCGGAGCAGCTCGGCAGGGTGTCGGTGTCGCCCTCGCGGATCTTCTTCAGGGCCCGCACGGCGTCGTGGATGGTGTCCACCTTGACCAGGGTGAGGCCGTCCGGGACGTCGCTCGCGGCGGCCGCGCAGTTGGCCTTCGGCGTCAGGAAGTACTGCGCGCCCTTGGCGCGCGCGCCGACGGTCTTCATCTGGATGCCGCCGATGGGCCCGACCTTGCCCCGGTCGTCGATGGTGCCGGTGCCGGCCACGAACTCACCGCCCGTGAGGTCCTCGGGCGTCAGCTTGTCGACGATGCCGAGCGCGAACATCAGCCCGGCGCTGGGGCCGCCCACGTCGGCGAGCTTGATGTCGATGGTGAACGGGAAGGTGTGGTCGGTGCCGGCCTCGATGCCCACGATGGCGCGGTCGGCGTCCTCCGCCTTCTTCGTCGTGATCTTGATGTCCTCGGTCCGGGTCGGCTCCTTGTCGGCCTTCTCCGCGGCGGCCGCCTCCTTGACCGGGACGACCGTGAACGTGACGCTCTCGCCGGGGTCGTGCTCGGTGACGAACTTGGCGACGTCCGTCCTGTCCTTCACGGGCTTGCCGTCGACCTCCTTGATGACGTCGCCCGCGTGCAGCTTGCCCTCGGCCGGGTCGCCCTTCACGACGGTCGAGACGATGACCTGGGACTTCACCGGGAGGTGCAGCTCCCTGAGGGCCGCGACCTTGGCACTCTCCTGGGACTCGCTGAACTCTTCGGCGTTCTCCTGGGAGGACTGCTGCTCGGTCTTGCCGTCGGGGTAGAGCGTGTCGTGCGGCACCACGATGTTGTCGTGGGCCAGCCAGCCGTAGACGGCCTCCGCGAGGTTCATCTTGTAGTCGGCGCTGGTCACCCTGACCGTCGTCATGTTGAGGTTGCCGGTCGTGGGGTACGTCTTGTGCCCGGAGATCTGCAGCACCGGCTCGCCGTCATGATCACCGAGCGTGTTCACCGTGGGGCCCGGGGACATCTCCGCGTAGGGCACTTTGATGAGCACTCCGGCGCAGAGCAGCGCGATCAGCATCAGGGTGGAGGCGAGCATCGTCGCAGTGCGGCGTGGCATGGAACGACAGTACGGGACGGGCCTGTCGGCGCACCTGGGGGGCCGGTCCGTACGGGGGCGCCACCAGGGCCGTCGCGGGGGCCGCGTCACGTACCGGAGCGGGACTTCTCCATCGCCTCGCGGAAGGCCGCGTAGCCGTTCAGCTCCGTGTGATCACCGGTGCGGCCCGACTTGCGGTTGCGGGCGGCCCAGCTGCCCCACAGACCCGCACCGACGGCCGCCAGAAGCGGAATCAGCAACCAGGCAAGTGATGCCATGTCGACCTCCTGACCCCATGAGCGACCGCAACTGACTGATCAGCAGATTAACCATCCGCAGGGTCAACGCTCACGGCAGGGGTCGGGTTACGCAACCGGAGCCGCATGGGTCAATCACCCCCCTGCCGCCTCCTCGCGCCCCTCGGCCGCCTCCCCCGAGCCCCTGACGGCCCGGGTGGGACTCAACAGGCCCCGACCCACTCCTCCTTGCCGTCGGAGAACCGCTGGTGCTTCCAGATCGGCACCTCGTGCTTGAGGTCGTCGATGAGCTTGCGGCAGGCCTCGAAGGCCTCCGCGCGGTGCGGGCAGGAGACGGCCACGACCACCGCGAGGTCGCCGACCGCGAGATCGCCCACACGGTGCACGGCGGCCAGGGCGCGCACGGGGAACGCGGCGACGACCCTCTCGGCCACCCGGCGCATCTCGGCCTCCGCGGTGGGGTGCGTCGAATAGCCGAGCTCGGCGACGTCCGCGCCGCCGTCGTGGTTGCGGACCGTGCCGACGAAGAGCGCCGTGCCGCCCGCCGCGTCGTCCCCGACGGCCCGGAATACCTCGTCCAGGGAGAGCGGGGTGTCACGGATCGCGAGGAGGCGGATCGGGTCCTGGGCGGCCTGCTCGCCGGGGTGGTCCATCGTGGTGCGTGCCATGCGGCCATGGTGCCGCACGGCACGGACATCGCGGAATAGATCTTTCGCCCGGCACGCGCGTGTGCCGCCTTGGACCTCCCTACAGCCGGCGGGCGGCGCGGACCCGCCGTCGGCCCCCCGGGCGAGCCCTCAGATCCGCCGCCGCGCCTTGCGCGCCCTGCGCACCACGGCCGCCGCGCCGAGCAGCGCGACCGTCGCCCCCGCGGCACCCGCCGCCGTGGCGTCCTTGCGGCCCAGCCGGCGTCCGGCGACGGTCCGCCGCCCGGAGACCTCTTCGAGCAGCTCCGCGAGCACCTCTTCGTTCGTCCAGCGGGGCCGCCACCCGGCGTCGTGCAGCCTGCTCACGCTGACCACCCAGGGGTACATCGTGTAGGCGAGGTCGCCGGCCGGGGACGGGGTGAGGCCGATGCGGTGCAGCCGGGCGGCGGCGCCGAGCGCGACCGCCGAGGGCAGCTCCATGCGGCGGATCCCGCTGAGCTCCTCGACCTCCTCCTGCTCCAGCCAGCCCTCGCAGCCCACGGCCAGCTCGCCGTCGACCTTCTCCAGGACGGCGTACTCCAGGGCGCTGCACAGGTCCTCGACGTGGCAGAACTGCCAGGCCGGCCGGGAACCGGCCACGACCAGCAGGCGCGGCGACTCGAAGTAGCGCGTGAGGGCCGTGTCCGTGCCGCCCACGAGGGTCGCGGGGCGTACGACGGTGACGTTCAGGCCCGGGTGCGCGCGGGGCGCACGCCGGGCGAGCCGCTCGACCTCCAGGAGGTCGCCGACACCGGTGGCCTCTGCGGTCGCCCGCAGTTCGCCGTCTTCGGAGAGGGGCAGTTCGTTGTCGGGCAGTGCTCCGTAGACCATCGCCGAGGTGCACAGGACGACCCGGTGGACGCCCGCGGCGGCGGCCGCGGTCAGGACGGTCTGGGTGCCGCGCACGTTGTACGCGGTGCGGGCGGCGCCGTCGGTCTCCAGGTCGAGGTCGAGTGCCAGGTGGACGACCACGTCCGCCCCGCGCAGTTTCTCGGCGATCGCCGGGTCGCGCACATCCAGGATGTGCCACTGGACCTGCGAGCACTCGCCTCGGCGCTCGTCGATGGCGATGACCTGCTTGATCTCCTCCGAGGCGGCGAGCCGCTCGGTCAGCAGCGCCCCCACGCCGGAGGCGGCGCCGGTGACGGCGACGACGGGCCCACGGGCGGGCACCGGGGTTGACGGGTTTCGCGCTGCGCGAACCTGCGGATCTGGGGAACTCACCGGGCGTCTCCAGCGGTTGTCTTCAGTACGTAAGCGGATGACGCGTACGTACCAGGTGGCATCCATCCTGCCGCAGGCCATCAGTCGGCGAAGCACCGAGGCCCGAACCCGTCACGGTGTCTACGCTGGGTGGTGTTGTAGGGCAGCCGCCGCCGGACGATACCGGCGGCCTGACGAGCCGAGGAATCCCGTGAGTGACACCCCATTCGGATTCGGCCTTCCGCCGGAGGAGCCGGACGACGGCGACGAGGGCAGGAAGAAGGAATCCCCCGGACAGGGCCAGGGCGGGGCGCAGGGGGCCGGAGGCGCCGGAAATCCGTTCGGCTTCGCGTTCCCCGGCGCGGGCGGCCCGGGCGGCGGGGACAACCCCTTCGCCGCGATGTTCGGTGCCATGAACCCGAACGACCTGGGCGCCGCCTTCCAGCAGCTCGGCCAGATGCTCTCGTACGAGGGCGGCCCGGTGAACTGGGACATGGCCAAGGACATCGCCCGCCAGACCGTCTCCCAGGGCACGGCGGACGGCAGCAAGGACGCCAGCGTCGGCCCCGCCGAGCGCTCCGCCGTCGAGGAGGCCGTGCGCCTGGCCGACCTGTGGCTGGACGACGCGACGTCGCTGCCCTCCGGGTCCGGGACGGCCGTGGCGTGGAGCCGCGCCGAGTGGGTCGAGGCGACCCTGCCGGTGTGGAAGGAGCTCGTCGACCCGGTCGCCGAGCGCGTCGGCCTGGCCATGGGCGACGTGCTGCCCGAGGAGATGCAGGCCATGGCGGGCCCGCTGATCGGCATGATGCGCTCCATGGGCGGCGCCATGTTCGGCCAGCAGATCGGCCAGGCCGTGGGGGTGCTCGCCGGCGAGGTCGTCGGTTCCACGGACATCGGTCTGCCCCTCGGCCCCGCCGGGAAGGCCGCGCTGCTCCCGGTGAACATCGAGAACTTCGGCAAGGACCTCGGCGTCGACAAGGACGAGGTGCGGCTCTACCTGGCGCTGCGCGAGGCCGCCCACCAGCGGCTCTTCGCCCACGTCCCGTGGCTGCGCTCGCACCTCTTCGGTGCCGTCGAGGGGTACGCGCGCGGCATCAAGGTCGACACGGCCAAGCTGGAGGACGTCGTCGGCCAGCTCGACCCGCAGAACCCCGAGCAGCTGCAGGAGGCCCTCCAGCAGGGCATGTTCCAGCCGGAGGACACCCCCGCCCAGAAGGCCGCCCTGGCCCGCCTGGAGACCGCTCTGGCGCTCGTCGAGGGCTGGGTGGACGCCGTGGTGCACGCCGCCGCCAAACCCCGCCTGTCGTCCGCCGACGCCCTTCGGGAGACGCTGCGCCGCCGCCGTGCGAGCGGTGGTCCCGCCGAGCAGACGTTCGCCACGCTGATCGGCCTGGAGCTGCGTCCGCGCCGGCTGCGGGATGCCTCGCGCCTGTGGGCCTCGCTCACGGACGCGCGCGGTGTCGACGGCCGCGACGGCCTGTGGGAGCACCCGGACATGCTGCCGACGGCGTCCGACCTGGACGACCCCGACGGTTTCGTCCACCGCGAGCAGCTGGACTTCTCCGAGCTGGACAAGATGCTCGGCGAGGCGGCGGGCAGCGCTTCCTCGCCCGGGCCGGACGTCGAGAAGCCGGACCTCAAGAAGGACGAGGGCCCCGAGAAGGGCGCGGGCGACGGCGAGGCCCCGGAGGACGGCGGCAAGTGAGCCTGTACGACGACGCGGTCCTCGTACTGAAGGAGTACGAGGGCCGGGACGACCAGGCCGAGCTGCGCCTGGCCTATCTGGACCACCTGTCCGCGCACGGCGAGGACGGCATGTGGAAGGCGTGCACCGCCGGCCATGTGACGGCGAGCGCCCTGGTCGTCGATCCCACCCGTGGGCGGGTGCTGCTGACCCTGCACAAGAAGCTGCGGATGTGGCTCCAGATGGGCGGCCACTGCGAGCCCGGCGACACCTCGCTGGCCGCGGCCGCGCTGCGGGAGGCCACGGAGGAGTCCGGCGTGCCCGGCCTGACGCTCCTGCCGGGCGGCCCCGTGCGCCTGGACCGCCACCCGATCCCGGGCCCGTGCACGCGGCACCTGGACGTGCAGTACGCGGCGCTGGCCCCGGCCGACGCGGTCGAGGCGATCAGCGACGAGTCACTGGACCTGCGCTGGTTCCCGTACGCCGAGGTGGCGGACGTGGCCGACGAGTCCGTCGTACGCCTGGTGGAGGCGACGAGGGCACGCCTGTAGAGCGTCGATGCGCCCCTTCGGGGACGCGCCTCAAAGGGGCGCGGGGAACTGCGCGACCAGCCACAACCGGCCCGCAGCCCTCCCCGCGCCCCTTTGGTGTCCCCTTCGGAACACGCGGAGCGCTCAGCTCCAGACGTTCCCCTGGTTCTGCCCCCGGGCACCTTGCTGGCCCAGCCCGAGCTGCGCCTGGGCGCCCCGCCCGATGACCGCGTTCTGCGGCGGCAGCATCTCGCTGGGCTGGACGAGCGCGTAGCCCTGTCCCATGAAGCTCAGCTCCCAGCCCTCGCCCGTGTTGCCGCGGCGCCGCCAGACGCCCGAGGAGTGGGTCTGGGCCTGCATCTGCACGCGCAGGCCGTTGGACCAGGCGACGATGGCGTCCGCGTCGGCGTTGACGTACCGGTCGGGCGTGACCTGGAGCATCAGCGGCTGGCCCGACGTCATCAGGGCGACCTTGCCGCGCCCGGAGATGTTGAGCTGGTACTTGCCGGAGCCGGAGATGCCGTACTGGCTGTCCACGGCGATGACCTGGTGGGTCAGCGACGAGTCCATCGCGAGGACATAGCTGCTGTCCACGGTCAGGCCGTCCTGGTCCACGTCCACCACGTGGATGTACTGGGCGAGGTTGGCGAAGTAGACGGTGCCCTGACCGTGGCAGCGCATCAGGTCCAGGCCCTCACCGGTGTGCGCGCGGGCACGCTGGCTGCCCCGGCTCTGGTACTCGGCGTCGAACTCGATCATCCCCTGGTAGGCGACCATGGCGCCCTTGCGGGCCAGGACGTCGTCGTGGCCCTCCAGGGCGACCCGCAGCAGCTGCGGGTTCTGGACGGAGTAGCGCTCGTGGGTCTGCTGCTCGGCGTGCGCGAAAAGTGGGCTCTGCATGGTGTGTCGCTCCCCCTCAGCCCCGTGCTCGGAGACGGTCGGTGCTGTCCTCGCTGGGCTGTACGACGACGATGCCCTCTCCGGAGAAGCCCATCTGGTAGGCCTCGCCGCTGCCGCGCCCGATGAGGGAGCCGGCCTTGAAGCTGCGCTTGCCCTTCACCTTGAGATTCGGTGACCAGGCGATCAGCGCGTCGGGGTCGACGTACGTCTCGTCCTCGCCGCGCCCGCAGTCGACGACGAGGGGCGTGCCGCGGGCGGTCAGGGCGACCCAGCCCTGACCGGAGATCTTGATGTTCCACAGGCCCTGTCCGGCGAACTTGGCCAGGCCCTTGACCCGCTCGACACCCCACTGGAGGCAGGCGTCGAAGGCGAGGAGGTTGGTGCCGTTCACCGAGAGGGAGTCGCCCGCCAGGTTGACGACGACGACGTCCGCTCCGTAGTCGGCGAGGTAGAGCAGGCCGTCTCCGGAGCACTTCATCAAGGGCGCGCCCTCACCGGTCATCCACTCGCGCGCGACCTGGCGGACGGCGGGCGGATTGGGCTCGTACTGCACGAACCCCTCGTAGGCGACCATCGAGCCGACGCGCGCGAAGAGGTCGTTGCCGGACTGCATGGCCACCTTGAGCATGTGGTGGCCGTGATTCTCCATGCGGGCGGCGACGGGTGCGGGGGCGAAGCCCGCGAGCTGCTGATTCATGACGGGCTCCCTCAGACCTCGTACGGCTGGACGACGATGAAATTGCCGGGGGCGCCACGGAACTGGAGATTCACGCTCTCCCCCGTGGACCCCGCGTAAGCGTTGCTGCGCATCCGCACCTGGCTGGAAACGATCGCCTGAGCGGCGGCCGACCAGGCGACGACGGCGTGGCAGTCGGCGAACGTCGTCGGCGTGACGGGCAGGACCACGGGCACGCCGTGGGTCTTCACGACGACCGTGCCGGTGCCCTGGAACTGCATGACGAACAGCGCGCCGCCGGGGATCCCGTGGCCCTCGATCCTGCGTACCTCGTGCTGGAGGGACTCGTCGAAGGCGAGGACGTTCTCCGCGGAGACGCAGATCGCATCGCCCTGGAGCTCGATGGGGTGCAGGTGGTTGGCCTCTTCGGCGAGGAAGACCTGGCCGCGCCCGGAGCAGCGCATGAGCTGCATCTCCTGGCCGGTGGCGTTGCCCACGATGCGGCCGGCGAAGCCCGCGCCCTTGTAGCCGAACTCGACCTTGCCCTGGTAGAGCACCATGCTGCCCTGGCGGGCCAGGACCGGCTGGTCGGCGACGCCCAGGTCGACGCGGATCAGCTTCTCGTTCTGCTGCGTCCAGCGTTGGCCGGTGGGGGCCTCGCGGTACTTCTGGAGGGCGGCGGCCACACCGGCGCCCTGGGGTGCGGCGCTTTGCGGGGCTCCCTGGGGCACCTGGGCGGCCTGGGGCGGGCCGGGGAACTGTCCGCTCGGCGGCTGCTGGCCGTATCCGGGCGGCATCGGGGCGGCGGGCTGCTGACCGTACCCCGGAGGCATCTGGGCCTGGGGCTGCTGGCCGTACCCGGGCGGGAGCGGTGCGCTGGGACCGGGAGCCTGCGGGGGCGGCGTCTGGCCGTACGGCGGGGGCTGCTGCTGGCCCGGCTGGGCGTACGGCGACTGCTGACCGGGCAGGCCGTACGGCGCGGGGGCCGCCGGCTGATGCATGGGGGCCACGATGGTCTGCGCGGCGTGCATCGGCGGGTCGGCGGGAACGGGCGCCGGAGGCGGGGGCGGGGTGGCGCTCTGGGGCGGCGCGAAGTTCTGCGCGGGGGCCGGGGCGGGTGCCGCGGGCGCGGGTGCCGCGGGGGCGGGGGCACCGAACGCGGGCGGCGCCGAGGCCTGCGCGGGGGGCGCGAAGGAGGGCGCGGCGGCCTGCTGCGGCGCGGGGGCGGGCTCCTCCTCGGCGACCTCGCCGCCGAAGTTCTTCAGGAGGGCGTCGAGCCCGCCGTCGAAGCCCTGGCCGATCGCGGCGAACCGCCAGACGTCCTTCAGGTAGAAGTCACCCAGCATGACGGCACGCTCCGTGGAGAACTCCGCGCCGGTGAACGCGTAGCGGGCCACTTCCTCGCCGCCCGCGACGATGCGGATGTATCCGGAGGCGACCTGGGACATCTGCCCGGCGCCGTCGATGGTCGCGGTGAACGACAGCCGCTGGATCTGCTGCGGGACGCGGTCGAGCGTGACGCGGAAGGACTCGGTGTCGCCCGCCTGCGCGCCGAGGAGCTGGATCGACTCCTCTGGCGACTTCGGCTGGTTGAAGAAGATGAAGTAACGGTCGTCCGAGAGGCGCTCACTCGCGTCCAGGCCGAAGCAGCTGATGTCGAAGGTCAGCCCGGGGGCCGAGATCTGCACACCCACGTACAGATCGGTCCCTGCGGTGAGGTCACTGATCTTGGCCTTGTGGCCGCGTTGGAATTCCCTGGCCATACGTACGACCGTCCCCCATCCCGAATGTGAATGCGTCGCGCCAGGCTAACCGCAAAGTCGGACACCGGACCAAGCCGGTACAGACCCGCTACACAACCGACGGACCGGGCGGACGTTCACCTCTCGCGCGCGGTGGGCGGATGAGGCAGGCGCCCGGCCGCGACCACTCCTTCGAGGTAGCCCCTGGCCCGCTCCGTGCGCGGGTAGGCCTCCAGGAGCCGCCAGAAACCCGGGCCGTGGCCGGGGACCAGAAGGTGGGCGAGTTCATGGACGAGGACGTAGTCCACGACGTACTCCGGCATCCCCTGGAGTCGGTGCGAGAGGCGGATGCTGCCCTCCGAAGGGGTGCAGGAGCCCCAGCGGGTGTTCTGGTTCGTGACCCAGCGAACGGAGGTGGGCCTGGCCCGGCCGTCGAAGTACTGCTCGGACAGCTGCCCGGCGCGCTCGATGAGCTCCGCGTCACCGATCAGGCGCTTGCTCTCCTGCGCCGCGAGCTTGTCGAGCATCACATTGACCCAGCGCTGCTCCTCCGCCTCGGACATCCGGGCGGGGATCAGGACGACGGTGCGCTCGCCCTCCCGGTAGGCCGAGACCGTCCTGCGGCGGCGGGCGCTGCGTCTGACCTCGACCGCGTCCGCCGGCGCGCCGGGGGGCGGCGGACCGGTGGTCGTGCTGCGCTGCGGAGTCGTGGCGCGAGGCGCTGAGGTCTCCCCAGCGACGCGAGAGGACGGGTCGGCGGGCACGCCCCGACGTTACCCGCTGGGCGTGGGGGAAGTCCCGCCTCCGGGACGGTTCGGCGCCGATCCGCTTCCAGGTGATGTGCCCGGGGCGACGGGTGGCGTGGGCGGGACGACTGCTCGGGCCGAGGCCGGGACGACCGGTTGGGCCGAGGCCAGGACAACCGCTTGGGCCGAGGCCAGGACGACCGATTCGGCCGAGGGCAGGACGACCGGTTAGTACGACAAGCACACCGTGCCTGTGGACAACGGGACGCGGGCTTTCGGCGAGGCGGGCATTCTGGCATTCGATCGGCGCGGCGGACGGAAGCGCGCCGACCGGACGACGGGGGACGACCATGCATCCGACCTTGAAGCCCGCGCTGCGGCGCGGCTGGCGGGACCTGAGCACCGTGCAGTTCGGGGTGGCGCCCGCGCATGCCCTGGTGCTCGGCCCGATGGACACCGCGACGGGCAGCTTCCTGACGCTGCTCGACGGTACCCGCGGGCTGCCGCTCCTGCGCGAGGAGGCCAAGCGGATGGGGCTGCCCGAGGGGCATGTGGACCGGCTGCTGGCGGAGCTGTCGCGGGCCGGCCTGCTCGACGACTCGACGGGCGGCGGCCCGGCGGCCGACGCCCTGCGCGGCAGGAGCGGCCCCCTGGACCGGCTGCGGGCCGACCTGGCCTCGCTCTCGCTCCTCGCCTCCGAACCGGGTGAAGCGATGGAGAAAATGGCGGCGCGCCGGAGCGTGCGCGTGCGTGTCCAGGGCGCGGGGCGGGTGGGCGCCGTGGTGGCCTCCCTCCTCGCGGGGGCGGGCGTGGGCCGGGTCGAGGTGCTGGACGGTGGCCATGTGGAGCCGTGGGACGTCGCGCCGGGCGGGCTGCCGGCCGAGGCGGTCGGGGAGCGCAGGGACACGACCGCGCGCCGGCTCGTGCGGCAGGCGGCACCCGACCGGTCACCGCGGGCGCCCCGTTCGGCTCCGGCACGGGAGGGGGAGGCCGGGCTCTCCCTGGTGATCATCGCCCCACGAGAGGGACTGGACGCGTACGCCCCCGACGCGGCGGCCGCGGCGGACCTGCTCGCGGCGGGCACACCCCACCTCTACGCCGGAGTGATCGAAGGCACGGGTGTGGTGGGCCCCCTGGTCCTGCCCGGGACGACCGCCTGCGCGGGCTGCCTCACCCGGCAGCGCTCGGACCGCGATCCCACCTGGGCCCGGATGCTGGCCCAGTGGCGCTCGGGCAGAGCGCGGCACGTGCCCGCGTGCGACCTGGCCCTGTCCACCTCGGTCGCCGGAATGGTCGCGGGGCACGCCCTCGCCTTCCTGGACGGCACATCCGCTGCCTGCGCGGGAGTCCGCTGGGAGGCGTCCATTCCCGGCTTCGACTGGCACAGTCGCCCGATTTCACCCCATCCCGCCTGCCCTTGCGGGGCCGGTGCGCACGTTAAGGGGGATCGGCTCACCGCGCAGATGGACCAACACGCAACAATGGCCGGGTAACCGCCTGCGAAGGCGTGGCTGTCTGGGACTTGGAGGGGCGCATGTCTGATCTTCCCCGGAAGGCGGTCACCCGAACCGCCAAACTGGCCGCGCTGCCGCTCGGCTTCGCGGGACGCGCGACCTGGGGGCTCGGAAAGCGGATCGGCGGCAAGTCGGCGGAGATCGTCGGCCGTGAGCTGCAGCAGCGGACCGCGGAGCAGTTGTTCAAGGTCCTGGGCGAGCTCAAGGGCGGCGCCATGAAGTTCGGGCAGGCACTGTCCGTCTTCGAGTCGGCGCTGCCCGAGGAGGTCGCGGGGCCCTACCGCGCGGCGCTGACAAAGCTCCAGGAGGCGGCGCCCCCGATGCCGACGAGCACCGTGCACACCGTGCTCAGGGAGCGACTCGGCGAGGACTGGCGCGAGCGGTTCCTGGAGTTCGACGACAAGCCGGCGGCCGCCGCGTCGATCGGCCAGGTGCACCGGGCGGTCTGGGAGGACGGACGCCAGGTCGCCGTCAAGGTGCAGTACCCGGGAGCGGGCGAGGCCCTGCTGTCCGACCTCAACCAGCTGAGCCGGTTCGCCCGCCTTCTGGGGCCGCTGATACCGGGGATGGACATCAAGCCGCTCATCACCGAGCTGCGCGACCGGGTCTCCGAAGAGCTCGACTACAGCCTGGAGGCGCAGGCCCAGGAGGCACACGCCCTGGAGTTCGCCGATGACCCGGACGTGGTCGTGCCCGGGGTGGTGCACCAGAGCGAGCAGGTCCTCGTCACCGAGTGGATCGACGGAATACCCCTGTCCGAGGTGATAGCGAACGGCACCCTGGAGCAGCGCGACCGGGCGGGCCAGCTGCTCACCCGCTTCCTCTTCTCGGGTCCGGCGCGCACGGGGCTGCTCCACGCCGACCCGCACCCGGGCAACTTCCGCCTGCTGCCGGACGAGGAGAGCGGCTGGCGGCTCGGTGTCCTGGACTTCGGCACCGTGGACCGGCTGCCGGGCGGATTGCCCTCGCCCATCGGTGCGTCCCTGCGGATGACGCTGGACGGCGAGGCCGACGCGGTCTACGACATGTTGCGCGAGGAAGGGTTCGTCAAGGAGACCGTCGAGCTCGAGCCGGACGCGGTGCTCGACTACCTCCTGCCGATCATCGAGCCGATGCTGGTGGAGGAGTTCACCTTCACCCGGGGCTGGATACGCAGCCAGGCCGCCCGGGTCGCCGATCCCCGCTCCCCCGCCTACCAACTGGGCAAGCGGCTGAATCTCCCGCCGTCGTATCTGCTGATACACCGGGTGACGCTGAGCACCATCGGGGTGCTGTGCCAGCTGGGCGCGACGGTGCGGATGCGGGACGAGCTGGAGGAGTGGCTCCCCGGCTTCGTGACCGAGGCGGAGGAGCCGGCGGAGGCGCGCGAGGAGGGCGAGGCGGCGCTGGAGGCCTGAGCGAGGGCAGCCCGGCCCGACCGAGGCTCCGGCCCCGTGCTGACGCACAACGCGGCGCGGAGGCCTGTCCGGTCGGACGGCCCCCGCGAGATTCACTGACTGTTACTACCTGGTACTGCTTGTTACTGCATGAGTGCCATGGCGAGCGCGCGTCGGGCACGCATCGAGGCGCGCTCCGCGCGGCGCTGCATGCGGCGGGCTGCCAGCAAGCGCTCGGCCGGGCGCTGCGCGTCGGCTTCACGCAGTCGTTCGTGCACATGCGCACGAGCCATGGCTTCTGGGATGAGTTGCATCTCTCGGGTCCTGTTCTGGCGCGAGGTGTGCGCGCCGGTGGTGGTGAAGTCTCGGGTCGCGGAGCCTGCGGGCTCGCGGGTGGCTGTCTTCATCGGGGCCTGCTTCTTGGGGTCGTGCGTCAGGGGGCGATCGATGGTTCCGGCGGTGTTCATGCGACGACCGGGTTCTTGCGCGGGCGGCCGCGGGGCCGCTTGCGGGCGACCACCACACCCTGGACGAACAGCTCGCCGCCCCAGACGCCCCACGGCTCACGCCGCTCCTTGGCGCCGGCGAGGCAGGCCTCCATCAGCGGGCAGGTACGGCAGAGGGACTTGGCGTACTCGACATCGGCCGGGGACTCCGCGAAGAAGACCTCGGGGTCGTAGGCACGGCAGGGAACGGGTACGCCGAGGTTCTCGATGGCGTCGTCGAGCGCGGTGAGCGCGGTCAGGGGGGTCAAGGCCTGGTCCTCCGTGGGCGTGTGCGGGGAGATCGTCTGTGAAGGCGGTACGGACGGGGCGTGCGCTTCGAGTTGCACGGTGGTGTTTTCCTCGTCTGGTCGTGCCGGCCTGGGTCGGCCGGTTGGCGGCTGGTACCGGGTCTTGCATTGGCCCCTTCGCTCTGTCTCCCTGTTTTGGGGAAAACAGAAGGGCCGCGGATCCCGGGTGGGGTTCCGCGGCCCTGAAGGCGCCTGTCTGATCGAGATCAGACTGGATCACTCCAGGGTTCGAGCCCACGGAAGGCCCACATCGTGTGGTGCTGCGTCGTCTGCTTGCGGAATCCGGCACCGGCCGCCGCGAAGGCATAGGCCTGGGCCTGCGTCTTCGCTACTGCTGCTTCCGGTGCCTCGGTCGGTCGCTCATTGCCCTCGATGGCCTCACCCATGGGGAGACCGGCGAGAGGCAGGGCGGACAGCGGACGCACGGCGGCGATGCCGCCGGACAGACCGGTGCCCTGGTGCGAGAAGCCGAGCAGGCAGGAAGCGACGACCGAGCGATCGGTCATTTTGACGGTGCTGGTGAAGCTCTCGTTGATGCTGATCACTGGAATTCGCCTCCTCTCGGCGTCTATGGGATCGACCGGAACCGATCCTGCGGGGCTGACAAGTACAGCACGGGACCAGGGCTTCGGAGAAGCCGCCGTTCCCGTGCTTAAGAACCTATGGGTCATCCTTGCGCATGCGCAAACTATTTTTTCGACGAGTTTGAATCACTCGCCGTCGGCGCCCCTTACACCGTCCTGACCTGCGCAGATAGCGAGCACCTCGGCGCCGAAGCGGTGGAACTTGCGGACACCGACCCCGGGGATGCGCGCCAGCTCGCCCTCGTCGTCCGGCACGGCCTCCGCGATGGCGATCAAGGTCTTGTCCGTGAAGACGCAGTACGCGGGCTGCCCCAGCTGCTTCGCCTGGACGGCACGCCATTCCCGCAGCCGCTCATAGAGCCCCTCGTCCATGTCCGACGGGCAGTCCTCGCACCGCATGAGCTTCAGCTCGCCCGCGTCGGTGAGGGTCCTGCCGCAGACCCGGCAGCGGGCCGGGGCGCGATTCTTGCGCTGCACGCGTCCCACCGCCGTCGCCGGGCCCTCCCCCGCGCTGCCGCGCTCGACACCGCCGGGACCGCCACCCGCCGCGCGCCCCGCCGCGCCCGCCCCGGAGCCCGGGCGCAGCCCGTCCAGGAACCGGCTCGGGCGGCGGTTGGGACGGCCGCCCGGCGAACGGGACAGGGCCCAGGACAGGGAGAGGTGCGTGCGGGCGCGGGTCACCCCCACATAGAGGAGGCGGCGCTCCTCCTCGATCTGCTCGTCGGTCTTGGCGTAGGTGATCGGCATCATGCCCTCGGCGAGACCGACGAGGAACACGCTGTCCCACTCCAGCCCCTTGGCCGCATGGAGCGAGGCCAGCGTGACGCCCTCGACGGTGGGGGCGTGCTGGGCGTTCGCCCGCTCGTCCAGTTCGGCCACCAGGTCGGCCAGGGTCGCCTCCGGCTTGGCCCGCGCGAAGTCCTCGGCGAGGCGCACCAGCGCGGCCAGGGACTCCCAGCGGTCGCGGACCGCGCCCGAGCCGGCGGGGGGCTGGTGCGTCCAGCCCTTGGTCGACAGCACGGCCCGCACCTGGGAGGGCAGGTCGACCACGTCGTCGAGGAGCGCGTCGTTGCCCCCGAAGCGGGCGGCGCCGCGCAGGGCCGCGCCGGCCTCGCGGACCTCGGTGCGCTCGAAGAACCGCTCGGCGCCGCGCAGCTGGTAGGGGACGCCGGCGTCGGCGAGTGCCTGTTCGTAGATCTCGGACTGCGAGTTCGTACGGAAGAGGACCGCGATCTCGCTGGCCGGGACGCCGTCGGCGAGGAGGGTCCGGATGCGGCGGGCGGCGCCCTCGGCTTCGGCCGGCTCGTCCGCGTACTCCGTGTAGACCGGCTCCGTGCCGGGGTCGCGCTGGGAGATCAGTTCCAGGCGGTGGTCGGCGGCGCGGCCGCGGGCCTGGGAGAGCAGGCCGTTGGCGAGGTGGACGACCTGGGGGGTGGAGCGGTAGTCGCGGACCAGCTTGACGACCGTGGCTCCCGGGTGGCGGGTGCGGAAGTTCAGCAGGTGGTCCGGGGTGGCGCCGGTGAAGGAGTAGATCGTCTGGCTGGCGTCGCCGACGACGCAGAGGCTGTCGCGCTCTCCCAGCCACAGCTCCAGGAGGCGCTGCTGGAGGGGGCTCACGTCCTGGTACTCGTCCACCACGAAGTGCTGGTACTGCGTGCGGACCTGCTCGGCGATGTCGTGCCGGTCCTGGAGGATGCCGACGGCGAGGAGCAGGACGTCCTCGAAGTCGATGACGGCGCGGTCGCGCTTGAGGTCTTCGTACGCGGCGTAGAGCTGGGCGATCTCGGCGGGGTCGCGCGGGACGAGACGGCCGGATTTGGCCGCCGCGGCCGCGTAGTCCGAGGGGACGGTCTGGGTGACCTTGGACCATTCGATCTCACTGGTCAGATCGCGCAGCTCGTTGCGGTCCAGGCGGATGCGGCAGGCGGCGGCCGCGTCCGCGACCAGCTTGATCTTCCGGTCGACGATCCTCGGCAGGGAGCCACCGACTGCTTTCGGCCAGAAGAACTGGAGCTGGCGCAGGGCCGCGGAGTGGAAGGTGCGGGCCTGGACGCCGGAGGCGCCGAGCTGGCGCAGCCGGCCGCGCATCTCGCCGGCGGCGCGGTTGGTGAACGTGACGGCCAGCACGCTGGAGGGCTGGAGGATGCCGGCGCGCACCCCATAGGCGATCCGGTGGGTGATCGCCCGCGTCTTGCCGGTGCCGGCGCCCGCGAGGACGCACACCGGCCCGTGCAGGGCGGTGGCCACCTCGCGCTGCTCGGGGTCGAGCCCGGCGAGCACCGCGTCGGCAGAGTCCGGGACCTGCGGGAAGAGGGTGGTGTGCGTTGCTGATGTCACCCTGCCATGCTGCCAGGTCGCCGGGGGCGGGCGAGCCGGTTGTCCACAGGGGGGCGGGTGCGGTCGTACTAATGCGGGAATGGCGGCCGGGTCCCGTACGTTCGTGTCAGTGCGAGACGCACCCGAGCTACGAAGGAGCACGACACACATGCCGGGCACTGTGACGATGTACAGCACCACGTGGTGCGGCTACTGCCGCCGCCTCAAGGGTCAGATGGACCGCGAGGGCATCGCGTACACCGAGATCAACATCGAGCAGGACCCCGACTCGGCGGCCTTCGTCGAGAAGGCGAACGGCGGAAACCAGACAGTTCCCACCGTTCTCTTCCCGGACGGCTCGACGCTCACGAACCCCTCGCTCGCCCAGGTCAAGCAGAAGCTCGACGCCTGAGGCCCAGCGGCAGCGGGGTGCCTGAGGTGCGGCACAGGCCGGGGGCCGGGCTGCTCAGCCCACGGTCCCCGGCTTCGGCAGGGGCTTGCCGTACCAGAGTTCGATCAGTCGGGCCGCGATCGAGATGCCGTAGGGAGGCAGGACCTCCCCGGACTCGAACGCGGCCCGCAGGTCTTCCCGGGAGAACCAGCGGGCCTCGTGGATCTCCTCGCCGTCGACGTTGATCTCCGAGGAGGTCGCGTCGGCCATGAAGCCCAGCATCAGGCTGGAGGGGAACGGCCAGGGCTGGCTCGCGACGTACTCGACGTCGCCGACCGTGACGCCCGCCTCTTCGAAGACCTCGCGCCGCACCGACTGCTCGATGGACTCGCCCGGCTCGACGAAGCCCGCGAGCGTCGAGAAGCGCCCTTCCGGCCAGTGCACCTGCCGGCCGAGGAGGATGCGGTCCTCACTGTCCCTGACCGCCATGATCACCGCGGGGTCCGTGCGCGGGTAGTGCTCGGCGCCGCACGCCTGGCAGCGGCGGATGTGGCCCGCCGCGGCGATGACCGTGCGCTCGCCGCAGCGCGAGCAGAAGCGGTGCAGGCGCTGCCAGTTCTCCAGGGCGACGGCGTGCACCATCAGGCCCGCGTCCCGGGGTGAGAGCAGCAGCCCCGCCTCGCGCAGCCCGGCCGGGCGCGCCGACTGGTCCATGCGGCCCGGCAGGGTGTCCTTCTGGAGCGCGAAGTAGCTGACGCCGTCGTCGTCGGTGCCGAGGAAGTAACGGTGTTCCTCGGTGAGCGGCGCCTCGAAGGCCGGTGTCATCACCAGTTCGGTGCGGCCTTCGGGCGTCTCGTCGATGAGCACCTGGCCGCCGGAGACCACGAAGACCCGGGTGGTCGGGTGGCTCCAGGCGGCGGCCAGCCAGGCCTCGTCCATGCGGTGATGGGCCGCGCGGTCGATGCCGCTCGGCGCGGTCAACGACACGGGGCGCTCGGCGGTGCTGTCGGTCCAGGTGGTCACAGGTGCTTCCTACTCCCCCGGTGGAATGGGTGGTTCAGCCAGGCGTGCGGCAGGACGTGGTCGGCGTCGCGGGGATGGTCAGGGCGCATCGCGCCAGTTCTCCGCGAGATCGCCCCACAGGTAGGCGGCCGTCTCGACGCCCTTGAGGAGGAGGTCGATCTCGACCTTCTCGTTCGGCGCGTGCCAGCCGTCGGACGGGACGGAGATGCCGAGGAAGAGCACGGGTGCGGCGAGGACGTCCTGGAGGTCGGCCGCGGGTCCGGAGCCGCCCTCGCGCGTGAAGCGGATCGGCTGCTCGAAGGCGCGGCCCATCGCGCGGGCCACGGACTTCAGGGCCGGGTGGTCGAGCGGGGTCAGACACGGGCGGGTGCCGGGGCTGAAGGTGACCGTGTGACGGATTCCGGCGGGCACCTGGTCGGCGGCCCAGGCCCGTACGGCCTCTTCGACGTGCCCCAGGTCCTGGCCGGCGACCAGCCGGAAGGAGATCTTCGCCAGGGCGGACGACGGGATGATCGTCTTGCTGCCCTCGCCCTGGTAGCCGCCGCCGATGCCGTTGACCTCGGCCGTCGGGCGGGCCCAGACGCGCTCCAGGGTGGTGAATCCGGCCTCTCCCCGGGTGCCGTGCGACTTCGCGGTCCGCAGCCAGCGCTCCTCGTCGAAGGGCAGCTCGGCGAAGAGTTCGCGCTCGCGGTCGGTCAGTTCCGTGATGCCTTCGTAGAAGCCGGGGATCGCCACGCGCCCGTGCTCGTCGTGCAGGGCGGCGACCAGGCGGGCGATCTCGGTGGCCGGGTTCGGCACGGCGCCGCCGAACGAGCCGGAGTGGATGTCCTGGTCGGGGCCGTGCAGCACGATCTCGCACTCGGCGAGGCCGCGCATGCCGGTGCAGACCGTGGGGGTGTCCCGCGACCACATGCCGGTGTCGGAGACGATCACCGCGTCGGCGGCGATGCGCTCCTTGTGGGCCTCGATCAGCTCTCGGAAGTGCGGGGAGCCGGACTCCTCCTCGCCCTCGACGAGCAGCTTGAGGTTCACGGCCGGCGCGTGGCGGCCGGTGGCGGCGAGGTGGGCCCGGACGCCGAGGGTGTGGAAGAAGACCTGGCCCTTGTCGTCGGCCGCCCCGCGCGCGTGGAGGCGGTTTCCCTGGACGACCGGCTCGAAGGGGTCGGTCGTCCAGCCGTCCTCGCAGGCCGCCGGCTGCACGTCGTGGTGGCCGTAGACGAGCACCGTAGGGGCCTGCGGGTCGTCCGAGGGCCACTCGGCGAAGACGGCGGGCGCTCCCGGGGTCTGCCAGACCTCAGCCGTCGGGAAGCCGGTCTCCTTGAGGGCGGCGGCGAGCCACTCGGCGCTGCGGCGCACGTCCCCGGCGTGGTCGGGCTGGGCCGACACGGACGGGATGCGCAGCCACTCGGCGAGGTCGTCGAGGAAGGCGGCACGGTGGTGGTCGATGTACGTGCGGACGGCGCTGTCCGGTGTCTCGCTCATGGTCACGAGCCTATCCGCCGTCCGGGGCGGGCTCGTCCGGTGGTTCCGCGAGGAGCAGGCGTTCGAGCTCGGCGCGGCCCGGGAGATTCCTCGGCCGGGCCGTCTCCCCGCTGCGCACATACAGGAAGGCGGCCTTCACCGACTCCAGGGGGACGCCCTGCTGCTCGGCCCAGGCGAGGCGGTAGACGGCGAGCTGGAGCGGGTCGGCGCTGTGGGTGCGGCTGGTCTTCCAGTCGACGATCTCGTACGTCGTGTCGTCTCCGTCACCTTCCTTGTAGACGGCGTCGACGCGCCCCCGGATCACGCGGCCGGCGATGACGAACTGGAAGGGCACCTCGACGCGGTGGGGCGTGCGACGGGCGTACTCGGTGCGCTCGAAGGCCTCCTTGAGGGCTTCCAGATCGCGCTCGTCGGCGATCTCGGCCTCGTCCGGGCCGCCGCCGGGGAGGTCCTCGGGGGCGAGCATCGGCAGGGTCAGTTCCTCGAAGCGGGACTCGACCCAGGCGTGGAAGCGGGTGCCGCGGCGGGCCGCGGGCTGTGGCGGGCGGGGCATGGGCCGGGCGAGGTCCTTGGCGAAACCGTCGGGGTCGGCGGCCAGGCGCATCAGCTCGGACGCGGTGAGCGACGGCGGCACGGGGATGTCCCTGACGGCCTCCCGGGAGCGCAGGAGCTCTCCGGTGAGGGCGTCCAGGTCGCGGTCCCAGGAGGCGAGGGTGCGGGTTTCCTCCGGAGTGAGAAGCGTCCGCTCGCCCCGATCGTCTTCGCCGTCGGCGGGGTGCGGGCGTGCTCCGGAAGGCTGCGCGGGGAGCGGTACGCGCGCGTGGGCCGCCGAAGCGGCGGGGCCGGCGGGGCCGCTGCCCTCGGCGGGAGGGGCGTCCGCGGGGCGCGGGATCGTGGGGCGCTCCGTCGCCAGGGCGTCCCAGTCCGCGGGGTCGGCGCCGGCTTCGGCGTCGGGGAAGGCGGCGTCCTCGTAGGCGTCGGGGAAATCGACGTCTCCGTAGGGGCCGTCTTCGTCCTCTGGAGGGGGCGGCCACTCCGGGTCCTCGGCCGGCGGGACGTCGTCGTGCGCCGACGGGTGGGCCTCCGTGTGGGCGCGGGCGGGTTCCGGCGTGCCGTCGCGGGTCAGGCGCTCCAGATGGTCGAGGACGGTCCGGGCGGCGGCGCGGCGGCGGGCCAGGGAGGCGTCGTCCAGCGGCAGCGGCCACGCCTGGTCGGCGCTCCCCTCGCGCAGGGCGGGGTTCTCCTCGTCCTCGGTCGGCTCGTCGGTCCAGGCCTCGATCTCACCGTGGCCGGCCACGCAGTGGTCGTGCAGGGCCCACAGGAAGTCGGAGGGGCCGCGTGGCTTCTTCTGGGAGGGGCCCCACCAGTGGCCCGAGCCCAGGAGCAGGGAGCGGGGGCGGGTGAAGGTCACGTAGCCGAGGCGCAGTTCCTCGGTGCGCTGGTGGTCCTTCATGGCTTCGTGGAAGGCCTTCATGCCCTTGGCGTCCCACGTCTCGATGTCGGGCAGGGTGGCCGCGTCGCCGCGCAGTGCGTGCGGGACGACCTTGGCCTGGGCGGTCCATTTCTCGCGGCCCTGAGCGCTCGGGAAGGTGCCCTCGACCAGCCCGGGGACGGCGACGACGTCCCACTCCAGGCCCTTGGACCGGTGGGCGGTGAGCACCTTGACGGTGTTCTCGCCGCCCGGCAGGGCGTTGTCGAGGCCCTTTTCGTACTGCGCGGCGGTGCGCAGGAAGCCGAGGAAGGCCAGCAGTGTCGCGCCGCTGTCGTTCGCGGCGAAGGAGGCGGCGACGTCCAGGAAGTTGGAGAGGGTCTCGCGGCGGCGGGCCGCGAGGGCGCCCGGCGACGCGGACAGCTCCACCTCCAGGCCGGTCACGGCAAGCACGCGGTGCAGGACGTCCATCAGCGGGTCGGACAGCGACCGCCGCAGTTCGCGCAGCTCGGCGGCGAGCCGGGCGAAGCGCACCCTGGCGTCGGCGGAGAAGGGCAGGCCGTCGTCCCGCCGGGACGCCTCGTCAGGGCCCAGGGAGGACTCCAGGAAGGTGTCCAGGGCGTCCGCGAGCGATATCACCTCGGCCGGGTCGACCCCTTCGACGGCCTCGGCGAGGCGCCGGTCCGGGTCCTCGGGGGCGGTGTGCCCCGGGCGGACGAGGAGGCGGGCGCGGCGGCCGAGGAGGGCGAGGTCGCGGGGGCCGATCCGCCAGCGCGGTCCGGTGAGCAGCCGCACCAGGGAGGCGTTCGCCCCCGGGTCCTGGAGGACCTCGCAGACGGCCACCAGGTCGGCGACCTCGGGGAGGTGGAGGAGGCCGGAGAGGCCGACGACCTCCACGGGGATGTCGCGGGCGACGAGCGCGCCCTGGATCTCGGCGAAGTCCGTCGCCGTGCGGCACAGGACGGCGATCTCGCCGGGGGCCTTGCCGGTGCGTACGAGGTGGGCGATGGAGTCGGCGAGCCAGTCGATCTCCTCGGCATGCGTGCGCAGCAGCGCGCAGCGCACCACGCCGTCGCGCTCGGCGCCGGGCGCGGGGCGCAGTGCCTCCACGCCCGCGTGCATCGCGCGCAGGGGCTCCGCGAGGGTGTTGGCGAGGTCCAGGAGGCGGCCGCCGCTGCGGCGGTTCTCGCTGAGCGCGTGCCGGGTGGCGGGGCGGCCGTCGGCGTACGGGAAGTGCTCGGGGAAGTCGTCGAGGTTGGCCACCGAGGCGCCGCGCCAGCCGTAGATCGCCTGGCAGGGGTCGCCGACCGCCGTCACCGGGTGGCCCGTGCCGCCGCCGAACAGGCCGGACAGGAGGATGCGCTGGGCGACGGACGTGTCCTGGTACTCGTCGAGGAGGACGACGCGGAACTCGTCCCGCAGGATCTCGCCGACCTCCGCGCGGGTGCGGGCGAGCGTGGCGGAGAGGGCGATCTGGTCGCCGAAGTCGAGGAGGTCGCGGGAGCGCTTGGCCGCGCGGTACAGCCCGACGAGTTCGGCGAGCTCCAGGCGCGCCGCCGCCGTCTCCGGGACCTTGCGCAGGTCGGCGTTGGAGAGCTTCACGCCGTCCAGGGCGCGCAGCAGTCCGGTGTCGTACGCGCGAAGGCTCTCGGGCCGGACGAGGTGCTCCGCCAGCTCGCTGTCGAGGGCGAGGAGGTCGCTGACGAGGTCGGGGAAGGAGCGGGTCAGGGCCGGATAGGGCCCTGGGGCCTCGCGCAGCACGCGTGCGGCGAGCTGGAAGCGGGTGGCGTCGGCGAGCAGCCGGGAGCTCGGCTCCAGGCCGATGCGCAGGCCGTGGTCGGTCAGGAGGCGGCCCGCGAAGGCGTGGTACGTGGAGATGACCGGCTCGCCCGGCGGATTGTCCGGGTCCACTGCCTCCGGGTCGGTGACGCCGGCCCTGATCAGCGCCTGGCGCACCCGGTCGGCCAGCTCGCCCGCCGCCTTGTTCGTGAACGTCAGGCCGAGGACCTGCTCCGGGGCGACCTGGCCGGTGCCGACCAGCCAGACCACGCGGGCCGCCATCACCGTCGTCTTGCCGGAGCCGGCTCCGGCCACGATCACCTGCGGGGCGGGCGGCGCGGTGATGCACGCCGTCTGCTCCGGGGTGAACGGGATCCCCAGGAGCTCCTTGAGCTGCTCGGGGTCGGTGATACGAGGTGGCACGTCAGAGAGGCTAGCGGTGGCCACTGACAACCGGGACGAGCCGGTCCCCCGCGGCCACCGCCGTCGCGCGCGTGCGTCAGGAGCTCATGAGTTCCTTGAGGTCCATGATCTCGCCGGCCGGCGGGGCCTTGACCTCGACGGGCTTGCCGTAGTCGGAGAAGTACATCGTGCCCGGGTCGTCCTTGCCCGTGTTGACGACCTTCAGGAAGTAGGGCTTGCCCTCGGTGGCGACGTAGAAGGTGGACTTCTTGCCCGACTTGGTCTTGGTCAGGACGGCCGCCGTCTTGCCGTCGACCTCGGCGTCCTTCTCCCGCTTGAGGCCCTTCAGCTCGCCCGACTTGAACATGTCGTCCGCCTGGCAGGCGCCTTCCTTCTTCTGGTTCGGCGTCTTGACCCACTTGTCCTTGAGACGCGAGGCCTGGGAGCCGCCGCCCATGGCGTCCTTCCAGAACGCCTCGTCGCCCTTCATGTACTGATTGCCGTCGACGACGAGCAGCTCGGCGGCGCCCTGGGCGCCACCGTCCATCTTGCCCTTGCACTCGCCGGACTTGGCGACCGAGAAGTCGACCTTGATCGCCTTGCCGTCCTGCTCACCCTTGCCGGAGACCCGGAAGGAGCCCGCGTCCTTGGAGGCGTCGGACGCCTTCTTGGCGATCTTGTCGGCGCTCATCCCCTCGAAGGGGTCCTTCTTCTCGTCGTCACTGCCGCAGCCCGCCAGGCCGATGACGGCGGCGGAGCAGGCGACGGCCACCGCAAGGAGCTTCCGATTGGCTGCCATATGTACGTGTCTCCTCAAAAATGGTGCACCGCCGATCGGTGCACAGCATGTCTTTACTGAGACCTTAGATCGCGGGAGGGAGTGCTCCGGCACCAGGTCACTCCACGACCTGCCGCCCCTCCGGGCGCGCGCTGCACGAGGCGCGGAAGGCGCAGTGGGTGCAGTGCTGGCCCGTGGTGGGTGTGAAGCGTTCGTCGAGCACCTTGCCCGCGGCCGTCGCGAGGAGGTCGCCGATCCACTCTCCGGAGAGGGGCTCCTGGGCCTGGACCTTGGGGAGGGTGTCGCCGCCGTTCTTCTTGGCGGCGCCCTGGCGCAGCTGCACCAGTTCGGCGCCGCCCGGCTCGGGGCGGGCGCCCGCGAAGACGTCGTCGGCGGCGCCCTCGCGGACCGCGAGCTGGTAGACGGCGAGCTGCGGGTGGCGGGCGACCTCGGCGGCGGTCGGGGCGTGCTTGCCCGTCTTGAAGTCCACTACGTAGGCGCGGCCTTCCGCGTCCTGCTCCACGCGGTCCATCGAGCCTCGTACGCGTACTTCGTAGGGGCCCGCTTCGAGCGTCACGTCGAAGCCGTGCTCGCTGGCGACGGGTGTGCGGCCGCCGCGCGTGCCGTTGGAGTCGACGTGCCACTGGAGGAAGCGTTCGAGCGCCACGCGCGCGTGCTCCTTCTCCTGGGCCGACTTCCAGGGGGCGTCGAAGGCGAGGGCGTCCCACACGGAGTCGAGGCGTTCCATGAGGACGGCGAGGTCGGCGGGGGTGCGTCCGGAGGCGACCTCGTCGGCGAGGACGTGCACCACGTTGCCGAAGCCCTGAGCGGCGGTCGCGGGAGCGTCCGCCTTCACCTCGCGGCCCAGGAACCACTGCAGGGAGCAGGTGTTGGCGAGCTGGTCCAGCGCGCTTCCGGAGAGCACCACGGGCTTGTCGCGGTCCCGCAGGGGGACCTCGCTCACCGTCGGCTCGTACATGCCCCACCAGCGGTAGGGATGGGCGGAGGGCACCAGCGGGCGCCCGTCGCCGTCGCTGAGCGCGGCCAGGCGGGCGAGGCGCTGGGCGGCCGCCTCGCGCAGGGGCTCGGAGACACGTGGGTCGACGGTGGTGGCCCGCAGTTCGGCCACGAGCGCGGCCACGGACAGGGGGCGGCGGGGGCGGCCGGTCACGTCCTTGGGCTCGACGCCGAGTTCGGTGAGGAAGCGGGAGGGCTGGTCCCCGTCGTCCGCGGGGGCCTTGACCGCCGTCACGACGAGGCGCTCGCGCGCGCGCGTGGCCGCCACGTAGAACAGGCGGCGCTCTTCGGAGAGGAGCGCTCCGGGGGTGAGCGGTTCGGCGAGACCGTCGCGGCCGATGCGGTCCGCCTCCAGGAGGGAGCCGCGGCGGCGCAGGTCGGGCCAGAGGCCCTCCTGCACGCCCGCCACGACGACGAGCCGCCATTCCAGGCCCTTGGAGCGGTGGGCCGTCATCAGACGTACGGCGTCGGGGCGTGCCGCGCGGCGCGTGAGGGTGTCCGCGGCGATGTCCTGCGCCTCGGTCTCCTCCAGGAAGTTCAGGGCGCCACGCCCGCCGATGCGCTCCTCGGCGCGGGCCGCGGCGGCGAACAGCGCGCAGACCGCGTCCAGGTCGCGGTCCGCGTTGCGGCCCGCCGCTCCTCCGCGCCGCGCGGTGCGCTCCAGGCGCGCGGGCCAGGGTGTGCCGTCCCACAGCTCCCATAGGGCCTCTTCGGCCGTGCCGCCGCCCGCGAGGCGCTCCCGGGCCTTGCGGAGCAGCGCGCCGAGCCGCTGGGCGCCCCGGGCGTAGGCGGGGTCGTGCGCGACGAGCCGCTCGGGCTCGGCGAGGGCGCGGGCCAGCAGCTCGTCGGAGGGCGGCGGCAGGTGGTTGCCCGCCGCGCGCTCCTCCTCACGCAGGGCGCGGCCGAGCCGCCGCAGGTCGGCGGCGTCCATCCCGGCCAGCGGGGAGGTCAGCAGGGCCAGCGCGGTCTCGGTGTCGAGCCAGGAGGGCACGGTGCGAACGGTCGCGGCGGTGCCCGCCGCGGTCTCGGTTGCGTCCGCCGCGGTCTCGGTTGCGTCCGCCGCGGTCCCGGTTGCGTCCGCCGTGGTCCCGGGCGCGCCTGCTGCGGTCTCGGCCGCGTCAGCCGCGTTCCCGGGCGCACCTACTGCGGTCTCGGGCGCGCCTGCCACGACCCCGCTCGCGTCAGCCGCGGTCTCGGCCGCGCCCGCTGCGATCCCGGTCGTGTCCGCCGCATTCCCGGGCACGCCCGCCGCGATCCGGGGTGCGCCCGGCGCATTTTTGGGTACGCCTGCTGCAGTCTCGGCCGCCGCGATTCCGGCCCCGTCCGCCGCAATCCCGGTGGTGCCCGCTTCAGAGAGCGTGCCTTTTACGAGGGGGGCGGCTTCTGCGGAGGACGTCGCTTCGGCGAGGGGCGTCGCCGTGTCGGGGCCGGGCAAGGGCTCCGAGGTCGCCGTCTCCGGGGCGGAAGGCTCCGTGGACGCCTCCGAGATGACCGCCGTGGCCACCACCCGCAGCGCGGTCAGCAGCGGTGTCACCGCCGGCTCGTGGCGCAGGGCGATGTCGTCACCGTCGATCTCCAGGGGGACGCCCGCCGCGCTGAGGCTGCGGCGTACCGCCGGGATGGTGCGGGCGCCGGCCCTGACCAGGACCGCCATGTCGCCCCAGGGGACGCCGTCCTCCAGGTGGGCGCGGCGCAGGATGTCGGCGATGTTGTCCAGTTCCGTACCGGCCGTCGGATACGTGTACACCTCGACCCGGCCGCCGTCTCTGACCGGCGTCAGCTCCCGGTGGGCCCGCACCTTGTCCGCCGGCAGCCTGGTGAGGGGCATGCGGCGGGTGAGCAGCCGGGTGGCGTCGAGCAGCTGCGCGCCGGACCTGCGGGACGTCGTCAGGACCTCGACCGGCGCCGGCGTGCCGTCCGCGCGCGGGAAGTCGTACGGGAACTCCAGGATGCCGTTCACATCGGCGCCCCGGAAGGTGTAGATCGACTGGTCGGGGTCTCCGAAGGCGACGAGGGTCCGGCCGCCTCCGGAGAGGGCGTGCAGCAGCCGTACCTGTGCCGGATCGGTGTCCTGGTACTCGTCGACGAAGACGGCGTCGTACCGCGTGCCGAGTGCCCGCGCCACCTCGGGGCGGCGCGCGAGCAGCACCGCACGGTGCACCAGTTCCGCGTAGTCGACTACTCCTTGCAGGTCGAGCACGTCCAGGTACTCGGCGAGGAAGGCCGCCGCCGCCCCCCAGTCGGGGCGGCCGCTGCGGCGGGCGAAGGCGTCCAGGGCGGCCGGGCCGAGGCCCAGCTCGCGGCTGCGGGCGAGCACCGCGCGCACCTCGTCGGCGAAGCCGCGGGTGGTGAGGCAGGCGCGCAGTTCGTCCGGCCAGCGGACGTGCCCCCGGCCCTCCTTCGCGAGGTCGATCTGGCCCGCGAGCAGCTCCCGTACCGCCACGTCCTGCTCGGGACCGGACAGCAGCCGCAGCGGCTCGACGAACAGCTCGGCGTCCTGGTGGGCCCGCACGAGGGCGTAGCAGAACGAGTGGAACGTCGTGGCCTGTGGGGCGCGCGCCGCCCCTATGCGCAGCGCCATGCGGTCGCGCAGTTCGACGGCGGCCTTGCGGCTGAAGGTGAGGACCAGCAGCCGGGCGGGGTCCGCGCCCCGGGCGACTCGCGCGGCGACGGCCTCCACCAGGGTGGTCGTCTTGCCGGTGCCGGGGCCCGCGAGGACGAGGAGCGGACCGTTCTCGTGGTCAACCACACGGCGCTGACCTGCGTCCAAGCGAGGGGGTTCCGTCCGAGCCGGCGGGGTGCGCACCAGTCGGTAGGCACCCGGGGACCCCTGTCGTACCTGGTGGTGCGACGGGTGCCGGATGTGCCGGGCGGAAGAGGGGGAACTCACGTGGGTCGCCGGTCCTGGTGGGGGTGCTGGTCGAGAAGTGGGCGCGCGGGGGTCATGAGGTGACGGGGATGCGCGCTGTCGACGCTACGCCAGTGGGCACGGGGGACGTGTGGGTTCCCCCGTACGGGCCACCGGCTCCCCGCCGGGCCTCCCGATGCCGGAAGCTGTCAGGTGTGAGCCTTCGGAGCCTGCGGGCGCGCGTCATCCGCGCCGTCGCCCTGCGCCCGCAAGGGACGGACCGACATCACCTCTGCCCCCTCGGCGATGTCACGCATGTCACTCACGTCGCGCACATCACACCCGTCCCAGCGCGCCCGCCGCATGTCGAGCTTCGGGACGTGCCCTTGGGTGGCGCGCGAGGCCTGGCGCAAGGGGGTGCCCTCCTCGCGGTAGCGCTCCAGGGCCCGCAGTTCGTGCCCCGGCAGCAGGACGCCGTCGGAGCGCACGACACGCCACCACGGGACACCTCCTCCGTAGAGGGCCATCACGCGTCCCACCTGGCGCGGGCCGCCCTCCTCCAGCCACTCGGCGACGTCCCCGTACGTCATCACGCGCCCCGGAGGGATCAGTTCCGCGACGCCGAGGACCCGCTCCGCGTACTCCGGAAGCGCCTGTTCCGCCTCGGGCGGCGTCTGTCCCGCTCGGCTCTGCTCGCTCATCCGGACCATCCTGCCGTATCCCACCGACACAGCGGCCCGGCTGCCGCGCGGGGCCCCGGAAGGCGGCCCACCGGGCGCCCCAGGGTCCGCGATGTGCCGTTTCGTGACCACTTCGCGTCCTCGCGTTGCCCCCTGATGCCCCCCTGCGGCGACGCGGCATGCCACCATCGTGCGGGCGGTGACTGGTGATACGAGATCAAGAAGAGACGACGGAGCAGCAGGGCGTGCATCCCGATGAGAAGGCGGGCACCTCTGCGTCCGAGTCACACCTGGACACCGGTGAGCCCGCCCTGACGAAGGACGACGAGAGGCTCGGCGGCGACGACTGCGCCGAGGGCGGAGCCCACCCGGACCGCGTGGAGCGCGACGAACCGCTGCTCTCCGCGCGCGTGCACCGCCCCTCCGACCTCATGCGGCTGCTCGTCGGCGTCCTCGCGCTCGTGGTGCTCCTCTCGATCGCCGCGTTCGCGCACGGCACGACGTCCGGGCTCGAACAGGACATCGACAAGGGCACGGACCAGGCCCCCGATCTGCTGATCAAGGTGGCGGGGCTCGTCGCCAGCATCGGCGTGCTGCTCGTCCCCGTCGCGTTCGCGATCGAACGGCTGATCAAACGCGACGGCCTGCGCATCGCCGACGGGGTCCTGGCGGCCGTCCTCGCGCACGGCGTGACGCTGGCGACCGACCTGTGGGTCGCCAAGGCCGCCCCCGACTCCATCCAGGACGCGCTCACAAAGCCGTCCCCGGCGGACCTCCACGCCTTCACCGACCCGGTGCACGGCTACCTCGCGCCCGTCATCGCGTACATGACGGCGGTCGGCATGTCCCGCAGGCCGCGCTGGCGCCTGGTGCTGTTCGTCGTGCTGCTGCTCGACGCGTTCACGATGCTCGTCACCGGCTACACCACGCCGTTCTCGATCCTTCTGACGGTGCTCATCGGCTGGACGGTGGCGTACGGCACGCTCTACGCGGTCGGCTCGCCGAACGTACGGCCCACCGGGCAGACGCTGCTCGCGGGCCTGCGGCACGTCGGCTTCCGGCCCGTGAGCGCCTCCCGTGAGGAGTCCCCGGACAGCGAGCACGGCGACCGGGGGCGCCGCTACTTCGTCACCCTGGAGGACGGCCCGCCCCTCGACGTCACGGTCATCGACCGGGAGCAGCAGGCGCAGGGCTTCTTCTACCGCGTCTGGCGCAGGCTGACACTGCGCGGCATCACGCAGCGGCGCAGCTTGCAGTCGCTGCGCCAGGCTCTGGAGCAGGAGGCCCTGCTCGCCTACGCGGCGATCGCCGCCGGGGCCAACGCCCCGAAGCTGATCGCCACCTCCGAGCTGGGCCCCGACGCCGTGATGCTCGTGTACGAGCACACCGGTGGCCGCTCCCTGGACTCCCTGCCGGACGAGGCCGTCACCGACGAGCTGCTGTGCGAGACCTGGCGGCAGGTGAGGGCGCTGCAGTCCCGGCGCATCGCCCACCGCAGGCTGGCGGGCGACGCGGTCCTGGTGGATCGTTCCGGCGCGGTCATCCTCACGGACCTGCGCGGCGGCGAGATCGCCGCGGGCGACCTGGTCCTGCGGATGGACATCGCCCAGCTCCTGACCACCCTCGGCCTGCGTGTGGGCGCCGAGCGGGCGGTCGCCTCCGCCGTCGAGATCATCGGTCCGGACGCGGTGGCCGACTGCCTCCCGCTGCTGCAGCCCATCGCCCTCACCCGCTCCACCCGCGCCACGCTGCGCAGGCTGGCCCGGGAACGGTCCCAGCGCGAGCGCGAGGCCGTCCTGGAGGCCTCCCGCAGGTCCAGGAGCGTGCGCGCGGAGGCGGCGGCCGCGGAGGACTCGGCGCACAAGGCGCACCAGGCGCTCCAGACGCCCAAGCCGTCGCAGAAGGCCGAGAAGCAGGCGGCCAAGCAGGAGCAGCAGGCCGAGAAGCAGGCCATAGAAGACGCCCTGGAGCAGGCCCGCGAGGAGGACCTGCTCACCCAGATCCGCCACCAGGTGCTGCTCATCCGCCCGACGGCGCCGGTCGAGCCGGCGCAGCTGGAGCGGATCAGGCCCCGCACGCTGATCAGTTTCATCGCCGGCGCCATCGGCGCGTACTTCCTGCTGTCGCAGCTCACCCACGTCGAGTTCGGCAAGCTCTTCCAGGAGGCCGAGTGGGGCTGGGTGGCCGCCGCCGTCGGGTTCTCCGCGCTGAGCTACTTCGCGGCCGCGATGAGCCTGCTGGGCTTCGTGCCGGAGCGGGTACCCTTCCTGCGGGCGGTGGCGGCGCAGGTCGCCGGGTCGTTCGTGAAGATCGTGGCGCCCGCCGCGGTCGGCGGTGTCGCGCTGAACACGCGCTTCCTCCAGCGTTCCGGAGTGCGCTCCGGGCTCGCGGTCGCGAGTGTCGGTGCCTCGCAGCTCTTCGGGCTCGGCTCGCACATCCTGCTGCTGCTGATCTTCGGCTATCTCACGGGGACGGAGAAGACGCCGTCGTTCACGCCGTCCCGCACGGTCATCGCCGGGCTGCTGTCGGTCGCGGTGCTCGTCCTCGTCGTGACGGCGATCCCGTTCCTGCGGAAATTCATCGTCACGCGCGTGCGGTCGCTTTTCGCCGGTGTCGTGCCGCGCATGCTGGATGTGCTCCAGCGGCCGAAGAAGCTGCTCACCGGCATCGGCGGGATGCTGCTGCTCACCCTGATGTTCGTGCTGTGCCTGGACGCCTCCGTGCGGGCCTTCGGCAACGAGGAGATGACCTCGCTGAGTCTCGCGAGCGTCGCGGTGGTCTTCCTCGCGGGCAACGCCCTGGGATCGGCGGCGCCGACTCCCGGCGGTGTGGGCGCGGTCGAGGCGACACTGACGGTCGGTCTGATCGCGGTCGGTGTCCCCAAGGAGGTGGCGGCGCCCGCCGTGCTCCTCTACCGGCTCCTGACCCTGTGGCTCCCGGTGCTCCCCGGCTGGCTGTTCTTCAACCACCTCACAAGGAAGGGGCTGCTTTAGCGCTCCGCGGAGCGCGGGGAGCGGCTCACCCCGCCCCCAGCAGCACACCGCCGCGCCCGCCCGCCCACGCACCCCCACCTCACCCGCTCGGCCCGTGCCCCGAGCGGCCGGGCAGGGCCCCGCGCAGGATGGGCACATGCCCTCACCGCCCCAGCCACGCGCCGGCGCCCTGGCCGCCGCCACCCTGCTCCTGACCGTCACGCTCGCGGCGTGCGGCGACAGCGACGCCAAGGACGAGGACCTGCCGGCCCAGAAACTGAGCTGGAAGGACTGTCCCGCGCCCGCCGCGTCCGAGGGCGGGGGCGAGGCGCCCTCCCCGCTGCCCGGCGGCGCCGAGTGGCAGTGCGCCACCATGAAGGCGCCCCTCGACTGGTCGAAGCCGAAGGGCGACACGATCGACATCGCGTTGATCAAGGCCGCCGCGAGCGGCGGCAAGGGCGAGCGCATCGGCTCCCTCGTCTTCAACTTCGGCGGCCCCGGCGGCTCGGGCGTCACCACGCTGCCCGCCTTCGGTGCGGAGTACGCCAAGCTGCGCACCCGCTACGACCTGGTGAGCTTCGACCCGCGCGGGGTCGGCCGCAGCGCGGGCGTCGCGTGCGAGGACGACGAACAGCTCGACACCTACTTCCAGCAGGACTCCACCCCCGACGACGACGCCGAGAAGAAGAAGCTGGTCGCCAACGTCAAGGCGTTCAACAAGGCCTGCGAGCAGGACTCCGGCAAGACGCTCCCCCACGTACGCACCACCGACGCGGCCCGCGACATGGACCTCATGCGCCAGGTGCTCGGCGACGACAAGCTGCACTACTTCGGCATCTCCTACGGCACCGAACTCGGCGGGGTCTACGCGCACTTGTTCCCGGCCCGCGTGGGCCGAGCCGTCTTCGACGGCGTCGTCGACCCCACCCAGAACGCCGAGGAGAGCTCGCTCGGCCAGGCCAAGGGCTTCCAGCTCGCCCTCGACAACTTCGCGAAGGACTGCACCTCCAAGGTCGCGGACTGCCCGGTCGGCGACACGGAGCGGGACGTCAAGGACAAGATCGCCACGTTCCTGAAGGACCTGGACGCCAAGCCGATCCCGGGCCTGCCCCCGCGCGAACTGACCCAGACGGCCGCCACCACCGGCATCGCCCAGTCGCTGTACTCCAAGGACTTCTGGCCGTACCTCACCCAGGGGCTCGAAGAGGCGTACGACGGTGACGGCAGGATCCTGATGTCGCTCGCGGACTCGATGAACGGCCGGAACGAGGACGGCGAGTACAGCAACCTCCAGGCCGCCAACGTCGCCATCAACTGCGCGGACGACAAGGCGCGTTACTCCACTCGGGACGTGGAGGACCGACTGCCCGCCTTCCGCAAGGCGTCACCGCTGTTCGGCGACTATCTGGCGTGGGGCATGGTCAGTTGCACCGACTGGGCCGTCCCGGGCCAGGCCGACCACCCGGACGTCACGGCCAAGGGCGCGCCGCCCATCGTCGTCATCGGCAACACCGGCGACCCGGCCACGCCGTACGAGGGTGCGCGCGCGATGGCGCGGGCGCTCGGCGAGGGCGTCGGCGTCGAGCTGACGTACAAGGGCCAGGGGCACGGGGCGTACGACAGCGAGAACCGGTGTGTGCGCGACGCGGTGGACGGCTATCTGCTGGACGGCAAGGTCCCCGGGGCGGGCACCGTCTGCTCCTGAGAAAAGCCCGGCCACGTCACTGTCAGTGACCCCGCCTACTATGGCGTGACTGTCTTCCAAGGGGGGAAGCGCCACATGCAGCGTTTCGTACGGTCCGCGGCCATGGCCGCCGCAGGAGTGCTGTTGGCGGGGGTCGCCGTCGGCTGCGGCGGCTCTCCCGACGACGACAAGCACGACGGGAAGAGCGGGGGAAGCGAAGACAAGGGCGCCGGAAAGGGCCGCGCCGCGCAGAAGCTTGACTGGCACGGCTGCAAGGCCCCCGAGGGCGGCACCGCCCCAGGCGCCGCATGGCAGTGCGCGACGCTCCAGGTCCCGCTGGACCACGCGAAGCCGGACGGCGAGACGATCGGCATCGCCCTGATCCGCGCCAGATCCACCGGCAAGGGCGACCGCATCGGCTCCCTGCTGTTCAACTTCGGCGGGCCCGGCGGCTCGGGCGTCTCCGGCCTGCCGTCCTTCGCCGACATGTACGGCACGCTGCGCGAGCGGTACGACCTGGTGAGCTTCGACCCGCGCGGGGTCGGCGCCAGCGAGGGTGTGCGCTGCCGGGACGACAAGGCCACCCAGGCCGCCGAGGAGAAGGTCGACCTGACGCCGGACACCCCGGCCGAGGAGAAGGCGTACTTCAAGGACGCGGCGGACTTCGGCGCGGGCTGCGCGCGGGGCGCCAAGAAGCTCATCGGGCATGTGTCGACCGTCGAGGCCGCCCGCGACATGGACCTCATGCGCCAGGCCCTCGGTGACGACAAGCTGCACTACATGGGCATCTCGTACGGCACCGAACTCGGCGGCACCTACGCGCACCTGTTCCCCGAGCGCGTCGGCCGCCTCGCCATGGACGCGGTCAGCGACCCCAGTGCGGACTCGGTCGGCCACGCGGAGAACCAGGCGCGCGGCTTCCAGCGCGCCCTCGACAACTACTTCACGGCCCAGGGCGAGAATCCGAAGGCGGGCGCCAAGAGGATAGAGAAGCTGCTCGCGCGCCTGGACCGCGAGCCGATGCGCACCTCCGGCGACCGGAAGCTGACCGAGTCCCTGGCGAGCACGGGCGTCCTGGTCACCCTGTACAGCAAGCAGACCTGGCCCGCGCTGACCGGCGCCCTGCGGGACGCCGAGAAGGGCGACGGCACGGCGCTGCTCCGGCTGGCCGACGCCTACAACGAGCGCGATCCCTCGGGCCGTTACAGCACGCAGAGCCACTCGCAGCGGGCGATCTCCTGTCTGGACGCCAAGGACCGCTCCACTCCGCGGGAGGCCGAGAAGCGCCTGGCCCGGTTCCGCGGCATATCGCCGGTCTTCGGTGAGTTCCTGGCGTGGGACACGGCCGGCTGGTGCTACGACTGGCCGGTGGCCGGTCTGCACGACTCCCCCGACGTGCGCGCGCCGGGCTCCGCCCCCATCCTCGTCCTCGGCAACACCGGCGACCCCGCCACCCCCTACGAGGGCGCCCGCAAGATGGCGGACGAGCTGGGCGAGGGCGTGGGTGTCCACATGACCTGGAAGGGCGAGGGCCACGGGGCGTACGGCAACGGCAGCGAGTGCGTGGACGACGCGGTCGACGCCTACCTGCTGCACGGCAGGACACCGAAGGACGGGAAGGTCTGCGCGTCCTGACCGACGGCATGGCAAGGGCCCCGCACCATCGCTGCGGGGCCCCTCCCGAGCGGACCTGATCCGCTAGGGCGTGTTGTGAAAGTCCCGTCTGCCTGGCGACGCCTGGCACGCACCCTCGCGGCGTTGTCGGGATCGCCCCGATACCACCAGTATCGGGGCGACCCTCCGCCTTGCGAGCGCACGCACCAGACGCCGCCAGGCCCGCCCTGCGGGCG
>NZ_JBEXWC010000008.1:0-285986 GCF_040629635.1 Streptomyces sp. NPDC005898 | reverse complement strand
GCGCCTCCACCCCCAACACCGTGGGGCGGGGCTTTGGGTTACGGCCCGTCTGGTTCACGGCACCGCAAATAACCCCCGCGGGGCGGGGGCGCCCCCCGCCCCCCCACGGAGGGTGAATTGGGCGTGACACCGCGTGCTGGGTCAGCGCGCGTCGTCCGGGAGCAGGCGGGCGAGGGTGCGGACGGCGCGGTACTGCAGGGTTTTGATCGCGCCCTCGTTCTTGCCCATGACGCGTGCGGTCTCGGCCACGGAGAGGCCCTGGAGGAACCGCAGGGTCACGCACTCCTGCTGCTGGGGGTTGAGGCGGCGGACGGCTTCGAGCAGGGCCGCGTTCGACAGGGACTCCAGGACGGAGTCCTCGGGGCTGCGCTCGACCTCGTTGGCGTCGAGCATTTCGCCGGTGGTCACTTCGAGACGGAAACGGCTCGACTTGAAGTGGTCGGCGACCAGATTGCGGGCGATCGTGACCAGCCAGGCGCCGAAGTCGCGGCCCTGCCAGGTGAAGGTGCCGATGCGGCGCAGGGCGCGCAGAAAGGTCTCACTGGTGAGGTCCTCGGCGGTCGCCTTGCCGCCCACGCGGTAGTAGATGTAGCGGTAGACCGTGTCGCTGTACTGGTCGTAGAGGCGGCCGAAGGCGTCGGCCTCGCCGGCCTGGGCGCGCTCGACGAGGTCCATCATGCGCGCGCTGTCGCTGTCCGCGGCGGGACGGCGGGGGGTGGGGGTCGAAGTGGCGGCAGCGGCGCCGGAACGGGCCCGTCTGTTGACAGCCGCACCGCCGTCCGCCAGGGCATAGCACGGCCCGGCGGGTGCGGGGACGGCGAGGGCGGGGACGGCGGGGACGGCGTACGCGGTGGGGACGAAGCCGCGCAAGCGGTCGATGACCGTTGCGCGCAGCGTAGCCAGGCCCGAGGCGTCAACCCCGACGTGTGGGTACACGGGACTCCCAGAGGCAGAGCTTCCATCACGTGCAGTACGGAACCTTTCACTCGTCGTAGCGACGCGAGGGGTCCGTTGTGCGTTTGAGGAGAATAACGCTTTGTACAGGCAGCGCTACACCGAGTTGCTAAAATCGCCGATTGCGTCGCTTCTGTGACGGAACGGAGTCGGTTCAAGTGCCGGAGAGTGAGCGGTTGTTGATCGAAAGAGTTCACATTCCGTCACGACGCGGGGCGTGTTGTGGCCGAGTTCCACCGCCGGGACTGGCCGCACGCGGGGCGGGGTAGGACCGGGGAATGGCTGGTGACCGGCGCTGTTGCCGGTGGGCGGGGGCCGCTCGGTCAGTGCCGGCGGCGGTGCAGGGCGATCGCCGCGGCCGTGCCGCCCGCGAGCGCGCCGACCCCGGCCGCGGCGGGGATGCCGACCTTCGCGGCCTTGCGGCCGGTGCGGTAGTCGCGCAGCCGCCAGTCCCGCTCACGGGCGTGCTTGCGCAGCTTGGCGTCGGGGTTGATCGCGTAGGGGTGCCCGACGAGCGAGAGCATCGGGATGTCGTTGTGCGAGTCGCTGTACGCGGCGCAGCGGGCCAGGTCCAGGCCCTCGGCGGCGGCCAGGGCGCGCACGGCCTCGGCCTTGGCGGGCCCGTGCAGGGGCTCGCCGACGAGCTTGCCGGTGTAGACGCCCTCGACGGACTCGGCGACGGTGCCGAGGGCGCCGGTCAGGCCGAGGCGGCGGGCGATGACCGTGGCGATCTCCACCGGGGCCGCGGTGACGAGCCAGACCTTCTGGCCGGCGTCGAGGTGGGCCTGGGCGAGGGCGCGGGTGCCGGGCCAGATGCGCTCGGCCATGTACTCGTCGTAGATCTCCTCGCCGATGGTCATCAGCTCGGCGACGCGGTGGCCCTTGACGATGGACAGGGCGCTGTCGCGGGCGTCCTGCATGTGCTCGGGGTCCTCGACGCCCGCGAGCCTGAACCACGCCTGCTGCCAGGCGAAGCGGAACAGCTCCTGGCGCTCGAAGAACTTCCGCTTGTACAGGCCGCGGCCGAAGTGGAAGATCGCGGCGCCCTGCATCACGGTGTTGTCGAGGTCGAAGAAGGCGGCCGCCTCGACGTCGCCGACGACGGGGAATTCCGGCTCGCCCGGCCCCTCGGGCAGTTTCCGCCCGGCGAGCTCCGCCAGCTCCTGGGAGGACTTGCGGGCGGCCTCGGCCGAGGCCTCGCCTGCCAACACGCTCCGCGCCGTGGCGGAGCGCCTACGGGGGGTGAGCCATCCGAGAGCGGCCATGCCGTGAGCATAGCCAGTTCGCCGGGTGCTGCCGGAGCCGGTGGGATGCGGGCCCGTGAACTCTTCGGGGCCGGGCCGTGAAAGGGCGCGCGGCGGGTGCGGACGCCGGGCGCGTCGGCGGGGCGAGAATGAGGGGCATGAGCCCGATTTTTCGTCGTACGGAGAAGAAGAAGCCCGCGGAGCGCACGGTCACCCTGATCGGGAAGCCGGGGTGCCATCTGTGTGATGACGCACAGCTGGTGATCGAGAAGGTCTGCCGGGAGCTGGGCGCCTCGTGGGAGAAGAAGGACATCACGCGGGACGAGGAGCTGCACCGGGCCTACTGGGAGCAGATTCCGGTCGTCCTGGTGGACGGGGAGCAGCACACCTTCTGGCGGGTGGACGAGGACCGGCTGCGGCGCGAGCTGGCGGGCTGACCGGCCGAAGTTACTGACCGGGTAGTCCAAACTGACTACTGAGTCGTTTACGCTTTGGGGCGGTTTTGGTCTCGGGGGCGATGATCGTGAGGGAGAGTGTGCGGTTTTGCCCCCATCCAGTGAGCAACGACGTCGCCCGCGCTTCGGTTCCATGGTGGCGCGTCGGAGGCGCGTGACCCCGGTCACGTTGGCCGGGCAAATCGGACACAATCTTTGTGCACGCGTTCACAAAGACATAGCCTGCATTCGACGGGGCGGTCTGGGGACGTGTGACCGCCTGCAGCCCCGCTCTACCCGCAGGAGCACCGTGGCAACTGGCCGAACTCACCGACCGGCGACCCGCAGCCGAGGGATTCCCGAGGCCACCGTCGCCAGGCTTCCGCTGTACCTCCGAGCCCTCACGGCGCTGTCGGAGCGCTCGGTGCCCACGGTCTCCTCCGAGGAGCTCGCGGCCGCCGCGGGAGTCAACTCCGCGAAGCTGCGCAAGGACTTCTCCTACCTCGGTTCCTACGGGACGCGGGGTGTCGGGTACGACGTCGAGTATCTCGTGTACCAGATCTCCCGCGAGCTGGGCCTGACGCAGGATTGGCCGGTTGTCATCGTCGGCATCGGCAACCTCGGCGCCGCCCTGGCCAACTACGGCGGGTTCGCCTCGCGCGGTTTCCGCGTCGCGGCCCTGATAGACGCCGATCCGGCAATGGCCGGAAAGCCCGTCGCCGGGATGCCCGTGCAGCACACCGACGACCTCGAGAAGATCATCGAGGACAACGGTGTCTCGATCGGTGTCATCGCCACCCCGGCCGGCGCCGCCCAGCAGGTCTGCGAGCGGCTCGTCGCCGCCGGCGTGACCTCCATCCTGAACTTCGCGCCGACTGTGCTCTCCGTGCCGGACGGTGTCGACGTGCGCAAGGTCGACCTCTCCATCGAGCTGCAGATCCTCGCCTTCCACGAGCAGCGCAAGGCCGGTGAGGAGGCCGCCGCGGACGGCGTCGTGCCGCCCGTCGCCGCCAAGCCGCACCGCAAGGGACCCGACGGGGACGTCCCCGCCGTGATGCCGGCATGAGTCTCCTGGTCGTAGGGCTGAGCCATCGCAGCGCCCCGGTGAGCGTCCTGGAGCGGGCCGCGCTGCCCGCCGACGCGCAGGCCAAGCTGCTGCACGACGCGGTGGCCGCCGAGCCCGCCGCCGAGGCCGCCGTGCTCGCCACGTGCAACCGCATCGAGCTGTACGCGGACGTAGACAAGTTCCACGCGGGCGTCGCCGAGCTGTCGACGCTGCTCGCGCAGCACAGCGGCGTGGGCCTGGACGAGCTGACCCCCTATCTGTACGTCCACTACGAGGACCGGGCCGTCCACCACCTCTTCTCGGTGGCCTGCGGCCTCGACTCGATGGTGGTCGGCGAGGGGCAGATCCTCGGGCAGATCAAGGACGCCCTCGCGCGGGCGCAGGAGCTGCACACCGCGGGCCGCCTCCTCAACGACCTGTTCCAGCAGGCCCTCCGCGTCGGCAAGCGGGCGCACTCCGAGACCGGCATCGACCGGGCCGGGCAGTCGCTCGTCACCTTCGGCCTCGAACAGCTCGCCGTGCGTACGTCCGTCGAGACCTGGGCCAAGGGCAAGCGGGCCCTGGTGATCGGGGCGGGCTCCATGTCCTCGCTCGCCGCGGCGACGCTCGCGCGCGCCGGGGTCGAGGAGATCGTCGTCGCCAACCGCACCCCGGAGCGGGCCGAGCGGCTCGCCGCCATCCTGGCCGAGCAGGGCGGCACGGGCGTGAGCGCCCGCGCCGTGCCCTGGGACCAGGTGGCCCACGAACTGACACGTGCCGATGTGGCGGTCTCCTGCACCGGCGCCACCGGTCTCGTCCTGACGGCGGACGTCGTCGCCTCGGCCGTCGAGGGGCGCGTCCCCGCGGGCAGCCGGCCCGGTGACGTACCGGCGCAGGCGCGGCACGGATCGGCCGGGCACCTCGCGCAGCCGACCGTCGCCGACGAGGGCTGCCCCGTCGACCTGTCCGTGCCGCGCGGTTTCTCCGTCGCCGGCGAGGCCGCCGTCGCCGGGATGGACGCCGCGTCCCTGGAGCAGCACGCCGCCTGGGTGGACAACGCCCCGGCCGAGCGGCGCGAGGACAGGAGCGACCCGCGCGCCGAGGCCGAGGCGATCGCCGCGCTGGTCGCGGCGGCGAGCGTCCTCGGGCGGCTGCCCGAGCGGCGCAGGCCCGTGTCGTCGGCGGGCGCGGCCCGTCCGGCGGTGCTCGCCCTGCTCGACCTCGCCATGCCCCGGGACATCGACGCCGCCGTGCACCGGATCCCCGGCGTGCGCCTCGTCGACATCGAGTCGCTCGCGGAGGCCTCCGCCGACGCGCCCATGGCCGCCGACGTCGAACAGGTGCGCGGCATCGTCTCCGACGAGGTCGCCGCCTTCGGCGCCGCGCAGCGCGCCGCGCACATCACACCGACCGTGGTCGCCCTGCGCACCATGGCCGCCGATGTGGTGGCGAGCGAGATCGCGCGGCTCGACGGACGGCTGCCGGGCCTCGCGGACAAGCAACGCGCGGAGATCACGCAGACCGTGCGCCGCGTCGTGGACAAGCTGCTGCACGCGCCGACGGTGCGGGTCAAGCAGCTGGCCGGCGAGCCCGGCGGCGCCGGGTACGCGGACGCGCTGCGCACGCTCTTCGACCTCGACCCGCAGACGGTCGCGGCGGTCAGCAGGGCCGACCACCTGAGCGCCGACCAGGTGTCCGCCGACCACTTGAACAACGAGAACGACGACCCGAATAGAGGCCGGGCATGACCGAGAGGGCTCTGAGGCTCGGGACCAGGCGCAGCAAGCTGGCCATGGCCCAGTCGGGCCAAGTGGCCGAGAAGGTGCGGCGGGTGACCGGCCGTCCCGTCGAGCTCGTGGAGATCACGACGTACGGCGACATCTCGCGCGAGCACCTGGCGCAGATCGGCGGCACCGGCGTGTTCGTCACCGCCCTGCGCGAGGCGCTGGTGCGCGGCGAGGTCGACTTCGCCGTGCACTCGCTCAAGGACCTGCCGACCGCGCAGCCCGAGGGGCTGGTGCTGGCCGCGGTGCCGGAGCGCGAGGACTGCCGGGACGTGCTGATCGCGCGCGACGGGCTGACCTTCGCCGAGCTGCCCGAGGGGGCCCGCGTGGGCACCGGTTCGCCGCGCCGCATGGCGCAGCTGAACGCCTACGCGCGCAGCCACGGGATGAGCGTCCAGGCCGTGCCGATCCGCGGGAACATCGACACCCGCATCGGATACGTGCACAAGGGGGAGCTCGACGCCGTCGTGCTCGCCGCCGCCGGACTGAGCCGCATCGGCCGGACCGGCGAGGTGACCGACTTCCTGTCGGTCGACACCGTTCTGCCCGCCCCCGGCCAGGGGGCACTGGCGATCGAGTGTGCCGCGGACAACGCGTCACTCGCCGCCGCGCTCGCCGAGCTCGACGACCCGCACACCCGGGTCGCCGTCACGGCCGAGCGGTCCCTGCTCGCCGCCCTGGAAGCCGGTTGCAGCGCACCTGTGGGTGCGCTGGCCGACCTTCCCCAAGCTCTCGACTTCGCTCGAGCAGGGGAGACCCCAACGGCCGACGGGCAGATTGTCAAGGAAATGCGCCTGCGCGGTGTCGTCGGTACGACCGACGGCTCGACGCTGGTGCAGCTGTCCACCACCGGTCCCGTGCCCGAGACGGAGGCCCGAGCCATGGCGCTGGGCCGTGAACTCGCGGTCGAGATGCTCGCCAAGGGCGCGGCCGGTCTGATGGGGGAGCGAGCACTTTGAGCCCCACCTCGAACCTTCCCGGCATTCCCGCCCACGGGCACGTCACCTTCCTCGGTGCCGGACCCGGAGATCCGGGACTGCTGACCCTGCGCGCCGTCGAGGCGCTGGCCCGAGCGGATGTGCTGATCGCCGAGCCGGATGTGCTCGACGTCGTCCGTGTGCATGCCAAGGGAGGTGTGGACACACCCCTGCCACCGGCGACTGACGACACGTCAGCGACCGCGGACACGGCGACGATCCGAGTCGCCGCCAATCTTGTCATGGAGGCCGCGAGGGGCGGCAAGCGGGTCGTGCGCGCGGTCAGCGGCGACCCCGGCCTCGACGCGTACGCGGCCGAGGAGATGCTCGCCTGCGCCGCCGAGGGCATCTCCTTCGAGGTCGTGCCGGGCATCGCGGCCGCGGTCGGTGTGCCCGCGTACGCCGGTGTGCCGCTGCGGGACGCGCAGGGCACGGACGTGCGCTTCGTCGACGCCCGTACGGCCTCCGAGCGCTGCTGGAGCGAGGTCGGCGCGTCCGACGCGACCGCGGTGGTCTCCACGTCGCTCGACTCCGTCGCGGCCACCGCGGGCGAGCTGGTGGCCGCGGGCCGCAAGCCGGACACCCCGATGACGGTGACCATCGGCGGCACGACGACGCGCCAGCGCACCTGGAACGCGACGCTCGGCACCATCGCGCAGGTCCTCAAGCAGGCCAAGGTGCTGCCCTCGCCCGACGGGGGCCGGTCCGTCATAGCCGTCGTCGGCGAGCGCTCGGCCGCCGCCCAGCGCGAGCAGCTGTCGTGGTTCGAGTCGAAGCCGCTGTTCGGCTGGCGCGTGCTGGTGCCGCGTACGAAGGAGCAGGCGGCCTCGCTCTCCGAGCAGCTGCGCTCCTACGGCGCGGTGCCGCACGAGGTGCCGACCATCGCGGTGGAGCCGCCGCGCACGCCCCAGCAGATGGAGCGCGCGGTCAAGGGCCTGGTCACGGGGCGCTACGAGTGGATCGCCTTCACGTCCGTCAACGCCGTCAAGGCGGTGCGGGAGAAGTTCGAGGAGTACGGGCTCGACGCGCGTGCCTTCGCCGGGATCAAGGTGGCGGCCGTCGGCGAGCAGACCGCCGCCGCGCTGATCGCCTTCGGCGTCAAGCCCGACCTGGTGCCGAGCGGCGAGCAGTCGGCCGCGGGCCTCCTGGAGGACTGGCCGCCCTACGACCCGGTCTTCGACCCGATCGACCGCGTCTTCCTGCCGCGGGCCGACATCGCCACGGAGACGCTGGTCGCCGGGCTGATCGACCTGGGCTGGGAGGTGGACGACGTCACGGCCTACCGGACCGTGCGCGCCTCGCCGCCGCCGGCCGAGACGCGGGAGGCCATCAAGGGCGGCGGCTTCGACGCCGTGCTCTTCACGTCCTCCTCCACGGTGCGCAACCTCGTCGGCATCGCCGGCAAGCCGCACAACGTGACCGTCATCGCCTGTATCGGCCCCGCCACCGCGAAGACCGCGGAGGAGCACGGGCTGCGGGTGGACGTGATGGCTCCCGAGCCGTCGGTCCACAAGCTCGCGCAGGCGCTGGCCGACTTCGGTTCGCAGCGGCGGGCGGCGGCGCTGGACGCCGGGGACCCGGTGACGCGGCCGAGTGAGCGACGGCCCGGTTCGCGCCGGCGACGCACCGCGCCGTAGGTTCGTGGGCGGGCCATCGTGCCCGCCCACCCACAGCAGCAGCACGAATCCAGGTGACGTCAGTGACGAAGTACGGATCTTTCCCCGGAACGCGGCCGCGGCGGCTGCGGACGACGCCGGCCATGCGGCGCATGGTCGCCGAGACGCGGCTGCACCCGGCCGATCTGATCCTGCCCGCGTTCGTGCGCGAGGGGATCGGCGAACCGGTGGCGATCGGCTCGATGCCCGGCGTCTACCAGCACACCCGCGACACCCTGAAGAAGGCCGCCGTCGAGGCGCTGGAGGCCGGCGTCTCCGGGATCATGCTCTTCGGGGTCCCGGAGGAGTCCAAGAAGGACGCCGCGGGGACGGTGGGCACCGACCCCGACGGCATCCTCCAGCTCGCGCTGCGGGACGTGCGCGCCGAGGTCGGTGACGAGCTGATCGTCATGTCTGACCTGTGCCTGGACGAGTTCACCGACCACGGGCACTGCGGGGTCCTGGACGCCGAGGGCCGCGTCGACAACGACGCGACCCTGGAGCGGTACGCCGAGATGGCGCAGGTCCAGGCCGACGCGGGCGCCCATGTGGTGGGCCCGAGCGGCATGATGGACGGTCAGGTCGGCGTCATCCGCGACGCGTTGGACCAGGCGGGGCACGAGGACGTGTCGATCCTCGCGTACACCGTGAAGTACTCCTCGGCGTTCTTCGGGCCCTTCCGCGAGGCGGTCGGCTCGTCCCTGAAGGGCGACCGCAAGACGTACCAGCAGGACACGGCCAACATCCGGGAGTCGCTGCGGGAGTTGGCGCTGGACCTGGAGGAGGGCGCCGACATGGTGATGGTCAAGCCGGCCGGTCCCTACCTCGACATCCTGGCGAAGGTCGCCGAGTCGGCGGACGTGCCGGTGGCGGCGTACCAGATCAGCGGCGAGTACGCGATGATCGAGGCCGCCGCCGAGCGGGGCTGGATCGACCGCGACAAGGCGATCATGGAGTCTTTGACGGGGATCAAGCGCGCGGGCGCGGACATGATCCTCACGTACTGGGCCACCGAGGTGGCGCGGCAGCTGTAGCGCAGCCCCCGCCGCCCGCGGCCGGGGCGTCGTCCAGGTGGCGGGTGCGGTGGCTGTCGGCCTCCAGGGTGATGACGTCCGCGTGGTGGGCCAGGCGGTCCACCGTCGCGGAGGCCGTCGCGCCGTCGCCGAACGCCTCGTCCCAGCGGCTCAGCGGCCGGTTGCCGGTGACGATCAGCGAGCCCCGTTCGTAGCGGTGCGAGACGAGCTGGAAGTGCCGTACTTCTCAGTCCTTCGCCGCCGGGATCTGGTCCTTTCCGATCAGAGTGACGAGGCGGGAGAGGCCGTCGGCCGCGTGTCCCTCGTCGATCGCGCGGTCGAGGAGGGACTGGAGCGGCTCGAACAGGTCGCCGCGCAGGCCCTGTTGTGCGAAGGCCGTCAGGAAGTTGGGGAGCGCCGCCTGGTTGACCGCGAGCGACGACACGTCCGTGCGGTGCCGCCCGGAGTCCAGTGCCTCGGCCATGCCGGGCACCAGGCCGTCCGTCATCGCGGCGATCCAGTCCCTGAGCAGCGGCGCGAACTCGCGGGCCGGCACGCCCGCGCTGCCGATCAGGGCGTAGGCCTGCACGACGCCCATCACCATGCCGTACATGCCGGTGAGCAGCGACAGGTCGTACAGGGCGGCGCCGCCGGGGTCCTTGCCGACCCATCTGGTCCCGGCGAGCGCCGCCAGCGTGGGGCGGTGCGTCTCGTACGCCTCCTCGTCGGCGCCGCTGTAGAGGATGTACGCGCCGGGGGTGGCGATCATCTGGGGGACGGCCATGATGCCGCCGTCCAGGTAGGTGATGCCGCGCTCGGCGGACCAGTCGGCCAACTCCCGTGCCTGGGCCGGGGTTCCGTTGGTGAGGTTGACGACGGTCCGCCCGGCGAGGGCCTCCGCCGTGTCCTCCAGCAGGCCGCGTACGGCGGAGTTGGTGGTGAGGCAGACGAGGACGAGAGGGGCGGCGCGGACGGCCTCGGCCGCCGTGTGGGCCGGGAGGGCGCCCTGGGCGGCCAGGGGTTCCGTCTTGGCGGTGGTGCGGTTCCAGACGGTCGTGCGGTGGCCCGCCTTGAGCAGGGCGGAGGCGAGCGCGCCGCCCATCAGGCCGAGGCCGAGGACGGTCACGGGCGCGGGGCGTGCGGTGCTGCGGGACACGGGGGCTCCTTCAGAGGTGGTCCGGGGATGTCTCCGATCCTGGTGGGGCCCTGCGGAGAGGACAAGTACCGACTAATTGGTGCGGTACTCACCAAAAGGTCAGTGAGCTGGTGGCGGCGCCGGTGCGGGCGGCCGAAAGGCAACGGGCCCGTGCGGCACGGGACATGGCTGATCCTCGGCGTTGTCCGGGCGGGGGAGCGGGCGGCGCGGCGGCTGTCGCGGGCGGCGTGCTTGGATGGCCACAGCTTGTGCGGTGGTGCGTCCCGGTCGCCAGAGGCGCAACCCCGGCACGCGGTACCGGAATGGGGGAGGACGGGGATGGATTCGCTCGCGGAGCTGCTGCGGGAGCTCAAGGAGCGGTCGGGGTTCAGCTACGGGGTGCTGGCCAAGCGGCTCCACATGAGTACGTCGACCCTGCACCGGTACTGCAACGGCGACGCGGTGCCGGTGGACTACGCCCCGGTGGAGCGGTTCGCCCGGCTCTGCAAGGCCTCGCCCGAGGAACTGGTGGAGGTGCACCGGCGGTGGATCCTGGCGGATGCCGCGCGCGGTCAGAAGGCGGGGCCGCGAGGGGGTGCGGTGGCCGTGCCCCCTTCCGTGTCCGCGCCGCAGGACGAGCCCGACGCTGCCCCCGCCCCCGAGTCGGAACCCGCCGCCCCCGAGTCGGCGTCCGAGGCCCGCCCCGCCGCTGAACCCGGGGCGCCCGTAGCCGAGTCCGCTGCCGCGCCCGGCGTTTCGGACCAGCCCGTCGGCGGGGGGCGGCGGCGCATGACCGCCATGGCCGCCGCCGTCGCCGCCGTCGTGGGGATCGGCTCCGTCGCCCTCGCCCTGAGCGCCGACGACGACGGCGGCCACCGGCGCGCCGAGGGAGCCACCGCCCCCGCGAGCACCTTGCCCCGGGCGGAGGACGCCAAGGGCGAGGAGCGCGAGGACCGGGGCGAGGTGGAGAAGGACAAGGACAAGCCCTCCGCGCCGCCCTCGCGCAAGGAAGGCCGGGGCGGCCCGAAGCCGGACGCCTCGCGGGAGGGCGGGGCCGGCCGCGACCACACCTCGTCCGCCGGTGGCACGCAGAACACCGACCTCGTCGAACCCCTGACGGCACGCACCAAGCCGTACGTCTACGAGGACGCCTGCACCCAGCACTTCCTGGTCGACCGCAAGCCCGGCGAGGTGCCGCAGCCGCCCCCCGAACAGGACGCGCCCGCCTGGGTCGCCGACCTCGGCGCCGTCTCCTCGGGCGAGCAGTTCATCGAGGTCACCGTCCAGGGCGCCGGCGAGGAGACCGTCGTACTCCAGGACATGGACGTACGCGTGCAGAGCACCAGCGCGCCGCTGGCCTGGAACGATTACGCGATGGAGACCGGCTGCGGCGGCAACGTCTCCACCAAGTCCTTCGGCGTCGACCTCGACGACGCGGCGCCGCGCACCGAGCCCCGGGCGGGCCAGCGCGACTTCCCGTACAAGGTCAGCGAGAACGACCCCGAGGTCTTCTACATCAAGGCCGCCACCAAGGCGCACGACGTGCGGTGGTACCTGGAGCTGCGGTGGTCGAGCGGCAAGCGGCACGGCACGCTCCGCGTCGACGACCAGGGCAGGCCGTTCCGCACCAGCGGCCGGGAGGGGCGCACCACGTACGGCTGGCCGCTCGGCAGCACGAAGTGGGGCCGTCAGCCCGGTTGAGCCCTTGCGGAGAGGTGCCGTCCGTATCCCGGAACGGCGGGTGTAGGCAGCACGGACGTGCTTAGGGTGCGGGCAGAGTCGTCCGATCCGAAGGAGTCACCGCCGTGACCGTCGCCGAGCACGCCCCCGCCGCCGCCCCCATGCCGCCGCTCGCCGCGCGCGCCGCCGCGGTCGGGGGCTCGCCGGTACGCGACATCCTCGCCGTCACCGCGCGGCCCGAGGTCATCAACTTCGCGGGCGGCCTGCCCGCCCCCGGCCTCTTCGACGCCGAGGGCATAGCGGCCGCCTTCCGCGCGGTCCTCGCGGAGGTGCCCGAGCGCGCGCTGCAGTACTCCACGACCGAGGGCGAGCCCACGCTGCGGGCCGCCATTGCCGCGCGCACCGCGGCGCGCGGCCTCGCGACCGACGCCGACGACGTGCTGGTCACCACCGGCTCGCAGCAGGCGCTCTCGCTCCTCGCGACCGCGCTGATCGAGCCGGGCGACACGATCCTGGTCGAGAACCCCTGCTATCTGGCGGCGCTCCAGGCCTTCGCCTTCGCGGGCGCGCGCGTGGTGCCGGTGCCCGGCGACGAGCTGGGCATGGACCCCGCCGCCCTGGACGAACTCGTCGCCCTGCACCGGCCGAAGCTGCTCTACACCGTGCCCACCTTCCAGAACCCGACCGGACGCACCCTGCCCGCCGCGCGGCGCGCCGCGGTGGCCGAGGTCGCCGAGCGGCGCGGGCTGTGGATCGTGGAGGACGACCCGTACGGGGAGCTGCGGTTCGAGGGCGAGCGGGTGCCGTGGATCGCCACGTACCCGGGGGCCGAGGGCCGCACCGTCCTGCTCGGCAGCTTCTCCAAGGTCATGGCCCCCGGCCTGCGGCTCGGGTGGCTCCGGGCCCCGCGGGCGCTGCTGCGTGCCTGCGCGGTGGTCAAGCAGGCGGCGGACCTGCACACGCCGACCGTCAACCAGCTCGCCGCGGCACGGTACTTGGCGGACTCGGACCTGGACGCGCACGTGGCCAAGGTCGCGGGGGTCTACCGGGAGCGGCGGGACGCGATGCTTTCGGGCCTCGCGGACGCGCTGCCCGATGGGTCCGGCTGGCTCCGGCCCGAGGGCGGCATGTTCGTCTGGGCGAAGCTGCCCGAGGGGTACGACACGGGGGCGCTGCTGCGGGATGTCGTCGCGCACGACGTGGCGTACGTGCCGGGGGCGCCGTTCTTCGCGGGGGCGCCGGACGTCTCCACGGTGCGGCTGTGCTTTGTGACGCAAGGCGTCGAGGAGATCGCCGAGGGGTTGCGTCGGCTGCGGCGTGCGTTCGGGGGGTGAGATCTGCGGGTCCGGTGGGGCTGGTCGCGCAGTTCCCCGCGCCCCTCATGGGGGCGCCCCTCGCGGGGCGCCCCCATGAGGCGCCTTCAGAGGCGCTCGGGGGTCCTGATGCCCAGCAGGGCCATGCCCTTGTGCAGGGTGCGGGCCGTGATGTCGCACAGGAACAGGCGGTTCTCCACCTGCGCCGGGCTGTCCGCCTTGAGGACCGGGCACTTGTCGTAGAACGAGGTGTACAGCGACGCCAGCTGGTAGAGGTAGGCGGCCAGCTTGTGCGGGGCGTACTCGGCGGCGGCCTCCGCGAGCGTGTCGCCGAACGCGTCCAGGTGCAGGCCCAGCGCCCGCTCCGCCGGGTCCAGCGCCAGCTCGGGGTGGGCCGCCGGGCCCGTCCCCGCGCCCGCCTTGCGCAGGATCGACTGGATCCGGGCGTACGCGTACTGGAGGTAGACGGACGTGTCGCCGTGCAGGGACACCATCTGGTCGAGGTCGAACTTGTAGTCGCGGTTCGCCGACGTCGACAGGTCCGCGTACTTCACCGCGCCGATGCCGACCTGGAACGCCCGCTCCTGGATCTCCTCCTCGGTGAGGTCGCGCGCCTTCTCGCGCACGACCTCCGCCGCGCGCTGCACCGCCTCGTCCAGCAGGTCCTGCAGCCGTACGGTCTCGCCCTCACGCGTCTTGAACGGCTTGCCGTCCGCGCCGAGCACCGTGCCGTAGCCCATGTTGTGGGCCGTGACCTCGTCGTTCAGCCAGCCCATGCGGCGGGCCGCCTCGAAGACCATCTTGAAGTGCAGCGACTGCCGCACGTCCACCACGTACAGCAGGGTGGTGGCGTGCAGGCCGAGGACGCGGTCGCGGATCGCCGAGAGGTCGGAGGCCGCGTACCCGAAGCCGCCGTCCGCCTTCTGCACGATCAGCGGGACCGGCTTGTCGTCCTTGCCCTTGATGTCGTCGAAGAACACGACGAGCGCGCCCTCGGAGCGCACCGCGACGCCCGCCTCCTCCAGGAGCCGCGCCGTCTCGGCCATCATGTCGTTGTACGCCGACTCGCCGACGATCTCCTCGTCGCGGACCTCCATGTCCAGCTTCTCGAAGACCGAGTAGAAGTAGACCTTCGACTCGTCCACGAAGCGCTGCCACATCTCCAGCGTCTCCTTGTCGCCCGACTGGAGGGCGACGACCCGCTTGCGGGCCCGGTCCTTGAAGTCCTCGTCCGCGTCGAAGACGGCGCGCGAGGCCTTGTAGACCCGGTTGAGGTTGCTCATCGCCTGCTCGCCGTCGACGTCGGCGGCCGGGGCGAGCCGGTCGGGGTTCTCCACCAGGTACTGGATGAGCATGCCGAACTGGGTGCCCCAGTCGCCGATGTGGTGGCGGCCGATCGTCTTCTCGCCCGTGAAGTCCAGCATGTGGCGCAGCGCGTCGCCGATGACGGCGGACCGCAGGTGGCCGACGTGCATCTCCTTGGCCACGTTCGGCTGGGCGTAGTCGATCACGGTGGTGCCCGCGTGCGGGTTCAGCGGCACGCCGAGCCGCTCGCCGTCGGCGGCCCGGGCCGCGAGGGTGTCCACGATCGCCTTGTCGGTGACCGTCACGTTCAGGAAGCCGGGGCCCGAGACCTCGATGTCGGCGAGCAGCTCGCCGCTGTCGATCCCGGCGACGACCCGCGTGGCCAGCTCCCGCGGATTGCCCTTGAGCTTCTTGGCGAGCGCCAGGATGCCGTTGGCCTGGAAGTCCGCCCTGTCGCTGCGTCGCAGCAGCGGATCCGCGGCGCCCGCTTCCGGCAGAGCTGCCGTCAGGGCGTCCGCGAGGCGCTGGTGGACGGAGGCGGTGAGGGACGTGACCGAGGCCATGAATGGGTGCCGTTCTGCTCGGGTGTCTGGGTGTGCTCAAGCTGTGAGAGCCGAGTATCCCACGCGGGGAAAAGCGGTTTTCGCCCTCCGGGAACGACCTGGGAGAATGGCTGCGTCAAGCGGTACTCACGTAGAAGAAGAAAGGCGTGCCGATCGTGGCTCAGAGCACTGATTCCACCGACTGGGTCTCCCGCTACGCGGACGAGGTCATCGCCGAGTCGGAGCGTCGTGCCCCGGGCGCGAAAGACGATGGCGCCGCCGCGCCGGTGGTCGTCGTCGCCTCCGGTCTCTCCCCCTCCGGCCCGATCCACCTCGGCAACCTCCGCGAGGTCATGACCCCGCACCTGGTCGCCGACGAGATCCGCCGGCGTGGGTACCAGGTCCGCCACCTGATCTCCTGGGACGACTACGACCGCTACCGCAAGGTGCCGGCCGGCGTCCCCGGCGTCGACGAGTCCTGGGCCGAGCACATCGGCAAGCCCCTGACGTCGGTGCCCGCCCCCGCCGGGTCCGCGTACCCGAACTGGGCCGAGCACTTCAAGGCCGCCATGGCCGAGGCGCTCACCGAGCTGGGCGTCGAGTACGACGGGATCAGCCAGACCGAGCAGTACACCTCGGGCGCCTACCGCGAGCAGATCCTGCACGCCATGCGGCACCGCGGCGACATCGACGCGATCCTCGACCAGTACCGCACCAAGAAGGACCCCGCCAAGGCCGGCAAGGGCAAGCAGCAGAAGCCCGTGGACGAGGCCGAGCTGGAGGCCGCCGAGGGCTCCGGCGCCGCCAGCGAGGACGACGGCAGCGGCGGCACCGGCGGCTACTACCCGTACAAGCCCTACTGCGGGAAGTGCGAGAAGGACCTGACGACCGTCGTCTCCTACGACGACGAGTCCACCGAGCTGGTCTACACCTGCACGGCGTGCGGCTTCGGCGAGAGCGTCCTGCTCAGCGAGTTCAACCGCGGCAAGCTGGTCTGGAAGGTCGACTGGCCCATGCGCTGGGCGTACGAGGGCGTCGTCTTCGAGCCGAGCGGTGTGGACCACTCCTCGCCCGGGTCGTCGTTCGTCGTCGGCGGGCAGATCGTGCGGCAGATCTTCGACGGCGTGCAGCCGATCGGCCCGATGTACGCCTTCGTGGGCATCAGCGGCATGGCGAAGATGTCCTCCTCCAAGGGCGGCGTGCCGACCCCGGCCGACGCGCTGAAGATCATGGAGGCGCCGCTGCTGCGCTGGCTCTACGCCCGCCGCAGGCCCAACCAGTCCTTCAAGATCGCCTTCGACCAGGAGATCCAGCGGCTCTACGACGAGTGGGACAAGCTGGAGGCCAAGGTCGCCGACGGCTCCGCGCTGCCCGCCGACGCCGCCGCGCACTCCCGCGCGGTGCGCACCGCCGCGGGCGAGCTGCCGCGCACCCCGCGGCCGCTGCCGTACCGCACGCTGGCCTCCGTCGCCGACATCACCGCCGGCGCCGAGGACCAGACGCTGCGCATCCTGAGCGACCTGGACCCCTCGACGCCGCTGGCCTCCCTGGACGAGGTCCGGCCGCGCCTGGACCGCGCCGAGAACTGGATCACCACGCAGGTCCCGGCCGACGCCCGCACCGTCGTGCGCTCCGAGCCTGACACCGTGCTGCTGGCGTCCCTGGACGACGAGGGCCGTGAGTCGCTGCGGCTGCTCCTGGAGGGCCTGGACTCGCACTGGTCCCTGGACGGCCTCACGCACCTCGTGTACGGCGTGCCGAAGGTGCGGGCCGGGTTCTCGGCGGACGCGACGGCCAAGGAGCTGCCGCCGGAGATCAAGGTGGCGCAGCGGACGTTCTTCGCGCTGCTGTACCGGCTCCTCGTGACTCGGGAGACCGGGCCGCGGCTGCCCACGCTGCTGCTCGCCGTGGGCGCGGACCGGGTGCGCAAGCTGCTCGGCGCGTAGCGCTCGGCGCCGGCGGGGCGGGCGGGGACTCCAGGTCCCGCCCGCCCCGCCGTGTGTCTGCATTTTTCGGGTGACCGCCGTTTCCACCCCAGGCAGGACGTCCCCGGGTGATCCGCCCGGGATCGTGGACGCATGAAGGAAATCATCGCCATCGTCGGATGGGTCGTGGGAATCCAGGGCGGCCTCGGCGCCGCGGGCCGCCTCTTCGGGGACGGCCCCTGGGGGCTGCTGCACAAGTGGTGGGACATCCCCACCCCCCTGTACGTGGTGCTGTTCGCCGTCGGCGCCGCTCTCGCCGTCTACGGGGAGCTGGGCAAGATCCGGGCGCGTGCTAGGAGCGGCGCCGCCGGCGCAAGGTGACGAAGGCGAGCGTGGCCAGCGCCGCGAGGGCGGCCGCGCTGATGGTGACGGTCACCGGGGACCAGTCGCCGCCCTCGGGCTCGGCGGCGCACTCGGGGCGGGGGTCCGACCCGGTGTCCGCCACGACCCGCATCCTGCCGTTCGTCCTCGCCTCGTCCGGGGGGACCGGCCGGTCGAAGCGCAGGGTGTACGCGCCCGGTTCCGCGTCGCAGCGGACGGTGGCCCGGCCGCGCCAGGAGACCTTGCCCGAAGGGGCGAGCCGTACCGGCCCGGCGAAGGCGTCGGAGTGGACGGTCACGCGGTGCCCGTCGTCCATCTGGTCCATCAGCTCCGGGTTCAGGACGGACAGCGTGACGCTCTGCCCGGGGGCCACCGGGCCGGGTGCGACGTGGAGTTCGCCCGTTCCGCCCGACTGGGCCGCGGCGCCGGGAATTGCCGTCAGTGAAAGGGCGAGGGCGAACACTCCAGCGATCACGGCGGGTTTACGTGGCATAAGGTGCAGTCCTCGGGTTCGGCCGCCGGAGTTTGTTCTCCGGTTCGCTGGGTCCGTTCTTTGCGATCTTAACCAGGGGGAGTCCGGCCACCCGCCGACCTCGGGTGCGCCGGCAGAAAGGCAGTTGTGGGCATTTCCCGTTGGGCCCGGGCCCTCGCCATGGGGATAGGCGGCGGATTGCTCGCCACCTCGGTGACGGCCACCGCTTTCGCCGCGGCGCCCGCCGCGCCGGAATCGACGTACGAGGACACGCCCGCGCCGAGCCCGACAAAGGGCGACGCGAACGAAGACGGTCCGGGCCGGAAGAAGGCCGTTCCGAAAAAGAGCGGCGCGCAATGGGGGGCGCCGGCCGCGGAGCGGTTCTGGACCGCCGAGCGCATGGAATCCGCGACACCGCCCGAGGGGGCGACGGGGCGGCGGACTGCCGAGGGGCCGGCCGGGCGGGAGGCCTCCGTGCGGCGCGGGGCCGTCGCGCGCGGGGCGCTGCGCGCCGAGACGTACCCCGAGGGCGCCAAGACCATCGGCGTCCTCTACTTCGTGGACAAGGACATGGCCACGCACAACTGCACGGCCAGCGTGGTGCACAGCCCCAAGGGCAACCTCGTCCTCACCGCCGCGCACTGCGGCAACGGCAACAAGTACGCCTTCGTGCCGCAGTACCGCACCGGCAAGTCCCCGGCCCGGCAGCCGAACGGCATATGGGCCGTCGACCGGGTCTTCCGGGACCCGCGGCACACCGACCGGGGCCCCGGCTCGGACCTCGACTTCGCGTTCGCGACCGTCAAGGCCGACCGGCGCGGCCGCCAGGTCGAGGAGGTCACCGGAGCCAACACGCTGACCAGGACGCCCGGTTACCAGGTGCCGGTCACCGTCATCGGCTACCCCTCGGCGCGGAACGCCCCCAAGGACCAGGCGATCAAGTGCCGGGTGAAGACGGCCCGGCTGCCCGGCTACAAGCAACTGCGCATGGCGTGCGGCGGGTTCTACGGCGGCACCTCCGGCAGCCCCTGGCTGATGAACTACGACGAGCGGACCGGGACCGGGCAGGTCGTCGGCAACCTCGGCGGGGTCGGCGGCGGCGGGGCCACCGACGCGGTCTCCTACGCGCCGTACTACGACGACGAGGTCTTCAGGCTCTACGACGACGCCGTGGGGGACGTCGCCGTGGTCGAGCGGCCCCCGCTGCCGCCCACCCTCGGCACCGGCGAGACCTGGCAGTACGCCAAGCGGCTGGCCACCGGCGAGTACACCGGGGGCGGCGGGGCCGACCTGCTCGCGGTGTGGGCCGACGGCGAGGTCACCCTCCACCCCGGCGACGGGAAGGGCGGGTTCACCGCCGAGCGGCGCCTGGTGAAGCCCAACGCCACCTGGAAGCACGCCACCGACGTCACGGGCGGCGACTTCGCGGGGACGGGCCTCTCCGACCTGCTGGTGCGCTGGTCCGACGGCGAGGTCACGCTGTACCAGGACGTGTCCGCCGCGGGGCTCGGCAAGGAGACCAGGCTGGCCGCCGCCGGGTCCGCGTGGAAGAAGGCCGCCCAGCTCACCGCGGGCCGCTTCGGCGCCGGCGAGAAGAGCGACGACGTCGTCGTGCGCTGGGCCGACGGCGAGGTCAGCCTCTACAGCGACGTGGACGTGCGCGGCTTCAGGAAGAAGACGCGGCTCCAGAAGCCCGACGCCACCTGGCAGCGCACCGCCCTGCTGACCGGCGGCGACTTCACCGGCACCGGCCTGTGGGACCTCCTCGTCCGCTGGAGCGACGGCGAACGCACCGTCCACAAGGACGTCAGCACGGCCGGCACCGGCACCAGGACCCGCATGGGAGCGCCCGGCGCCCTGTGGAAGAACGCCAAGGTGATGACGGCGGGCGCCTACACCGGGGGCGGCCGTCCCGACGACCTGATCGTGCGCTGGAGCGACGGCGAGGTCAGCCTCTACGCCGATACGACGACGAAGCTCGGCCGCGAGGTCGGCCTGGTCCCGCCGAAGGTGCCCTGACCCGCCCAGGGGTCACGCGATGTACTCCGCCTCCGCGTCCAGGTCCTGCTGGTAGCGGCCGCGGAAGTCGTGCAGGTACGGGCGGAGGGTGCTCTCCGTGAGCGGTCCGCCCGCCTGGCCCGTCACCCCGTACAGGTCCATCAGGTACAGGCCGAACTGGCGGGCGTTGGGGTACTCGCCGTGCTCGCTGACGTACTTGCGGAACGCCGCGAAGTACGCCTCCTCGCGGGTCACGTCCTCGGGCAGGCCGGGGATGTCGGGGGCGGCCTCGGACTCGGGCTGCTGGGGCTGCTGTTGGGGCTGGACCTGGGCCTGGGCCTGCGGCTGCGGCTGGGATTGCGGTCCGGGCGCGCGCCCCGGCTCTCGCTCCGACCCCGGCCCCGACCCCGGCTCCCGCCCCTGCTCCGGCTCCGCGACGCGCTGGTCGGCGTGCTGCCCGTCGTCGTAGGGCGCCTGCTCCTCGTACCACTGGTCGTACGGCTCCTCGGGGGCGTACGACGCGGGGTGCCGGGCGAACCACGGGCTCTCGTGCGGCAGGATCTCCGGCTCGGGCTCGGGTCCGGGTCCGGTCTCCGGGTGGGGGCGCGGGGCGTGCTGCGGCTGCGGCTGTTCGTCCCGGGGCCCGGAGTCGTGGTGGGGGTCCCGGGCCCGGGGGAGCTCCGGCTGCTGCGGGGACGTCGCGGGGACCGGGGGCAGCAGGGCGGGCTCGATGCCGGCGGCGGCCAGCCCGGCGGGAGCGGTCTCGGCGAGGGGGACGCCGTAGCGGGCCAGGCGCAGCGGCATCAGGGACTCCACCGGCGCCTTGCGGCGCCAGGCACGGCCGAAGCGGGAGCGCAGCCGGGCCTGGTAGACGAGACGTTCCTGCTCCAGCTTGATCACCTGGTCGTAGGAGCGCAGCTCCCACAGCTTCATATTTGTCTCTAGGCCCCTGACGCCACTCCTGATCGGTAGGGCGTTCTGCCTTCTGGCACGTGAGTTCCGTCGGCCGCAGTGATGGTCGGCTGGCATGATGAGCGTGCCGCAGGGACAGGGGGAACAGTGACTGTAGGGACAGACGGCGGGGCGGGCTCGGCGCCACTGACGGAAGAGCAGGAGCGGGCACTCCAACAGGAGTACCGCGAGAAGGTGAGAGCCTTCGACCAGTTGGAGGACGATCTACGCGCCGCCCGGACGTTTCAGCGGATCTTCTTGCTGACGATGTTGGGCGCCATCGCCTTGGCGTTCTTGCTGGGCTACACCGTCGTCGTGGGTTTGTGGAACGAGCAGCCGACCTTCACACGGTACGTCGGCCTGGTCATCGTGCTGGTGCTATGGGTGGCCGCTGGGTGGGCGCTCTGGAAGAACCGCAAGAAGATAGTGGCAGCGAACACGACGCTGCGGAATGCATCGCTGGACCGGCAAACGGCTGCGGCGAAGCTCCCGCTGGATTCGCCATCAGGGCTGCGGATCTATCGCGAAGCATCACTCGACCTGATCGACCAGTACAGGAAGGGTGCGGCGACAAACCGCCGTGTTCACAACTTCTTCCAGATCATCATTATCACGGGGTCGATCGTTACGTCGACGCTGGCGGCGATGAACGAAGGCTCCAACTTGGTCTTGCGGATCATCACGTCAGCCCTTAGCGCCCTAGTGGGTATCTCCGCTGGCATCACTGGCTACTTCAAGTTCCGTGAACGTGGGTACAACCTTCAGTCAACGGCCGACGACATCGAGAAGCATTACAATGCGTCGCAGTTCATGCTCGATGACTACGCGGGAACCGACCCGACACGGCCCCTCTCGGAGCAGGAGAGGCTGAGAATGTTTGCGCGATTCGTCGAGCGTCTGAAGGAAGAGCAGCGCAAGAGGGAACTGCAGCTTGAGCAGCAGAGTTCAACCGAAGAACGGTCGGCCTGACGCGGGCTTCGGGTGAAGCGCGGCTGTCATTGCCGGTGGGGCAGAACCAGCCGTGGTGGACAGAGCGCCCAAGACAGACCGTCATGAGTATCACCAGGCAGCTCGTATCCGCAGGTGACCGCCTCTGGGCGGCAGGCCGTGCGTATACGGGTCGGTGGCCTCAGCCGAAACTGGGTGGCTGGCTTCTATTTTTCCTCAATCTCCCGGTACCGGCGCAGGCTGTCGGCCAGGTGCGCCTCTTCGGCATCTCTCTTTGTCGAGATGAAAGCCTCCCTACGCTTCGCCTGGATCATCCTCTTCACATCCGGATGAAGCTCAGGACACAGGATATCCACGACCATTCCGCGGAATAGGTACGGAACGTAGGAGATAGGCATCAGAAGCATCGCCACCCCGTAAGCCCTGACCGGCAGGCCTCGACCATCCGTAACCTGCCAAGCATAGAGGAACGGCCCCAAAGAGAGCACTACCGACGAGAGTATGTACGAGTATCTTGGGAGGCTGATTCCGCGCCTTCGGTAATCAAGGTCGAGGCGCACGATGGCGAAGAAGACCAGGGGAGGCATGAAAACGAGCATCGACTTGTCTATCCATTTTTCACCTTCCATCGACTTCCAGCCGAGGTAGCTGGACCACAGAACGACTGCGACGGCGAAGACGGAACCAACCCAAGGCAGGAATCGTCGACTTCTGCGCGTCTTTCTTTCATCGAGAGCAGAGTCGCTCACCGGTGCGCCGGGCTCCACCTCTACAGGGAAGGCTTGCCGCTTACGAGCCTCCTCCCCCTTCCTCGGTGGCGCGACATCCGACTGGGTCTGACGTCGCGCGATGGCCACATCTCCCTCACCACGGAAGTTCAGTTGTGGGGTGATAACCGTGTCGGCTGTCATCCGGTCATGCACTTGCTGGTACGTCTCGGAAAGAGTCAAGTACTCACAAGAACCCGTGGGTTGAGCGGTACGCAGCACCCGCACGAGTCGCTGTGTGAAGGGGCTGGGGTTTCCGAATCCGATGGCTGCCTGGGTGAGCTGAGTGGACCGACTGCTTGTGAGCACATAACGCCCACGTCCCTCGGCCAGTAGTGCGGGTGCAGTGCTCTTGAAAGCGCCGCTGTAGCAGCAATCGAGAATCACAACCGTGGTGCCGGCGGGTGAACCGTCGATGATGTTGTTAATCTCAATGGCGCTGAGGGCAGTTGCACGTAGCGCCCCGGTTCTTGTGTCTGTGGCCCCCAGGTAGAGCGTGCCACGTTCGTCGAGTTGACCGTGGCCGCTGTAATAGAGCAAGAGCACGTCTTCCCGGGAGGCAGTCGTGAAGAGTTCGTCGACCCGCTCCCTCAGTTCCTGGATGCCACAGTCGGCCAAGACTGCGAGGTCGGCGGGGTTGAAGAGCCCGACCTCTGGATCCGTGAGCGCAAGGTTCAGCTCCTCGATGTCGGTGAGGGGGCCGTCGATTGCAGGCAGTGCGTGGGGATCGCGGACGTAGGTGGCGTTTCCGATCAGCAGTCCTCGGTAGCGCCGTTGCTCGCTCATCAGTCGTGGCCCAAGCGGTTTTCGAGGGACTTAACGAGTGCTTGGAATGATGCCTGGTCAATGTTGTCACCTGCTAGGTGCAGTCGCTGCTCAGCTCCAGTCCCATCGGTCCACGTGATGGTGAGTGTTCTGGTCTTGTCCCGGGCTAGCCATGCCCGAAAGCATGTCACCGCTGCGGTCAAGACGCCCGAAGACCCCAGCGCAAGCGCCGTCGCTTCCACTGCGCCCTTCTGTCCAGGGGCCGGCACGCCGCCCCGAGCCGGTGCACCAGCCTCCTCTGAGAGCAACACGTACAGGGTTGCAACCTGATCTCGCCATGCCTGACTGCCCTCCCCGTACCTGCCGGTCCCTGGCTGAATCGACACCTCAACCACTGCGAACTCCTCTCCCTGTCATGCCTCTGGAACAGGGACCTTATGTCCAGGAGGCTCGCAGAACATGTTCTGGGCCAGATATGACGGCGCCGAGTCAGCAGTTGACATGCCGCCGACGGAACGACGCGCTCAGCCACCATTGCAGCGGCGTAACCAAGCGGACCCCACAAAACAGCACGTCGCGCTCACCGGGAGTGTAAGAGGATGTCTCGTGTGGTGACAGCGTGAGCTGCGGCATGATGTCTCTTCGTGAGTGTCGATCTGTCGTAGCGGCTGGTCCCGACGGCCTGTGGGAACTGGTTGCCCTGTAGCTAGCGTCGGTCAACTCCCGCCCACGAGGCGGCGGGATCGCTCCGCTGGGCAAGCGGGCGGTGTGCGCGGCGGTGGTGTACGTGCTGACCAGTGGGTGTTCCTGGCGGCATCTACCGGAGGCGTTTGGGGTGTCGCCCGCGACGGTGCCTCGCCGGTTCACTGCATGGACCGGGGCGGCCCTGTGGCGCCGATTATACCGGGCGGCCCTAGACGAACTCGGCGCCCGGGGCAACCTCGACTGGACCTCGGAGATCGTCGATGCCGCGTCCGCGTGGGCGAAAAGGGAGATTCGCAGACCGCACCCAAGCCGGTCGATCGCAGAAAGAAGGGTACAAGCTGCGTGCTGCCGAGGCCCAGGGCATTCTGCGCGTCGTCGCCGTGCCCGGCGCGAACATGCGCGACAGCCTCGCCCTCAAGCCGCTGATCCGCGGCATACCCGCAATCCGTTCCCGGCGCGGGCCACGGCGGCGTCGATCGGTCAAACAGCGCGCCGACACGGCGTACGTCTCCGCCGAGCACCTCGCCTGGCTGCGGGACGAACGAGCATCCCGCGCATCGCTGGCCCGGCATCCGAGCGAAAGGACGCCTACTTCCTCGGTCTCGCCGCAACGCTGACCTGCTACAAGGAACTGACGATACTCACCACGTGAGACAACCTCTTAGACCGACCCTCGAACGGCTCTCATGGGCTCCCCAAGCCGACGGCTCTCGAGAGCGCGTCCCCTGAAAGGTGTGAGCCAGCTTCACTGCTGGTTCCACGACGGATGACGCTTGAGGCCTTTGCGGTGCTGCCCATGGCGAGATGAGGATCTGAACACAAGAACTTGACAGGGAACAGGGCGAGCAGCACGCAGATGCCCGCGTCGATGCCGATCGGGAAGACCGCCGAGAAGTCGCCGAAGCCCTTCTTCTCGGCGAGTTCGCGCACCGCCGCGTACGACCCCGCGAAGCCGATCCCGGCGATGACGACCGCACCGGCGACGACCACCCCGATGAGTATCCGGTGCGTGCGTGTCAGCTGCATCGCGGCCACCCGCGAACCCCTCCCTGTTCGGCCTGTGTCGGCTTGTTGCGATCGATAGCCTGGCACACGTGTACGGAGGGTCGGTCGGCCGGTACGCCGGGAGCCCGGCCGCTTCGGGCCGGGCTCCTTCAACTGCTGTGTCTGACGGGCGTGTTCAGGACTTCGACTTGGCCTTGGTGGCGCCGGACTTGCCGTCGTCGGACTTCGCGGAGTCCTTCTTCGGGTCGTCCTTCTTCGGGTCGTCGTCCTTCTTCGGCTTCTCGTCGGAGTCGGCGGGCGCCTTGCCGCCGCCCTCGTTGGCGGAGACGACCGCCGCCGCGGCCTCCTTCGCCGCCTTCTGCGCGGCCTTCGACAGGTCACCGGCGTCGGGGGACTTGTCGCCCGCGAGACCCGCGCCGTTGTAGTCGACCGTGACGACCGCGTTCTCCACGCGCGTCACGAACGTCTGCTGCTTGAAGGTGTCCTTGTCCTTCTTCAGGTCGTAGCGCACCAGCGTCGCCTGGTCGCCGACGCCCTGCACCGGCTCCGCCTTGACGCCCTTCGCGTCCTTGGTCGCCTGCGCGTCGGCGACCTGCTTGGCGAAGTTGTCCTGCGCGCGCTTGGCGCCGCTGCCCAGGGAGGGGTCCGACTCGAAGCGCATCAGCGACACGCGCAGCCAGCGGAACTGCGAGCCGTCCACGCCGTTGTTGTCGAGGCTGTCCCAGGAGCAGCTGCCGCGCAGCGCCGTGTCCGTGGACGTGCCCGCCTTGCCCTTGTCCTTGGCCTGCGGGACCAGCTCCTGCAAGGTCTTCTTCGACAGGACGGCGCAGGGCTCGGGGAGCTTGGCGTACGCGGCCTTCTCCACGGCCGGGGGCTTGTCCGCGCTCTTGTGGGAGGCCGAGGCCTTGGCGCCCGTGTCCTTCTTGGCCCCCTCGGAGCCGGAGTCGGAATCGGAGGAGCAGCCGGAGGCGACGAGGATCACCGGTACGGCGGCCGCGCTGACGAGGATGCGGCTCAGACGCTGGCGCTGTCGCTGTGCAGGTCGGTGCATGGTTCCTTCACTCAGTTCGTCTCGTGACGTCCGGTTCGTCTCGTGACGTCTTCGGGTCCGAGGGGCCACGGTACGCGTACGGGGCGACGGGCGGCTCGCTTCCGGGGGGCCCGGCCGCCGTGCTCGCCCGCCGGGTCCGCCCGCTACTCGTCGAACGCGTCGGCGAGCCCGTCGGCCAGTTCCCGCGTCTTGTCCTGCATTTCCTTGCTGTCGGGGACGTCGGTGCGCCGGCCGGGCTGCTCGTCGTACTCGATGGTCACGATGACGTTCGACGTGCGGAACACCACAGTCACGGTGCGGTGACGGGTGGCCGAAGCGGCGGTGGTGAGGGCGTCGTCCAGGAAGGCCTCGTCGCCGAGGTCGTCCAGGGTGCGCGGTTCCAGGCCGGCGGGCGGGGTGGTGGGCGAGGTGGAGGCGTCGTCCGCGCCCTCGTCCTTCTCGCCGTCGCCGTCCGGCTTGCCCTTGTCGTCCCCCGTGTCCTTGCCGACGTCGTCCGGGCTCTTGCTCTTGTCGCTCTTCCCGCCCTGGGCCTTGTCGCCCCCCGCCTTGTCGCCCGCCGCCGTCTTCTCGGCGTCGCCGGATCCCTTCGAGGGGGAGGAGTCGGGACTCTCGCCGTCCCCGCCGTCGCCCTCGTCCTGAGTCCCGGAGCTGGGGGGCGCCGACAGGCCCGCCTCGCGCAGCTTGGTCGCGTAGACCTCCGCGGCGCGGTCGTCGTCGCTGACCGCGCCGTCGAAGGAGACGACCCGCTCGAAGTCGACGAGGAGGTGGTGCGAGGCGCCGGCGGACTCGACCTTCCAGCGGCAGCCCACCCGCCGGTCGGTGTCGTACGTGACCATGGGCGTGCCCTCGTACGCCTTCTCGCGCTGCTCGGTGTCGGTCAGCTCCTTGATGCCGGGCAGCATCGCGTCGAGGGTGCCCGGGTCGACCTCGCCGCAGGGCTCCGGGAGCGTGCGGTACCTGCCGGGCTCGGCGGGGGCGGCGGAGCTGCCGGTGTCGCCGGGCTTGGAGTCGTCGGAGGCGCCGTCGCCACCGGAGCCGGAGGTGCAGCCGACGAGCAGCGCCGCGAGGAGCGCGGCGACACCGGGTGCGTGGACCTTCCGCTGCACCGTGATGGCTCCTCTCATAGGGGATATTCGGTTGCCGCTGACGGGCGACCGGTGGACACAATGTCTATCGCACGCGCTGCCGTGGATGCCGGTCCGTCCCCCTTTTCGTCGACCTCGGCTCCGGTATTTGCGCTTCACGCACTTCAGGGCTCGTAGTGGATTGCGGGGGAAAGAGGGCGAAATGTCTTACGTAGAGGTGTCCGGGGCGAAGGTGCCGATCCGGATGTGGGCCGACCCGGCGTCGGTCGAGGAGTCCGCGATGCGGCAGCTCCAGAACGTGGCGACGCTGCCGTGGATCAAGGGCCTGGCCGTCATGCCGGACGTCCACTTCGGCAAGGGCGCGACGGTCGGCTCGGTGATCGCGATGCGGGGCGCGGTGTGCCCGGCGGCGGTCGGCGTCGACATCGGCTGCGGGATGTCAGCGGTCAGGACGTCGCTGACGGTCAACGACCTGCCGGGCGACCTGTCGCGGCTGCGGTCGAGGATCGAGCAGGCGATCCCGGTGGGCCGCGCGATGCACGACGACCCCGTGGACCCGGGGCGCTTCCACGGCATGGCGACCGCCGGCTGGGACGACTTCTGGGGGCGGTTCGCCGGGGTCGCGCGGGCGGTGCGGTTCCGCGAGGAGCGCGCCACCAAGCAGATGGGGACGCTCGGCTCGGGCAATCACTTCGCGGAAGTGAACATCGACGAGGACGGTGCGGTCTGGCTCATGCTGCACTCCGGTTCGCGCAACATCGGCAAGGAGCTGGCCGACCACCACATCGGGGTGGCCCAGGGGCTCCCGCACAACCAGGGGATCATCGACCGTGACCTGGCGGTCTTCGTCGCGGACACCCCGCAGATGGCCGCCTACCGGAACGACCTCTACTGGGCGCAGGAGTACGCGAAGTACAACCGCGCGATCATGATGGCGCTCTTCAAGGACGTGATCCGCAAGGAGTTCAAGAAGGCGAAGCCGGTGTTCGGTCAGGAGATCTCCTGCCACCACAACTACGTCAGCGAGGAGCGGTACGACGGGATGGACCTGCTCGTCACCCGCAAGGGCGCGATCCGCGCGGGCAGCGGCGACTTCGGGATCATCCCCGGCTCCATGGGCACGGGCTCGTACATCGTGAAGGGCCTCGGCAACGAGGCGTCCTTCAACTCCGCCTCGCACGGCGCCGGCCGCCGCATGAGCCGGAACGCGGCCAAGCGGCGCTTCTCCACGCGGGACCTGGAGGAGCAGACGCGGGGCGTCGAGTGCCGCAAGGACGCGGGCGTCGTGGACGAGATCCCGGCCGCGTACAAGCCGATCGAGCAGGTCATCGACCAGCAGCGGGACCTCGTCGAGGTGGTGGCGAAGCTGAAGCAGGTCGTCTGCGTGAAGGGCTGACGGCCCCGGGCGCGGGTGGGCCGGCGCCCGTGCGCCCGGGTGCCTGGACCGTCAGGGGCGGCCGGCGACCTTCAGGGGCGTTCGGCGCGTTCGCCCGCGTGGCGTTCGCGGGCCGCGGCCAGTGCCGTGTCGAAGTCGCGCTGGGTGTCGTCGCACCAGTGCAGCAGGTCCGCGAGGACGCGCTGGAGCGTCTCGCGGGGACTGTCGCGCCAGCCCTCCTCGGAGAGGGCGTACGCCTGCAGGGCCTCGGTGGCCCGGCGTGCGGCGGCGGTGTGGGCGTCGGACGCGTCCGGCATCACAGCTCCCGGTGGATCTTGGTGTTGGAGGCCTGGGCGCGGGGGCGGACCACCAGGAGGTCGATGTTGACGTGCGGCGGGCGGGTGACCGCCCAGGTGATCGTGTCGGCCACGTCCTCGGCCGTGAGCGGCTCGGCGACGCCCGCGTAGACCTTCTCGGCCCGCTCGGCGTCGCCGCCGAAGCGGGTCAGCGCGAACTCGTCCGTCTTGACCATGCCGGGCGCGACCTCGATGACGCGGACCGGGGTGCCGACGATCTCCAGGCGGAGGGTCTCGGCGAGGACGTGCTCGGCGTGCTTGGCGGCCACGTAGCCGCCGCCGCCCTCGTAGGTGCCGTGGCCCGCCGTGGAGGACAGGACGACGACCGTGCCGTCGCCGCCGGCGGTGAGCGCGGGCAGCAGGGCCTGCGTGACGTTCAGCGTGCCGATGACGTTCGTCTCGTACATCCGGCGCCAGTCGGCCGGGTCGCCCGCGGCGACGGTGTCCGCGCCGAGCGCGCCGCCCGCGTTGTTCACCAGGACCGCGACCTTCTTGAAGGCGGTCGCGAACGTGTCCACCGCCGCGCGGTCGGTGATGTCGAGCGCGTACGCCATCGCGTCGTGCCCGGCGCCGGTCAGCTCGGCGGCGAGCGCCTCGATGCGGTCCTTGCGGCGCGCGGTCAGGACGACGCGGAAGCCGGCGGCGGCCAGGCCGCGGGCGGTGGCGGCGCCGATGCCGCTGCTGGCGCCGGTGACGATCGCGATGCGCTTGGCTGCGGCGGTCATGGTGCGCTCCTTGGGCTGGGGGAGGTCAAAGGGGGCCGGTGGCCGTGGGGTTGGCCCGTGCCGTGAGCCAGGATAGGTCGGCGCCTCAGCGGCCACGCGGCGCGTACATGATCACGGCCATGCCGGCGAGGCAGATCAGCGCGCCGGTGACGTCCCACCGGTCGGGCCGGTAGCCGTCCGCCGCCATGCCCCAGGCGATCGACCCCGCGACGAAGACCCCGCCGTACGCGGCGAGGACGCGGCCGAACTCGGCGTCGGGCTGGAGCGTGGCCACGAAGCCGTAGACGCCGAGCGCGAGGACGCCGGCGCCGATCCACGCCCAGCCGCGGTGCTCGCGCACGCCCTGCCAGACGAGCCAGGCCCCGCCGATCTCGAAGAGGGCGGCGAGCACGAAGAGGACGACGGACCGGACGTTCCACATGCCGCCAGCGTGCCACGCCCTCGGGGCAGCTACCGCGCCCCTCGCGCCCCGGGGCAGCCCCCGCGCCCCTCGCGCGAAGGCGTGCGGCCAGCGATCTGGGGGCGGCCACCGCGCCCCTCGCGCCCCGGAGCGGCCCCGCGCCCCTCGCGCCCGGGGCGGCCACCGCGTCTCCGGCGCCAAGGCGCGCCGCCGGTCACCTGGGGCGGTTGCCGCACCCCTCCGCGTGAGGGCGCGCTGCTAGTCGCCTGGGGCGGCCCACACGCCCCGGATCTCCAGGCGTACCGCACCGGGGGCGGCTACCGCGCCCCCGCTTTAAGGCATGCGGCCACCGCACCCCGGACATCCAGGCGCACCACCCATCACCCGGGGCGGGCGCCGCGACCCCCGCACCAGGGCGTGCGGCCAGTGGCCTGGGGCGGCCCCCGCACCCCGGTGCCGAGGCGTGCCGCCGGCCACCCGGGCCGGCCACCGCACCCCGCATGACCGGGAGCACCACCAGCCAGCCCCCGAAAACACCAAGGCGTGCCGCCAGCCAGCCCCCGGAAACACCAAGGCGTGCCGCCCGTCAGCCCCCGGCGCGGGGTGCCGCGTCCCCGTCGCTCAAGGCGTACCGCCAGTCGTTGCAGGGGTGCCATCGGCCCTTCGGGTATTCGATCAGCGCCTCGCCCCGCAGGGTGAAGCCCGCCTTGCGGCAGACCCCGTTGGACGCGCCGTTGTCCGTCGCGGGGAACGCGTGCAGGAAGGCGTGGCGGTCCGCCGCTCTCGCCTCGCGGATGATCAGGCGGGCCGCGTCCGCCGCGACGCCCCTGCCCTGGAACTCCGGCAGGACGCCCCAGCCGGTCTCCCAGACCGTCTCGCCCTGCCAGGTCGTCTCCCAGTACCCGATCGAGCCGGCCGTCTCGCCGTCCAGCGTGATGCGGAACATCCGCCCCTTGTCGCCGAGGCGGAGATAGCGAAGGTGCCGCTCCGCCAGCTTCTCCGGGGTCTCGGGGCCGCCCAGGTGCGCCGTCATCTCGGGGGTGTTGAACCGGGCGAGCAGCGCGGGGCCGCCCTCCTCCGACCAGGGTGCGAGGCGCAGGTCCGACCGCTGTGATCTCTCCATGGCCTCACGGTAGGGGTGGGGTCCGACAGCGGCCCCGGCGTCGGCACCGAGGGGGGAATAGGCGGGGCCGCGCCCCCGTTCTGTGGGTATAGTTGAAGCATCAACAACCTGCGAAGGGTGAGCCAGCCATGCAGTTCGGAATCTTCAGCGTCGGTGACGTCACGGTCGACCCGACCACCGGGCGCGCGCCCAGCGAGGCCGAGCGGATCAAGGCCATGGTGGCGATCGCCCTCAAGGCCGAGGAGGTCGGCCTCGACGTCTTCGCGACCGGCGAGCACCACAACCCGCCGTTCGTCCCCTCGTCCCCGACGACCATGCTCGGCTACATCGCCGCCCGCACCGAGCGCCTCGTCCTGTCCACCTCCACGACCCTCATCACCACCAACGACCCGGTGAAGATCGCCGAGGACTTCGCGATGCTCCAGCACCTCGCGGACGGCCGCGTCGACCTGATGATGGGGCGCGGCAACACCGGCCCCGTCTATCCGTGGTTCGGCAAGGACATCCGCGACGGCATCGACCTCGCCGTCGAGAACTACGCGCTGCTGCGCCGCCTGTGGGACGAGGACGTCGTCACCTGGAAGGGCAAGTTCCGTACGCCGCTGCAGTCGTTCACCTCGACACCCCGCCCGCTGGACGGCGTCGCGCCCTTCGTGTGGCACGGCTCCATCCGCTCCCCGGAGATCGCCGAGCAGGCCGCGTACTACGGCGACGGCTTCTTCCACAACAACATCTTCTGGCCCGCCTCGCACACCAGGCAGATGGTCGAGCTCTACCGGCGCCGCTACGCCCACTACGGGCACGGCACCGAGGAGCAGGCGATCGTCGGCCTCGGCGGCCAGGCGTTCATGCGCAAGAACTCCCAGGACGCGGTACGGGAGTTCCGGCCCTACTTCGACAACGCCCCGGTGTACGGACACGGGCCCTCGCTGGAGGAGTTCACCGAGCAGACCCCGCTGACGGTGGGCTCGCCGCAGCAGGTGATCGAGCGGACCCTGTCCTTCCGCGAGACGGTCGGCGACTACCAGCGCCAGCTCTTCCTGATGGACCACGCGGGGCTGCCGCTGAAGACCGTCCTGGAGCAGCTCGACATCCTCGGCGAGGAGGTCGTGCCGGTCCTGCGCGAGGAGTTCGCCAAGAACCGCCCCGCCTCGGTCCCAAAGGCGCCCACCCACGCCGCCCGCGTGACCGCCGCCCACCACAGCCCCCAGGACGAGGTGACCGCATGAAGCTCGTCGTCGTGTCCGCGGGGCTGAGCCAACCCTCGTCCACCCGGCTGCTCGCCGACCGGCTGACCGCCGCCACCGTGCGGCGGGCCGCCGCCGACGTCGAGGTGATCGAACTGCGGGACCTGGCCACGGAGATCGCCCAGCACCTGGTCACCGGCTTCCCGCCGGCCCGACTGGCCGCGGCGCTCGACGCGGTGGCCGGCGCGGACGGGCTGATCGCGGTGACCCCGGTGTTCTCGGCCTCGTACAGCGGTCTGTTCAAGTCGTTCTTCGACCTCATCGACAAGGACGCCCTGACCGGGAAGCCGGTGCTGGCCGGCGCGACCGGCGGCACCGCGCGGCACTCCCTGGTCACCGAACACGCCCTGCGCCCGCTCTTCACCTACCTGCGGGCCCTGGTCGTGCCGACCGCCGTCTACGCGGCGTCACAGGACTGGGGCGAGGAAGGCCTCGCGGCCCGGATCACCCGCGCCGGCGAGGAACTGGCCCGCTTCATGGCCCCCGTTGAGGGAGCCGAGCGGCCTCGCACCCCCGACACCGACACGACCGCGGCGATCGCCCCTCGCTCACTCACCGGCGCGATCACCTCCGTGGACCCGACGGCCGGCTTCGAGGTCGTCCCCTTCGAACAGCGCCTGGCCGCCCTGCGCACGGGGTGAGGCGAGGGCGGTCACCGCTCCCAGGCCCCTCAGGGCCTGCGCCCTGGAGGTGCCCCGGGCGTCCTCAAGAGAGAGCGCCGACGCGTTCCGCGAACGTCCGTACGCCGGGGAGGGAGCGGTCGTGTCGCATCAGGCCGACTGCCATGGTGCGTACGGAGCCACGCCGGACCTCCTGTGGTGCGGCCTTCTCGGCGGCCAGAAGAGCGCGGTAGCAGCGGTCGGGCTTGCCCCACTGATCGAAGGCTCGGGCGACGTCGATCCAGTAACGGGCCTGCCGCTCGGTGGTGGGCAGTGCGGCGACGTCGACGTGGCGGGCGTGCTCGATGGCTTGCCCAGCGTTGCCGAGGAGGTGGCTGACGGAGATCTGGTGGAGGAGGACTTGGCTGGGGCCAAAGGTGGTTCCGCGTGCTGACCGGCCCTGGCCAAGCCGGTCGGCGCTGGCTGTCGCCTCGGTGATCAGCGCCTGGGCGGTGTGCCTGTCGCCGTGTTTCGCCGCGGTGTAGGCGGCGGTGGCGTACAGGTCGCCCTGCACGGACAGTCGCTCGGTCTGGTTGGTGGTGCGGTCTGCGGCAAGTTGCTGGGCGGCGGTGACCGCGATGTCGGTGGCGCGGGCGTAGTGACCCTGGCGGCGCCAGGCACTGGAGACCATGCGGTGGGCTTCTGCCGTGACCAGCGCGTCGGGACCGCCCAGCGCGGCGGTCAGCGCACGATCGGCTGTGACGGCGGCGAGGCCGTCCTCGCCGAGCTTGATGCAGAGTCTCGTTGCGGTGTTGTACAGCTCGGCGACCGCGATCGTGGCCTGTTCTGGATGTCCGTCAGCGCCGAGGGCGTGGGCGAGCGCGATGCGCGAGGGAAGCGCACGGGCGAGGGTGTCGTAGCGGCAGGCACTGAAGTCGCGGCGTGCGGCGTCCACGGCCGCGGCGACTGCGGCTGTGGTGGGGTCAAGGCCACGGACCGCACCATGGTGTCGATGGAGCAGCAGGTCTTCAAGACCGGACAGGCTCGGTCCTACGGGAGCGTGGGCGGCGGCGGAGGTGGCGCCGAAGGCGGCGCTGGTGGTGGCTCCGGCCAGACCGGCCAGGAGTTTGCGGCGTCGCACCGGGTCCTCACCCTCCTCACCAAGTAGCTTCGCGCCCAGCCTAGTAGCGCCACGAGGGTGGTGAGACGCACATCCATGAGGCGTCACCTGCTCGTGTCGAGGAGCTAGACCGAGCAGGTGGGGCGGGATGTCCAGGGCGCCTGCGACCCGCTGGAGCAAAACCACGTCACGCATCGGCTGCTTACCGCGCTCCATACGCGAGAGCGACGCGGCGGTGTAGCCGACACTCCGTCCAAGTTCAGCCAGCGTGATGTCGGCCGCGCGGCGAGCGAGGCGGACGATCGCCCCGGCATCGCGGCGGGCGAGAGCGTCGCGCATGGGGGTCGAGCCCCAGATCGGATGTGTGACGTCCACGGCGGGTCACCTCCTGCCGCGCTGATTATCCCCTCAACGCGCTTTTGAGCGCGAGGAGTTGCAAGGCATTTACACCGCGTGCAAACCGTGTGCGTGCTGATGAGTCGCCCCTGCCCGCATCGCGGCGAGTGCGGTGTGCTCGGTGGCGCGAGCGGCTCCGCATCAGGAGGGTCGCTCCGTCACCGAATCCGAGGGACGTGATCGCGATGGAAGAGAGCAAGAACGCCGCTGCCGACAAGGGGGCGTGGGCCTCCGTAACCTACGCGACCCCGCTCAAGCAGGACGCGACGTACGACCACAGGGCCCAGCAGGCTGCCCTCGGCATCCAACTGCACCACACCGACGGGCGGACGACGCAGTCGGTTCTGATCCTCACGCCTGACCAAGTGGAGCTCTACGCCATTCAGTTGGAGCACCTCATCACCAAGCGCCAGCAGGCCCTTGACGCGGACCGGTGAGCACCGCTCGCAGTACCACCACCCTTGGAGGCACCGTGCACGACACGTATCTCACCGAACTCTCCGGCCGGACCGTGCTGGTCACCGGCGGGGCCGGATTGATCGGCAGCCGCATCACCGCATACCTTCGACAGCTCGGAGCACGGCCGGTCTCGCTCTGCACCCTGGACGCCTACCCGCCGCACGTCTACCGCGACCTGTTCGGCGTCGACACCGCTGACTCGGACGTCATCGCAGGCGATGTCCAGGACCCGGCCTTGGTGAGACAGGTGGTCTCCGAGTGCGACTACGTGATCCACACCGCCGCCCTCGCCGACGTCGCCGCCTGTACCCGCCACCCCATGGCCGCGATCCAGACCAACATCACCGGCACCCAGGTACTCCTCGATGCGGTGGCCGCGTGCGAGGGTGTCCGCCGGTTCTGCTTCGTCTCCTCAGCCGGCGTCTACGGCAACGGCAATCCGGACGACTGGGCGTCACCACGGGATGAGTGCCGGACCATGCGCCAGCTCCTGGAGTCGGTCTACGGCCAGATCCCGCACCAATTCCACGAGCACACCCCGCTGCGCCCCATGTCCGTCTACGCCAACACCAAGGCGTGGGGCGAGACCCAGACCGCGCTCGTCCTGGGCGCCGTGCACACCTCGTACACGATCGTGCGGTACTTCTCGGTCTACGGTCAACCGCAGGTCGTCAAGGAGAACAGCCACTCGTGGGTGGTGGCCTGGTTCGCCACCCGGGCCGCCCTGGGTCTGCCGCTGCACCTCAACGGCGGCGGCCGCCAGGTCCGGGACCTGGTGCACGTAGAGGACGTGGCCGCCGCCACCGTGCGGTCCCTCGTCGCGCCGCGCGCTCACAACGAGACGGTCAACGTGGGGACCGGCACTCCCACCAGCATCCGCACGGTTGCCGAACTGATCACCAGGCACTACCCCGGCACGCGGGTGAAGGAGACACTGATGCCACCCGGCGACCCCTCGGGTGGTTACGCGGCCACCCACCGTATGGAAGCGGTGCTCGGCTGGCGGCCGACGGTCACTGTCGCCGAAGGCGTCAAGAGCTACGCGGCCTGGCTCGCGAAGCATCCCGCGGCCATCCCCGCGTGGCTACGGGCAGCGCGACACGAGGCCACCGGCGTCGAACCTTCCGAGCCTGTCAGATGAATGGAGGGCGCCCCAGCCGGGCCATCCGCCACACCGTCGCCCAGCGCATCGGGCGACGAGGCGGACACGAGGTGCGCAGCCCTTCCGCAAAGCCGCCGAACCAAGCCCGCAGTCCTCTCAGTGAACGGGTGCGGGCGAGAGTGAGGGCGATCCACACGCCGAGGTAGACGGGCACGAGGAGAGCAGGCAGGCGGCGCTTGGCCAGCCAGACCCGGTTGCGGGCGGTCATCCGGAAGTAGACCGCGTGCCGCGCCGGGGACGTCTTGGGGTGCTGGAGCAGCAACTCCGGCTCGTAGAGGATTTTCCAGCCCCCATCGAGGGCCCGCCACGCGACGTCGGTTTCCTCATGAGTGAAGAAGAACTCCGCCGGCCAGTCGCCGATCTCGCCCAGCATCCGCATCGAGAAGGCGTGCCCGCCGCCCAGGAAACCGGTCACCGGACCGCGGCGCATCGGGTCCTTGGCGCGCAGTCGAGGAACGTGCCGCCGCTGCGTCTCGCCGAGCTCGTCGGTGATACGGAAGCCGACGATGCCAAGGCACGGGTCACCGGCGAACAACTCCCGCACCTTGCGGAGGACCACGCCGTCGACCAGAAGCCCGTCGTCATCGAGCTCGACCACCACATCCACATCGCCGAAGTCGCGCAGCCTGGCCAGTGCCACGTTGCGGCCGCCGGGACAGCCCAGGTTGTCGTCCAGTTCGATGACGGTCAGCTCACCGGGCAGGCCAGGGAAGGCCGGCAGCGGCGAACCATTGCCCACGATCACGATCCGCTCCGGTGGAGCGTCCTGCTCGGCCACCGACTCCAGCAGAGCGGCGACCTCTCCGGGCCGGTTGCCCATGGTCACGACGGCCACACCAACACGCGGGTGACGCACGGATGAACTCTCCGTTCCTCGGGTCTGGTGCCCGCGATGCTAGCCGCCCCGGGGGACGCACACCGACACACACCGGAGGCCCTCATGCCCACCGTCCGCCTCGGCGACTACCTCACCGCTCCCACCGACGGCGACCTCGTCGGAACCCCGTACGAGCAGCTGGAACAGGCGGAGTTGACTGCTTTCCTCGCCGACTGGGACAGCTGGCACGGTCAGGCCCTGGCTCACGTTCCGCAGCGCATCCACCCCACCGCGCAGATCCATCCCACCGCCCTCATCGGTGACGAGGTCATCATCGGTCCACACGTGCGGGTCTGGGAGTTCTCCACCGTCCGGGCGGGCTCCGTACTGTGTGCCGGAGCCTCGGTCGGCTTCAACTGCGAGGTGACGAAGGCTTTTGTCGGCGAGCGGGCGGTGCTCGGTCACCGCATCGGCCTCAACCGCACGCTCGTCGGAGCAGACGCCCACCTGTCCGCCAACTTGACCGTCGCGGCCATCAGCATGTGGAGCCCCGACCTGCGCAAGCCCGAACGGGAAGTCGTCCTGCGCACCCCCGACGGCCTCTATCGCTGCGGAACACCGCAGTTCGGCGCCCTCATCGGCGACCGCTGCCAGACCGGCAACAGCATCAGCCTCGGCCCCGGCCTGGCCATCGGCCGTGACTGCCGAATCAGCAGCGGCGTCACCCTCGCCGGACGGGCCATCCCCGAGCGCAGCGCCATCAGCGCCCCGCACACCACCGACGTCCACGTGCGCCAGAGGCCCCTCCGGCTCCCGGCCCCCGAGGGGTGACGCCGGGGGCAGGGACGCGGCTTCAGCGGCGACGAAGCGACCGACGCCCGAGTGCGGCCGACGGGCAGGGCACAGCCGGGCGGCAAACCAAGGGCATGGTCAGGGCCACACCAGGCAGTAGGCCTGATGCCCCGCGTCATGGAGGCGGTGGCTGAAGTCCTGCCATTCGTGGAGGAGGCGGTAGACGTTGAAGGCGTCGCGGGGGCCGCCGCGGTCGGGGACCGTGGACCATATGAACGCGGCGGCGCCCACCGACTCCTCGCCGACGCCGCGCAGCGGGTCCACGACCGTCATGGGGAGCTTCACCACGGCGTAGTCGGGGTGCAGGACGACCAGTTCGAGCGGGGGGACCTTGTGCAGGGGTATGCCCTCGATGCCCGTGAGGACCATCGCCGCCATCGTCTCCGGCTTGATCTTCGTGAACATGCCGCCCATGCCCAGTTCGTCGCCGCCCAGTTCCTCGGGCCGCATCGAGATCGGCACGCGGGCGGCGGTCGCGCCGTCCGGGGCGCCGAAGTACTTGTACGTCACCCCCACCCCGCCACTCCTGCTGCTCACCCGGTCCGGCCGGGACTCGATGGACTCGCCCCGCACCTGCTCGGGCGCCTGCGCGGGCTGCGCCCCCGCCTCGCGTCGGTGCCTGCCCCGCCGGGCACGCCGCGGACCCAGGCCGTCGGTCCCCTCGCCCAGTCCGCCACCGCGATGCATATCTCCACCCGACTGCTTTCCAGGGCGGCACGGCCCTGTCTTTTCTAGGCCTCGCGGCCCCCGCCACGCAACCCGATCATCGTGTCAGTGACCTCCCCCACGTGCACCCGCTAAAACGTGGAGTGAAACACCTGTCCGCAGGATGTCCGCACCCTCTGACACCATGGCTCGTGTGAGCTTCCCGTATAGCGCCCCAGTTTCGCAGACTCTTTTCGACCGTGCGGCGGCCGTGACGCCCGGCGGTGTGAACTCTCCCGTGCGCGCGTTCCGCGCTGTGGGTGGTACGCCCCGTTTCATGGTGTCCGGTACCGGTCCGTACCTGACCGACGCCGACGGCCGCGAGTACGTCGACCTCGTGTGCTCGTGGGGTCCGATGATCCTCGGCCACGCCCACCCCGAGGTGACCGCCGCCGTCCAGGAGGCCGTCGCGCGCGGCACCTCCTTCGGCACGCCCGGCGAGGGCGAGGTCGCCCTCGCCGAGGAGATCGTGGCCCGCGTCGAGCCCGTCGAGCAGGTGCGGCTGGTCTCCAGCGGCACCGAGGCGACCATGTCCGCCATCCGCCTGGCCCGCGGCTTCACCGGCCGCGCCAAGGTCGTCAAGTTCGCCGGGTGCTACCACGGGCACGTCGACGCCCTGCTGGCCGCCGCCGGTTCGGGCGTGGCGACCCTCGGCCTGCCCGACACCCCGGGCGTCACCGGCGCGCAGGCCGGCGACACCATCGTCGTCCCGTACAACGACCTGGACGCCGTACGCGCCGCCTTCGCCGCGCACGAGGGCCAGATCGCCTGCGTCATCACCGAGGCCTCGCCGGGCAACATGGGCGTCGTACCGCCGGGCGAGGGCTTCAACCAGGGCCTCGCCGACCTGTGCCGGGCGAACGGCGCGCTGTACATCTCCGACGAGGTGATGACCGGCTTCCGCACGTCCAGGGCGGGCTGGTACGGCGTCGACGGCGTCCGCCCCGACCTGCTGACCTTCGGCAAGGTCATGGGCGGCGGCTTCCCCGCCGCGGCCTTCGGCGGGCGCGCCGACGTCATGGCGCACCTCGCCCCCGCCGGGCCCGTCTACCAGGCGGGCACCCTCTCCGGGAACCCCGTCGCGACCGCCGCGGGCCTCGCGCAGCTGCGGCTCCTGGACGACGCGGCGTACGAGACGGTGAACTCCGTCTCCGCGCGGCTGCGCTCCCTGGTGAGCGAGGCGCTGGGCAAGGAGGGCGTCGCGCACACCGTGCAGAACGCCTCCAACATGTTCTCCGTCTTCTTCACCGACCGGCCGGTGCGTGATTACGAGGACGCCAAGAAGCAGGAGTCCTTCCGCTTCACCGCGTTCTTCCACTCGATGCTGTCGCAGGGCGTCTATCTGCCGCCCTCCGCCTTCGAGTCCTGGTTCGTGTCCGCCGCCCACGACGAGCGGGCGATCGAGCGGATCGCCGCCGCCCTGCCGGGTGCCGCGCGCGCCGCCGCGGAAGCGACGGAGGCCACCGCGTGAGCGCCGCCGCTGCCGCTGCCGACGAGCTGACCGTCGTCCATGTGATGCGCCACGGCGAGGTGCACAACCCCGACGGGATCCTGTACGGGCGGCTGCCCGACTACCACCTCTCGGAGCTGGGCCGCCGGATGGCCGACCGGGTCGCCGAGCACCTCGCCCGGCGCGACGTGACCCACGTCGTCGCCTCGCCGCTCGACCGCGCCCAGGAGACGGCCGCGCCGATCGCCAAGGTGCACGGCCTTGAACTGGCCACCGACGCCCGGCTCATCGAGGCGGAGAACGTCTTCGAGGGCAAGACCTTCGGCGTCGGCGACGGCGCCCTGAAGAACCCCGAGAACTGGCGGCACCTGGTCAACCCCTTCAAGCCGTCCTGGGGCGAGCCGTACGTCGAGCAGGTCGTACGGATGATGGGCGCGCTGGACGCGGCGAAGGACGCGGCCCGCGGTCACGAGGCGGTCTGCGTCAGCCACCAGCTGCCCATCTGGATCGTGCGCAGCTTCGTGGAGAAGCGGCGGCTGTGGCACGACCCGCGCAAGCGGCAGTGCACGCTCGCCTCGCTGACGACGTTCACCTACCGCGGCGACAAAATCGTTTCCGTGGGCTACTCCGAACCGGCCCGGGACCTCGTCCCCGCCCATCTCCTCGCGGGCGCCAAGCCGGTGAAGGGCAAGAGCAAGGCGTTCGGGGCCTAGCCGCCATTTCGGGAACACCACGCCCGTCGTCCATTGACGTGGCGTAATCGCGCCGCAACTGTACGTCCCTTTTGGGGAAAGTGCGGCAAATAACCGCGATACGCAGGAACCGCACTCTTCGTCGCGCCCTCTAACAGGTCGTTCCTCTTGCCCGCCGGACCGGGCAGGACGGACGGAACGCAAAGGGCGCGACGAAGGGGATGGAATGCGCGACATCAGCCGCAGGGGAATGCTTGGACTCGGGGCCGGCACCGCGGCCGCTCTCGGGCTCGCGGCATGCGGCTCCGGAGGCGACGGGGATTCCGCGGGGCCCGCGGACCACGCCGGGAACGGGAAGGGCGGCCAGGCCAGGCGCCCGGCCAAGCTGATCGGCGACGGCTCGACCGCGTACACCGGCAAGCAGCCCAGGCAGCCCGCCAAGCCGGTCCCGCTGGAGCCCGGCGAGACGCCCCCGCAGTTCGTGGTCTTCTCCTGGGACGGCGCCGGCGAGGTCGGCAACGGCCTCTTCCCGCGCTTTTTGAAGCTCGCCGAGGACCACGACGCGCACATGACCTTCTTCCTCTCCGGGCTTTACCTGCTGCCGGAATCCAAGAAGCGCCTGTACCGCCCGCCGAACAACGCCGTCGGCGCCTCGGACATCGGTTATCTCACCGACGGTCACATCAAGGCCACGCTGAAGTACGTGCGGCAGGCCTGGCTCGAAGGCCACGAAATAGGCACGCACTTCAACGGGCACTTCTGCACGGGCAACGGAACGGTCGCCAAGTGGACCCCCGCGCAATGGCAGGACGAGATCGACCAGGCCAAGTCCTTTGTGCAGAAGTGGCGCACGAACACCGGCTGGAGCGAGCTGCCGCCGCTGCCCTTCGACTACGACAAGGAACTCGTCGGCGGCCGCACGCCCTGCCTGCTCGGACAGGACAACCTGCTGCCGACCGCGAAGAAGCTCGGCTGGCGCTACGACGCGTCCTCGCCCGGCGGCCGCCAGCGCTGGCCCCAGAAGAAGATGGGCGTCTGGGACCTGCCCCTGCAGGCGGTGCCCTTCCCCGGCCACTCCTTCGAGGTCCTGTCGATGGACTACAACATCCTCGCCAACCAGTCGCAGAACTCCACGAAGGCACCGGCCCACAACTACCCGGGCTGGCGCAAGCAGGCCACCGACGCCTACATATCCGGGTTCAAGCGCGCCTACGAGAGCAACCGCGCCCCGTTCTTCATCGGCAACCACTTCGAGGAGTGGAACGGCGGCATCTACATGGACGCCGTCGAGGAGGCCCTGAAGCACATCGCGGGGAAGAAGGACGTACGCCTCGTCTCCTTCCGGCAGTTCGTCGACTGGCTCGACGTACAGGACCCGAAGGTCCTCGCCGAGCTCCAGGGCCTCGACGTCGGACAGCGGCCGGCGGGGGGTTGGAAGGGGCTCGCGAAGGCCGCCTGAAATGGGACTTTCCGCAACCGCGGGGGGTGCGGAAGATCCCCGGAACAGACATGCGAAACTTTTCACATGAGTGCCGCCAGCCGCGCCCCCCAGAGCACGCACCACCGTCGTAGCCGTCGCCGCGGCGGCCGTCGCGGCCGGGCCGCCCTGCTGGCCACCGGGGCCGCGGTCGCCGCGCTGACCCTGTCGGCCTGCGACTTCGGCGGCACCTCGGGCGGCTCCGGCAACACCAACTTCGTCGCCGGGTCCGACGGCATCGCCACCGCCGCCAAGGCGGACCGCAAGCCCCTGCCCGACCTCGACGGCAAGACCCTCGACGGCAAGCCCCTGAACCTCACCGAGGCGTACAAGGGCAAGGTCCTCGTCATCAACGTCTGGGGCTCCTGGTGCGCCCCCTGCCGGGCCGAGGCGCCGAACTTCGTCAAGGTCGCCAAGGAGAAGAAGGCCGAGGGCGTCGAGTTCGTCGGCATCAACACCCGCGACCCCGAGCGCGGCCCGGCGACCGCCTTCGAGGATGCGCACGACGTGCCCTACCCGAGCGTGTACGACCCCACGGGCAAGCTGATGCTGCGCTTCCCCCGGGGCACGATGAACCCCAACTTCATCCCCTCGACGCTCGTCGTCGACCGGGACGGCAAGATCGCCGCGCGCTCGCAGCAGCCCCTCAGCGAGGCCAAGCTGCGCAAGATGATCGACCCCGTGCTCGCGGAGAAGTGATGTCCACCCTCGCCGCCATCAGCGGACCGAACCAGACGGTCATGAGCGGGGCGCTGCTCCTGGCGATCCCGCTCGCCGTGCTCGGCGGGCTCGTCTCCTTCTTCTCGCCGTGCGTCCTGCCGCTCGTGCCGGGCTATCTGTCGTACGTCACCGGGGTCAGCGGCCAGGACCTCGGCGAGGCACGGCGGGGCCGGATGGCCGCCGGCGCCGCGCTGTTCGTGGCCGGTTTCACCGTGGTCTTCGTCAGCGTCACCGTCTTCTTCGGGGCGCTGGGACACACCCTGAAGGAGCACCAGAGCACCATCAACACGGTGCTCGGCGTGGTGATGATCGCGCTCGGGCTCTTCTTCATGGGGCTCATGCCCTGGCTCACCCAGCGCGAGTTCCGCTTCCACCGGCGCCCGGCCGTCGGACTCGCCGGCGCCCCCGTCGTCGGCGCCCTCTTCGCCGTCGGCTGGACCCCGTGCGTCGGCCCGACCCTCGCCTCGGTCCTCGCGCTCTCCGCCGACACCGGCAACGCGCAGCGCGGCGCGCTCCTGGGCGTCGCGTACAGCCTCGGCCTCGGCATCCCGTTCATCCTCGCCGCCGTCGCCTTCCGCAAGGCGCTCGGCGCCTTCGGCTGGGTGAAGCGGCACTACGTCTGGGTGATGCGCGTCGGCGGCATCATGATGATCGCGACCGGCCTGCTGCTCGTCACCGGAGTGTGGGACAGCATGGTGCAGCAGATGCAGGTCTGGACGAGCAGTTACACCGTGGGGATCTGATCCATGAGCAAGACCGAAGCCCCCGAGCGGCGGGACGACCTGGGCGCCGCGGGCGAGCACCTGTCGACCGCCCCCCAGGAGGAGTCGCCGAACCTGCCCGCTCTCGGGGTGATCGGCTGGCTGCGCTGGTTCTGGCGCCAGCTGACCTCGATGCGGGTCGCGCTGATCCTGCTCCTGCTGCTCTCGCTGGGCGCCATCCCGGGCTCGCTGATCCCGCAGCGCAACGTCGACGAGCTCAAGGTCCAGGACTTCATGGACCGGCACACCACGCTCGGGCCCCTGTACGACAAGCTCCAGCTCTTCGACGTCTACAGCTCGGTGTGGTTCTCCGCGATCTACATCCTGCTGTTCGTCTCCCTCATCGGCTGCATCGTGCCCCGCACCTGGCAGTTCGTCGGCCAGCTGCGCGGCCGCCCGCCGGGCGCCCCCAAGAAGCTGACGCGGCTGCCCGCGTACACGACGTGGCGCACCGAGGCCGGGCCCGAGCAGGTGCGCGAGGCCGCGCTCACGCTCCTCAAGGGGCGCCGCTTCCGGGCGGACCTCACCGGGGACGCGGTCGCCGCCGAGAAGGGCTATCTGCGCGAGGCCGGGAACCTCGTCTTCCACATCGCGCTGATCGTGATGCTGATCGCCTTCGCCGCCGGCCAGCTCCTGAAGTCCGAGGGCGGCAAGCTGGTGATGGAGGGCGACGGCTTCTCCAACACGCTCTCCCAGTACGACGACTTCAAGTCCGGCAGCCTCTTCGACACCGACGACCTGGCGCCGTTCCACTTCGTGCTGGACGACTTCAAGGGCACGTACGAGAAGACCGGCCCCAATCGCGGCACGCCCCGCACCTACCGGGCGGACGTGACCTACAGCGAGGGCGCCGACGGCCCCGAGAAGAAGAAGTCGATCGAGGTCAACGAGCCGCTGGAGGTCGACGGCTCCAAGGTCTACCTCATCGGCCACGGCTACGCCCCCCAGGTCACCGTCCGCGACCCCAGGGGCAAGGTCGTCTACCGGGCCTCCGTGCCGCTGCTGCCCATCGACCAGAACGGCACCGCGACCGGCGCCATCAAGGTCCTGGACGGCTACCGGGACAAGAGCGGCGCCAAGGAGCAGCTCGGCTTCAACGCCTTCTTCGTGCCGACCTTCGCGGGCGAGGGCAAGGGCCAGATGTTCTCGCAGTTCCCCGCGCCCGACTTCCCGGTGCTCGCGCTGTCCGCGTACCACGGGAGCCTCGGCGTCGACTCCGGTGTCCCGCAGAACGTGTACCAGCTCGACACCCGCAAGATGACGAAGTTCGAGGACGCCAAGGGCGAGCTGTTCAAGGAGCGGCTGCTGCCCGGCGAGACCATGAAGCTGCCGAACGGCGCCGGGTCCATCACCTTCGAGAAGGACCTCAAGGAGTGGGCGACCTTCCAGATCTCGCAGGAGCCCGGCTCCGTGTGGGCGCTGGCCGGCGCGCTCGCCGCGATCGCCGGGCTCGCCGGGTCGCTGTTCATCCAGCGCCGCCGTGTGTGGGTGCGGGCGGTGCGGGGAGCCGACGGCGTCACGGTCGTGGAGATGGCGGGCCTTGGCCGCAGCGAGTCCGCGAAGCTCCCCGAGGAACTGTCCGACCTCGCCGCCCACCTGCACGAGAGGGCGCCGAGCGCGCCCGACCCCGACCCGGACGCCCCCGCAGCCTCCGACCCCGACCCCGATGTAGTACCTGCCGAAGGGGCTGAGAAGTGAATCTCGCCACCACCCTGGCCGCCGAACCCAACGAGAACCTCGCGCACATCAGCAACGTGCTGATCTACTCCGCGATGGCCGTCTACCTCCTGGCCTTCTTCGCGCACATGGCGGAGTGGCTCTTCGGCAGCCGCAGCAAGGTCGCCCGCACCGCCGCCGCGCTCACCCCGGGCAGGACCGCGGCCGCGGCGCCCGCGGTGACCGTCCGGGCCAAGGGCGCCACCGCCACCCTGGAGCGGCCGAAGGTCGTCACGCGCTCCGTCACCGGCGCCCGGGACGTGCCGGACGGGCCCGGCGCGGCGGCCGGGGACGAGAAGGGCGACCTGTACGGCCGGATCGCGGTCTCCCTCACCGTGCTCGCGTTCCTGCTGGAGTTCGGCGGGGTGCTCACCCGCGCCCTGTCGGTGCGGCGGGCCCCATGGGGCAACATGTACGAGTTCAGCATCACCTTCTCCACCGTCGCCGTCGGCGTGTACCTGGTGCTGATGGCGCTGAAGAAGAACATCGCCTGGCTCGGCCTGCCGCTGGTCACCACGATCCTGCTCGACCTCGGCCTCGCCGTCACCGTCCTGTACACCTCCAGCGACCAGCTGGTCCCGGCCCTGCACTCGTACTGGCTGTGGATCCACGTCTCCACGGCGATCTTCTGCGGCGCGGTCTTCTACGTCGGCTTCGTCGCGACGATGCTCTACCTCTTCCGGGACAGCTACGAGGCGAAGCTGCAGAGCGGGGGCCGGCCCGGCAGGTTCGCGACCTCCGTGCTGGAGCGGCTGCCCGCCGCGGCCTCGCTGGACAAGTTCTCCTACCGCCTGAACGCGGCGATCTTCCCGCTGTGGACGTTCACGATCATCGCGGGCGCGATCTGGGCGGGCGAGGCCTGGGGCCGCTACTGGGGCTGGGACCCCAAGGAGGTCTGGTCCTTCATCACCTGGGTCGCCTACGCCTGCTACCTGCACGCCCGCGCCACGGCGGGCTGGAAGGGCCGCAAGGCCGCCTACCTGGCCCTGATCGCCTTCGGTTGCTGGCTGTTCAACTACTACGGCGTGAACATCTTCGTCACCGGCAAGCACTCGTACGCGGGGGTGTGACCCGCGCCACGCCTGGCCGCAGGCCGGCTCGGTGGTGGCCCGGGTGAAGCCGCGGACGGTGGTCACCTCCTCGAAGGTGACCACCAGGCGCGGCTCCGTCAGTCGTCGCTGCCCTTGTCCCGCTTCTTCTCGTCGGGGTCCTCGTCGCGGGCCTCGTCCTTGAGGGACTTCAGGAACTCCGGGTTGTCGTCCGGCGCGACCCAGCGCGTGCGGCCGCGAGCGGCGCCGGCGCCCGGCGCGTGCCGCACCTTGCCCGTCACGAGCCATGCGACGGGCCCCAGCAGCACCTCGCCGAAGAGCAGCACGATGATGACCCACACCACCTTGGGCAGATGCCTGACCTCCTTCTCCGGAGTGTTCAGGACATCGATGAAGGCGTAGATCCACACCGCCAGGACCAGCAGGAACGGCAGATACCTGAGCATGGTGGAGCGATCCCCCAAGTGGCGACGGCGAGGGGCGTGCGGCCCCCCGGTGACGGGGCCAGGGTAGCCGGTGCCGGATACTGGAACGCATGGCTTACGACGATCTTCGCTCCCTGCTCCGTGCACTGGAGCGCGAGGGCGATCTCAAGCGCATCAAGGCCGAGGTCGACCCGTATCTGGAGGTCGGTGAGATCGTCGACCGGGTGCAGAAGGCCGGCGGCCCCGCGCTCCTCTTCGAGAACGTCAAGGGCTCCGCGATGCCTTTGGCGATGAACGTGTACGGGACGGACCGCCGCCTGCTGAAGGCGCTCGGCCTGAAGTCGTACGGCGAGATCAGCGAGAAGATCGGCGGCCTGCTCAAGCCGGAGCTGCCGCACGGCTTCGTCGGGGTGCGGGAGGCGTTCGGCAAGCTCGGCGCGATGACGCACGTACCGCCGAAGAAGGTCAAGGAGGCGCCCGTCCAGGAGGTCGTCCTCACCGGCGACGACGTCGACCTGGAGCGGCTGCCCGCGCTCTTCACCTGGCCCGAGGACGGCGGCTCCTTCTTCAACCTCGGCCTGACCCACACCAAGGACCCCGACACCGGGGTGCGCAACCTCGGCCTGTACCGCCTCCAGCGTCACGACAAGCGCACCATCGGCATGCACTGGCAGATCCACAAGGACAGCCGCAACCACTACCAGGTGGCCGCCCGCAGGGGCGAGCGGCTGCCGGTCGCGATCGCCTTCGGCTGCCCGCCCGCCGTCACCTACGCCTCCACGGCGCCGCTGCCCGGTGACATGGACGAGTACATGCTGGCCGGGTTCATCCAGGGCAAGCGCGTGGAGATGGTCGACTGCAAGACGGTCCCGCTCCAGGTGCCCGCGCACGCCGAGGTCGTCGTCGAGGGCTGGCTGGAGCCCGGCGAGATGCTGCCCGAGGGGCCCTTCGGCGACCACACCGGCTTCTACACCCCGCAGGAACCGTTCCCCGCACTGAAGATCGACTGCGTGACGATGCGGAAGCGGCCGCTGCTCCAGTCGATCGTCGTCGGCCGCCCGCCGACGGAGGACGGGCCGCTCGGCCGCGCCACGGAGCGCTTCTTCCTGCCGCTGCTCAAGGTGATCGTCCCGGACATCGTGGACTACCACCTGCCGGAGTCGGGCGGCTTCCACAACTGCGCGATCGTCTCGATCGACAAGAAGTACCCCAAGCACGCGCAGAAGGTCATGCACGCCATCTGGGGCGCCCACATGATGTCCCTGACGAAGCTGATCGTCGTCGTGGACAAGGACTGCGACGTGCACGATCTGCACGAGGTGTCCTGGCGGGCGCTCGGCAACACGGACTACGCCCGGGACCTGACCGTCGTCGAAGGCCCGGTCGACCACCTCGACCACGCCTCCTACCAGCAGTTCTGGGGCGGCAAGGCGGGCATCGACGCGACGCGCAAACTGCCCGAGGAGGGGTACACGCGGGACGGGGGCTGGCCGGAGATGGTCGTGTCCGACCCGCAGACCGCCTCGAAGGTGGACCGTCGCTGGAAGGAGTACGGACTCTCGTGACCTCAGCATCCGCCGCGCTCCCGCAGCAGCCGGGCAGGACCAAGGCCTTCCTGCGGCTCGTCATGATCGAGCACTCGGTGTTCGCGCTGCCCTTCGCCTACATCGCCGCGCTGACCGCGATGTTCCGGCTGGACGGGAACATCCACTGGGTGCGGCTGCTCCTGGTGACCGTCTGCATGGTGGGCCTGCGCACGTTCGCCATGGCCGCGAACCGGATCATCGACCGGGAGATCGACGCCCGCAATCCGCGGACCGCCCACCGCGAGCTGGTCACCGGCGCGGTGTCCGTGAAGTCGGCGTGGACGGGCGCGCTGATCGCGCTCGCCGTGTTCCTCGGCGCGGCCGCCCTGCTCAACCCGCTGTGCCTGGCGCTGGCGCCGGTCGCGGTGATCCCGATGGTCGTCTACCCCTACGGCAAGCGGTTCACGAACTTCCCGCAGGCCATCCTCGGCCTCGCCCAGGCGATGGGGCCGGTCGGTGCATGGATCGCGGTCACCGGCGAGTGGTCGTGGCAGGCGGTGATCCTCGGCCTCGCGGTCGGCGTGTGGATCGGCGGCTTCGACCTGATCTACGCCTGCCAGGACGTGGAGACGGACCGCGAGGTCGGCGTGAAGTCGGTGCCCGCGCGGTTCGGCATCCCGGCCGCCATCCGGGGCGCGCGCGGCTGCCACCTGGTGACCACGGCGCTCTTCGCCTGGTACGCGCTCGACACGGACGCCGGTGTCTTCTTCTGGCTGGGCCTCGTGATCGTCGCGGGCGCCTTCCTGTACGAGCACTCCATCGTGAAGCCGCACGACCTGTCCCGCCTGAACCGCGCCTTCTTCCAGGTGAACGGTTTCATCGGGATCGCCCTGTTCGCGTGCGCGCTGCTGGACCTGCTGGTACGCGGCCTCACCGTCTGACATCCCACTCGGTAGGCTTCACAGCGTGAACCCAGGAGATACGCAGCGTAGGCCTTGGATCGTGGGGGTGTCCGGCGCGTCCGGTACGCCTTATGCCGCTGCCGTCCTGCGCGCGCTGCTCGGCGCGGGGGAGAGCGTGGACCTCGTCGTGTCGCGGGCCTCGCGGCTGACGCTGCTCGACGAGACCGGCATCTCCTTCCGGGACGCGCACTGGCGCGAGGACCTGCGGCAGTGGCTGGCGCGCGGCGCGGACGGCAAGCCGGATACGTTCGACGTGCGCGAGGAGTCGTCGGCGGACGTGCGGTACTGGGCGGCCGGGGATCTGGCCGCGGGCCCGTCCTCGGGCTCGTACCCGGCCAAGGGGATGCTGATCGTGCCGGCGTCCACGGCCGGCGTGGCCGGGGTGGCGCTCGGGCTCTCGAAGGACCTGCTGCAGCGCGCGGCGAGCGTGACGCTCAAGGAGGGCAGGCCGCTCGTGGTCTGTGTCCGCGAGACGCCGCTGAACGGGCAGACGCTGAAGCACCTGGTGAGCCTGGACGAGGCGGGCGCGATCGTGCTGCCCGCCTCACCGGCGTTCTACGCGGGGGCGACGCACATCCAGGATCTGGTGGACTTCGTCGCCGGGCGGGTGCTGGACGCGGCGGGAGTGCCGCACAGCCTGTACCGCCGCTGGAAAGGGGAGCTGGGGGGCGCTTCCCGTGCCGACTGAGCGCGCCCCCGAAGGGGCGCGGGGAACTGCGCGATCAACCACGACGAAGCCGCGGTCGGCACCGCCCCCCACCCCCACGGCGGGACTACCGCTTCTTGGCGCCCCGCGACTTCCGGGTGGCCTTCCGCGGCACCGCGACCTCCGCACGCGAGCGGTTGGCCAGGTCCTGGAGCTCGCGCATACGGGCGTAGGCCATCTCGAACGAGTACACGGGGTGACTCACTCCTGAAGGATCGTCGTTGATCTGCTGAGATTGAGAAAGATTCACAGGGTGCAGACCCTGTTGCGCCTTAGATTCTACACATAGACTCGCGGTATCGCTGAATAATGAAAGGCATCGCACCTATGGACGCCGTGGACAGGCAGCTCATCCAGGCCCTGCGGGAGAACGGCCGCGCCTCGTACGCCGAACTGGGGCGGCTCGTGGGCCTCTCCGGGCCGAGCGTCACGGACCGGATCAACCGTCTCGAAGCGGCCGGTGTCATCACGGGCTACCGCGCGACCGTCGACTCGGCCTCGCTGGGCCTCGGCGTCATCGCCCTCATCGGCATCTCGCTCTCCGACGCCGCCGACCACGAGGACGTGGCCCGCCGCCTGAAGGACCTGCACGAGATCGAGGACTGCTGGTTCATCGCCGGCGACGACTCGTACATGCTCAAGGTCAGGGCGAGCGACGTGGACGGCCTGGAGAAGACGATCCGCCGGCTCAGCGGCACGCGCGGGGTCTCCCGGACGCGTACGACGATCGTGCTCTCCACCAAGTGGGAGAACCGCGTCGGGGAGCTGCCCGAGGAGGAGTGAGGTCCGGGGCGTACCGTTGGCGCAGGTTTGTCGTAGGTCGTAGGTCGCTGGAGAGGTAAGGGCGAGGGCATGGACGCAGGTCTCAAGCGCGAGCTGGAGCAGAAGGTCCGGGACGGCGAGCGGCTGTCCCGCGAGGACGGCATCGCGCTCTACGAGTCGGACGACCTGGCCTGGCTCGGCGGCCTCGCCCACGAGGTGCGCACGCGCAAGAACGGCGACGTCGTGCACTTCAACGTCAACCGCCACCTCAACATGACGAACGTGTGCACCGCCTCCTGCGCCTACTGCTCCTTCCAGCGCAAGCCGGGCGAGAAGGACGCGTACACGATGCGCATCGAGGAGGCCGTCCGCCTCGCCAAGGCGATGGAGGGAGAGAACCTCACCGAGCTGCACATCGTCAACGGCCTGCACCCCAACCTGCCGTGGCGCTACTACCCGCGTTCGCTGAGCGAGCTGAAGAAGGCGCTCCCGAACGTCTCCCTGAAGGCCTTCACCGCCACCGAGATCCACCACTTCGAGACGATCTCCGGCATGTCGGCCTCCGACATCCTGGACGAGCTGATCGAGGCGGGCCTGGAGTCGCTGACCGGCGGCGGCGCGGAGATCTTCGACTGGGAGGTGCGCCAGCACATCGTGGACCACCGCACCCACTGGGAGGACTGGTCGCGCATCCACCGCCTCGCGCACGAGAAGGGCCTCAAGACCCCGTGCACGATGCTGTACGGCCACATCGAGGAGCCGCGCCACCGCGTCGACCACGTCCTTCGCCTGCGTGAGCTCCAGGACGAGACCGGCGGCTTCCAGGTCTTCATCCCGCTGCGCTACCAGCACGACTTCGTGGACATGAAGGACGGCAAGGTCAGGAACCGCCTCCAGGCGCGCACGACCATGGCGTCCGGCGCCGAGGCCCTGAAGACGTTCGCGGTCTCCCGCCTGCTCTTCGACAACGTCCCGCACGTCAAGGTCTTCTGGGTCATGCACGGCCTGCAGACCACACAGCTCGCCCTCCAGCACGGCGCCGACGACATGGACGGCTCGGTCGTCGAGTACAAGATCACGCACGACGCGGACAACTTCGGCACGCCGAACAAGCTGACCCGCGAGGACCTGCTCGACCTGATCCGCGAGGCCGGCTTCCGCCCGGTCGAGCGCAACACGCGCTACGAGGCGATCCGCGAGTACGAGGGCCCCGACCCGATGCTGCGCGAGACCCCGCAGGCGATGCGGGTCTGACCCCCTTGCCGGGGGCGGGCTCCGCCATGCTTCACTGGAGAGGCTCGTCCAGCCAAGAGCCCTTTCGGAACGGAAGAGTGGATTGACATGCTCCGCTACACGCTGATGCGCCTCGGGATCTTCGCGGGCTGCTTCCTGGTCGTCTGGGGCCTCGTCTACTCCGGGATGCTGCCGCGCGGCCTCGGCGACTCCAACATGCTGTGGGTCGCGCTGCTCGCGCTCGTCGTCTCGGCGCCCATCAGCTTCGTCGTGCTGCGCAAGGAGCGCGACCGCGCCTCGGCGGACGTCGTCGCCCGCGTGGACCGCGCCAAGGCCTCGCTGGACGCCAACCGCACGCAGGAGGACGGCGTGGACGACCTGGCCCGCGCCCAGCGCTCGTAACCTCCGTCACACTCTCCCCGGACCCCGGTCCGGAGCATCCCGCTCCGGACCGGGGTTCCGTGCGTTGCGGGGGCCCGGCCCGGCCCGCGCCTCAAACAAGGCCTTTGATGTTCTCAAAGTACGAGTGTTAACGTGTTTGTCATGAAGGCAGCAGCAGCGCACCGCAACGCCATGAGCGTCCCGCTCGTGGCGCGCCTGCATGTCGATCTCTGCCGCTGCATGTCCGCGGCCTGTCACGCCTGAGCGTGTCCCCCGACGCAGCGGCCCCGCTGACCCTTCGCGGTCGCCGCTCCCGTACGTCCCCCACCCCCTGACTTACCTCACCGGAGTGTGTCCGTGTCCGCGAACTCCGCGACGCCCGCCGACCAGGCGGGCGACACCCGAAAGCCCCAGTCCGGCTTCCGGATACCCGACTTCCTCAAGATTCCCTTCTGGGCGCAGATCCTCGGCGGTCTGGTGCTCGGCGTCCTGCTCGGCTGGCTCGCCCGCAGCCAGGACATCTCCTGGCTCGTCACCACCCTCTCCAAGGTCGGCGACACCTTCATCGGGCTGCTGAAGCTCGCGGTCGCCCCGCTCGTCTTCTTCGCGATCCTGGTGTCGATCACCAACCTGCGGAAGGTCAACAACGCCGCGCGCCTGGCCACCCGCACCCTGCTGTGGTTCATGATCACCTCGCTGATCGCGGTGGCCATCGGCCTCGCCATCGGCCTGCTGACCAACCCCGGCTCCGGCACCGGCCTCACCCCCAAGGACGGCAAGGCCCCCGACCACGCGGGCTCCTGGATCGACTTCCTGACCGGGATCATCCCCACGGACGTCATCACGCCCTTCACCGAGCTGAACGTCCTGCAGATCGTCTTCATGGCCGCCGTCGCCGGTGTCGCCGTACTGAAGATCGGCGACAAGGCCCAGCCGATCCTGGAGCTGTCCGAGTCCGTCCTCGCGCTGCTCCAGAAGGCCCTGTGGTGGGTCATCAAGCTCTCCCCGATCGGCACCATCGGCCTCATCGGCTTCGCCATCGCGGACTACGGCTGGAACCTCATCAGCAAGTACGCGACGTTCACCGCGGACATCTACGTCGGCTGCGCCCTGGTGATGTTCGGCGTCTACCCGCTGCTCCTCGCGTTCGTCGCCAAGGTCAACCCGCTCCAGTTCTTCAAGGGCGCCTGGCCCGCGATCCAGCTGGCCTTCGTCTCGCGCTCCTCGGTCGGCACCATGCCGATCACCCAGAAGGTCACCGAGCGGCTCGGCGTCCCGAAGGAGTACACCTCCTTCGCGGTGCCCTTCGGCGCCACCACGAAGATGGACGGCTGCGCCGCGATCTACCCGTCGATCGCCGCGATCTTCGTCGCGCAGATCTTCGACGTGAACCTGGGCATCAAGGAGTACCTGCTCATCGCGTTCGTGTCGGTCGTCGGCTCGGCCGCGACCGCCGGTCTGACCGGCGCCACGGTGATGCTGACGCTGACCCTGTCCACGCTCGGCCTGCCGATGGAGGGCGTGGGCCTGCTCCTCGCCATCGACCCGGTCCTCGACATGATGCGCACCGCCACCAACGTGGCCGGCCAGGCGCTGGTCCCCGTGATCGTCGCCGCCCGCGAGAGGATCCTCGACCGGGAGGCGTACGAGAGTGCCTCGGCGTCGCCGCTCGACGACGCGGACGACTTCGAGGACGCGCCGCGGGCGGTGCCCGCGGCCGCGTAACCCTCGCGAGCGCCCCCGCGCGAATGTCCCGCCCCGTCCCGGAGCTGCTCCGGGGCGGGGCTCTCGCCTGCCGGGGGGCCACGGGCGGGCACGGAGAGTGAGGGGGCGCGGGGGGACGGGGGCGCTTAGGGTGGGGCGGGGGGAGACCCCTGGGAGGTTGCCGTGCGTGGAGCTTGCGCAGTCGCCGGTCTGACCGTACTGGCCGTGGTGGGAGCGGGCGTGCCGGGCGTCGCCTCGGCGGCCGGCGACGACGATCGGCCCGACCTCTCGCGGTACTACACGCAGAAGATCGAATGGGCCGCCTGCAAGGGCGGCACCAAGGCCATGGCGGAGACCTCCGGGCACATGGACGACGTCCGGTGCGGCAAGGTGAGCGTCCCGCTCGACTACGCCAGACCGGCGGCCGGCACGGTGGACCTCGCGATGATCCGCATGAGGTCGAGCGCGCGCGAGCCGCGTGGCTCCCTGCTGCTGAACTTCGGCGGTCCCGGCGGCCCCGGCGTCTCCGCGCTCGCCGGGTCGCAGAAGGAGTTCGGCTTCCTCAGCAAGGGGTACGACGTCGTCTCCTTCGACCCGCGCGGTGTCGGCCTGAGCGCCCCCGTCAGCTGCGGCGACGCCGACGGCGACACCGAGCCCGAGCTGGGGGAGAAGGACGATCCCGCCGCCGTGCTCGCCGAACTGCGCAAGGCCGCCAAGGAGTGCGAGGCCCACTCCGGTCCCGTCCTGCCGCACATGGGGACCGTGAACGTCTCGCGCGACCTGGACGTGATGCGGGCCGCCCTCGGCGACAAGAAGCTCAACTACCTCGGTTTCTCCTACGGGACGCGGATCGGCGCCGTCTACGCCGCCCAGTTCCCGAAGAAGGTCGGCCGGATGGTGCTCGACGGCGTCGACACGCTGACCGAGCCCGTCGCCGAACAGTCCCTCGTGCTCGCCGAGGGACGCCAGACCGCCCTCGACAACTTCCTCACCTGGTGCACAGGCAACGCGGGGTGCGTCTTCGGCACCGACGCGCGCGCCGCCCGGCACTCCATGGTCCAGCTCATCCAGGACATGGACGCCATGCCGCTGCGGTCCATGGAGGGCGAGGAGTTCACGGGGCAGGACGTCGTCGGCGTCCTCGGTCAGGCCCTGTACAGCAGGCAGGCGTGGCCCGCGCTGTCGCAGGCGCTGGGCGCGCTGCTCGCGGACGGCGACCCGCGCGCGCTGATCCGGATGAGCGGCGGGCTCGCGGGCGGCGTGGGCGCCGCCCAGCTCGTGGGCGACGAGGTGCCCATGGACAACATGTCCGCCGCCCTCATGGGCGTGACCTGCGCCGACGACCCCGACCGGCCGGACGCCGCGCGCGTGGCGAAGGAAGTGGGCCGGCTCAAGAAGGAGTTCGAGGAGGCATCCCCCGTCTTCGGCAAGTCGATGCTGATGCCGGTGCTGCTCTGCTTCGGGCGTCCGCCGGGGACCCGGTACATCCGCGACGACGTCCGGGACGTGAAGACGCCGAAGCTGCTGCTCGTCGGCACGCGCGGCGATCCTGCGACGCCCTACCGCTGGACGGAGGAGACCGCCCGCCGCCTCGGCCCGCAGGCCGTCGTCCTGGACAACAAGGGGGACGGGCACACCGGTTACCTGGCCTCCACGTGCGTCCGGGACAAGGTGGACGGTTTCCTGCTGTACGGCGAGACACCGAAGAGCGGCACGTCCTGCGCGGCGGAAACGGACTCGGCGCAGTGACGTCGGGGCGCGTGGGGTCCCGTTCCCGGGTGTCGTTCCCGGGCGGGACGGCCCGGGTGTCACTCGCGGTCGGGTGCCAGCCGCAGCATCGCCGTCTCGTCCGGTGTGCCCGGGGCTGCCTGGTAAACGACCATGCGCTGGCCGCCCGTCCGCGCCAGCCTCATCACCTCGTACGTGAGGGTCATCGCACCGACCTTCGGATGCGCGAAGGACTTGGTGCCGCCGCCGCGCTCCCGGACGTCGTAGCGCTCCCAGATGCGGGCGAAGTCCGGTGATTTGAGGAGCAGTTCACCGACGAGGTTCGTCAGGCGCGGCGAGTCCGTGTCGGTGCCGCCGACGGCGCGCAGATGGGCCACCGACGTGGTGACCGTCTCCTCCCACGGCTGGTACAGCTCGCGTCCCACGGGGTGCAGGAACAGGTAGCGGGTGACGTTGCGCCGCTCGGCGGGCCAGTCCCACAGGCCGGGGAGCAGCGCCTTGCCGGGGGCGTTGGCGGCCAGCATGTAGCTGTGCCGGCTCACGACATAGGCGGGCAGCGGCGTCAGGGCCTCCAGCATGCGCCGGGTGGACTCGCGGACCGTCTCGTCGGCCGTGGGGTGCGGTTCCGTGAGCCGGCCCGAGGCCAGCTCCGCGAGTTCGCGCAGCCGCTCGTGGGCGTCGCCCGTCAGGTGCAGGACGCGGGCCAGGGCGTCGATGACGGCGGGGGAGGGGTTCGTCTCGCGCCCCCGCTCCAGGCGCGTGTAGTAGTCGACGCTCACCCCGGCGAGGGCCGCGAGTTCCTCGCGCCGCAGGCCGGGGGTGCGGCGCAGGCCGGTGCCGGCGGGGAGGCCCGCGTCGGCGGGGGAGACACGGGCCCGGCGGGCGCGGAGGTATCTGCCGAGTTCCGTCCCCGCCGGGGGTGCGCCCGCTGCGCGCGGGGCGGCGTCTGCTGTGCCGGTCGTGGTCATCCCGCCATTCTTCCCGGCCGGGCGCCCGCGTGGGGGGCCCTGTCAGGGCCAGGAACAGGGCGGTCTGGCCGGACCCGCCGCTCGCGGGCATCGTCGGGGTCCCACGGCCGCCCCGGCGACCACCCCGTTCCCCCTTGGAACGCCCCGCACGAATCTCCCGCCACAGGAGCCGCCCGTCATGGCCGTCACCCTCGCCTCCGCCCGCGTCCGCCCGGGCACCGCCCCGCCTCCGCCGGCCCCCCGGGCCGGGAGCCCCGTCCCGCTCGTCGCCGCGCTGCTCGGTTTCACCGTCATCACCATCGACGTCACCGCCGTGAACATCGCGCTGCCCGACATCCGCGCCGACCTCCACGGCGGCATGGCGGGCCTCCAGTGGATCGTCGACGCGTACACGCTGATGTTCGCCGCGCTGATGCTCTCCGCCGGGGCGCTCGCCGACCGGGCGGGGGCCCGGCGGGCGTACGCGTGGGGCGTGGGGCTCTTCACCGCCGCGTCGCTCGCGTGCGCCCTCGCGCCCGGCATCGGCGCGCTGATCGCCGCCCGCGTCGCGCAGGGCGGGGCCGCCGCCGTCGTGATGCCCGCCTCGCTCGCGCTGATCCGCCAGGCGTACGACGATCCGCGCCGCCGCGCCCGTGCCATCGCGCTGTGGACGGTCGGGGGCTCGGCGGCGGTCGCGGTCGGGCCCGTGCTCGGCGGCCTCCTCACGGAGGGCGCCGGGTGGCGTGCCGTCTTCCTGCTCAACCTGCCGGTGGGCGCGGTGATCCTCGCCCTCCTCGCCCGCACCGCCCGCTCCCCGCGCCGTCCCGCCCCGCTCGACCTCGTCGGCCAGGTGAGCGCCGTACTGGCCCTCGGCGGGCTCGCGTTCGCCGTCATCGAGGGCGGCCACCTGGGGTGGACGAGCGCACCCGTCCTGGCCGCGGCCGCCGTGGCCGTCGGCTCCGGCGCCCTCTTCCACGCCGCCGAGAAGCGGCACCGCGCGCCCATGGTCCCGCTCGCGCTGCTGCGCCGGCGGCCGGTCGCCGTGGCCCTCGCGGTCGGCTTCGCGGTGAACGCCGGGTTCTACGGGGTGACGTTCCTCCTCGGCCTGTACTACCAGCAGCTGCGGGGCATGTCGGGCGTCGGGGCGGGCCTGATGTTCGTGCCGCTCGCCGCGATCATCACCGGCACGAACCTGCTCTCGCCGCGCCTCGCGGAACGCGTCGGCCGCCGCCGGGTCGTCGTCCTCGGCCAGGCCGTCCTCGCCCTCGCCATGTTCGTGCTGCTCCCGCTGGACGCCGACACCCCGCTGTGGCTCGCGCTGGTGCTGCTGGTCCCGACCGGCGTCGGGGGTGCGGTCGCCGTGCCCGCGCTCACCGCCCAGCTGATCGACAGCGTCCCCGGCGAGCGTGCGGGCACCGCCTCAGGGCTGCTCAACTCCCTGCGCCAGACCGGCGGTGCCCTGTCCGTCGCCCTCTTCGGCGCCCTCCTGGCGGGCGCCGGTGAGACCTTCTCCCTGCCGGGGATGCGCGTGGGGCTCCTGGTGGCGGGGCTCACCCTGTGCGCGACCACCGCCCTCGCCGCCTGGCTGCTGCCGAGGGACTGACCCCGGCCGGCCTCGGCGCCGGGCAGCCGGCGGCGAGTTCCGTCACGAACGGCCACCCCGCCCCAAGGGCGGCACCGCCCCGCCCTCGACCGTGAAGGCCACCTCGTGCACGGAGTTCCGCGCCCCCGGCGGCGGCTGCACGCGGCCCGCGGCGTCCGTGGCCCGGGAGCGCACCGTGTGCGGGCCCGGTGCGAGGGTGCGGCGCAGCGAGAAGCCCTGCCAGGTCGGGTCGGCGCCCAGGGCGTCGAGGGCGGCGCTCTCCCAGGGGCCGCCGTCCACGGAGACGTCGACGCGGACGACCTCCGTGGTGCTCCAGGCCCGGCCCCGGAAGCCGACCGTGCCACGGGGCAGGCGCGCGTCGGGGGCCGGGGCCAGCAGCTTGCTGTTGACGTCCACCTCGCGCACCGGCTGCGCGGTGTCGGCGCCCGGCAGCTTCCGTGTGTAGAACGTCGTCGTGAACATGTGCTCCGGGCGCTCGTCCGTCAGGACGATCCGCGTCAGCCACTTCACGGAGTTGGTGCCGAACATGCGGGGCACCACGGCACGCAACGGGAAGCCGTGCCGAGTGCGCAGGGGTTCGCCGTTCATGCGGTGGGCGAGGAACACCTGGCGACGCGCGGTCTCCAGCGGCAGGTCCTTGACGTACGACAGGCCGTCCACGCCGTGGAAGGAGCCGGTGTCCGCGCCTTCGAGGACCACGTGCCGGGCGGCGGGCAGCGGGGCCGCGCGGTCCAGGAGCGCGGCGAGGGGGAAGCCCGTCCACTCGATGTTCGCCACCGCGCGTGTCGGCACGTCGGGCCGCAGCGGACTGCCGAAGCACTCGTGCACCGCGGTGAGCTGCCGGGCCGGCAGGGCCAGGACGGCGGACAGGTCCAGCCGCAGGGGCCGCTCGACCAGGCCCTCGACGGTCAGCGTCCAGGCGCCGGCGTCGATCTCCGGGATGCCCAGGTGCTTGCGTACGAAGAGGTTGTCGACCGGCGTCACGAAGTCGGGCCCGGGCGCGGGGTCGGCGTGCGAGGGGTCCTCGGGCGGGGGCGTCGGCGACACGGTCATCGGGCGGCCCCCGCCACCGGGAGGGCCCTGTCGGGTGTGGCCGCCGGGGCCGTCGGCTGTCGGCACGATGAGATTCCCCCTTTTCCCGAGATCCTTTCGGACGAACCTCCAGAGCCTATGAGGGGCGGGGCGGAGCCGCCCACTCCTTTTCCCGCGTGCGCAAGGGGCGCTCTCCTGCATCGCGAGCGGCGGCCTCCAGGAAGCGGAGGCCGCCGCAACACACCGCGTACGCCTAGCAGTTGCCGCGCGTCGGCTTCCCCTGGAAGCGGTCCGCCAGCCACTGTGTCGCGAGCGGCGACTGCGTGATGACACCGCTGACGTGTTCGCCGAGCGGGACGGTGTGCCACTCCACGTCCGCGCCCCGCGCGCACCAGTCGGCGCGGACCTGCTTGCCCACGCCGTAGGGGATCAGCTCGTCGGCGAGCGCGTGGTACAGGTAGACCGGGGCGTCCGGCTTCACCGTGCCGACCCGCGAGGCGCGCAGACGCTGCTGCCAGTCGGGCTGGTCGAGCGGATCGCGGGTGGTCATCGAGTCGATCGTCTTGAACGAACCGAGCACCGCGCCGTCCGCCACGCAGGAGTTCCGCAGCGCGCCGACGAGCGACCTGCCGAGCGGGTTCAGATAGCTGTCCAGCCGCAGTTCGGGGAAGGCCGCGTCCTGGCCGATCGCCGCCATGAAGATCAGGCCCGAGCCGTACGAGCCGTCGTTGAAGTCCGCCACCTTCATCAGGTCGCCCGGGACACCGCCGGTCGCCGTGCCCCTGACGTCGAGTTCGGGGGCGTACGAGCCGTGCAGTTCGGCCGCCCACGAGGAGGCCTGGCCGCCCTGCGAGTAGCCCATGATGCCGACCGGGCTGTCCTCGCCGAGGCCCGCCTCGGGCAGCCGGATCGCGGCGCGGGCCGCGTCGAGCATGGCCTGGCCGGCGGAGCGGCCGACGGTGTAGGTGTGGTCGCCCGGGGTGCCGAGACCCTCGTAGTCGGTGACGGCCACCGCCCAGCCGCGCAGGGTCAGCCGCTGGATGAGATTGGCCTCCAGGCCGGTGCCCTCGGGGAAGTTCGCGCTGGGCGCGCAGCGGTCGGCGACACCGACCGTCCCCACGGCGTACGTGATCAGGGGGCGCGGGCCCGCCCTGCCGTCCTGCGGCACGATGACGGTGCCGGACACGGTGGTGGGCGCCCCCGTGGCCGTGGTCGAGCGGTAGTGGACCTTCCAGGCCTTGGTGCCGGTCGGCTGGCCCGGCAGCGGGTGGAAGGCGCTCGGCTCGGCGCTGACGATGTCGCCGGGGGACGCGTCCTGCGCTGCGTGCGCCGCCCCAAGGGGGGTGACGGCCGACAGCCCGAGCGCGGCCACCACGGCCCACGCCCGCCATCCGGTGCGTATGTGCATGCGGCTCTCCCAACGGTGCACAGGGGCTGGGGACTTCGCCGTCGACGGTAGTGACGGGCGGGTGGGCCGGGGGCTGACCGGGGCGCTCAGCTTCGTTGACCGCGCGGCGCGGGGGTCGCGGCGGGCCGTGCCGTCCCCGTGCGGTGTGCGCCCGACGCCGTGTCCGTGCGGTAGGCGCCCGGCGTCGTGCCCGTCCAGCGGCGGAACGCCCGGTGGAAGGCGGTGTCCTCGGAGAAGCCGAGGCGTGCCGCGAGCTCGGCGATCGGCTCGTGGCCCTCCACGAGGCCGGCGATCGCCGCGTCCCGCCGCACGGCGTCCTTCAGCCGCTGGTACGAGGTGGCCTCCTCGGCAAGGCGGCGGCGCAGCGTCGCCGGGCTCACCGCCAGCCGGGCCGCGACCTCGCCGAGCGAGGGCAGGCGCGGTGCGGAGCGCAGGGACCGCGCCAGGGCGCGCCGCACCTGCTCGGCGACGGTCGTGCCGTACTCGCGGCGGCTGAGCAGCTCGAAGGGCGCGCGGCGCAGCATCTCCTCCAGCGCGTCCTCTTCCCTGACCAGCGGCGCGTCCAGCCAGTGCGGGTCGAAGCGGGCGCCGGTGCGCTCGGCGCCGAACCGTACGGGGCAGCCGAAGAGCAGCTCGTACTCGTCCCGGTGCGGGGGCGGCGGGTGCCCGAACTCCGCGTGGCGCAGCGGGATGCGGCGGCCGATCAGCCAGCTGCACAGGCGGTGCCAGATGATGAGCAGGCACTCGGCGAGGAAGTAGTCCTGGTCGAGGTCGCTGCGGACCCCGAACACCGCCTCCGCGCCCCGGTGTTCCAGGACGAGGTCGGGGCCGCCGGGGAACAGCCCGTAGAAGGTGACGCCCCGCTCCACGGCGGCGCCGAGATCGCGGCAGCCGAGCGAGGCCCGGCACATCATGGCGAAGGTGCCGGGCCTGCTGACGGCGGAGCCGAGGCCGAGGAACTCGTCCTGCGTGACGCGGTACAGCTCGTGGAAGAGCCGCGCGAACTGCGGGGCCGTGACGCGGGCCCGGTCGTCGCCGAGGAGCAGCGGCGGGATCTGCGCGACGCGCAGCAGCGGCACGGTGTCGACGCCGTGCCGTTCGGCGCCGCGCAGCACGGCCCGTACATGGTGCACGGTGATCGTCCGCCTCGCCATGCCATGACGGTAGCGCCGCGTTGAGCGCGTGGGCCAGCGCCGTTGACGTTTCGCGTCATCCCGCCCGCCGGGCGGGCCGCCTAGCGTCGTACGCATGCGGCAGACGCGGAAGGAACCGGTGGCGGCGGCGGAACTCCCCCAGACGCTGGCCCTGTTGACCGAGTGGGCGGCCGACCGGCACGGCGAGGGGCCCGCCCTGCGCTTCCGGCGCGGCGGGGCGTGGGCCGACCTCTCCTACGTAGAGCTGCGGGAGCGCGTCCGCCGGACGGGCCGCGCCCTGATCGCCCTCGGCGTCCGCCCCGACGACCGCGTGGCGATCCTGGCCGAGACGCGCCCCGAATGGACCTACGCCCACTTCGGCGCGCTCGCGACGGGCGCGGTCGTCGTCCCCGTCTACCCGACGGCGGGCGGCGAGGAGACCGCGTGGGTCGTGCGCGACTCGGGCGCGGGGACGGTGCTCTGCGAGAACCCCGCCCAGGCCGCGAAGATCGACCGCCTGCGGGCGGAGGGACGGCTGCCGGGTGTCCGGCACGTCGTCCTCCTGACGGAGGACCCGGAACCGGCGCCTGCTCCCGCGCCCGGAAAGGCGCCCGAAGCACCCGAGGCGACCGCCCCGGAGGGAGCTGCCGAGGTGACCGCCCCGGAGGGAGCTGCCGAGGTGACCGCCCCGGAGGGAGCTGCCGAGGTGACCGTCCCCGAGGGAGCCGCCGAGGGGACCGTCCCCGAGGGAGCCGCCGAGGGGACCGGCACCGAAGTGGCGGCAGAGGCCACCGGCGCCGAAGCGGCCTTCGAAGCCGCCGGCACCGGGGGAGCCGCCGAGGCGACCGCCCCGGAGGGAGCGCCCGAGGCCACCGCCCCCGAAGGAGCCGCCGAAGCCACCACCCCCGAGGGAGCCGCAGAGGCCACCGGCACCGAAGCGGCCGCCGAAGCCACCGGCACCGAAGCGGCCGCCGAAGCCACCCGCACCGAGGTGGCCGCCGAAGCCGTCGACTCCCAGGGCGGCACCGGCGCCGAAGCGGCAGCCGAGGCCGCCGGCCCCCGGGCAGGCACCGGTCCCGTGCCCGTGCGCCCCACGCCGTCAGCCCCCGCCCGTCTCCGCGATCTCCCGCTCGCGTCGCTCGACGTGTTCCTCTCCCGGGCCGCGGGCCGCGCCGCCGGGGATCTGGCCACCGTCATCTACACGTCCGGCACCACCGGGCTCCCCAAGGGGTGTCTGCTGACGCACGGCAATCTGCTGGCCGTGCAGCGGGCCACCGTGCCGCTCGTCGACGGGGGGCCCGGGGACTCGACGTACCTCTATCTGCCGCTCGCCCATCTCCTCGCCCAGCTCATCGAGTTCACGACGCTGGCCCAGGGCGGCACCCTCACGTTCTTCGGCGGGCGCGTCGAGGACGTCGTCGCCGAACTCCAGGAGGCGCGCCCCACCCACCTGCCGTCCGTGCCCCGGCTCTTCGAGAAGGTGCGGTCCTTCGTGCTGTCCCTCGCGCAGGCGCGAGAAGGTGGCCGGGAGCGGTTCGAGGAGGCCGTCCGCATCGGGGTCATGGCCGCCGACGGCACGCTGCCGCCCGAGCTCCGGGACGCGTACGAGGCGGCCGACAAGGAGCTGTACGGCCTGGTCAGGCAGGCGCTCGGCGGCCGCCTCCGGTGGGCGCTCACCGGCGGCGCGCCCATCGCCCCGGACACCGTCGACTTCCTGCGGGCCTGCGGCATCGCGGTCTACGAGGGGTACGGGATGACGGAGTCGGCCGGGGTCCTCACCCTCAACCACCCCGGCGCCGTGCGGTACGGCACGGTCGGCCGCCCGGTCGACGGCGTCGAACTGCGCATCGCGCCGGACGGGGAGATCCTGGCCCGGGGCGCCATGGTCTTCGCCGGCTACCACAACGACCCGCGGGCCACGCGCGCGACCCTGGACGACGAAGGGTGGCTGCGCACAGGCGACTTGGGGGCCCTGGACGAGGACGGCTACCTCACGATCACCGGCCGCAAGAAGGACCTCATCATCACCTCCGGGGGCAAGAACCTCACCCCCTCCCTGAGCGAACTGGCGCTCCAGACCTCGCCGTTCGTCTCCCGGGCCGTCATGGTCGGCGACCGCCGCCCCCACCCCGTCGCCCTGATCACCCTGGACGCGGAGGAGGTCACCGGCTGGGCGGCCCGCGAGGGCAGGGAACTGGCCACGCCCCTCTCCCGCGACCCGCGCGTCCGCGCCCTGGTCCAGGAAGCCGTCGACGCCGCCAACGCCACGGTCTCGCGCCCTGCCCGCATCCGGGACTTCGCCGTGCTTGACGAGGACTTCACGGTCGAGAGCGGGCTGCTGACCCCGAGCCTGAAGGTGCGCAGGCAGGCGGTCACGGAGCGGTACACGGACGTGCTGGAGGAGTTGTACGGGTCAGGAGAGCCCGGCGAGGCGTAGCAGCGCCGTCGTCGCCGCCGCGCCCACCACGACGAGGGCGAACGGCGCCCTGCGCCAGGCGAGGAGCCCGGCGGCCAGCACACCGGCGGGCCTGGCCCAGCCGGCGAAGTCGCCGCCGTCCATGAGCGCCCCGGTGGCGAGCAGCGCGACGAGCAGGACCGTGGCGCCCACTGCCAGCAACTCCTGCACCCGGGCGGGCAGTTCGACGCGCCCGTGCAGGACGGGCCCGGCCAGGCGCAGGACGTACGTCCCGGCGGCGAGGGCGAGGACGCAGGCGAGCGTGGCGTTCACGAGTCGCTCCCGGGGGCGGTGGTGGTGGCGCGCGGGCGGCGGCGGGGTCCGCGGCGCGCCGCGAGCAGGCCGAGCAGGGCGAGCAGCACCGGCACCCCGGCGGGCAGCAGCGGCGCCGCGACGACGGCGACGACCGCGCCGGCCGCCGTGGCCCGCCGCACCGGACCGTCGGCGCGCAGCGCGGGCAGCACCAGCGCGAGCAGCACCGCGGGGAACGCCGCGTCGAGGCCGAACCGCTCGGTGTCGCCGAGCGCCGCCCCCGCGAGGGCGCCCGCGAGCACACTGAGGTTCCACGCCACGAACAGGCCGACGCCGAATATCCAGAACGCGGCCCTGCGCTGCCGGGCCCCCCGCTGGGCGAGGACGAAGGCGGCCGACTCGTCGGTGATGAGGTGGGCGCCGATGAGCCGCGCCGGCCAGGAGCGGCCGAGGTCCTCGGCGATGGCGAGGCTGAACGCCGCGTTGCGGGTGTTGAGGAGCAGCCCGGTCGCCGCCGCGGCCACCGGCCCGCCGCCCGCGGTGAGGATGCCGACGGCGCTGAACTGGGCGGAGCCCGCGTAGACGAGCACCGACATGACCACCGGCACCCACAGCGGAAGGCCGCCCGCGACGGCGATCGCCCCGAAGGAGACGCCGACGACGGCGTCGGCGAGCCAGACGAGGGCGCAGTCGCGCAGCACGCCGGGCGGCAGGTCGGAGAGCCGTACGAGGCCGGAGGCGGCCGGCGGGCCGTCCTCCGTTCGCCCGGCAGGGTCTTCTGTTCGGTGTGGCGAACGCATGCGTCGTAGGATGAGCGGAGAGACGTATGTTCGTCAAGGCGAACGATTGGTCCGCCACAGCGAACGATCGGGTGGTGGCTGGTCGACCCGGAAGGTGGAGGGGCGAGCAATGACTGAGCGGACCGGCGAGGCAGGCGGGGCGAGCGGGGCCGGTGAGCGGGGCGAGGCCCCGCCCCGCATGCCCCGCGAGTGGGTGGCGACGGCGCTGCGCCGCGAGCGCGCGAGGGCCGGCCTCTCCCTGTCCGAACTGGCCAAGCGCGCCGGCATCGCGAAGTCCACCCTGTCCCAGCTGGAGGCGGCCACCGGCAACCCCGGCATCGAGACGATCTGGGCGCTGGCCGTGGCGCTCGGGGTGCCGTTCAGCGTGCTCGTGGAGTCGCCCGTACCGGCGGTGACGGTGATCCGTGCGGGGGAGGGGCCCTCCATGCGGGCCGAGAACGCGCCGTACGTGGGCACCCTGCTCTCCCCGGGCCCGAACGGCGTGCGGCGCGACATCTACCACGGGGCGATGGAGCCCGGCGCGGCGCGCGAGTCGGAGCCGCACATCCCGGGCTCCGTGGAGCACCTCGTCGTCAGCACGGGGCGCCTCGTCGCGGGCCCGCGCGACGCCACGGCGGAGCTGTCCCCCGGGGACTACATGTCATACCGCGGTGATGTCCCGCACCTGTACCGGGCGCTGGTACCGGGCACCACGTTCGTCCTGATCATGCAGCACACCTAGGCGGCCGCGGCGCCTCCGGGCAAGCCCGATGCCCGGGTGACGGGAGAAAAGGCAGGAGCCCCGCTTCCTCCGCTCGCGCGAAGGAGCAGGGCTCCTTGGGTACTGCATCCATGTCCGGATCAAGTCACCGGAGGAATCGCACGCCCCACTCGCGCGGGGCGTTCGATCACATCGGGGTGACGTTCTCCGCCTGCGGACCCTTCGGGCCCTGCGTCACGTCGAAGGAAACGGCCTGGTTCTCCTCAAGGGAGCGGAAGCCGTTCGCGTTGATCGCGGAGTAGTGGACGAAGACGTCCGGGCCGCCGCCTTCCTGGGCAATGAAGCCAAAGCCCTTTTCAGCGTTGAACCACTTCACGGTTCCGGTAGCCATAAGCCCTCCTTGGGCCAAAGGGTTGCCCTGCTCCAGAACCAGCGATTGTTAAAACAACTGCGTAAGTCTGAAAACGACGAGAGCCTACGGAGTTACATGCTCCGCAGGCTCTGTACTGCAAGGGAAACCAAACTGCAACTTGCGGCGAGCTTAGCACGCAGGCAGGGGAATGCAATAGGGGGCAAGATCACGTCACCCGGAGGTTTGAAGGGCCCCCGACGGGGTTGACAAAGGGGCTGTCGGAGGGGTCGGCGAGGGGCCGACAGGGTCCCCGGGGGACCCGGCGCCCGCACCGTACCGCATGGGGGGCTAGCCTCCCCGATGTGGACAATTCTCCCCTGGACGCCTTCGCGGGGGCAGGCGCCGAACAGCTGCCCGACTCCCGTCGCACCCCTCGGCCGCGCGTCGGCCACATCCAGTTCCTGAACTGCGTCCCCCTGTACTGGGGGCTGGCGCGGACGGGCACGCTCCTCGACTTCGAGCTGACGAAGGACACCCCCGAGCGGCTCAGCGAACAGCTGGTGCGGGGCGAGCTGGACATCGCGCCGGTCACCCTCGTCGAGTTCCTGAAGAACGCCGACGACCTCGTCGCCTTCCCCGACCTCGCGGTCGGCTGCGACGGTCCCGTCATGTCCTGCGTGATCGTCTCGCAGGTGCCGCTCGACCGGCTCGACGGGGCGCGCGTGGCCCTCGGTTCGACCTCGCGCACCTCCGTGCGGCTCGCCCAGCTGCTGCTCGCCGAGCGCTACGGCGTGCGGCCCGAGTACTACACGTGCCCGCCCGACCTCGGCCTGATGATGCGGGAGGCGGACGCCGCCGTCCTCATCGGCGACGCGGCGCTGCGCGCCAACCTGATCGACGGGCCGCGGCTCGGCCTCGACGTGTACGACCTCGGCGCGATGTGGAAGGAGTGGACGGGCCTGCCGTTCGTCTTCGCCGTCTGGGCCGCGCGGCGCGAGTACGCCGAGCGCGAGCCGGAGGTCGTGCGCGCGGTGCACCAGGCCTTCCTCGCCTCCCGCGACCTCTCCCTGGACGAGGTCACGAAGGTCGCCGAGCAGGCCGCCCGCTGGGAGGCCTTCGACGCCGAGGTCCTGGAGCGGTACTTCACGACGCTCGACTTCCGCTTCGGCGAGGCGCAGCTGGAAGGCGTCACCGAGTTCGCCCGCCGGGTCGGCCCGACGACCGGATTCCCGGCGGACGTGCGGGTGGAGCTGCTGAAGCCGTAGGAACACCGAAAGGAATCGGCCATACGTTATCGGGCAGGCCGTCCGCCGCACCCGTACCCCCTTTCCGGCCGCCCCCGGGATATCGCCGTCGACGGCCCGGTTCCGAATGGCACCGGACGCCCGGATTGCGTACGGGCGTAAATGCCCAATCCGGTCATTGCCGCCCGGGGGAGGGCAAGCGGGACCGTTCGGGAGGCAATGGAGCACCGTTCGGGCGGCAATAGCGCCCGCCCCGCCGGGCAATGCGCGCCGCCCCGCCGGGCAATGCGCCCCATCCCCGCCGGGCAATGCGCGCCGGCCCGGAGGGGAATGCGCCAGGAGCCGCTGCCCCGCCGCTTCGGGACTACGCTGATCCGCAGTGCTGAGGCGCGCGGGATGTCCGGGGGCGCGCCCGGGGGAGGCCACGCTCATGCAACCGCTCGACGCCGACGAACCCGCCGTGATCGGGCCCTACCGGCTGCTCGGCCGGCTCGGCTCGGGCGGCATGGGAAGGGTCTACCTCGGCCGCAGCGACGGCGGCCGCACGGTCGCCGTCAAGATCGTGCACCCGCACTACGCGCTGGACGAGGAGTTCCGCGCCCGGTTCCGCCGCGAGGTCGCGGCCGCACGGCGGGTCGGCGGCGAATGGACCGCACCCGTCCTGGACGCGGACCCCGACGCGGCCGTGCCCTGGGTCGCCACCGGGTACGCGGCGGGGCCCTCGCTCACCGAGGCGGTCAGGGAGGGCGCGCCGCTGCCCGCGCACTGCGTACGCGTCCTCGGCGCCGGCCTCGCCGAGGCGCTGGCCCACGTCCACGCCCTCGGGCTCGTGCACCGCGACGTGAAGCCGTCGAACGTGCTGCTCACCCTCGACGGGCCGCGCCTGATCGACTTCGGCATCGCCCGCGCCACGGACGGCACCGCCTCGCTCACCGCCACCGGCGCCTCCATCGGCTCGCCCGGCTACATGGCGCCCGAGCAGATCCTCGGCCGGGGCGTCACGGGCGCGGCGGACGTCTTCTCGCTGGGGGCCGTGCTGGTCTACGCGGCGACGGGGGAGTCGCCCTTCCCCGGCGACTCGTCGGCCGCGCTCCTCTACAAGGTCGTCCACGAGGAGCCGGAACTGGGCGCGCTGAGCGGCGGTCTGCGCGACCTCGCGGCGGCCTGCCTCGCCAAGGACCCGGCGGCGCGGCCCGCCCCGGCGGAGCTGGCCCGCCGCCTCGCCCCCGAGGGCGCCGCGCGGCTCGTGGCGGCCGGATGGCTGCCGGGGCCCGTGGTGGAGCGGGTGAGCCGCAGCGCGGTGCGGCTGCTGGACCTGGACACGGGGGCGGGCGCGGGCGCGGCACCGGTGGACGCTCCGTCCGGGCCGGTGGCGTTCGACACCCCTTCCGTCGACGGCACGTTCGGGCCGCCCCACCCCTCGTACGCGGACGCGGGCGCGAGCGTGGGCGGCGTCGCCGCGCCCGGCACCGGTACCCGAGCGCCCGGCAAGCTGTCCGTGTCGGTGGCCGCGACCTCCGTCCCCGAGGGCCCGGGCGGCAGCGGCCGCAGGGTGAGCTGCACGGTGGCCCTCGCCGTGGCCGGGGCGATGGCCGCCGTCACGGTGGGCTCGGTGTTCCTCCTGGGGCTGCTGCCGAAGGACGACGACTCGACGAGCGCGGGGGACGGCAGCGGTCAGCCCCCGGCGGCGACCGGCGCGCCCCACCCCACGGCGACGGACGGCGCCGGCCAGGTCCCCGCGGCCTACCTCGGCACCTGGCGCGGTAAGGCGGCCGCGAGCGGGGGTGCCATCCCCCTCGGCACCTTCGAGGTCACCCTGCGCCGGGCGGAGCGGGGGCAGCGGGTCGGCAAGGTCGTGCAGCGCGACCCGATCGGCAACACCTGCACCGACGTACTCACCCTGACAGGGGCCTCGCCCAAGAAGCTCGTGGCGACGGGCAAGGGCGTCGCGAGCAACGGCGGCCAGTGTGCCCGGACGACCCACACCGTGTATCTGCGCCCCGACGGCAAGGACCTCGTGTACACGTCCAACGATCCGGCGGCCGGCGACCCGAAGGCCCGGCTGTCCCGGGTGCGGTGACGCGGGCGCCGGTACCGTGCCCGGCGCCCGCCCCTACAACGGCGTGGTCAGCGTGGCCAGTTCGCCGTTGCCCAGGTGCAGCATCCCCTTGCCCGGGGCCACCGGGCCGCCGACCACGCTGCGGGAGATCCGCAGGCCGATGAGGTCGCCGCTGGAACTGTCCTGCGGGGAGAGCAGGATGCCCCGGCGGCCCTTCTTCGCGTCGACCTGCCAGCCCGAGAAGCCGCTGCACACGTCCTCCTCGTCACCGGCGAGGACCAGCGCGAGACCCAGGTCGGTGCCGCGCTGGATGATCCGCTTGAACTGGCTCGCGGCGTCCGCGTCCTCCAGGATCTCGGCGTCGTCCACCAGGACGGCGACGGGGTCCTCCGGGGACGCGTCCGCCGCGTCGATCAGCTCCTCGAACTCGTCCTCGCCTATGTCGTCGCCGGTGAACACCTTCAGGACGCCGTCCTGGCCCTCCAGCTGACGCAGCGGCGACTGGCGCGGGGCGGCGATCACCAGCCGGGCGCCCTGGGCGCGGAACGAACGCGCCATGTTGAGCAGCACCGTGGAGCGGCCCGACTTGGCGGGACCCGCGATGACGAACGCGGGCACGCCCTGCGCCAGGTCGGGGCCGTGGCCCATGACCTCGTCGCCGCCGATGCCCACCAGCGCCCACAGCTTGGAGCGCGAGGCCTGCGGGTCGCGCAGCTCCCACGCCTCCTCGAAGGAGATGCGGCTCGGCAGCGTGTCCACCCGGAACGGCCTGCGGTGGCGCGGCACGTCGGCGTCGCGCGCCGCGGCCCGCTCCCCGATCGCGGCGAGCGCGGCGGCCTGCCCCTGACCGGTGACGTCGTCGCTGAGCAGCGCGAACTGCGTCTCCGTACCCGACTCGTTGCGGAAGGCGCGGCCCGGCGCGATCTCCTCGGGCACCTTGCGCGCGGGGATGCCGAGCATCGAGAAGTCGGAGCGGTCCGCGAGGCGCAGGCCGTACTTGTCCTCGGTGAGCGAGGAGATGCGGCCCACCAGGATCTGCCGGTCGCCCGTCATCACCATGTGGATGCCGACGCTCGCGCCCTCCCGCATGATCGTGGTGATCTCGTCCGTGAGCGACCCGTGGTCGATCTCGCCGAGGGTGGGCAGCCAGCCCTCCCAGCGGTCGAGGAGCACGACGAGGTGCGGCAGGCGCTCGTCCTCGGCGGCGTCGGCGCGCTGCTCACCGATGTCGGCATAGCCCTCGTCGGCCAACAGGTCCTGGCGGCGCGACAGTTCGCCCTTGAGTCGACCGACGAGGCGCACGACCCGCTCGGTCTGGTTGCGGCCCACGACGGCACCGCAGTGCGGCAGCCGCGTCAGGGCGTTGAGCGCGCCGTTGCCGCAGTCGATGCCGTACAGATGGACGTCCGCGCTGGAGTGCGTGCGCGCCAGGGAGCCCGCGATCGTCCGCAGCACCTGCGAGCGGCCCGAGCGCGGGGCACCGCCGATCATCAGGTGGCCGAAGGTCGCGAAGTCCACGACGACCGCGCGGCGCGCCTGGTCGGCGGGCAGGTCCTCGATGCCGTACGCGGCGGGCGCGAGGGCGCCGGGGGCGGTGCGGGGCGCGGGCACCGGGATCTCGTCCAGGAGCAGCTTGTCGGCGAGCGCGGGCAGCCAGGGGCTGTGCTGGGCGGGGATGCCGAGGGTCCGGTTGGCCTCGATGACGGTGTCGACCAGGACCTTCAGGTCCGTGATCTCCTCCTCCTCGCGCGCCTCGGCCTTCGGCTTCACCAGCGAGGCACGGCCGAGCGCCGACCAGTCCAGCGCGTCGACCCAGGGCGCGAGCACCGTCGGGTCGGCGGCGCCGGGGCGGCGGCCACCGACGCGCCCGGACTGGAAGGGCACGAGCGAGGCGTGCCCGAGACGCACGTAGGCCCGCCCGGGGGTGTTCTTGGAGATGTGCCCGGCCTCGGGGGAGTCGATGACGTCGCTGGACTCGCCGCCGTCGGTCACGCGCAGCGCGATGCGCAGGTTGGTGTTGGCGCGGATCTCCGGGGAGACGACGCCGGAGGGCCGCTGCGTGGCGAGCAGCAGGTGGATGCCGAGCGAGCGGCCCCGCTGGGCGATGTTCACGAGCCCGGTGACGAAGTCGGGCAGGTCGCGGACCATGGAGGCGAACTCGTCGATGACGATGAGGAGCCGGGGCACGGGCGCGTGCGAGGGGTCGCGCCGCACGAGGTCCTGGTAGTCCTCGATGTCCTTGGCGTCGGCGTCGGCGAGGATGTGCTCGCGCCGCTTCAGCTCGGCGCCCAGCGACTCCAGGGCGCGCTCCACGAGGTGCGCGTCGAGGTCGGTGACCATGCCGACGGTGTGCGGCAGCTTCACACAGTCCTTGAAGGCCGACCCGCCCTTGTAGTCCACGAGGACGAAGGTCATGTTCTCGGGCGTGTTGGCCACGGCCAGGGCGGCGACGATCGTCTGGAGCAGCTCCGACTTACCGGAACCGGTGGTACCGGCGATCAGGCCGTGCGGCCCGTCCTTGCGCATGTCGATGCCGAACGGACCGTCGTACGACTCACCGATGACCGCCATCGTCGACTGCCCGCCCGCCTGCCAGCGGGCCATGATCGCGCCGGGCGTCGGCGGTTCCAGCTGGAGCACGTCCAAAAGGCGGCTCGACGCCGGCAGCGCGGAGTCCTCGCTCTCGCCGCTGATGTCCCGCAGCGGCGAGACGGCCCGCGCCAGGCGCAGACACCAGGAGGGCGAGACGAAGTCGGGGCGTACGTCCTTCAGGCGCTCGGCGCCGGTCATCTCCACGCGCAGCCGCAGCTCCCGCGGCCCGTCGTCGCCGCCGACGGGGTCGGGATCGCTCCGGTGCCAGGCCTGGAACGAGGGGAAGCCGCCCGCGACGGGCGGTCGGGGCAGCCCGCCCGGCCGCGGCCCGGCGGGCCGGCGCGCGGCCTCGTCCGGTTCGCGGGGCTTCGGCTCGGCGACGACGAAGGCCTGGCACTCGCCGGGCAGAAACCGTTCCTCGGTGTCGAGGCAGAGCGCGTACATGTGCACGGCCGGGCCCTCGCGCAGCAGGCGCACGACGCCGGGGAGGGAGCGCAGGCGCCGTGAGCCGTCCCAGACCACCACGATGTCCGGGTCGGAGAAGGCGGCGCCCTGGCTCTTGTTGTCCTCCACGGCCTTGGTCCGCGCGTCGAGGATCTGGGTCAGCTCACCGATGCGGGCGCCGACGGTCTCCGCGTCCGTGCCGATGAGTACGTTGATGTCCTGGCCGCCCGAGGGCCGCGCGTGCGGCAGCCAGCGCACCCAGTCCCAGCTCTGCCGGGCGGAGTTCTCGGTCAGGACGTAGAACTGCACGTCCATCGGGCTGTGCAGCGTCGCGGCCTGCGCGACGGCCCAGCGGCCGAGCGCGGTCGCGCTGTCGCCGGGTCCGGCGATGCCGATGACGCCGAGGCCCTTCAGGGGGAGCGCGACGGGCGCGTCCTCTATGTGCCAGGTCACCTGGCGGCGGTGGTCGTCCTGCTCGGGGTCGTCGAGGACGACCTCGGAGGGCAGCCGGCCGGTGCCGACCCGGATCAGCAGATGGTCGGCGTCGGTCCGCCGCCGCTCCCACAGCCGGGTGCGGGGGCCGGTGCCGAGCGCGAGGACGGCCGCCGGGTCGGGGATGGCGTGGCGCCGGTCCATCCGCTCGGCGACCAGGGCGTCCTGGGCGTCCTTCTCGATCCGGGCCTTGGTCTCCTTGTACTCCCTGACCTGCTTGGCATGGGACTTGCGCCCGTGCTTCTTGTCCATGAAGTAGTTGCCGAAGAGCATGATCGGGCTGAGCCCCGCCATGATCAGGTAGTACCAACGATTGAAGATCATCGCGGCGATGACGGCACCGACCAGCGGGAACAGCGCCATCAGCCAGGGCAGCGGCCGCGCCTCGAACTCCCGGGGCGGGCTCGGCAGCCGGAAGGTGGTCTGCCGCTCGGGCGGGCGCAGGCGCGGGGGCCGGTTGTAGTCGAGGCCCGCCCCGTCCTCGGACCACTTGAGGGCGGCGTCGGGAGGGGAGTACCGGGTGAGTTCCAGCAGGGTGTTGCCGAGGGCGAGCTGGGCGCCGAGGGGCCACCGCACGGTGTCGACCCGACCACCCCCGCCCCCCTTCGCTCTCCCCTTCTCCTGCCGGGCGCGAGCCTTCACCTGCTTGCGCCGCGCCTTCTCCCGCCGCTTGTGCCGCTTGTCCTTCTCCCGCTCGGTCAAGGAGGGGTCGAGGGCGTCGTCCGGGTCGGGTTCCGGCTCCTCCTTCTCTTCGCCGAAGGGGGCGCCGTCGAGGGTGACGCCCTCCTTGTCCTTCTCCTCGCCGTGCAGGGTGACCTGGCAGGTGCCGTCGGTTGCAACTGACAACGTCAGGGCGCGGGCGGGCAGTTCCGGGTCGTCGACGCGCAGGGAGGACGCGGGGCCGCTGCCGATGTCGTAGCGCCCTATGCCGAGCCGGTGCACGGAGCCGGCCGAGGGCCCGCCGGCCACGCGCAGCTCGACGAGTCCGGCGGGCTCGCCGGGCAGGCAGCCGGCGGGGTCGTGGAGGCTGACGACGGCGCCCTCGCGCAGCGGTGAGGTCACGACGGTGGCGCCGGGATCGACGGCGTACCCGTCCACGTAGATCGTCGGGGCGTTGCCGGCGGGGGAGTGCGGGCCCTGTCCGATCGGGATGATCTGCGCGCCGCCGCGGCCGACCTGCCGGCCCAGTTCCACCGCGATGTCCCGCACGGTGGACTCGGGATCGGCGTCGAGGACCACGTCGGCAAAGTCCCCGCCGAACGGATCGACGACGGTCAGAGTCAGGCGCACGACGGTCCTCCCCGGAGCTGGACAACGGGCCCGACGATATCCGCTCCACCGTTCCCTCGGGCAACGGCCCGGGCACGGTCCCACCGCCCAACGGCACGCGCGGTCATGGCAGACCTGTGACTCGACCGGACTGGGCTCCCCTGCGCCCCACCCGTAAGCTGCTGGCCCAAGAGCGGACGATCACACCATCCGCTCAACGGGAGCCACGGGGGTTGGCCCTGGGGCGAGTTGATGAGGAGAGAGCCACATGGCCAAGGACCTTGATGTCACATATCAGGACATGCGTGACGCGGCCAAGCACGTGGTCAAGGAGAAGGACAAGCTCACCGAGAAGCTGGACGGCCTGAAGAAGTACATCAAGCACCTCGTCGAGACGGGCTTCGTCACCAAGAGCGCCTCGAAGGCGTTCGACGAGAACTTCGACGAGTTCGTCGAGGGCGCGAAGAAGACCCTCGAGGGCCTGGACGGCATGGGCGACTACCTGACCAACGCGGCCGACAAGTACGAGCAGATCGACGACGAGCTGGGCAAGGCCGCGCGGAAGTAGCGGCGGGGCGTGAACGCTTCGGAAACGGGGGGACGGGCAGTGCCGACCGTCCCCCCGTTTTCGTTGCTCCCGATGGCGTGGGCGGCACGATGGACGAAGGGGGCGCCCGATGGGTGAGTACACGAGGATCGACGATCTGGACGTCATCCGTGAGATGGGCCTCGGCCTCGGACGGATCAAGGACGCTTTCGACGGCCTGGGGAAGCTGAAGGGCCAGTACGGGGACGACTTCGGCGAGCATGATCTCGCCTGGCAGTTCGGGGACTTCGTGGAGAACTGGGAGAGTCACCGCGAGGAACTGGGCGAGGAGATCAAGAGCCTGGCCGAGATCGCGAAGGGTGCCGCGAAGACGTACGAGAAGATCGACAGCGAACTGGCGAAGGCTCTTCGCGAAGCCGACAGGAGGAAGAGGTCCTGATGGGCGCCGCGCGCCCCACGGACTGGCAGCCGCTGGCGCACCAGGACCCGGTGCCGGGCGATCCCGATCGTCTGGAACAACTGGGCCGCAAGCTGCGCAAGACCGCCGATGAGTTGGAACGGCAGGTACGCCACCTCAAGGCGGCGTCCGAGGTGGAGTCCTGGGACAGTGACGCCGGGAAAAGCTTCCGTGAGAAGGCCAAGAAGTGCCGCGGCCGCCTGGAAGCCGCACACAAGCGCTACAAGACGGTGGCCGACGCGGTCGGCGACCGGATCGTGGACCACGGTCCCGGCTATGAGGCGAACGCCGCTGCCCCGCCCGGCAGCTATGCCACGGAACTCCATCGCGCTCAGCGGATAGCGGAGATCGCTCGGCGCGAGGCGCAGGAGGCCGAGGCCGACAAGAGCGCCGCGGAGAAAGGCCTTGACGGCCTGCCCAGAAAATCCGGGAAGGATGACGGCCCCAAAGGGGGCGGCAAGACCCAGAAGGAGAAACTGGAGGACCGGGCGGAAGCCGCCGGGAAGTCCTTGGAGGCGGCCCGGGAGAAGCTCCGGAAAGCGCAGAGCATCCGCGACGAGGCGGCTCGCAAGGCGCGCGAGGCGATCGACGAAGTCATCTCTCACGACGCTCTCAAGGACGGCTTCTGGGACGACTTCGCCGATGTGGTGAAGTTCGTGGCGGACTGGACCGAGAAAATTTCCAAGTGGGCCGGCATCGCGGCTCTCGCGGTCGGCTGGATCCCCGTGATCGGCCAAGGTCTCGCAGGTCTGCTGGGTGCCATCTCCATGGTCGCCACGCTCGTCAATATCGCCTGCACGGCGATCCAGGTCGGCATGGGTGACGAGTCGTGGACAGCGCTGGCCACGGCGGCGGTGGGGCTGCTGATGATGGGGGCGGGCAAGGCGATGTCCAAGGTGAGCGGCCGGTATGCCAAGGGGCTGCTGGGGCGCCTGAGGACCGCCAAGGGCGGTAAGCAAACGCCCAGGCAGAACAAGCGCAACCGCCACAAGTTCAACCGTGAAGCCGGGCACATCAAGGGCTTGCAGAAGGGTGACATCTCGAAGTCGGTCCGCGAGCCGGTCACCGAGCTCTTCAAGGGATCGACCTGGAAGGACGCGTTCAAGGGCGGTTACCGTGAGTCGGCACAGGTGCTGCGGGACCGTGGAAACGGGAGCCTGATCAAGGGCGGTATCAAGTCCGTGTCCTTGTCGGATGCCGCCGTGGCGTCGGATCTCAAGGAATTGAAGCACCTGGGCAAGAGCATGGGTGACGGGTACGCGGTGAACAAACTGTCGAGCCGAGCGACAGCGCTGAACGTTGCCGGCAGTGGAATAACCGCTGGTGGCCTTCTCATTGACGAGGTGAGCTGATGAACGAAGAAGAGACCGATCCGGCGGAGAACTCACCCGGCTTGGAAGAGGACCACGTCGTCGATTTCGATTTCGACGACGGGTGGCTGCCCCTCACCCTCCATGAAGGCACCCGGGCAGAGGCCCGACGGGTGGCTTCGGGCCTGGTGGAGCAGTTCAATCCACTCCAGCTCGGTGTCAGCAGGTCCGCGCTGCGGGAGGAGCTGGAGCAGCTCGCCCTGGACGCGTTCGAGTCGGGCCCGGTCCTGACGACCGTGGCGTACACGGAGGGCGGCATCCTGCTCGCCGAGCTGTCGGTCTTCGTACACGGAGAGGACGACGTCCGGCGGCCCTCGCCACAGGAGTATCTGCCTCACCTGGTGAAGTGGTCGTACGCCGAGGTCAAGGGCGAAGCACAGGTCTTCGACGTCGAACTGCCGCTCGGCCCGGCGATCCGCATCCAGGCAGTGCTGGCCGAGAAGCGCCGCTTCGGGTGGGGCAAGAAACTCAGCGAGGTCCTCCGGTACGCGGTCTGGCCGGCTGGGCAGGAGGAGATCTTCGTCGTGGAGGCAAGGTGGCTGAATTTTGAGCGGACAGACGAATTGACCGACCTCGTGGACCGCCTCATGCCGACCATGCGCCTCCTGGCGGTCCCCGCCGAACCCGCCACGGACACCGCCATCGAATCCTCCACCGAGAGCTGACATGCCCATCCGGACCGCATGGGAGACACCTCCCAGTGACTACACGATCCTCGTTCCCGACGGCTGGTTCCAACTGCACCTCGACCCCGACGAGCGGGACCGCGGTATCGCCGCCTTGGCCAACCGGCAGTTCGCGGGCATCGACAACGCGCCCGTCCTCAAAGAACGGCTGATGCGGGACCTGCAGAAGCAGGCCAAGGCGGCCTACCGCGAGGGCGGCGTCGAGCTGTACATCTCGCTGCTGACCGTCGAGGGCCTGCCGCTGGCGTCGTCACTGCTCGTGAGCCTGCTCGCCGACGGCTGGCCCGGCTGCGCCACGGCACACGACCTGGCCCGCAGACTCGTGGACACGGGGCATCCGGCTCACGTGAGAAGGCTGGACGCCGCGGGTGACGCCGTGCGGACGGAGAAGACCGAAGCCGCCGACCCGGAGAACCAGATGGGCAACACGCTGGCGACGACGACGGTGACGTACCACGTGCCCATCCCCGCGAGTGAGCAGTGGCTGAGCCTCACCTTCTCCACGCCCCTGGCGGGACTGGCGCCGCGGATGGTCGAACTGTTCGACACGGTCGCGGGAACGCTGCACTGGGAGTAGGACGGATCAGGTGTCGAGGTTGACGAACAGGCTCCGCGCGAAGTCGTCGAACTCGTCGATGTTCGAAGTGATCCAGCCGATGTCCTCGCCGAGCGTTCTCACGATCACGTCGATGCCCAGCGACTCGATGCGCCAGGCGTAGTTGACCGACACACACATCGCTTCGGCCTTGGCGGCGACGAAGTAGCGGATCGAACGCTTGCCGCGCCCCAGGCGCTCCGTGTCGAAGTCGATGACCTCGGGGTCCTGGGCGGCACCCGGCTCGTGCCTTTGGACCAGTTCGTCCAATGTCACGTCGACGTCACCCTCGCTCGGGCCCGCGTGGACGAGGAAGGTGAGGAACTCCCGTCGCGGGTCCGGGACGTAGAGGAAGATCTGGTGCGCCGGCACCGTCCGGGGAATCAGCTCGGCTGCGGATTCGAGCTCGAAGGCCAGCATCTTGACCTGCTTCTTGTCGACCGGCTCGTCGTCGACCAGTCCCCAGAGCAGCTCCGAGGTGCGCCGCGCCCACTTCTTGCGCTCGCGCGCGGCGCCCCACCCCTCCCCCAGAAGGGGCATGGCGGGCCAGACGGTGGCGTCGCTGTCCGTGTCGAGAGAGAAGGTGACGGTCACTGGGTCCTCCAGCGGAACGTGGTCATGACGGCGTCGAAGAGCTCGACGAGGATCGCGGTGAAATCGCTGTCGGGATCGCCGTCCCCGACCGTGCTGAAGTTGACGACCAGCCACCCCGCGTCCTCGCCGGACGACGGCACCTGTACGACGTAGTCGACGTGCCGGGACGGCGTCTCGGCGCCCTTCTCGGGGTCGGCGGGCATCGTGCGCTCCTTGCGCATCCCCGCCGATCCGTCCAGCTCCGCCGGCTCCGAGTCCTCCGAACCGGTGAGCAGTTGTCTCAGCACATCCTGTCTGCCGATCCCCCCGCCCAGGGCGGTGTCGACCTTGGCCACGACGATGGATGCGGCGACGAGGTAACCGTGCATGGGTTCCGTCGGCAGATAGAGGTCCACCCCATCGCGGTGCCGCGCTTCCTTCACCGAGGAGTTCAGCCGCCGGTACAGCTCCATGCGCGCCTCCGCCACCTTGTCCTTGGGCAGCTCCGGGGCAACCCGCTCGGCGGCGTCGTCGACGATCCTCTTGACCGCTTCCTGGGTTCCTTCTCTCAGGGGGACCCGCGTCCACCCCGGCGGTATGACGAGGGTGTATCCGACTGCGTTCTTGGTGTCAGCCGACGGCATCGCGGCGGTTCCTTCGGTTGAGCACTCCGTACCCGAGCGTGAGGGCGCCGGGCAGGAGAGGACTGACGAGTACGACGGGATGGTGGTGCATCAGCAGAAACAACGGTGCCAGCTGAGCGAGTCCACCGCCGGCGAAATAGAGGGCGAATTCATTGCGCCACCCGCCACGCCTGTGCAGCGCGACGACTCCGGCGGACAGGGCCGCGACCGCCAGCAACGGCAGGATCTGGGCCGGTACGCGAAAGACACCGCTGAGCGCTTTCGGAAGAGCGCCGGAGTTGATGAGCACTCCACCGGTGATGGCGACGATGAGAAACGCGAGCGGAGTCACGACGGCGATCCGCGCGTTTCTGATCACCTTCCGGTCCGCGGGCGAGAGGTCGCCGGCGGATCCGGCCGGTCCGTTGTGCACCATGTGCCTGGCTCCTGCGTCTGTACGTCATGTCCTGATCGGACGCCCGCCTCACCAGGCGGACTGGGCCTGCGTCACGCCGTTGTTGCCCTTGAAGTCGTTGTAGGCGCCCCAACTGGGCTTGTGCGGAACGCCGAGCCCGTCGCTCACGGCGTTCAATGAGTCATTGTCACCGAGCAGTTTGTCGCCCCAGTCGACCGCCGTACCGGCGTACGTCGATCCCACGGCGGTGCCATAGGCGACGTTTCCGCCCACCTTGGCACCGGGCGAGATTCCCTCGCCGAAGAGCCGCTTGTTCTGGCTGATCCCCTTGCGCAGAGCGGCGAGTTCGCTGTCCCCGAGGTGTACCGCCTGCGACCACTTGCCGGGAGGCGGCATCTCGTCGGCCACCCTGCCCGCGCGTCCGGCGATTCCCTTGCGCAGCGCCGTCATCTCCTGCCGGATGGCCGCCTTCGTCGCGTCGTCGGTCGCGCCCGCCAGACGATTGGCCAACTGGTTGCGCAGGGATTTGGTGCCCGCGAGGCCCTGCTTGAGCTTGGTGACCCTCTGCACGGTGGAAGCCGCGCGTGTCGTCTTGCTCGCGGCCTTGAGCCCGGCCATGGCACCACGACCGATCCCCATGGTGAGCAGCCCGAAGGCGTCGAACGCGACGTCCATCCAGGTGGCCTTGCCCGCCGCCACCAGCAGCATGCGGCCGAGGACGACCGCGACACCGATGCCGATGACGATGAGATTGAGACCTGGTATGAAGATCGCGGCAATGGCCAGAGCTGTTCCGATCCAGCTGAGGATGTCGAGAAACAGCTTGAATCCCTCGGCGTGCTCTTTGGCCCAGCCCACCAGATCGTCCCAGGCGCTGTCCTCCACCGCGTCGTCGATGGCATCGAGAATGTTTCTGCGGGCCGTCAACGCGTGCTCATGGAAGTGGGAGGTAGCCTTTTCCAGCTGCTTCTTCGCCTCTTTGACCGCCTCTTCGTCCTTCTCGTCGGCCTGCGCCTTGTCACGTGCCTTCACCGCGAGTCCCTGGGCGTGTTCCAGTTCTCTGGCCCAGGTGTTCAGGTGGCCCGACACCTTCTCGTACCGGCCCTTTGTCTTGTCGAAGCGTCCGGCGAGTTCGTCGGACTCCTCCTTCAGGCCCTTCGCGTACTCGCCCTTGATGTTGTCGTCGTCACCGAGCCGGCGAAGTTTCTTCACCTGCCGGGACAGGGTTTCCGCGATGTCCGAGAGCCGCTTCGCCTCCGCACGGACCGCGACCGGGTCGCCCGGGGTCGGGTCGGATTCGGCGAGCGGGGACCAGTCGACGGGACGGCCGGCCACGTGAGTTCTCCCTTGCTCGGTGCACTGTGCTCTGTGCCAAGTGCTCTGTGCTGTGCCGCTGAGTACGCGCGGCCTGTTCGCTGCGGCCTTGCTACTTCTTCTTCTTGCGCTTGTTGGCCTCGGCCAGTTCCTTGTCGAGCTTCTCGAAGTTCTCGATCGACTGCTCGACCAGTTTCCCGACCTTCTCGATGTTCCCGAGCAGTTCCTTGCGGTGGTCGTCCCAGTTCGAGGTGAACTCGTCCATGGCGCCGGCGACATACGAGGACCCGTACTCGTTCCGCATGTCCTCCTGGTGCCCGGAGCACCCCTTGAACTCCTTGCGGACCGTTCCGAGATCCTTTTTGATCGTGTAGAGGTACTCGTAGTCGACCCCGAGGTCGGTCATGGGTTTCTCCTAGCGTTTTCTTCGTCCAAGGGAAGGGCGTCGGCCGGCGCGGCTGCGGGGTCTCCGGGGCGTGAGATCACCGGTTGACGGACTGCACTTCCTCGACCGCGATGTCCTGTACGACCTCGATCGTGCCGTCGGGCATGCCGACCGGCCCGTCCTGGCCCGTGCCCGTCCAGCTGATCTCCCAAATGAGGGAGGCCTTGAGGGGGAAGGTGGCGCCCTTGGACGAGCGGTTGTAGACGATGCCGCAGGGCGGGGTCTCCTTGGACTTGCCCTTCGCGTACGGCGCGCCGATCTTGCCGTCGACGATGGGGCATTCGCCGCTTGCGGGGATCATCGTGGCGTCGTCGCTGCCCGGGTTGATCGAGAGGGACTTGGGCCGTGCGGTCGTCGTCGCCTCCAGGTGGAAGCCGGGCACGTCGATCGCCGCCTTCGCGCGGACGTCGTCGAAGACGGCCTTGTCGAGCCAGGCCCAGGTGGGCAGGTTCACCTTCGTGGTGCCCTCAGGGGCGAGGGAGACCTTGGTCTTCGGCAGCTGCATCCGCTGGTAGGCGAGCTCGGCCAGCATCTTCGACGTGATGGCCTGCTCGTACTGGGGCGGCGGGGCCTCGCCCTTGTCGACCCAGAACGGGATGTCGTTGCAGGAGGAACGCTTGAGGACGTCCGGCTCGTCGGGGTTCTCGACGGCGGCCCAGAACATGCCCTTGCCGTCCTTGTCGACGTTGTAGTCCTTGTAGCCGGGGGTGTCGGTCCAGCCGTAGTCGTCCTCGTAGTGCCGCTGCAACTCGGAGAGGGCCGCGCCCGCGTGTCCGCCCATGCCGGGGGCGCTCATGGAGTCCTTGAGCTCCTTGGACATCTTCTTCTTGAAGTCCTTGGCACCGAGGTAGGGGGCGTACCAGCAGGGGGGAGGGGCCCAGGTGACGTCGGAGGAGGTGACGTTCCCCCTGCTCTTCCCCTGAGCGACGGCACCGGTGTAGTGGATCTGGGCGGCGGCGTAGATGCCGGTTCCGTCGCTGCCGCCCTTTGCCTCTGCCTCGCGGCCCTTGCCGGAGTTCACCGGCTTGGCCGCGTGGGCGGGTGCCGTGAGGACGAGGGTGCCGAGGGCGAGCGTCAGGGCTGCGGTACCGAGGGTCGTACGACGTGCTCTGTTCACCGGCACTGTGCCGCCTCCGTCTCCACGAACACCTTGGATGCCTGCCACAAGTCCTTGCCGGTGGGCATTTTGGTCATGATGAGCTTGTAATGATCGAAGTCCTTGATGCTGGGCTTGGTCCTCAGCACCTTCCCGGTCTTGATCTCTTTGCCGAAGTACTTGCTCGAGTCCGCGCAGAAGGTGACCTCCACCGAGTTGCCGTTGGCAGCGGAGCGTGTGGTGGCCCGGTAGTGGCGCAGCGTGCCGGTGGCGGTCCAGCCGCCCTTGACCCACTCGTTGATCTGCACCTGCGCGTAGTGAAGGCCACCACCGGTCGCGTAGGCGGACACCGCCGCGTCCTTGGCGGTGCGCTTGTCGACGCCTCGGTAGATGGCACGGAAGAAGTTCGCGGCGTCGTCCATGGCCGCCGCTTCGTTCTTGTCGTTCGGCCTGTCCCAGTCGAAGATCAGCCTCATGTCCTTCGGCAGGGACAGGTCCACGCCGTCCGGATTGTCGTCCGTGGATGTCGCCGGCTCCCGCGACTTCTTCGGCTTCGTCGTGCCCTGATCGGCGCCCGCGATCTTGTCCTTGTCCGGGGAGCTGTCGTCACCCCCGCCGCCGCAACCCGTCAGAAGCAGAACAGCGGTCGCGGCGAGCGCGGCGGTGACGGGCAAGGTGCGGCGGTTCACGGTCGGCTCCCGGTGGGGCGAGGATGTCTCCAACAGCCCGACGTTATCCACGGGGTTGGTGGTTCCGCCAGGGTCGATAGTGGGGCAAGGTGTGCCATCCCGGCGGACTGTCATCGTGTCGTGACGCACTCGGGGCGGACTCCCCGGACGCCCTGGACAACACCGGCGGACCCGGCGGGGAACGGAGAGACGTACTCGCTGCGTTGCGTCCTCCCCGCAGAGGATCGAGGAGTACGCCCGCCACAACCGCCCCGCCGACCTGCTGAGGGAGCGGATCGACGGCGGCACGGGCGAGCAGCGGGCGGGCGCACCCGGGTGCCCCCGCCGCCTCGTAGGCTGGCCCCGGCCGGACCGGCGAGGAGTCGGCCGGCCGGTCCGGCACGCCGACGAACCGGCCCGGCACACGCCGACGAAGGGGACGAGAACAGCCATGGCCCGCTACACAGCACCGCAGACCATCGCGCGCGGCGGATTCAGCATCAAGGTGCCGGAGTCGTGGTGGGAGTTCGACGTACGCCCCGAGTCCCGCGACGCCGCCATCCGCCAGATGATCAACGACCGCGTGCGGGCCCGCCCCGAGCTGGCCCCCTACCGCGACACCTTCGAGGGCTTCCTGCGCAAGGCCGCGAAGGACGCCTGGCAGTCCGGCGCCCTGTACTGCGGCTGCATGGCGGAGACCTTCGGCGGCGATACGCCGGTCACCGGCTCGGTCACGGTTTCCCTGGTCGGCGCGCGCACGCCCGGCGGCGACATCCTCCCGACCGACCCGGACCGCATCGTCGCCCAGCTCGGCGTGCGCGAGGCCAAGCGGGAGGGCGACGCGTGGCGCGAGGTCACGACGGTCGACATCCCGGGGGTGGGCCTCGCGGCCCGCACCTACGGCGTCGAGGACATCTCGGTGGAGGGCGACGACCGCACCCTCCGCGTCGTCCTGATGCAGACGTTCATCCCCGTGCCGGGCCAGGAGGGCAAGGTCGCCCTGGTCTCGGGCAGCAGCCAGCTCCTCGAACTGGCGGACTCGTTCTTCGACATCTTCGACGCGGTGACGTCTACGTTCCGCTTCGCCGAGTAGCCGAGTAGCCGAGTAGCCGAGTAGCGGAGTAGCGGAGTAGCGGAGCAGCGAAGTAGGGGAGTAGGGGCGGCCGCTCCGGCCCGTCAGGTCCGAAGAAGTTCGGTCCGAAGAAGTCCGGTCCGAGGACGCCCTCGTCGACGGCGGGGCCCGTACGCGTCAACGGGGAAGCGTACGGGCCCCGCTCGTCCTCAGCGCCGGTTCAGCACCCGATTGATCCGCTTGCCCGAGCGCGACTCGTCCAGCGTCTTCCACAGCTTCGACGAGCTGAGCGACGTGTAGACGCCGGGGGCGCCCTGCGCGCCGCAGCCGTCGCCGTAGGAGACGACGCCGATCAGGATCGGGGCCTCGCGGCCGGGGACCTTGCGGAAGATGGGGCCGCCGCTGTCGCCCTGGCAGGAGTCCTTCGCCTCCACGCCCGCGCAGAAGTTGACCTTCGCGTCGTACTCCTTGTAGCTCGTGCGGCACTCCGCGTGGGAGAGGATCGGGACCTTCACCTCGCGCAGGCGGTCAGGGGTGTGGTCCAGCTCCGTGTCCGTGTTGCCCCAGCCCGCGACCGTCGCCTTCTGGCCGGGGCGGATCAGCGCGTCGGTCCCCTGCGTGGGGAGCGCCACGGGGGAGATGCCCCGCACCGGCTTCTCCAGCTGGAGGAAGGCCACGTCGTAGGCCTCCTTGCCCTGGAGGTAACGCGGGTGCACGACGACGCCGCCCTTGGCGATGTTCCGTATCTGGCCCTGCTTCCTGGAGAGGACCGTGCGGCCCACCGCGACCTGGAGCGTCTTCGGCCCGACCGGCTTGCCCGCGTCGTCGACCAGGCAGTGCGCCGCCGTCACGACCGTGTCCGCGGTGACCAGGCTGGCCCCGCAGAACTGCCGGTCACGCGCGCTGCCGGGGCCCTTCTCCAGTACGGCCGTCATGAACGGATGGGCGTCGTTGGGGACTTCGGTGCCGCCGATGATGGCGTGCGCGGCGGGGGCCGAGGTGGCGACCATCGCGAGGGCGGCGCCGGTCGCGGCGAGGCCGGCGGCGAGGGAGGTCCGGCGGGTGGGGGTCCGCAGGGGGGTTGTGCGACTCATGGGGGGTTGCTTCTCTTTCGTGTCTTGCGTGGTACCTGAATTCCGGCGATCCGCCGGGCAACAGGTGGGGCCGGCACCACATTTGGTCATGCGTTCAACCAAGTGGTCATTCCTCGTGAAACCTTTCGTGCGGAAGGGGAGAGGGGGAATCCGCGGCACCGGTTCACTCCGCCACTCGCGTGGGCTGTTCCGCCACTCGCGTGGGTTGTCCCGCCACTCGCGTGGGCTGTTCCACCACTTGCGTGGGTTGTGGGGAGGATCGCGGGCGGTTCGGTGGTCGCGACCGCGGCGGAGCGCCGTGCCCCTTCGTGCGTGCGGCCGCACATGGTGGCGGGCGGGAACCGGCCGCACCCCCGGTGACGTCCCTCTCGGGGGCCCGCGTGGGCCTTATCGCCCGTCCCGCCGCCGCCAGTTGCGCACGGCGGGCCAATTCGCGTACGCACACACCCGCCACGCCTCCGCAATCCGGCAACGGCATCGGAACCGGCGAGCGCGGATTGCGCGTGGATAACGATGAGGCCTGTGAGGTTCGCGATCTTTAACGTGCCTTGAGGGGCTTATATGCTGCTGATACGGTGCGATGACTTGACACGGGGCCTGGGCTGAACAGCCCGCCCGAGGTGGGGCGAGAGAGTCGCGAGTGTCACAAATGATCGAAATTGACCGATTCTTCTTGTGCGTGCGGGGAGCAGTTGCGTGAAGATCCAGGAGCGTTTGGGGGCGGGCGGCAACCGTTCCGCCGCGCCGGCCCAGCCGGCGATGGGTGAGCGCCTTCCCGCGCCGCCTCGCGAGCGCAAACCCGCGCTCGCCGCCCTGGCCGTCCTCCTCATCCTCGTCGGCGCGCTCGGCGCCACCGTGCTCGTGCTGCGCGCCGGCGACCGCATCGAGGTCGTCAAGGTGACGAAGGAGATCCCGGCGGGCGAGGCGCCCGTCGAGGGCAGGAACATCACCAGCGTGATGGTCGCCGAGGACGACTCGATCCACTACGTCCCGTGGACCAAGGTCGACGCCCTCGTCAAGCTCAAGGCCAAGAGCACCATCCCCGCCGGCACCGTCGCCGTCGGCGAGATGTTCGGCGCCAAGCCCGGCCTGCCCGCCGGAAAGGCCTCCGTCGGCCTCTCCCTCAAGGAGGGCCAGTACCCCGCCGACCTGAAGCCCGGCGACACCGTCGCCGCCTACCCGGTGGTGTCCGGCACCTCGACCGGCAAGGGCTCCGCCGGCAGCGGCAGTTCGAGCAGCGGGTCGAGCAGCGGGTCGAGCGGCGATACGCCGCTGGTCGCCGCCGCCAAGGTGAGCACCATCAGCTCCAACAACGACGCCACCGTCAGCACCGGCAACCAGAACCTCACCCTCCTCGTCCCGCGGGGCGAGGTCGCGGCTCTGGCGAGCGCCGCGTCCGAGGGCAAGGTCGTCGTCGTACGCGTCACCCCCGACAGCAACTAGAGGCGAGCGAAAGGGACATGGCGCTCATCGCACTCGCCGCCGACAAAGGGTCGCCCGGCGTCACCACCGCTGCCGTCGCGCTGGCCGCCGTCTGGCCGCGCCGCGTGCTGGTCGCGGAGACCGACCCCGCGGGCGGCGACCTCGTCTACCGCAGCGCGGCCGCGCACGGCGGACCGCTCAACCCCAACACGGGCATGCTGTCCATCGCGGCCACGGCCCGCCGCGGCCTCGTGCCCGACCAACTGTGGGACCACACGCAGCCGTTGAGCGGCGGTCTCGAAGTCCTCGTCGGACTGGGCAACGCCGAGCAGGCCGCCGGTCTCGCCGGGGTGTGGCCGACCCTCGGGCGCGCCTTCGCGCAGCTCGCCGACTCGCCGCACGCGCCCGCCGACGTCATCGCCGACTGCGGGCGGATCAGCGGCGACACCCCGGCCGTCGAACTGTTCCCGCAGGCCGCCCTCGTCCTGCTCGTCTCGCGCACCGAGCCCGAGGCGCTCGCCCGCGTCCGCGACCGCGCCGCGGCCCTCGCCGCCAAGCTGCACGGCGGATCGCGGGGCGCCGCCTCGCTCGCCACCCCGCTGATCGGCGTCCTGCTGATCGCGGACCCGTCGGCGTCGGCCAAGCTCGTCCACCAGGTCGACGACATGCTGATGGCCGCGCAGACCGGCGCCCGCGTCGTCGGCACCCTCGCCGACGACCCGACGGGCGCCGACCAGCTGGCCGGACGCAAGCGCGGACGGCTCGACAAGTCGCTGCTCATCCGCTCCGCCCGCAAGGTGACCGTCGACCTGTACCAGCAGTACGGCGCCGCCTGGAGCGGCCCGGCCGCGCCGCAGCGGCACCAGCACGGAGCGGGCCGATGAGCACGCCCGTCGACCACCAGCTGGTGAAGCGGTTCCGGCAGGAGGCCGGCGACCGCATCGCCGAGCAGCGCCGCCTCGACCAGATCTCCGGCGTCACCCCGATGTCGGGCGAGGACGAGCGGCACTACGCCCGCGCCGTCATCGCGCAGATCCTGGAGGAGTACGCCCGCGCGGAGATCAACGCCGGGCGCACCCCGCTCGACGCGGAGACCGAGGAGCAGTACGCGGCCGCCGTGCACGCCGCTCTCTTCGGCGTCGGCCGGCTCCAGCCGCTTCTCGACGACCCCGAGGTCGAGAACATCGACATCAACGGCTGCGACCAGGTCTTCGTCGGATACGCCGACGGCCGCGAGACCAAGGCCGACCCCGTCGCCGAGACGGACGAGGAACTCGTCGAGCTGATCCAGGTCCTCGGCGCGTACTCGGGCCTCTCGTCCCGCCCCTTCGACTCCGCGAACCCCCAGCTCGACCTGCGGCTGCCCGACGGCTCGCGGCTGTCGGCGGTCATGGACGTCACCCGCCGCCCCGCCCTGTCCATCCGCCGCGCCCGCATGGGCAAGGTCTTCATGTCGGACCTGGTCGGCAACGGCACGCTGACGCCGGAGATCGGCCACTTCCTGGCCTGCGCGGTCCGGGCCCGCAAGAACATCATGATCGCGGGCGCGACCAACGCGGGCAAGACCACACTCCTTCGCGCGCTCGCCAACGAGATCCCGCCGCACGAGCGCCTGGTGACCGTCGAACGCGCCCTGGAGCTGGGCCTCGACCAATTCGCCGACCTGCACCCGAACGTCGTCGCGTTCGAGGAGCGGCTGCCCAACTCCGAGGGCCAGGGCGAGATCTCGATGGCCGAGCTGGTGCGCCGCTCGCTCCGTATGAACCCCTCCCGGGTCATCGTCGGCGAGGTGCTCGGCGACGAGATCGTCACGATGCTGAACGCGATGTCCCAGGGCAACGACGGCTCGCTCTCCACGATCCACGCCAACAGCTCCAGCGAGGTCTTCAACCGCATCTCCACCTACGCGCTCCAGGCCGCCGAGCGGCTCCCCATCGAGGCGAGCCAGATGCTGGTGGCGGGCGCGGTCAACTTCGTCGTCTTCATCCAGCGGCGCAACAACTACCAGTCCGGCGGCAAGCTCCAGCGCGTGGTGACCTCGGTCCGCGAGGTCAACGGCGTCGACGGCCGCGTCCTGTCCAGCGAGGTCTTCGCGGAGGCCCCCGACGGGCAGGTCGTCGCGCACGCGCCGATCGCCTGCATGGACGACCTGGCCGCGTTCGGCTACCGCCCCGCCGGGCAATGGGGGTGAGCACGACATGAACGCATCCCACCCACTGGCAGCGGGCTCCCTCGGCTCCATGGGCGGCCTCTTCTCGCTGCCGGTCCTGTACGCCCTGCTCTGCGGCGTCGCCGCGGGCGGCGGCATCGCGCTGCTCGCCGTCGCGCTGCGGGGCCTGCCCCCGAAGCCCGAGCACGAGAAGCACAAGGCGAGCGAACGCTGGAGCGAACTGATCCGCTTCGCGGGCCGCCGCGGCTCCCTCGCCGCCGGTGTCGGCCTGGTCGTCCTCCTGCTCACCCGCTGGGCGGTGGCCGGCATCGCGGCCGGCATCCTCGTCTTCTTCTGGGACAAGCTCTTCGGCGGCGCCGCCGAGGAACGCGCCCAGATGAAGCGCGTGGAGGCCCTCGCCGCCTGGACGGAGTCGCTGCGCGACACGATCGCGGGCGCGGTCGGCCTGGAACAGGCCATCCCCGCCTCCGCCCGCGCGGCGGCCCCCGTGCTCCGGCCCCACCTGGACGCCCTGGTGGACCGCCTGCGCGCCCGCACCCCGCTCCCCGAGGGCCTGCAGATCCTCGCCGACGAGATCGACGACGCCTCGGCGGACATCATCGTCGCGGCGCTGATCCTCAACGCCAAGCTGCGCGGCCCGGGCCTGCGCCAAGTCCTCGGCGCGCTCGCCAAGTCGGCGCGCGAGGAGGTCGACATGCGCCAGCGCGTCATGGCGCAGCGCGCCTCGACCCGCCGCTCGGTGCAGATCGTGGTGGCGGTCTCGGTCGCCTTCGTCCTCGGCCTGTCCATCTTCAACCGCGAGTTCGTCGAGCCCTACGGCACACCGGTCGGGCAGCTCGTGCTGGCCCTGGTCTGCGCGCTGTTCGCGCTGGGCTTCTGGTGGCTGCGGAAGCTGTCGACGGTCGAGACGCCGGACCGCTTCCTGGTCAAGGACGAGCCGGGCGTGCAGTTCGTGCGGCCCCGGGGCGCGGCGGACGGCACCGGGCAGGGCCGGCCGGGCGCCGGTCGGCCGGGCGTGAGACAGCCGGGCGTGGGGCAGCCGGGCGTGGGACAACCGGGCGTGGGGCAGAGCGGCCAGCAGGGCCTGCCTCTTCAGCACGGCCTCCCGGGCCAGTCCAACTCCTCCGAGGGGGTACGTCGATGAGCCTGACGATGCCGATCGTGATCGGCGCGGTGCTCGGCCTCGGCGTCTTCGCCCTCGTACGCGCCCTGCTGCCGCCCAAGCAGAGCGCGGTCGCCACGGTGGCCCGCATCGACGCGCTGCGGGCCCGCGGCGCCGCGTACGCCTCGCAGCGGGCCACCGGAGACGTGGAGAAGCCGGGCCGCATCGGGTCGCTGCGGACCCGCGTCGGCGCGCGCGTCGCGGACCTCTACCTCCAGCAGGGCTGGGAGCAGCGCTCGCTGCGGGCCGACCTCGCGGTCCTGGACCGCAGCTGGGAGAAGTTCCTGGCGACGAAGGTGCTGCTGGGCGCGGTCGGCATCTTTTTCGGCCCGTTCCTCTTCACCGTCGTCATGGTCCTCGGCTTCAGCCGCAGCCCGATCATCCCCGTGTGGCTCGCGCTGATGTTCGGCGCGCTCTTCTTCTTCCTGCCCGACCTGGAGGTGCGCAGGGACGCGGCGGACAAGCGGCGCGACCTGCGCCGCGTCATCGGCGCCTATCTGGACCTGGTGTCGATGAGCCTCGCGGGCGGCCGCGGTCTGCCCGAGGCCCTCATGGCGGCGGCGGAAGTCTCCGACGGCTGGGCGACGCAACGTATCCGCAGCGCCCTGGCCGACGCCCGCATCACCGGCGTCAGCCAGTGGCAGGCCCTCGGTTCGCTCGGCGAGGAGCTGGGCGTCGAGGAACTGAAGGACCTGTCGGCGTCCCTGGCGCTGGTGGCGGACGACGGCGCGAAGGTGCGCGAGTCCCTCGCCTCCCGCGCGGAGACGATGCGGCACCGCGAGCTGGCCGAGATCGAGGGCAGCGCGGGCGAGAAGTCGCAGTCGATGCTGGTCGCGCAGCTGCTGCTGTGCGCGGGCTTCCTGGTCTTCCTCATCTTCCCGGCGGCGATGCGCGTGTTCCAGGTGTAGCGGCCCGTCACGACGGTGCCGGGCGACAACGGGGCCCGGCACCACCTCCCCCCACCACTCCTGAGAGGACAACACATCATGAACGGACCGAGCGGCCTGAACGGCCTGGACGAGCGGGACTTCCGCACCGGCAACCCCGGCCTCGACCTCGTGATCACCTTCCTGCAGGGCCGCGTGCAGCGCGTCCGCTCGGGCGAGCTGGACCGGGGCGCGTCCGCGGTCGAGTGGGTCATCATCTCGGCGGTCGTCGTGGCGATCGTGGGCGCGGTGGCGGCCATCATCAACGCGGCTCTGGACAAGGGCGCCACGAAGGTCGGCGAGTGCATCGAGGGCGCGGACGCGGGCAAGACCTGCTGATCCGGTGGTGAACGGGGACAGGGAGCGGGGACGCGTGCGCGAGCGTGCGAGACGATGGGTACGCCGCAGGGTGGAGGCCGCCTCCACCCGCGGCGAATCCGGCATGACCGCGATCGAGTTCGTGCTGCTCACCCCCGTACTGTTCTTCATGATCTTCGCGACGGTGCAGTTCGGCCTGTACTTCTTCGCGGACCACGTCGCCCAGGCGGCGGCCCAGGCCGGCGCGCGCAAGGCCCGCGCCACGGCGGACGAGAACGCGGGCGGCTGGCGCGGCGAGGCCCGCGACGTGGTCGACGCCTACATCCGCCAGCTCGGCCCGCAGCTGGTGCTCGACCCGGACGTGCGCACGATCCAGCCGGAGCCGGGCACCGTCGGCGTGGAGATCACGGCGAAGGTGCCGATGGTCTTCCCCGGGCTCGACTTCACCGTGCACGCGCAGTCCTCGGGACCGGTGGAGCGGTTCGTGGAGGACGACGGCTGATGCGCTTTCGGCTGCCGCGGTGGCGGCGTGACGACCGGGGGCTCTCCACCATCGAGGTGGTGATCCTCGCCCCCGTGATGATCCTGTTCATCCTCGTCCTGGTGGCCTTCGGGCAGCTCGTGGACGGCCGGGGCGCCATCGACGGCGCGGCGCGGGACGCGGCGCGCGCCGGCTCGATCCAGAAGGAGCACGGCACGGCGATGGCACAGGCGCGCAGGGCCGCGCGGGCGGACCTCGCGGACGTCTGCTCGGGCCCGGTCAGCGTCGTGCAGAAGAGCGCCGGCTTCGACCCCGACGTCGACCCCTTCTTCACGGTCGAGGTGAGCTGCCAGGTGCGGGGCCTGGCGATGATCGGCGTCGATGTCCCGACGACCCTGAAGGCCAGCTTCAGCTCGCCGCTGGACCCCTACCGGAGGGCGGCGTGAGAAGGAGAGCCATGACCGACGCCGTACGAGGCTGGGTCGCCGCCCGCCGGGAGGCGCTGGACGACCGGGGCTCGGGGGCGGGCGCCGTCATCATCTTCGCGATCGTGTTCCTCACGCTGTCCGCGTTCGTCATCGACGGCGGGCTGTCCATCTCCAAGCGGGAACGCGCCGCGGACATCGCGGAGCAGGCCGCGCGCTACGCGGCGCAGGACCTCGACACGGAGGGCCTGTACGAGGGGGCCGAGGGCGCCCCCATCAACTACGAGAACTGCGGCGCCCGCGTCCAGGCCTTCGTCCGGGAGGCGGGCCTGTCCGGCGCGGACGTCTCGGCGACCCACTGCGTGACGGCGAACGCCCAACGGGTGGAGGTCCAGGTCCAGATGACCTACAGCCCCGTCTTCACCGGCATGTTCTACGGCGGCGATGTCACGGTGAAGGGGAGCGCGGTAGCGGAGAACGAGGTGGGCTGAGACGGGGCCCGCCGGGGTCGTTCTTCGGCGGCACGACCCCGTTGGGCCACCGCGGGGGTACATGTCTCTTCAGCGTCGGCTCATCACACGTATGGCTGACGCACCGTCTGTCCTCGTCCCCCGCGACGGCCCACGTCCATGGTCGACTTCGAGCCCGGCGCCGCTGCCGGGAGCGGGAGTCCGACGCACCGGGCTCCGCAACGGCCCCTAAGGGAGCCGGTGATGCACGCCCGGGACCGGCGTCGGCTTTTCGGCCACGGACGAGCCCGCCTCGAACCTGTGCGGTCGGCCTCGGCGGCTACGGGACATTGACGCAACGCTCCCGGTGCGGCGGCACAGCCTGGATAGCGTGAGCTTCGCTTCAGCGAACCGCACTCTCCAGGAGCCTTCAGTGAACCGCCCTGTGCACCTCGCGACCGATCCGCACTCCGACTCAGCTCCGGTCCGTCAGCCGCTGACAGAGACGCGCGTGTCTCGGCCCGAGGAGGAGAGGCCCGTATGGCAGGACGGCTGAGGGTGGACGGCACGGAGCTGGACAGGTTCGTCAGGCTCTTGGACAAGTCGAATGACGCGTTGAAGAACATGCGCAAGGCGCTGTCCCACGCCACGGTGTCGGGACTGGGCACAGTCGCTCTGGACAGCGCGTGCGAGCAATTCCAGGACGACTGGAAGTACGGCACGGAACAGATCGGCGAGCAGGCCGCGGATCTCGCGAAGATCATCAACAAGAACAAGGACAGTTACTTCGAGGTCGACAGAGCCCTGGAAGAGGCGATCAGGAGATCCAGGGAGAAAGCTGAGCCGAAGAACGGCGGGAGCACCACATGACCGTGTCGCTCGGGCCGGGCCACCCCAGGGGCGCCAGGAACCCCGACTTCCCGGCGCTCGGTTTCAATCCGGTCCCCGGAGACTGCGACGCGGTCGGAGCGCTCCACAAGAAGCTGGTCAACTGCGCCAAGGTCCTCGACGACACCCATGAGGTGGTCACGAAGCTGATGGACGGCAGCTACTGGGAGGGTGACGCGGCGGTCGCCTACCGCGAGCAGCTGCGGGACGGGCCCCTGCCGAAAAACTTGCGCAACGCGGCACGGTCGATCGGCAAGGCCGCCCGGCAGTTGGCGCGCTGGCGCGAGGAGCTGGAGGAGTTCCGTGCGCGCGCGAAACGGCTGAACGAGGACGCGAAGGACGCGCGTGAAGAACTGCGCAAGGCGAAAGGCGTCGCCGACACGGCGGGCGACGGCCCCGACCTGGACGAGGAGAAGGCCTCGGGGCACGAGGGAGCGCGAAAGGCACTGAGTCGTGCCCACGCCCGCGTCAAGGAGGCCGAGGCGGAGTTGGCCCGTGTCCTCGCCAGGGCCAGGAAGCTCGCCCACGAACACGAGGAGAAGGCCCACCTGCGGGCCACGAAGATCCGCGACGCGACGGGGAAACTCGCTCCGCACGAGCCGGGTTGGTTCGAATCGACGCTGGAATGGGTCAAGGAGAACCTCCCCGACATCCTCAGCACAGTCGCGGCGGTCGTCGGCCTCGTGGCCCTGTTCGTGGTCTCGGGCGGGACGGCTGCGGCGGTTTTGTTGTTGGCCGCGGGGGTGCTGAGTGGGGGTGCGCTTGCGCTGCGTGTCTTCGGTGATCCCGAATTGCGGGAATCGCTATGGGACGGCTTCACCAAGGGCGAGTTGGATCAGGACTTTTGGAGCAACTTGGTGACGGTGGGTGGGGACACTCTCGGTATGGCCCCGGGAGTAGGTGCGGTCTGGAAAGGTACGCGCACGGCCTTGCAGGCCGCGGGTGGGACGGGAGAAGTGCTCCCCTTGGCGCAGCGGATTGCTCAGGTCGGTCCCCGCACCGTTGACGAGGCGAAGGACCTCACCGGTCTCGGTAACTCCCTGCTGACCACCACGGTGCGGGGTGCGAGAGCTGAGCCGGCCATCAAGGCGATCCAGGTGACCTCCGCGTCATTGGGCGTGGCAACCGCTGGATTCGGCCTGGCAATGAAGGCAGTGGATGCCGATGACGACGGGATCAAGGGGGGAGCAGTGGCTGGAATCGATGGTGCCCGACTCGGCGTCGATGGTGGCGGAATCGTCGATGTGGCTCGCCATGCCTTCGCACGGTAACTCTGAATGGCAGGGGGATTGCGCAAATGCGGCCAACTGAACATCAGGTGGCATGGCATCATTCGGCGACTCGCAAAGCTTGGGCCCGGACTCTTGGCGCGAGCGTGCTGCGGTTGCTGATTTTGGCCTGCATTGCATTCGGTAGCCTGGTGGCCGCCGTCGGACTACCGGTTTCGATCGGGTGGATTCTCTTTCCGGTCCTCGCGTACGCGCCGTTCCGGAGCATCGTGGAGATGTCGTTCCTCCTCACTTCTTTTCGTATGCGTCGTGTTCTGCGTGTGTACCCCTGGCAGATTCTCAGCGATGTACCGCGGGGCATCACACCGCACGCTGCGGCGTCGGACCGGCGCATGTGGTTCGAACTGCCCCATCCGGACGACCCGGCCGACAGGGTTCCGTTGACCTTCATCGCTGCGTTCCGTAGCCACTGGTGGTTCAGACGAATTGGAGCCTCCGCCGCGGAACCTGAACGCAAGGCGCAGATCGAGCCGTTGTGGTTCGCGGGTGACCCACGCTTCCTTGCGGTGATCGCTGCTCCCGGTCGTGACGGGGCGAGGCCCCGCCGACTGCATCTTCTGTATCAGGGGGCAGCCCTGCGCCGGGGCGCACCCGCCGATCGCAACGCCAGCCCGGCCGCTCTGGAACGTGCACGCCGTGCAGGCGCCTCTGTTCCGGGGGCGCCGACCCCACAGTCTCCGTCTCGCCGAACGTAATGGCCCTTTCTTGATGTGCGCCCTGGCTCGCAGGGCGTGCGGCTGCCGTGCTCACCTTCATACGTATGGGACATCGACACATGCGGACCGACCTGCCGTCGTTAGTCGTCCACGATTCTGCCCGGGATCCAGAGGCCGACATCTGGTTCGCGGAGCCGGCCGGCTTTACCGCCGTGCCGCTTGATGTTCTGCTGAACGTGCCGGACTCACCCGAGAGTGACCCGTTCCATGTCGCCCTGGGGCCCGTGTTGGACACGGCGCCCGATGAGCTCGCCCGACAACGCTTCCTGGCCCACGTAGGCGCCGCGCGACACCTGCTGTCAGCGCTCTGCGAGGCGGGAACGGTCTACTGCGCCATCGGTCTGCACCGCGATGACACCGACGTCGACAGAGATGCTCCGGGCGAGGAAGCCACCGCCCGAGCCGGGGATGCCGGGCGGCCCCTGTTGTCCTTCCTGACGCTTTCCTGGCGTGACATCGCCATCGCCCCGCCCTCCGTGACGGCGGCCCGAGCCGTCGCATCCGGGGAAGGTGCCCCGCACACCCGCGTCGAGTACGTCGAAGGCCTCGCCTGTGGTCCGGTCAGTCTCAGTGAGACGGTGCGAACACCCGTCCCGGGCGGGCTCGGCGCGGGCCCGCTGCTCCAGATCCACGCCCACCTGCCCCATCCGGACGGCAGGCGGATCGCCGTACTGACCTTGAGTACGCGCGCGACGCACCGCCGAGACGACTACCGCCGCATCCTGCGCGGCGGCATCGAACTGGTCAGCTTCGAGAATCCCTTGCCCCCCGGTGCGGTCTGAACTCCCCGCTACTTGGCCCCGCCCGTGTCCCCCTTGCCGCCGCCCTTGCCGTTTCCGTTTCCGTTCACCTTCACCGCGTCGTTGACCTCCTTCGCCAAGTCGTCGTCGAGCTTCTTGAACTCGCGGACGACCGCGTCGGACAGGGACGCGAGTTGGTCCAGTTGCTGGCCGATGTCCTCGCGGCCGTCCTCCCAGTTGGACTCGAAGTCGTCCAGGGAGTCGTAGACGCCGCCGTCGCCGATGTCGTCGCGGTAGGACTCGAAGATCTTCTTGGTGCGGTTCATGCGGTCCTTGATGGAGCGCAGCCGGCGGCCGTAGTCCTCCAGGTCGGTGATCGGGACCGCGAGGTCGCTCTTGCCCTTGCCCATGGTCATGTCCCCCTCGGGTGCCTCACCGCTCCCCGCCGACAGGGAGCGACGGTCCCGACGCTACCGGGCCGGCCGGCCGTGCGCCTCGTACGCGCCTCCCCTTCGTCGGCGCCGGCCGGGGGAACCGGCCCCGCCCCCACCGCGTCGGTGATCAGGGGCGGGGCCCACCGCCTCGGCCAGGCGAATCGGGCCTTTGGGGCGCGGAGTTGGTAATCGGGCGGAACCCCCGCCCGTACCCCTGTCTGCCCCTCGGCACCTTCCGTACCATCGCCTCAGTGGCTCAGTAGGCTCTTGCCACCACCATCCACTCCTCTCCACAGGACACCAGGACTTCCGCCATGGCGCGCACCACCTCACGCTCGACGAGCCCGCCTGATCCGCGGTCGCCGCGGAACCGGACGCCGCAGCCGCTGCCGGGGCGCCGGCGTTCCGTCGGGGACTTCGTCAAGGCCTTCCTCGCCTTCGTCGCCCTCACGGTGCTCCTGGTGGGCGTGCCCAGCGCGCTGGTGGTGTTCGTGGGGTGGCCGCTGCCGAGCGGGGCGCCCTCGCTGAGCTGGCTGCAGCAGGAGATCACCGTCAGCACGTTCATCAACGTGCTGACCGTCGTCGTCTGGTTCGCCTGGGCGCAGTTCACCGCCTGCGTGCTCGTGGAGATAAAGGCCGCGCTCTCCGGTGTGGGGATCCCGAGCCGCGTACCGGGCGCCGGCGGCAGCCAGCTGCTCGCGCGTCAGCTCGTCGCCGCCCTGCTCCTGGTGGGCGCCACCGCCGCGAGCTTCGCGCCGGGGCTCTCGCAGTTCGGGCAGTCGTCGGAGGGCAACCAGAAGCCCGCGTCCGCGGCCGCGCAGCAGACGCCGGGGCTCTTCGGGCAGGAGCAGCGGACCGCCGCGTCCGCCGCCCACGCGCTCGCCGCGCAGGCCGAGCAGGCCGCCCACGCGGACGGCGGCGTCGGCGCCAAGGACGGCGACACGAAGTTCTACCGGATCCAGCCGCCCGAGGGACGCCACCACGACTCCCTGTGGGAGATCGCCGAGCGGCACCTGGGCGACGGCCGCCGGTACAAGGAGATCTACCAGCTCAACAAGGACCGGGAGCAGCCCGACGGGTCCAAGCTCTCCGAGGCCAGCCTCATCCGGCCCGGCTGGATCATGGAGATGCCCGCGGACGCGCACGGCGGCGAGCTGGTCGAGATGCCCGACGAGGCGCCGAAGATCTCCAAGGACGTCAAGGAGCAGATCTCCGACTACTCCCGGACCGGCGACCAGCGACAGGGCGGCGACCGGCAAGGCAGTGGCGACCAGCAAGGCAGCGGCGAGCAGCAGGGCAGTGGTGACCGGCAGGGCAGCGGCGGCCGGCAAGGCGGCGACGGCCGACAGGGCAGCGGTCACGGCGCCCGTGACGGCGGCAGCGGCCCAGTAGACCAGGACACCGCCCACATCGTCCTCCCCGAACAGCGCCCCGACGCCCCCACCGCCCCCGCCGAGCCCGCCACGCCGCAGGCCCCGGCCACCCCGGAGACACCCGCGGCGGACGCGCCCGACGACGGCCGCCTCGACGGCTCCGGCTTCGGCCTGCCCGAGGCCCTCCTCGGCGCCCCCCTCCTCGCCGCCGGCCTCCTCGGCGCCCTCGGCCGCCGGCGCCGCCACGCCCTGTGGCAGTCGGCCCTGGGAGCCGTCGGCGGGCACCGGCAGCCGTCGACGCCGACCGGTGACGCCGCCGATGTGCAGGACGCGCTGCTCGTGGGCGCCGACCCCGAGGGCGTACGCCTGCTCGACCTGTCGCTGCGCGGCCTCGCCGCCTCGCTCGCCGGGGAGAACCGCCCGCTGCCGACCGTCTACGCGGCCTGGCTGACCAACGGCGACCTGCACCTCCAGCTCGCCCAGCCGGCGGGCCGGCCGCCCGCGCCGTGGCAGCTGGGGCAGGACCAGACGTTCTGGGTGCTGGCCCACGCCGACGCCGAGCGGTACGAGGACGCGGACACAGCCGCGCCCTACCCCGGCCTCGTCAGCCTCGGCACCCTCGACGACTCGCGGCTGCTCCTCAACCTGGAGTCCGTGCCCGGCATCGTCTCGCTGAGCGGCGCCGCGAGCGACCGCGCCGCCGTCTTCGCCTCGGTCGCCGCCGAACTCGCCACCAACGGCTGGTCGGACCGCATGACCATCACCCTCGTCGGCTTCGGCCAGGACCTCTCGACGCTCGCCCCCAACCGGCTGCGGCACCTGGAGGACGTGGCAGCCCTCCTGGAGACCATGGAGGCCGAGACGCGGCAGCGGCGCGGCGCGCTCGGTGCCGCCGGGCACGACTCCGTGCTCACCGGCCGCACCGGCCCCGCCCGGCACACCCGCTGGGCCCCGCACCTCGTCCTGCTCGCCGCCGAACCGACCGGCGAGGACGCGCTCAAGCTCGCCGAACTCGCCGCCGACGCGGCCCGCCTCGGCATCGGCTACCTCGTCGGCACGGACTCCGGTGACCTGCCCGGCGCCGCCTGGGAGATGGAGATCACCCGCGAGGGGAAGCTGCTGGCGCCGCTGCTCGGCCTCGAACTGGCGGCGCAGACGCTCCCCGAGGACCAGCAGCGCGCCGTCGTGCGGCTCTTCACCGAGGCCGACCCCGACAGCGTGGACGACCGGGGCCCCACCGGCCCCGACGACGGTCCCGCGGGCGCCGCGCCGCCGTTCCTCGTCGACGTCACCGAGCAGGGGCGGCCCGCGGTCTACGCCCGCCTCGTCGGCACGTACGAGATCATCGGCCTCGACAGCCCGGACGGGGAGCGCAGCGCGCTGATGCACGAGGCCCTCGCGCTGCTGCTCCTGCACCGCGAGGGAGTGCACCCCCGGGTGCTCTCCTCCGCGCTGTGGCCGCGCGGCGTCACCGAGGACGTGCGCGACGCGCTGGTCGAGCGGCTGCGCGAGTGGCTCGGCACCGACCCCGACGGCTCGCCCCGGCTGCGGACCGACCGGAACGGCCGGCTCACGCTCGCCAAGTCCGTCGTCTCCGACCTGGACGTGCTGCGGTCCCTGTACTACGAGGCCACGCAGGGCCGGGGCGCGGGCAACCGTGCCGTGCGCGGGCGGATGCTCACCGACGCGCTGGTGCTCGTACGAGGGCAACTGCTCGCCGACCGGCCGCGCGGGCGGTACGCGTGGCTCACGCACGAGATCATCGACGCGCAGCTGCCGTTGCTCGTCGCCGACATCGGGCTCGCCCTGTCCGAGTTCCACCTGGAGAAGGGGCGCGCGGAGAAGGCGATCGAGGCGCTGAACGCCGCGCTCGGCTCCGCGCCGGGCGATGAGCGGCTCTGGAACGAGTTGCTTCGGGCGACGGCCGCGACGGAGGATTCCACCCGGCTTCGGCGGGTGGCGGCGGATCTGGTCGCACGGAGTGGGGCGCGCGGGCTGCCGCCTCGTACCGAGGCGTTGCTGGACGAGCTGCTCCCCGGCTGGCGCAGTGAGGCGTCCGCGGCCGGGTGAGGGTCTGGAACCGCCGCTTCGCGGCGGATGTCTCCCACCCACCGCCCGTGAACCCGCGTCGAACAGGTGAACGTCTTGGTCGCTCTCCTCGCCGTCCTCGGCGGCGCGCTCTGGGGCGTTGTCGCCGGCGCCCTCGTCCCCCGCGCCGCCTACCGGCTCTCCGTCCCGCCCGAGGAGAGCCGGCGCCGTGCGTGCCCCGAGGGACACCCCCTAGGGGGGTGGCTGGGGCTCGCCAGGTGCGGGGCGGACGGGGAGTGGTACGGGCCCCGCACCGCCACCCTCGCCGCCGCCACCGCGATCGTCTGCGCGGCCCTCGCCGCCGCCACCGGCGCTCGCCCCGAACTGGGCGCGTGGCTGCTGCTGGCGCCCGTCGGCGTGCTGCTGGCCGTGGTCGACTTCCGGGTGCACCGGCTGCCCGACGTAGTGACCCTGCCGCTCGCCGGGGCGGCGCTCGCGCTGCTGGGGGGCGCGGCGCTGCTGCCCGAGCACGCGGGGGAGTGGACCGGCGCGCTCCACGGGGCGTTCGCGCTGGCCGGCGCGTACTTCGTGCTCTTCCTCGTCAACCCCGGCGGCATGGGCTTCGGCGACGTGAAGCTCGCCCTCGCGCTGGGCGCGGTGCTCGGCTGGTACGGGTGGGGGGTGCTGCTCCTCGGGACCTTCGCCGGGTTCGTCCTCGCCTCGCTGTACGGCATCGGGCTCGTCGCCGCCCGCCGCGCCGGGCGCAGGACCGCGATCCCCTTCGGCCCCTTCCTGATCGGCGGCGCCTTCGTGGGAGTGCTGCTCGGGGCGTACTCCGCCTGACGTCGGGGGCTCTCGGGGGCTGGCGTACGCTGGCTGGCAGTCCGTCCACAACCCTTACGAAAGGGACGCCCCGGTGACCGAGAAGGCCGACCTTCAGTCCGTCCTCGACCGTGCCGCCGCAGGTGGCCGGATCACCCCCGAGGAGGCGCTCGCCCTCTACCGGGACGCCCCGCTGCACGCGCTCGGCGCCGCCGCCGACGCCGTGCGCCGCCGCCGCTACGCCGGTACGGAGCACATCGCGACGTACATCATCGAGCGGAACATCAACTACACGAACGTCTGCGTGACGGCCTGCAAGTTCTGCGCCTTCTACGCCGCCCCGAAGGACACCAAGAAGGGGTGGAGCCGCGACCTCGACGACATCCTGCGCCGCTGCGCGGAGACCGTCGAGCTGGGCGGCACGCAGGTCATGTTCCAGGGCGGGCACCACCCCGACTACGGCGTCGAGTACTACGAGAAGCACTTCGCGGCGATCAAGGAGAACTTCCCGCAGCTGGTCATCCACTCCCTCGGCGCGTCCGAGGTCGAGCACATGGCCCGCATCTCGAAGGTCCCCGTAGAGGAGGCCATCCAGCGGATCAACGCCGCCGGCCTCGACTCCTTCGCGGGCGCCGGCGCCGAGCTGCTGCCGGAGCGGCCGCGCAAGGCCATCGCCCCGCTCAAGGAGAGCGGCGAGCGCTGGCTGGAGATCATGGAGATCGCCCACAACCTCGGCGTGGAGTCCACCTCCACGATGCTCATGGGGACGGGCGAGACCAACGCCGAGCGCATCGAGCACCTGCGGATGATCCGCGACGTGCAGGACCGGACCGGGGGCTTCCGGGCCTTCATCCCGTACACGTACCAGCCCGAGAACAACCACCTCAAGGGCCGTACGCAGGCGACGATCTTCGAGTACATCCGCATGATCGCCATCGCGCGGATCTTCCTGGACAACGTCGCGCACATCCAGGGCTCCTGGCTGACCACCGGCAAGGAGGCCGGCCAGCTGACGCTGCACTACGGCGCGGACGACCTCGGCTCGGTGATGCTGGAGGAGAACGTCGTCTCCTCGGCGGGGGCCAAGCACCGCTCGAACCTGCGCGAGATGATCGACATGATCCGCACGGCGGACCGGGTGCCGGCCCAGCGCGCCACCACGTACGAGCACCTCGTCGTCCACGACGACCCGGCGAACGACCCGGTCGACGACCGCGTCGCCTCGCACATCTCGTCCACCGCGATCGAGGGCGGCACGGCACATCCCGAGCTGAAGCTCCTCGCCACCAACTGAGGCCGCCTTGCTGACACTTCACGTCGCCGAGGGCACGCCGGAGACGGCGGTCCTGGTCGAGGGGGCGAGCGTCGCCGCCGTCGGGCCGTACGAGGAGCTGGCCGCCGCGCGTCCCGCCGCCCGGGTCCGCCGCTGGCCCGGCATCCTCACGCCGGGCCTGCTCAACCCCTACGGGCCCGAGCTGCTGGAGGCCACCTACCACCCCGATCCGCGCGAGGCCGGGTGGCTGGGCACCGAGCCGATCGGCGGCGAGCGGGCGAAGGCGCTGTTCCGCAAGGACCCGGCCCGGCTCGGCGCGAGCGCGCGGCGCGGGGTGCAGCGGCTCCTCGCGCACGGCACGGTGGCCCTCGCGGGCGAGCTGCGGGCCCGCCCCGTCCTGGACGCGGTCCGCAGGGCCGGCCTGGCGATGGCCGCCCGCCCGCCCCACCTCGCGGGCCCCCCGTCCCTCTCCCCGACCCCGCTGGTCCTGCTGCCCCCCTTGCAGCCGGGCGCCCCCGCCCGCTTCGCCGTCTTCGACGTCCCCGACCGCCAAGCCCTGGTGGAGCAGGGCGCGGCAACCTGCGCGGCAACGATCCTCGCCGGCCGCCTACTCCACAGAACAACCTGACCCACCCCGCCCCCACCCCCCAAGGGGCGCGGGGAACGGCGCGAGCAACGACGACGGACCCGCACCCGGGAACGCACAGCCACCCCCCCAAGGGGCGCGAGGAACGGCGCGAGCAACCCCAACGCACCCGCACCTGAGAACGCACGACCACCCCCCCCAAGGGGCGCGAGGAACGGCGCGAGCAACCACAACGCGCCCGCACCGCCAAGAGCCCCCGGCTCCCCACGGCGCCGCCCCCGCCAGGGGAAGAAGACCGGCCTGACACAATGGGCCGGGTGACCCGAGCCACCCTGGACAAGCAGCCGCACGAAGTCGCCACGATGTTCGACGACGTCGCGGAGCGATACGACCTCACCAACGACGTGCTCTCCCTCGGCCAGGCCCGCCTCTGGCGCAAGGAGGTCGCCAAGGCCGTCGACGCGCGCCCCGCGCAGAAGGTCCTCGACCTCGCCGCCGGTACCGCCACCTCCTCCCAGCCCTTCGCCCGCGCCGGCGCGTACGTCGTGCCCTGCGACTTCTCCCTCGGCATGCTCCGGGTCGGCAAGGCACGCCACCCCTGGATGCCGTTCACGGCCGGCGACGGGACGCGGCTGCCGTTCAAGGACGACACCTTCGACGCCGTCACCATCTCCTTCGGGCTGCGCAACATCCAGGACACCGACGCGGCCCTGCGCGAGCTGTACCGCGTGACGAGGCCCGGCGGACGCGTCGTGATCTGCGAGTTCTCCAGCCCGACCTGGGCGCCGTTCAGGACGGTCTACACCGAGTACCTGATGCGCGCCCTGCCGCCGGTCGCCCGCGCCGTCTCGTCCAACCCGGACGCGTACGTGTACCTCGCCGAGTCGATCCGCTCCTGGCCCGACCAGCCCGCGCTCGCCGCCCGGCTGCGCGACGCGGGCTGGTCGAAGGTCGCCTGGCGGAACCTGACGGGCGGCGTCGTGGCGCTGCACCGGGGATACAAGCAGGCCTGAACGACAAGCGCTCCGTAACGCTTGAGTGGAGAACGCGCATCTGGGCCGGCGGGGAACCGGCCACGGGGCAAGATGTGTCCGTTGATACGACCCGTGCCGGAACTTATCTGGTTCTTATAGGGTCGGTCCTTCCCGCTCGCGGGTGATCTCCTGGACTGTGACGGAGCGTTTGATGGCGTCGTACTGCCCGCACTGTGGGGCATCTGCCCCCGATGAGGCCCGCTTCTGCATGAAGTGCGGCAAGGAACGCCCCCCGGAGCCGTCGGCACCGAAGGAACCGCCCGCCTCGACCGAGACCCCGGAAGACGGAGTTCCCGCAGTACCGGTGTCGCCGCCTCCGCCCGCCCACACCCCCGCGCTCACTCCCGCCCACACCCCCGCGCACGCGCCCGCCGGGCCCTCGCCCGTCGGCGCCTTCCTCGGGCGTACGTTCCGCGGCGACTGGGCCGGTGCCGCGCAGGCCGCGCTCTGGCCCCTCGCGCTGCTGCTCATCGGCGCCATCGGCATCGCCATCCCCTCGTACGGCCAAGAGGACGCGGTGGTCGTCGGGTTCGTCGCCCGGCTGCGGGTCGGTCTGGCGCTGCTCCTCCAATCGGTGGGCGGCGGCTTTGAACTGACGGGCAGTGAGCGGGGTCCCGGCTTCGGCGGGTCGAACGGCACCGGCTCGGGCAGCCTCGGCTCCAGCGACCTCGGCTCCGACGGTCCCGGCTCCGACGGTCTCGGCTCGGGCGGCGGATTCGGTTCGGGCGGCGGGTTCGGTTCGAGTGGCGGGTTCGGTTCGGGCGGACTCGGCTCGGACTCCTCCGGGTCCGTGTTCGAAGGCACCGCCTCCCTGCACTTCGTCCCGCTCACCGTGACCGTGCTGTGGCTCCTGGCGCTGTTCATCGGCGTACGCGTCCTGCGGGGCTGCCTCGCCGCGCGGGGCCACGGCGGGCACGGCGGGGGCACGGCGGGCCTGGAAGCGGCCCTGCGCGTCACGCTGTTGGTGACCGTGGGCGTCCTGGCGCTCGCGCTCTTCGCGCAGCCCGAGATCGAGGGCATCGAACTGTCGTCGTCCCCGGCGCTCGCCGCGCTCGGCGCGCTGGTGCTCACGCTCGTCGTCTCCTGCGCGGTGCTGCAAGGGTTCCCCGCGCACCCCGGCGCGCGGTTGGTCGCCCGCGCCGCGGGCACCGCGCTGCGCGCCCTGGTGGTCGTCCTCGTGCTCTGCTCGCTCGTCGCCTTCGTCAGCCTGGCCCAGATCGACGACCTGGACCGGGCGACCGACCTCGACGACACCGACGTCTCACCGCTCCTGATCGCCCTGCTCCTCCTGCCGAACCTCGCCGTCGCCGCGCTCGGCATCGGCTGGGGAGCGGGCGCGCAGGCGTCGGTGCGGGGCAGCAGCTCGCTGTACGGCGGCGGGCACGAGAGCCGGTCCTTCGGCCTCTCCGAGCTGGGTGACGTCACCAACGACTGGGCGATCGTGGGCGCGTTGGCGCTCGGCCTGGTCTGCGCGCTGACGATCGGCGTGCTCGCCGCGCGGCGCTGTGCGAGCCGGGGCGAGCAACTGCTGTCCGCCGCGCTCTTCTTCGGGCTCGTCCTGCTGCTCGCCGGGGCCGGCGGGATCGGCGTCGAGGCGTCGGGCTCGGCGGCCGCCGGCGGCTCGGGCTTCGGCGGTCTCAGCGGCAACGGCGGTGTGGAGGTCGGACTCGACGTCCCCGAGGTACTGCTGTTCGGCCTGCTGTGGGTCTTCGCGGCGACGCTGCTCGGGCCGTACCTGCTGAGGATGACGGGCCGGCCGACGGCTGTGGCCGCGCCCGCGTACGCCCCCGGAGCGCCGCCGTACGCCGCCCCTGCGGGGATCGCCCCTACGGGGGACGCGGTTGCCGCAGACGTGCCGGTAGGGGTCGCGGCCATGGGCGCCACGCCCACCGGGGCCGAGTCCGGGTCGTCCGGAGCCGCCGAGCCCGCGACCGGCGAGCCCGAGACCGGCGGACCCGCATCCTCCGGTTCCGCCGGGGCCGGTTCCACCGAGTCCGGTTCCGCCGGCACCACCCCCCGCGAACTCACTCCCGCCGAAGCCGCCGCCTACGTCACCCAGCGCGCCCACGGCACACCGGCTCCTGGCACACCGGCCCCCGGCACACCGGCCCCCGGCAACCCCGGCCCCGGCACACCGACCCCCGGCACCCACACCCCGCCCGCCCTGTACCCCGCGTACACCCCCCAGGCCGTCCACATCGGTCCGCAGCAGGCGCCCGCCGAGCCCAAGCGCCGTGGGCGCGCCGGGGTCTGGGCGGGGACGCTCGCCGCCGCCTTCGTCATCGGCGGGGGCGCCACGGCCGGGATCCTGATCTGGCAGGACAACGCCGACGACAAGGCGGGCGACGCGGGCAAGAACGGCAAGCCCGCCGCCAGTCGTTCGGGGGAGCCGAGCCAGGAACCCAGCTCGGTCGTCTCGCAGGAACCCCCGGGCCCCGAGTCGAGCGACAGCTCGGACACCGAGGCCTCCGGGGGCGGCGAGGACAGCGAGGTCCCCGCGGGCTCCGAACGGGTGACCGACTCCGAGGGGTTCTCCTTCGCGGTCCCGACGGGCTGGACGCGGCAGACCGTGAACCCGGAGCGGCCGGGGCAGATCACGTACGCGGACCCGACCGGGCGCGAGCAGTTCCTCGTCGGCGTCGTCGTGGACGCGCCCTACACCTCGTACGAGAACTTCACGAACATCGAGGATCACACCAAGTCCGCCTCGGACAAGTCGGACTACCGGCGGATCCAGCTGGAGCGGAACACCTTCCGGGGGCGGGACGGCGCCCTGTGGGAGTACACCTACACCGACGAGGTGGGCCGCACGATCCACGCCCTCAACCAGAGCTACATCGCCGAGAACGGCACCGAGTACGCCATCCAGCTGTCCTGGCGCGAGGACTTCTGGTCCGCGGGCGAGGGTGCCCAGACGCACCGGACGGCGCTGCGGACCTGGCGGCTCACGGGGGACTGACCCCCGCCCCGGCCGCGCCCCGCCGCGCTACAGCGTGAGCCGGAAGCAGTACGCCACGCGCCGCGCCCCCTCGCCCTCGGGCGGCGGGGGCGTGGTGAAGGTCTCGCCCAGCTCCATGCCGAGCCGCCGGGTCACCGCGACGGAACGTTCGTTGCCGGCGTCGACCATCGCCACCACGCTCGGCACCCCCCGCTCGCGCAGCCGTTCGACGGTGAGGGTGGCGGCGGCGGTCGCGTACCCCTTGCCCCAGGCCGCGCGCCCCAGCCGCCAGCCGATCTCGGTCTCCCCGACCGGCCCCCACGGCCGGGTCCAGGGCTGGGCGCCCGTGAAGCCGACGGGCTCACCGGCCTCGTCCAGCAGGGTCCACAGGCAGTACCCCAGTTCGGCGTCGTGTCTGCGCTGCCGGGCGGTCAGCTCCTCGTACACGGACAGCTCCGCGGGCGCGCCCCCGTGGAACTCCATGACCTCGGGGTCGCGGAAGAGCCGGTGCCAGGCGAAGGCGTCCTCGTGGGTCGGGACCCGCAGCCGCACGGCGGGCGGGCGTGCGGCGGAAGGCCGGGCGGCGGGAAGCTGTCCGGTCGGCAGGGTGTCGGTCTGCTCGGTCACGTGTGGCCCTTCGGCTGGCTGGTCGCTACCGCCTCATAGACTGCCCATATCCCGTGCCGGTCGGCACACAGATTTCGAGCCTTGGGGAGAACCCGCCGTGACCGAGCCCCTCTCCGAACACTCAGCGGACGTCATCGTCGTCGGAGCCGGGCCCGCCGGTTCGACGACGGCGTACTACCTGGCGAAGGCCGGGCTCGACGTCCTCCTCCTGGAGAAGACCGCGTTCCCGCGCGAGAAGGTCTGCGGTGACGGGCTCACCCCGCGCGCCACCAAGCAGCTGGTGTCCATGGGCATCGACATCTCCGAAGAGGCGGGCTGGCTGCGGAACAAGGGCCTGCGCATCATCGGCGGAGGCATGCGGCTCCAGCTGGACTGGCCCGAGCTGGCCTCGTACCCCGACTACGGCCTCGTCCGCAAGCGCGACGACTTCGACGAGCAGCTCGCCCGGCAGGCGCAGAAGGCCGGCGCCCGGCTCCACGAGCGGTGCAACGTCGGCGAGCCGATCATCGACGACCGCACCGGCCGCGTCACCGGCGTGCACGCCAAGCTCGGCGAGGAGAAGACCCCGGTCACCTTCCACGCGCCGCTGGTCGTCGCGGCCGATGGCAACTCCTCGCGGATCTCGCTGGCCATGGGCCTGCACCGCCGCGAGGACCGCCCGATGGGCGTGGCCGTGCGCACCTACTTCACCTCGCCCCGCCACGACGACGACTACCTGGAGTCCTGGCTGGAGCTGTGGGACCGCCGCGGGCCCGGCGCGGACCGGCTCCTGCCCGGCTACGGCTGGATCTTCGGCATGGGCGACGGCACGTCGAACGTCGGCCTCGGCATCCTCAACTCCTCCAAGGCCTTCCGCGAACTGGACTGGCGTGAGGTCCTCAAGGCCTGGTGCGCCTCGATGCCCGAGGACTGGGGGTACACCCCGGACAACATGACGATGCCGATCCGGGGCGCGGCCCTGCCGATGGCCTTCAACCGCCAGCCGCACTACACCAAGGGGCTGCTCCTGGTGGGCGACGCGGGCGGCCTCGTCAACCCGTTCAACGGCGAGGGCATCGCGTACGCCATGGAGTCCGGGCAGCTGGCCGCCGACGTCATCGTGCAGGCACACGCGCGTGCCACCCCCGCCCAGCGCGAACTGGCCCTCCAGAACTACCCGCAGATCCTCAAGGACACCTACGGCGGCTACTACACGCTGGGCCGCGCCTTCGTGAAGCTCATCGGCAACCCGAAGATCATGAAGATCGCCGCGCAGCGCGGTCTGACGCACCCCGTCCTGATGAAGTTCACGCTGAAGATGCTGGCGAACCTCACGGACCCGACGGGCGGCGACGCCATGGACCGCATCATCAACGGACTGAGCAAGGTGGCGCCGAAGGCGTGAACGGCGTGCACGGCGGACCGGCATCGGTGGACCGCGCGCTCGACCTCCTGGAGGCGATCGCCCGCTCCCCGGAGCCGGTCGGCGCCAAGTCGCTCGCGGGCGAACTGGGCTGCGCCCTCTCGACGGTCTACCACCTGCTGGCCCCGCTGACCGCGCGCGGGCACGTCGCCCGCACCGGCGCCGGCTACGTCCTGGGGCCGCGGGTGCCCGCCCTGTACCGGTCGTTCCAGCGGCACGCGGGCATCGACGCGGGCACCCGGGGGCTGTTGCTCGGGGTGCGCCGGGCCGTCGGCGCCCACGCCTATCTCAGCGTGCGCCGCGGCGGACGGATCGCGGTGGTCGACAGCACCACGGCCGTCACGGCCGACGCCGCCGACCCGTTCGAGGTCGGTCTCGACCAGGGCGCACACGCCACCGCCCACGGCAAGGTGCTGCTCGCCTCACTGGGCCGGCCGGCCAGGCGCCGCTACCTCGACGAGCACGGCCTGCCCCGGCTGACCGAGCACACCATCACGAGCCCGGACCGCTTCGAGGCCGAGCTGCGCCGGGTGCGGGCGGCGGGCGTCGCGGTGTCGGTGGGGGAGACGGACCCGGCGTACACCTGCGTGGCGGTACCCCTCGGGGACGGCACGCGGGCGCTTTCGGTCTCGCTGCCGACGGCGCGCTTCCGCGGGCGGCGCTCGGAGTTGGCGCGGGTCCTCACCCGTGCCGCGCGGCACGGTTTTCCGGCAGCGTCGGAATAGCGGGCGGCTCCGGTTGCCGGGGTCGGTGGGCGGGCGGACGCTGGGTCCATGATCTTCATCGCCGTCAAGTTCACCGTCCGCCCGGAGCACGCCGACACCTGGCTGGAGCGGACCGCCGCCTTCACCCGCGCCACGCGCGCCGAGCCGGGCAACCTGTTCTTCGAGTGGTCGCGCAGCGTCGACGACCCCCACCAGTTCGTCCTGCTGGAGGCGTTCGCCTCGCCCGAGGCCGGCACCGCGCACGTGGAGTCGGAGCACTTCAAGGCCGGCATGGAGGCGATGGCCGAGGCCGTCGCGGAGGTCCCGCGGATCGTGAACACGCAGGTTCCGGGCGACGACTGGTCGCTGATGGCGGAGCTGACACCGAAGAACGGCCGGCCGTAGGCCACTGGAACGGCTGTACGGCCGTCTGAGGGCGCGCGAAGGGCCGGAACCCCACCGGGGGGTTCCGGCCCTTCGTACGTGGCTCCAAGGGGCCGTCAGAGGACGCGCACGGCACCCGACGCCGGGTAACCCGACAGATCCTGGATGACGACGCCCTTGCTGGGGTTGGCGGCGTCGAGGTACTGGCCGTTGCCGATGTACACGCCCACGTGGTACGCGGAGCCCGCGCCACCCCAGTAAAGGATGTCGCCCACCTGGACGTTGGAGAGCGAGACCGGCGTGCCGGCGACCGACTGGTCCTGCGAGACGCGCGGAAGGTCCACGCCCGCCTGCTTGAACGCGGCCTGCACCAGGCTGGAGCAGTCCCAGGCGTTCGGGCCCGAGGCGCCCATCACGTACGCGTCGCCGAGCTGCGCCTTGAGGAAGCTGATGACCGTGCCGACGCTGCCGCTGGCCGGGGCGGCCGAGTCAGAGGCGGACGCGGAGGTGGCGGCGGCGGAACCGCCGCCGGACGTCGTCTGGGTGGAGAGCGTGGTGCGCTCGGTGGCGCGCGAGGCGCGCTCCTGCTCGGCCTTCTTCTTCGCGGCGGCGTCGGCCTTGCGCTTGGCCTCGGCCTTCTGCTCGGCCTGCGCCTGGTCGGCGCGGGCCTGCTTGGCGGCCTTGGCGGCGGCGGCGTCCCGCTCGGCGTGCGACTCGTAGGTGTCGGCGGCCTGCTGGGTGGCGTCCGCCGACTGCGCGATCTGCGCGGACAGATCGGTGGTGAGCGTGGGCATTTCGATGGTCTCGGACACCGGCTCGGCCGCGTTCGCCGTACCGGCCGCCGCGGCCACTGCCAGGGTGCTGAGGACGCCACCGGCAACTCCGGCGCGCAGGGCGATCTTGGAGGCGCTGCGACGGGGCTTCCGGTGGCTGGGTATGTGAGCGGTGTGGGACATGGGAACAACCGGTACCAGGGACTTGTGGTTCCCATCAAGAAACGTGTGCTGCGCCACAGTTGCCGCTCGCGGGCTTGAATCCCGGGCGTGTCGCTTCTTATTGACGCCGTAACGGGCAATGCGGACACGGCCGATCACGCCTGTGATCATGGGTTTTCTGAGATACGCCCGAATTGCCCTCGGTCTACCACCGGTTGAGACCGTTGGCCAAGCCCGCTTGATTTGGCGTGGGGCTGTTGTGGCGCAGGTCACAGGGAGAGCCCCTCGGGGATCTCCCTGAGATCTTGCCGAGACCTCCCTGAGATCTCCCGTACTTTTCGACTGCCCGGTGCGGGGATTTCGAACCCGGCGCGACGCGTCGGCGGGTGCGCGGACGGACCGGCGACGGGTGCCGGTCCCGGGACCGGTCGGCGCTCCGTTCGTGAATCGGTGCACGTGTCCACTTCCGTCCCCATCTCTGCCGCCAAAGTGTGAACGGGGCGCCTTTATCAAGTGAGCGTGCCCAGCGCCAATTTGCCTGAACCGGCCATGGCTTGATAGTGCGACACCTCTTCGACCAGCGGTAACACGCCGAGATGTCACCTCTGGTGATCACTCAGGTGCTTCGCGTACGAAGATCACCGCTCATCCGACTTCATGATCCTTCGTCAGGTGGTGGAGATCACAAAGCTGTTGGCGCACCCCGTGTCGCAGATCACAGACCGCCGGGCATAAGATGCGGGGCAGTTGGGCTTGTGACCTGCTTCACATGAGAGCGATCTTCGTGGGGCCCGGGCTCGGTCCGACGCAACCGCCAACAGTCAGTGCCGACTGAGAGGAGCGAGGAGCGTGAACGCCTATGCGCCCATCCTCGTGCTGGGAGCCCTCGGGGCAGGCTTTGCGATCTTCTCCGTGGTCATGGCCGCGCTTATCGGTCCAAAGCGGTACAACCGCGCGAAGCTAGAGGCCTATGAGTGCGGTATCGAGCCGACGCCGACGCCGGCCGGGGGTGGGCGATTCCCCATCAAGTACTACCTGACGGCGATGCTCTTCATCGTCTTCGACATCGAGATCGTCTTCCTCTACCCCTGGGCCGTCACCTTCGACGCGCTGGGGATTTTCGGGCTCGTGGAGATGCTGCTCTTCGTGCTCACCGTCTTCGTCGCGTACGCGTACGTATGGCGGCGCGGCGGCCTGGAATGGGACTAAAGGTCTGAGGGGCCAAAGAGCATGGGACTCGAAGAGAAACTGCCGAGCGGTTTTCTGCTGACCACCGTCGAACAAGCGGCCGGCTGGGTGCGCAAGTCGTCCGTCTTCCCCGCCACGTTCGGCCTCGCCTGCTGCGCCATCGAGATGATGACGACCGGCGCGGGGCGGTACGACCTGGCGCGCTTCGGCATGGAGGTCTTCCGCGGTTCACCGCGCCAGGCGGATCTGATGATCGTGGCGGGCCGGGTGAGCCAGAAGATGGCGCCGGTCCTGCGGCAGGTCTACGACCAGATGCCCAACCCCAAGTGGGTGATCTCGATGGGGGTTTGCGCCTCATCGGGCGGGATGTTCAACAATTACGCGATTGTGCAGGGTGTGGACCATGTCGTCCCCGTCGACATCTATTTGCCCGGTTGTCCGCCCCGCCCCGAGATGCTGATGGACGCGATCCTCAAGCTCCACCAGAAGATCCAGGGCGGCAAGCTCGGCGTGAACGCGCAAGAGGCGGCCCGCGAGGCGGAGGAGGCGGCCCTCAAGGCCCTCCCCACCATCGAGATGAAGGGGCTGCTGCGGTGAGCGACGCGCACGACGAGCGCCCGAACGGCAAGGGCGACGACAAGACCCCGGATGCCACCGGCGAGCACCTGAACGGGGGCGGCCTCCCCGCCCCGCGCGACGCGGCCGGCGACGTCATCCGCGTACGCAAGGGCATGTTCGGCGCCGAGAACGGCGGCGACACCTCCGGGTACGGCGGCCTGGTGCGGACCATCACCCTGCCCGGCGCCACCCCGCGCCCCTACGGCGGCTGGTTCGACGAGGTCGCGGACGAACTGGAGGGCGCCCTGGAGGAACAGGGCCTGCTCCCCGAGAACGCGATCGAGAAGACGGTCGTCGACCGAGGCGAACTGACCTTCCACATCGCCCGCGAGCACCTCGTGCGCGTCGCCCGGACCCTGCGCGACGACCCGGCCCTGCGCTTCGAACTGTGCACCGGCGTCAGCGGAGTGCACTTCCTGGAGGACAAGGGCCGCGAGCTGCACGCCGTCTACCACCTGCGCTCCCTGACCCACAACCGGCTGATCCGGCTGGAGGTCGGTGCCCCCGACGCCGATCCGCACGTCCCCTCCCTCGTCTCCGTCTATCCGACGAACGACTGGCACGAGCGCGAGGCGTACGACTTCTTCGGGCTGATCTTCGACGGTCACCCGGCCCTGACGCGGATCATGATGCCGGACGACTGGCAGGGCTTCCCGCAGCGCAAGGACTACCCCCTCGGCGGCATCCCCGTCGAGTACAAGGGCGCCCAGATCCCGGCTCCGGACCAGCGGAGGTCGTACAGCTGATGAGCACTTCCCACGCATCTGCCCGGGAGACCACCGAGGGGACCGTCTACACGGTCACCGGCGGCGACTGGGACGAGGTCGTCCAGGCCGCCGCGAAGGCCGACGACGAGCGCATCATCGTCAACATGGGGCCCCAGCACCCCTCCACGCACGGTGTGCTCCGCCTGATCCTGGAGATCGAGGGCGAGACCGTCTCCGAGGCCCGCTGCGGCATCGGCTATCTGCACACGGGCATCGAGAAGAACCTCGAGTACCGCACCTGGACGCAGGGCACGACGTTCGTCACGCGCATGGACTACCTGACGCCGTTCTTCAACGAGACGGCGTACTGCCTCGGGGTCGAGAAACTCCTCGGCATCGAGGAACAGATCCCGGACCGTGCCTCGATCATCCGCGTGCTCCTCATGGAGCTGAACCGCCTCTCCTCGCACCTGGTGTGCATCGCCACCGGCGGCATGGAACTGGGCGCGACGACGATCATGATCTACGGCTTCCGGGATCGTGAACTGATTCTCGACATCTACGAACTGATCACCGGCCTGCGGATGAACCACGCGTACATCCGGCCCGGCGGACTCGCCCAGGACCTGCCGCCCGGCGCGGTGGACCAGATCCGCGAGTTCGTGAAGAAGATGAACAAGAACCTTCCCGAGTACGACAAGCTCGCCACCGGGAACCCCATCTTCAAGGCCCGCATGCAGGACGTCGGCTATCTCGACCTCGCCGGCTGCATGGCGCTCGGCGCCACCGGCCCGGTCCTGCGCTCGGCCGGCCTGCCGCACGACCTGCGCAAGTCCCAGCCCTACTGCGGCTACGAGAACTACGACTTCGAGGTCCCGACCGCGGACACCTGCGACTCCTACGGCCGCTTCCTGATCCGCCTCGAAGAGATGCGGCAGTCGCTGCGCATCGTCGAGCAGTGCCTGGACCGGCTCGCGCCGGGCCCGGTCATGGTCGCCGACAAGAAGATCGCCTGGCCCGCGCAGCTGGCGCTCGGCCCCGACGGCCTCGGCAACTCGCTCGACCACATCAAGAAGATCATGGGCACCTCCATGGAGGCCCTGATCCACCACTTCAAACTGGTGACCGAGGGCTTCCGGGTCCCGGCCGGCCAGGCGTACACCGCAGTCGAGTCACCCAAGGGCGAACTGGGCGTGCACGTCGTCTCCGACGGCGGCACCCGCCCCTACCGGGTCCACTTCCGCGACCCGTCCTTCACCAATCTCCAGGCCATGGCGGCGATGTGCGAGGGCGGCCAGGTCGCCGACGTCATCGTCGCCGTCGCGTCCATCGACCCCGTGATGGGAGGCGTCGACCGGTGACCACCACTCCTTCGGAGAAGGCCGCGGGCGTCAGCCTGGGCATGCCCCAACTCCCCGCCCCCGCCTACCCGGACGACGTCCGGGCCCGCCTCGAGGCGGACGCGCGGGAGATCATCGCCCGCTACCCCGACTCGCGGTCCGCGCTGCTGCCCCTGCTGCACCTCGTGCAGTCCGAGGAGGGGCACGTCACCCGCACCGGCATGCGGTTCTGCGCCGACGTCCTCGGCCTGACCACCGCAGAGGTCACGGCCGTCGCGACCTTCTACACCATGTACCGGCGCAAGCCCTCCGGCGACTACCAGGTCGGCGTCTGCACCAACACGCTCTGCGCGGTCATGGGCGGCGACGCCATCTTCGACGAACTCAAGGCCCACCTCGGCGTCGGCAACGACGAGACGACCGAGGACGGCAAGATCACCCTTGAGCACATCGAGTGCAACGCCGCCTGCGACTTCGCCCCCGTGGTGATGGTCAACTGGGAGTTCTTCGACAACCAGACCCCCGAGTCCGCCAAGCGGCTCGTGGACGACCTGCGCGACGGCAAGACCGTACGGCCCACCCGCGGGGCGCCCTTGTGCACGTACAAGGAGACCGCCCGCATCCTGGCCGGCTTCCCCGACGAGCGGCCCGGCGCCGTCGAGGCGAGCGGCGGCGCGGGCCCCGCCTCACTGATCGGGCTGCGCCTGGCCAAGGGCGAGGCGCCCCAACGACGCGTCGTCCACCCGCGCACCGCGGGCCCGCAGGACGAGGCCCCCGCCGAGCACCTCAGCTCGCACGACGCACCGCAGCAGACCTCGGCATCCGACCCGGCCAACCCGGCCGGACCGACCGCCGAGGAGGGGGAGTGATGACCTTGGCCGCCGAGATCAACAACGAGACCAGCCCGGAGAAGCTGCTCGCCCCCGTCCTCACGGCCTTCTGGGACGAGGACAAGCCCTGGACGCTGGAGACCTACCGGCGCCACGACGGCTACGAGGGCCTGCGCAAGGCACTCGCCATGGCCCCCGACGACCTCATCGCGTACGTGAAGGACGCGGGCCTGCGCGGCCGCGGCGGCGCGGGCTTCCCCACCGGGATGAAGTGGCAGTTCATCCCGCAGGGCGACGGCAAACCGCACTATCTGGTCGTCAACGCCGACGAGTCGGAGCCGGGGACCTGCAAGGACATCCCGCTCCTCTTCGCGAACCCGCATTCCCTCATCGAGGGGATCGTGATCGCGTGCTACGCGATCCGTTCGTCGCATGCCTTCATCTATCTGCGGGGCGAGGTCGTCCCCGTGCTGCGCAGGCTGCACGAAGCCGTCCGCGAGGCCTACGCGGCGGGCTACCTCGGCAAGGACATCCTGGGCAGCGGACTCGATCTCGAACTCACCGTGCACGCGGGCGCGGGCGCGTACATCTGCGGTGAGGAGACGGCGCTGCTCGACTCGCTCGAAGGCCGACGCGGCCAACCGCGACTGCGTCCCCCCTTCCCGGCCGTCGCGGGCCTCTACGCATGCCCCACTGTCGTGAACAACGTCGAGTCCATCGCGTCGGTTCCCGCGATCCTCCATCGCGGAAAAGACTGGTTCAAGTCGATGGGGAGCGAGAAGTCCCCGGGCTTCACGCTCTACTCGCTCAGCGGCCACGTCACCAACCCCGGCCAGTACGAGGCCCCGCTCGGCATCACGCTGCGCCAGCTGCTCGACATGAGCGGCGGCATGCGCGCCGGACACCGGCTCAAGTTCTGGACGCCCGGCGGCTCCTCGACGCCGATGTTCACCGACGAGCACCTCGACGTCCCCCTCGACTACGAAGGCGTGGGCGCCGCCGGTTCGATGCTCGGCACCAAGGCGCTCCAGTGCTTCGACGAGACGACGTGCGTGGTGCGGGCCGTGACCCGCTGGACCGAGTTCTACGCCCATGAGTCCTGCGGAAAGTGCACGCCCTGCCGCGAAGGGACGTACTGGCTCGTGCAGTTGCTCCGCGACATCGAGGCCGGCAAGGGCGTCCTGGCCGACCTCGACAAGCTCAACGACATCGCCGACAACATCAACGGCAAGTCCTTCTGCGCCCTCGGCGACGGCGCCGCCTCGCCGATCTTCTCCTCGCTGAAGTACTTCCGCGAGGAGTACGAGCAGCACATCACCGGCAAGGGCTGCCCCTTCGACCCGGCCAGGTCGACCCTGTGGAGCGACCGCACCGACCAGCACACGGAGGTGAACGCATGACAGTGACCACGAACAGCGCTCCCTCCGGGGGCGGCGCGGCGGCCGTACCGCCCGAGGACCTCGTGTCGCTGACCATCGACGGCATCGAGATCAGCGTCCCCAAGGGAACGCTGGTGATCCGCGCCGCCGAACTCCTCGGCATCGAGATCCCCCGGTTCTGCGACCACCCGCTGCTCGACCCCGCGGGCGCCTGCCGCCAGTGCATCGTGGAGGTGGAGGGCCAGCGCAAGCCGATGGCGTCCTGCACCATCACCTGCACCGACGGCATGGTCGTGAAGTCGCAGCTGACCTCGCCGGTCGCCGAGAAGGCCCAGCGCGGGGTGATGGAGCTGCTGCTCATCAACCACCCGCTGGACTGCCCGGTGTGCGACAAGGGCGGCGAATGCCCCCTGCAGAACCAGGCGATGCAGGTCGGCGACCCCGACACCCGCTTCGAGGGCAAGAAGCGGACGTACGAGAAGCCGGTGCCGATCTCCACCCAGGTGCTGCTCGACCGCGAGCGGTGCGTGCTGTGCGCGCGCTGCACCCGGTTCAGCAACCAGATCGCCGGCGACCCGATGATCGAGCTGATCGAGCGCGGCGCCCTCCAGCAGGTCGGCACCGGCGAGGGCGACCCCTTCGAGTCGTACTTCTCCGGGAACACCATCCAGATCTGCCCGGTCGGCGCCCTGACCTCGGCGGCGTACCGCTTCCGCTCCCGCCCCTTCGACCTGGTGTCGTCGCCGTCGGTGTGCGAGCACTGCGCGGGCGGCTGCGCGAGCCGCACGGACCACCGGCGCGGCAAGGTCATGCGCCGCCTCGCGCAGGAGGACCCCGAGGTCAACGAGGAGTGGATGTGCGACAAGGGGCGCTTCGCCTTCCGCTACGCGCAGCGGCCCGACCGGCTCACCACCCCCCTGGTGCGCAACGCCTCGGGTGAGCTGGAGCCCGCGAGCTGGCCCGAGGCCCTGGCGGTCGCCGCCCGCGGCCTGGCCGCCGCGCGCGGCCGGGCGGGCGTGCTGACCGGCGGCCGGCTCACCGTGGAGGACGCCTACGCGTACAGCAAGTACGCGCGCGTGGCGCTCGACACGAACGACATCGACTTCCGCGCGCGCGTGCACAGCAGCGAGGAGGCCGACTTCCTCGCGGCCCGGGTCGCCGGACGGGGCCTGGACCTGGACGGGACCGGCGTCACGTACACGGCCCTGGAGAAGGCGCCCGCCGTCCTGCTCGCCGGTCTCGAGTCCGAGGAGGAGGCGCCCGGCGTCTTCCTGCGGCTGCGCAAGGCCTGGCGCAAGCACGGCCAGCGCACCTTCTCCCTCGCCACGCACGTCACACGGGGCCTGGAGAAGGCGGGCGGCACGCTGCTGCCCGCGGCTCCCGGCACCGAGACGGAGTGGCTGGACGCCCTCGCCGCCGACGTGGGACTCGCGGACGACGGGGCCGGGGCCGCCGAGGCGCTGCGTACGCCCGGGGCCGTCATCGTCGTCGGTGAGCGGCTCGCGGCCGTGCCCGGCGGACTCACCGCCGCCGTGCGCACCTCCCTGGCGACCGGCGCCCAGCTGGTGTGGATCCCGCGCCGGGCGGGCGAGCGGGCCGCCGTCGAGGTGGGCGCGCTGCCGTCGCTGCTGCCCGGCGGCCGCCCGGCCACCGACCCGCGCGCGCGGGAGGAGGTCGCGGCCGCCTGGGGCGTCGCCGAACTCCCGCACCGCTACGGCCGCGACACCGGGCAGATCGTCGAGGCCGCCGCGACCGGCGAACTCGGCGCGCTGCTCGTCGCGGGCGTGGAGGTGGCCGACCTGCCCGACCCGGCACGCGCGCGTGAGGCGCTCGACGCGGTCGGCTTCCTGGTCTCGCTGGAGCTGCGGCCCAGCGAGGTGACACAGCGGGCCGACGTCGTCCTGCCGGTGGCCGCGGTCGCGGAGAAGCCGGGCACCTTCCTCAACTGGGAGGGCCGGGCGCGGATGTTCGACGCCGCGCTGAAGCCGGACCACATGACGCGCAGGCTGGCGCCCACCGACGCGCGCGTGCTGCACATGCTGGCCGACGCCGGTGACGTCCACCTCGGGCTGCCCGACCTGGTCACGCTCCGCCGCGAGCTGGACCGGCTCGGCGGCTGGGGCGGACCGTACGCGGATCAGCCCCGCGAGACGGGGGCCCAGCCGCCGCGGCCCGCCGCCGGAGAGGCCGTGCTCGCCGGTCACCGGCTGCTGCTCGACCAGGGCCGCCTCCAGGACGGCGACGAGGCGCTGGCCGGCACCCGGCACGCCGCCCACGCGCGCGTGTCCGCCGCCACGGCGGCCGAGGCGGGCGTGAAGGACGGCGACCTCCTCGCGGTCACCGGCCCGGCCGGGTCGACCGCGCTGCCGCTCCAGGTCACCGCGATGCCCGACCGGGTGGTCTGGCTGCCGCTGAACTCGACGGGCGGAGGCGTCGCTTCGGACACCGGCGCGCGCCCCGGCGAACTCGTCCGCATCGGCCCGGCGGTCCCGCCGGAGTCCACCGAGGCCCCGGAGGTGACGTCGTGACGCACACCGTGGTGCCGCTTGCGGCGGAAGACCTGTCCATGTTCGGCCGCGACCCCTGGTGGCTGATCGCCCTGAAGGCGGTCTTCTGCTTCGCGTTCCTGATGGTGACGGTCCTGTTCTCCATCGTGTGGGAGCGCAAGGTCGTCGCGTGGATGCAGCTGCGCATCGGACCCAACCGGCACGGCCCCTGGGGCATGCTCCAGTCCCTCGCCGACGGCATCAAGCTGATGCTGAAGGAAGACGTGATCGTCAAGCGGGCGGACAAGGTGGTCTACGTCCTCGCCCCGGTCGTCGCGGCGATCCCGGCCTTCATGGCGATCGCCGTGATCCCGTTCGGCCCCGCCGGCAACGAGGTCTCGATCTTCGGTCAGCGCACCACCATGCAGCTCACCGACCTGCCGATCGCGATGCTGTACATCCTCGCGGTCGCCTCCGTCGGCATCTACGGCATCGTGCTCGCGGGATGGAGTTCCGGCTCCACCTATCCGCTCCTCGGCGGCCTGCGCTCCTGCGCGCAGATGATCTCGTACGAGATCGCGATGGGCGCCGCGTTCGCCTCCGTCTTCCTCTACTCCGGGTCGATGTCGACCTCGGCGATCGTGGAGGCGCAGACCGACCGCTGGTACGTCCTGCTGCTGCCGGTGTCGTTCCTCATCTACATCGTGACGATGATCGGTGAGACCAACCGCGCGCCGTTCGACATGCCGGAGTCCGAGGGCGACCTCGTGGGCGGCTTCAACACCGAGTACTCCTCCATCAAGTTCGCGCTCTTCATGCTCGCCGAGTACGTCAACATGGTCACCGTCTCGGCGGTCTCGGTCACGCTCTTCCTGGGCGGCTGGCGGGCCCCGTATCCGATCAGCACCTTCTGGGAGGGCGCGAACCACGGCTGGTGGCCGATGCTCTGGTTCGTCGTCAAGGTCCAGCTGCTGCTGTTCTTCTTCATCTGGCTGCGCGGCACGCTGCCCCGCGTGCGCTACGACCAGCTGATGAAGCTCGGCTGGAAGGTCCTCATCCCGGTCTCGGTCCTGTGGCTGATGCTCGTCGCCACGGTCCGGGCGCTGCGGAACGAGAACTACGACTTCACCTCGATCGCGCTGTACGTGGGGGGCGGGGTCATCGCGCTCCTGCTGCTCTCCGTGGTCGTCGACATCTTCCGCGACAAGCGGGAGAAGGCGACGGCGGTCGAGGAGGAACCGGTCGCCTTCGACCCGATGGCCGGCGGATTCCCCGTGCCGCCGCTGCCCGGGCAGAGCCTTCCGCCCGTCCCGCGCCGCCGCTCGCGCCAGGAGCGGGAGCTGATTGTCAGTGGCGGGCCGGATACTCACAGTGACACCCGCGGTGACGCCAGTGGCGGCACCCGAAGTGACGGAAAGGAGGCGTCCGATGGCTGAGTCGCACAACGAATCGCCGGCATCGCCGGAGTCACCCCATGAGTCGAACCAATCGAAGCAGGGGTTCCAGAACCCTGTGGCGGGCTTCGGCGTGACCTTCAAGGCCATGTTCAAGAAGCGGCTGACCGAGCAGTACCCGGAGCAGCAGAAGACCACCGCTCCCCGCTTCCACGGCAGGCACCAGCTGAACCGCCATCCGGACGGCCTGGAGAAGTGCGTCGGCTGTGAGCTCTGCGCCTGGGCCTGTCCCGCGGACGCCATCTATGTGGAGGGCGCGGACAACACCGAGGAGGAGCGGTACTCCCCGGGCGAGCGGTACGGCCGCGTCTACCAGATCAACTACGCCCGCTGCATCCTGTGCGGCCTGTGCATCGAGGCGTGCCCCACGCGCGCGCTGACGATGACGAACGAGTTCGAGCTGGCCGACAGCAGCCGCGAAAGCCTCATCTACACCAAGGAGCAGCTGCTCGCCGGGCTGGAGGAGGGCATGGTCGAGAGCCCGCACTCGATCTTCCCCGGTATGGACGAGCAGGACTACTACCGAGGCCTGGTCACCGAGGCCGCCCCGGGGACGGTGCCCCAAGTGGCGCTCTCCAAGGGCGAGACGCCCCAGGAGGCGGCCTCCGACTTCGGGGCCGGCGAACCGGCCTCGCGGAAGGTGGCCGGCGGCCCCGTCGCCGGGAAGCCGGCCGGCGGACCGGCGGCCGGGAAGGTGGCAGGCGGACCGGCGGCCGGGAAGGTGGCAGGCCGATGACGCAGCTCGCCGCCTACTCCACCTCCACCGGCGAGGCCTTCCAGTTCTGGGTCCTCGGCACGGTCGCCGTCATCGGCGCCCTGTGCACGATCCTGATGAGGAAGGCCGTGCACAGCGCGCTCTGCCTCGCCGGGACCATGATCATCCTCGCGGTGTTCTACCTCGCCAACGGCGCGTACTTCCTCGGCATCGTCCAGATCGTCGTCTACACCGGCGCGATCATGATGCTCTTCCTCTTCGTGGTCATGCTCGTCGGCGTCACCGCCGCCGACTCCCTGAAGGAGACCATCAAGGGCCAGCGCTGGCTGGCCCTGCTCTGCGGCCTCGGCTTCGCGGTACTGCTCTTCGCGGGCATCGGGAACGCCTCGGTGAGCGAGTTCAACGGCCTCGGCAAGGCGAACTCCGGCGGCAACGTGGAGGGCCTCGCGAGGCTCATCTTCACCAAGTACGTCTTCGCCTTCGAGATCACCGGCGCCCTGCTCATCACCGCCACGGTCGGCGCGATGGTGCTGACCCACCGCGAGCGCACGGAGCGCGCCAAGACCCAGCGCGAGCGGGCCGAGGAGCGGGTGCGCGCGGGCAAGCACCTGCCGCCGCTGCCCGCCCCCGGGGTGTACGCGCGGCACAACGCCGTGGACATCGCGGGCCTGCTGCCCGACGGCACCCCGTCGGAGCTGACGGTCAACAGGACGCTGCGCGAGCGCGGCCAGATCCGTGACGTGTCGAGCCAGGCACTGGAGGACCTGCGGGCGCTGGAGCAGCGCTCCGCGGACCGTCTGGAGCGGCCCGACCCGCGCGGCACCGACATCGGGCGGACCGAGGAGGCGTCGAAGTGAACCCGGTCAACTACCTCTACCTGGCCGCGCTGCTGTTCTCGATCGGCGCGACCGGCGTGCTCATCAGGCGCAACGCGATCGTGGTGTTCATGTGCGTCGAGCTGATGCTCAACGCCTGCAACCTCGCGTTCGTGGCCTTCTCCCGGCTGCACGGCAACCTCGACGGCCAGATCATCGCGTTCTTCACGATGGTCGTCGCCGCCGCGGAGGTCGTCGTCGGGCTCGCGATCATCGTGTCGCTGTTCCGTTCCCGCCACTCGGCCTCGGTCGACGACGCCAGCCTGATGAAGCTGTGAGGGGCTGAAAGTGGAGAACCTGATCGCGCTGCTCGTCGCGGCGCCGCTGCTCGGAGCGGCCGTACTGCTGTGCGGCGGGCGGGCGTTGGACCGTGTGGGCCACTGGCTCGGCACGCTGCTGGCCGCCGCCTCCTTCGCCGTCGCCGCCGTGCTCTTCACGGACATGCTGGGCAAGGGCGCCGAGGAGCGCGCCCTGTCGCAGCACCTGTTCAGCTGGATCCCCGTCGAGGGCTTCCAGGCGGACGTCGCCTTCCAGCTGGACCAGCTGTCGATGACGTTCGTCCTGCTGATCTCCGGAGTCGGCACCCTGATCCACGTCTACTCCATCGGGTACATGGAGCACGACGAGCGGCGCCGCCGCTTCTTCGGCTACCTGAACCTCTTCCTCGCGGCGATGCTCCTGCTGGTCCTCGCCGACAACTACCTGCTCCTGTACGTCGGCTGGGAGGGCGTCGGCCTCGCCTCGTACCTCCTGATCGGGTTCTGGCAGCACAAGCCCAGCGCGGCCACCGCCGCGAAGAAGGCCTTCCTGGTCAACCGGGTCGGCGACATGGGCCTGTCGATCGCGATCATGCTGATGTTCACCACCTTCGGGACGTTCGCCTTCGGGCCCGTCCTGGAGGCCACCGGTGAGACCGGCGAGGGCAAGCTCACCGCCATCGGCCTGATGCTGCTGCTCGCCGCGTGCGGCAAGTCGGCCCAGGTGCCCCTGCAGTCCTGGCTGGGCGACGCGATGGAGGGCCCGACCCCGGTCTCGGCCCTGATCCACGCCGCGACCATGGTGACCGCCGGTGTCTACCTGATCGTCCGCTCCGGGGAGATCTTCAACGCCGCGCCGGACGCCCAGCTGGCCGTCACGGTCGTCGGAGCGGTCACGCTCCTGTTCGGTGCGATCGTCGGTTGCGCGAAGGACGACATCAAGAAGGCCCTCGCCGGTTCGACGATGTCCCAGATCGGCTACATGATCCTGGCCGCCGGCCTCGGCCCCGTCGGTTACGTCTTCGCGATCATGCACCTGGTGACGCACGGCTTCTTCAAGGCCGGGCTCTTCCTCGGGGCCGGTTCGGTCATGCACGGCATGAACGACGAGGTCGACATGCGCAAGTACGGCGGCCTCAGGAAGTACATGCCGGTCACCTTCGTCACCTTCGGGCTCGGCTACCTCGCGATCATCGGCTTCCCCGGCCTGTCCGGCTTCTTCTCCAAGGACAAGATCATCGAGGCGGCGTTCGCCAAGGGCGGCACGGAGGGCTGGATCCTCGGCTCGGTGGCCCTCCTGGGCGCGGCCATCACCGCGTACTACATGACACGCGTGATGATCATGACCTTCTTCGGAGCGGAGCGCTGGCGCGACCGCCCCACCGCCTCCCCGGACCAGCCGGACGTGGAGCCCGCCGCGGAGCACCGCGGGGCGCACGAGGAGCCGCACCCCCACGAGTCCCCGAAGTCCATGACGATCCCGATGGTCGTGCTCGCCTTCGGATCGGTGTTCGCGGGCGGCTTCTTCAGCATCGGGGACCGCTTCCTGCACTGGCTGGAGCCGGTCACCCACCACGACCACGGCGACTCGCCGCTGAGCGCCGCCACGGTCACGGGCGCCACCATGGTGGTCCTCGTCATCGGCGTCGCCCTGGCCTACGTCCAGTACGGGCGCCGGCCGGTCCCGGTCACCGCCCCGCGCGGCTCGCTGCTCACCCGGGCCGCCCGCCGCGACCTCCTCCAGGACGATTTCAACCACGTCGTCCTGGTGCGCGGCGGCGAGCACCTCACGCGGTCCCTGGTCTACGTCGACCACAGCCTGGTCGACGGCGTCGTCAACGGCACGGCGGCCTCCATGGGCGGCCTCTCCGGGCGGCTGCGCACCCTGCAGAACGGCTACGCCCGCTCCTACGCGGTCTCGATGTTCGGCGGCGCTGCGGTGCTCATCGCCGCGACCCTGCTGATGAGGGCGGTCTGATACCGATGTCCTTTCCCCTGCTGACAGCGACGGCGGCCCTGCCCGCGGTCGGCGCGATCGTCACGGCGGCCGTCCCGGCCGCCCGGCGGACCGCCGCCAAGTGGCTCGCGCTGCTCGTCTCACTCGCCACGCTGGCGCTGGCCGTGGCCGTCCTGGTGCGGTTCGACCCGGACGGCGACCGCTATCAACTCACCGAGTCCCGCGCCTGGATCGCGGACTTCGGGGTGCGCTACGAACTGGGGGTCGACGGCATCGGCGTCGCGCTCATCGGGCTCACCGCGCTGCTGATCCCGTTCATCGTCCTGGCGGGCTGGCACGACGCCGATCCCCTCGAGACCGCCTCCTCCCGGTGGCGGCCGACGCAGGGCTTCTTCGCCCTGATCCTGGCCGTCGAGGCGATGGTGATCATCTCCTTCGAGGCCACCGACGTCTTCCTCTTCTACATCTTCTTCGAAGCCATGCTCATCCCGATGTACTTCCTCATCGGCGGCTTCGGGGACCGCGCCCACGCGGGCAGCGACGAGAACGCCTCGGCGCAGCGCAGCTACGCGGCCGTGAAGTTCCTGCTCTACAACCTCGTCGGCGGCCTCATCATGCTGGCCGCCGTCATCGGGCTCTACGTGGTCGCCGGGAACTTCTCGCTCCAGGAGATCGCCGAGGCCCGCGCCAACGGCACGCTGGACATGGCGACCAACACCGAACGGTGGCTCTTCCTCGGCTTCTTCTTCGCCTTCGCGGTGAAGGCGCCGCTGTGGCCGCTGCACACCTGGCTGCCGAACGCGATGGGGGAGGCCACGGCCCCGGTCGCGGTACTGATCACGGCGGTGGTCGACAAGGTCGGCACGTTCGCGATGCTGCGGTTCTGCCTCGGCCTCTTCCCCGAGGCGAGCAAGTGGGCGACGCCGGTCATCCTCGTACTGGCCCTGATCAGCATCATCTACGGCGCGCTCCTCGCGGTCGGCCAGCGCGACATCAAGCGCCTGGTGGCGTACGCGTCGATCTCGCACTTCGGGTTCATCGTCCTCGGCATCTTCGCGATGACCTCGCAGGGACAGTCCGGCGCGACGCTGTACATGGTCAACCACGGCATCTCGACCGCCGCGCTGATGCTGGTGGCCGGCTTCCTCATCTCGCGGCGCGGCTCGCGCCTGATCGCCGACTACGGAGGGGTGCAGAAAGTCGCCCCGGTGCTCGCGGGCACCTTCCTGGTCGGCGGTCTGGCCACGCTCTCGCTGCCGGGGCTCGCGCCGTTCGTCAGTGAGTTCCTGGTGCTCGTCGGGGCGTTCGCGCGCTACCCGGTGGCCGGGGTCGTCGCGACCCTCGGCATCGTGCTCGCCGCGCTCTACACCCTCGTCCTCTACCAGCGGACGATGACGGGACCCGTGAAGCCGGCGGTCTCGGCCATGCCCGACCTGCGGGTGCGTGAACTGGTCGTCGTCGCCCCGCTGATCGCGCTCCTGATCGGCCTCGGCGTCTATCCGAAGCCGCTCACCGACCTGGTGAACCCGGCGGTCGAGCACACCATGTCCGACGTCCAGAAGAAGGACCCCGAGCCCGAGGTGGAGGCGGCCAAGTGAGCGCATCAGCCGTCCACAGCCTGTGGACAATGGCCGCCGATCCGATCGACAAGATCGACGCGCCGAAGATCGAGTATGGACAGCTGTCGCCGACGTTGATCGTCATCGGCGCGGCCGTCCTCGGAGTGCTCATCGAAGCCTTCGTCCCGCGCAAGGCCCGCTACCACGCCCAGCTGTTCGTCTCCGTCGTCGCGCTCACCGCCGCCTTCGCCGCGGTGGTCGGCCTCGCGGCCCGCGGCTTCGGCACGACGAAGGCGCAGATCGCGGCCATGGGCGCGATCGCGGTCGACGGGCCCGCGCTCTTCCTCCAGGGCACGATCCTGCTCGCCGGGCTCGTCGCCGTCTTCACCTTCGCCGAGCGGCGGCTGGACCCGGTGGCGCACGGCAACCGCGTCGACTCCTTCGCCGCACAGGCCGGAGCCGTGCCGGGCAGTGAGGGCGAACAGGCCGCCACCAAGGCCGGGTTCACCACCACCGAGGTGTTCCCGCTGGCGCTGTTCGCCATCGGCGGCATGCTGGTCTTCCCGGCGGCCAACGACCTCCTGACGCTCTTCATCGCGCTGGAGGTCTTCTCCCTGCCGCTGTACCTGCTGTGCGCGCTCGCCCGCCGCAAGCGCCTCATGTCGCAGGAGGCCGCCGTCAAGTACTTCCTGCTCGGCGCCTTCGCCTCCGCGTTCACCCTCTTCGGCATCGCGCTCCTGTACGGGTACGCGGGCTCCGTGTCGTACGCGACGGTCGCCGACGTCGTCGAGGGCAACGTGCAGACCCTGGACCCGGCGCTCGCCGAGACCATGGGCAATGACGCGCTGCTGCTGATCGGCGTCGCGATGGTGGTGATGGGGCTGCTCTTCAAGGTCGGCGCCGTGCCGTTCCACATGTGGACCCCCGACGTGTACCAGGGCGCTCCGACGCCGGTCACCGGCTTCATGGCGGCGGCGACGAAGGTGGCCGCGTTCGGCGCGCTCCTTCGGCTGCTCTACGTGGTCCTGCCCGGCCTGCGCTGGGACTGGCGGCCGGTCATGATGGGCATCGCGGTCATCACGATGCTGGGCGGCGCGATCGTGGCGATCACCCAGACCGACATCAAGCGGCTCCTGGCGTACTCGTCCATCGCGCACGCCGGCTTCATCCTCGCCGGCGTCATCGCCACCACCCCGGAGGGCGTCTCCTCGGTCCTCTTCTACCTGGCGGCCTACTCCTTCGTGACGATCGGCGCCTTCGCCGTGGTCACGCTGGTGCGCGACGCCGGGGGCGAGGCCACGCACCTGTCCAAGTGGGCGGGGCTCGGACGCAGGTCACCGCTGGTCGCGGCGGTCTTCGCGGTGTTCCTGCTGGCCTTCGCCGGCATTCCGCTGACCTCCGGTTTCACGGGGAAGTTCGCGGTGTTCAAGGCGGCGGCGGAGGGCGGCGCGGGCGCGCTGGTCGTGGTCGGCGTGCTGTCGTCGGCGATCGCCGCGTTCTTCTACATCCGTGTGATCGTGCTCATGTTCTTCAGCGAGCCGAAGGCGGACGGCCCCACGGTCGCCGTGCCCTCCCCGCTGACGATGACGGCGATCGGGGTCGGCGTCGCCGTGACGCTGGTCCTCGGCGTGGCCCCGCAGTACTTCCTGGACCTCGCGGGCCAGGCGGGGGTCTTCGTCCGGTAGCCGCTCCGGTTCGCACACATGTCGCCGCCCGGCGTCCCGACCTGGGGATGCCGGGCGGCGGCCTGTGGATAACTTTTCGGCCTGTCGGCGCGGGGCCCTATCGTGGAGGCAGTGGTCGAGGCAGTGGACGAGGCAGGACGTACGGCGGGGGACAGGGCGATGGATGGGACCAGCGGCATGAGCGAGGTGACGGCGTCGGCATCGACGCCGGGTACGGCGAGCGACACGGTGACCGGCACGGCGGGCGCGGTGGCGCAGAGCGATGCCCTGCGCATGCTCCAGCGCGTCTTCGGCTACGACGCCTTCCGCGGCGAGCAGGAAGCGATCATCGACCATGTCGTGGCCGGTGGCGACGCCGTCGTCCTCATGCCCACCGGCGGCGGAAAGTCCCTCTGCTATCAGATCCCCGCCCTGGTCAGGCCCGGTACGGGCGTGGTGGTCTCGCCGCTCATCGCGCTCATGCAGGACCAGGTGGACGCCCTGCGGGCGGCCGGTGTGCGGGCCGGGTTCATCAACAGCACGCAGGACTTCGACGAGCGGCGCGTGATGGAGGCCGAGTTCCTCGCGGGGGAGCTGGACGTGCTCTATCTCGCCCCGGAGCGGCTGCGCCTGGACGCCACGCTGGACCTGCTGTCCCGCGGCAAGATCTCGGTCTTCGCCATCGACGAGGCGCACTGCGTCGCCCAGTGGGGGCACGACTTCCGCCCCGACTATCTCGCGCTCTCCGTGCTCGGGCAGCGCTGGCCGGACGTGCCGCGCATCGCCCTCACGGCGACGGCCACGCATGCCACGCACCGGGAGATCACCGAGCGGCTCGGCATGCCGGACGCCAAGCACTTCGTGGCGAGCTTCGACCGGCCCAACATCCAGTACCGCATCGTGCCGAAGGCCGAGCCGAAGAAGCAGCTCCTGTCCTTCCTGAAGGAGGAGCACGCGGGCGACGCGGGCATCGTCTACTGCCTCTCGCGGAACTCGGTCGAGAAGACCGCCGAGTTCCTGTGCCGGAACGGCATCGAGGCGGTCCCGTACCACGCGGGTCTCGACGGCGGCACGCGCGCGGCGCACCAGTCCCGCTTCCTGCGCGAGGAAGGCCTCGTGGTCTGCGCCACCATCGCCTTCGGCATGGGCATCGACAAGCCGGACGTCCGCTTCGTCGCCCACCTCGACCTGCCGAAGTCGGTCGAGGGGTACTACCAGGAGACGGGCCGCGCGGGCCGCGACGGCCTGCCCTCGACGGCCTGGATGGCGTACGGCCTCCAGGACGTCGTCCAGCAGCGCAAGATGATCCAGGGCAGCGAGGGCGACGAGGCGTTCCGGCGCCGGGCCGCCTCCCACCTCGACGCGATGCTGGCGCTCTGCGAGACCGCCCAGTGCCGGCGGGCCCAGCTCCTCACCTACTTCGGCCAGGAACCGGCCGCGCAGTCGTGCGGGAACTGCGACACCTGCCTGACCCCGCCCGAGACCTGGGACGGCACGGTCGCGGCGCAGAAGGTGCTCTCCGCGGTGGTGCGCCTCCAGCGGGAGCGCGGCCAGAAGTTCGGCGCGGGCCAGATCATCGACATCCTGCTCGGCAAGAAGACCGCGAAGGTCATCCAGTTCGACCACGACCAGCTCTCCGTCTTCGGCATCGGCGAGGAGCTGGCGGAGGCCGAATGGCGCGGGGTGGTACGGCAGTTGCTGGCACAGGGCCTGCTCGCGGTCGAGGGGGAGTACGGCACGCTGGTGCTCACCGAGACGAGCGGCTCCGTCCTCGCCCGCGAGCGTGAGGTGCGGCTGCGCAAGGAGCCGAAGCGTCTCCCGGCGGCGCGGGCCGCCAAGGGCGAGCGCAAGGCGAAGGGCGCGGCGGCGGTCGCCGAGCTGCCCCAGGAGGCGGTGCCGGTCTTCGAGGCGCTGCGCGCCTGGCGCGGCGCCCAGGCCAAGGAGCAGGGCGTCCCCGCGTATGTGATCTTCCACGACGCCACGCTGCGGGAGATCGCCACGCTGCGGCCCACGTCCGTGGCGGACCTCGCGGGCATCAGCGGAGTGGGCGAGAAGAAGCGGGCGACGTACGGCGAGGGCGTGGTCGGGGTCGTCGCGGAGTTCACCGGCGGGGCGGGCTCCGGCGAGGCGCCCGGCGGGGGTGCGTCGGGCACCGCCGCGTCCGACGGCGACGTTCCGTCGGGGGCCGGTGCGGACGAGCTGGGCTGGGGGGACGAGGAGGAGCCGGACTGGACGTCCTGACGAGGACGACCGAAGGCGGGCCGCGCCGCACCCGGGAGCGGCGCGGGACATGCCTCGGGCCCGGCAGGACACCGGGCCCGAGGAGTAGACGGCGCCGCGCGCCGCTCAAGCGTTCAGGTCAGCCAGCCAGCCAGCCAGCCAGCCAGCCAGTCAGTCAGCCGCCGCTCAGCGCGCCGCCACGATCCGGCCCGTCACCTCGCCGAGGCCCACCTTGGTGCCGTCCGGGCCCGGGGCCCACGCCGACAGGGTGACCTCGTCGCCGTCCTCCAGGAACGTCCGCTTGCCGTCGGGGAGTTCGATGGGGTCGCGGCCGTTCCAGGTGATCTCGATCAGGGAGCCGTACTGGCCGGCGGAGGGGCCGCTGACCGTGCCCGAGCCGTACAGGTCGCCGGTGCGCAGCGAGGCGCCGTTGACCGTCATGTGCGCCAGCTGCTGCGCGGCCGTCCAGTACACGGTGGAGAACGGCGGTTCGGAGATGACCTGGCCGTTGAGCGTGACCGTCATGCGCAGGTCGTAGCCGCCCGGCTCGTCGGCCGCGGACTCGGCGGAGTCGTCCAGGTAGGGCAGGAGCGGGTGCGTGCGCTCGGGGGGCGCCACCCGGGCCGCGTCCAGCGCGTCGAGGGGCGTGATCCAGGCGGAGACGGAGGTGGCGAAGGACTTGCCGAGGAACGGCCCGAGGGGGACGTACTCCCAGGCCTGGATGTCCCGCGCCGACCAGTCGTTGAGGAGGGTGAGGCCGAAGACGTGCTCGCGGAAGTCGGCGAGCGGCACGGGGGTTCCGTGCTCCGAGGGCGCGCCGACCACGAAGCCGACCTCCGCCTCGATGTCGAGGCGGACCGAGGGGCCGAAGGTGGGGGCCGGGTCGGCGGGCGCCTTGCGCTGACCGGAGGGGCGCACGACGTCCGTCCCGGAGACCACGACGGTGCCGGAGCGGCCGTGGTAACCGATGGGCAGGTGCTTCCAGTTGGGCGTCAGGGGCGTCGGCGAGTCCGGGCGGAACATCTTGCCCAGGTGCGTCGCGTGGTGCTCGGACGCGTAGAAGTCGACGTAGTCCGCGACCTCGAAGGGCAGGTGCAGGGTCACCTCGGAGAGGGGGTGCAGCAGGGGGCGCACGGAGTCCCGGTAGGAGGGCACGGTCACCCATGCCGTCAGGGCGCGGCGCACGTCGGACCAGGCGGTGCGGCCCGCGGCGAGCAGCGGGTTCAGCGTGGGCCGGGCCAGCAGGGAGACATAGGGCGAGCCGAGCGCGGCGGCCGCGGCGCCCGCGTCCAGGACGTGCGAGCCGAGCCGTACGCCGACCCTGCGCTGGTCGTCCCGCTCTCCGGCCAGGGAGAACACGCCGTAGGGAAGGTTGTGCGGCCCGAAGGGGTCGCCCTCGGGCAGGCCGAGGGGGTCGCCCCCGGGGAGGCCGAAGGAGTCGCTCCCGGGAAGGCCGGTGGAGTCACCGGCGGCCGGGTCGAGCGGGGTCTGCTCGGACATGCGTACCTGCCTCGCTTTCCATAGGGGTGTGCCACACGTTACGTGTGAAGACCCTGGTTGCGGCAGTGTCCAAAGAGTGCGCCCTGTCCGGAAAGGTCGTGCTGGAGTGTCCGATTCCGGCTTCGCGTCCTCCGGGGCGCGGGCGAGGTGGTGACGCGCGTCGGGTGCCGCACGCGGTTCGCCTCGCCGCGGCCGGCGGAGCACTTGGCGCGTTCGTACGGCTGAGCGGCCGGACACTCGGCCGGGTAAGAATCGGAATGCTGAATTCCGCTTTCTGGTGAACCGTGCCGGTCCTCGCCGTCCCCCTCGCGCACCGGCCCCGCCAAGGCGCTTCCGGCGTGCCTCAGGATCCGTATTCTCTGGATCATGGCCGCTCCCCTCGCGTACGCACTCATCGCCACCGACCTGGACGGGACGCTGCTGCGCGGCGACGACACGGTCTCGGACCGGTCGCGGCGGGCGCTGGCCGCCGCGGACGAGAGGGGCGCGCGGCACCTCGTGGTGACGGGGCGTCCGGCGCCGCGGGTGCGGCCGCTCCTCGCCGAACTCGGGTACGACGGCCTGGCCGTCTGCGGGCAGGGCGCGCAGCTCTACGACGCCGGGGCGCACCGCATGGTCTGGTCGGTGACGCTCGACCGCGAGCTGGCCGAGGTCGCGCTGGGGAAGATCGAGGCGGAGGTCGGGCAGGTCTTCGCCGCCGTCGACCAGGACGGCGTGGACGGCCTCACGCTCATCGAGCCGGGGTACGAGATGCCGCACCCGACGCTGCCCGCGGTGCGGGTGCCCGGGCGGGACGTGCTGTGGGAGGTGCCGATCAGTAAGGTGCTGCTGCGCCATCCGACGCTGGCGGACGACGAGTTGGCGGCGGTGGCGCGCGGTGTGGTGGGCTCGCTCGCGACCGTGACGATGTCCGGTCCGGGGACGGTGGAGCTCCAGCCGTGCGGGGTGACCAAGGCGACGGGGCTCGCGCTGGCCGCCGGACGGCTGGGGCTGACGGCCGCCGACACCATCGCCTTCGGGGACATGCCCAACGACATCCCCATGTTCCTGTGGGCGGCGCACGGCGTGGCCATGGCCAACGCCCACGCGGAACTGAAGTCGGTCGCCGACGAGTTGACCCTGACCAACGAGGCCGACGGGATCGCCGTCGTCCTGGAACGGATGGCGGCCGCGGCCTGATCGGCCCGCGTTCCGACCGAGCGGCCCGCAGTCCCCCGGTTCAGCCCGCGGTCCGCCGGATCCGCCGCTCCCAGGTGCGGTGGAAGACGACCTCGTCGCCGTCCCGGCAGATCACCTCGTCCGTGGTGCGGAAGTCCGCGGCGTCGCAGGTGATCTCCGAGTGCGTCTCGATCCTGGTGTCCCAGGCCAGTTCGGGGCGGTGCAGCCGGATCGTCCGGTCGGAGCGGGCGCGGGCGCTCAGCGGGTCGCTCTCGTGGATGGTGTACGTCTCCACGGCGTCCTCGGTGAACTCCAGGCCGTCGGGGTGGACCCGCGTGCCGCCGGCGCCCGGGACGACCTCCAGGCGCCACTCGCCCCGGGCGACATCGCGTACGACCAGGCGTTCGGGGCGCTCCTCGTCGAGTGTCGCGGGGTGCGTCACGCCGAGCGGCTCCGCCTGTTCCGGGGGTTCGAAGGTGATCGTCGGGTCCGGGCCGCCCGCGCGCACCGGGAGCTCCAGGAAGCTGCCGGCCGGCTCCAGCGTGAAGCCCGCCGTGTCGGCCTGCGGCCAGATCCACGGCCAGTACGCGGAGGAGACCGCGAGCCGGATGCGGTGGCCGGCCCGGAAGGCGTGGCCGATGCCGGTCAGCTCGAAGGCCACGTCCTCGGTGGCGCCGAGCGGCCAGGCGTCCGCGCGGTCCCGGCCGTGCCGGGCCGAGAGGTTCAGCGCGCCGCGCGTCACCAGCGTGGACGAGCCGTCGGGCGCGATGTCGCACAGGCGGGCGACGGCCTGGCCGAAGGGCACGTCCATCCGCAGCCGCAGCGTCACCCGGGGCCGCCCGAGGACGCGTACCTCGGCGGGGACCTCGAACTCGAAGCACGCCGACCTCGCGTCCTCGTCCCGCTGGTCGGGCGGCAGGTCGGCGGGGCCGCCGCACGGGATGTGGCGGCCCGCGTCCACCCCGGTGTGCTGCGGGGAGGCGACCAGCACCGGGGTGCCTTGGAGGGCGTAGGAGACGGGGGTGACGTTCGGGGAGGGCCAGGCCGGATCGCCGGCCCAGCCGCCGCGCAGTTCGGCGAGGTCCGTCGCCGGGCGGTGCGAGTCGCTGATCCAGGACCGGAGCTTCGGCTCGGCCATGACGCCGGTGTCGACGCCCTTGAGGTGGTGGTCCCACCAGCGCAGCGTCTCCTGGAGGAAGCCGATCGCCGGACCCGGCGCCAGGCCCTGGTCGGGGTACTGGTGCGACCACGGGCCGATCAGGCCCCGCACCTGGTCGTCGGGCAACTGTTCGACGAGGCGCAGGACCGTGTCCCGGTACGGGTCGTGCCAGCCGCCCACCGCGAGGACCGCGGCGCCGATCGTGGAGCAGTCCTCGCGGACGCTGCCGTGCCGCCAGTAGGCGTCGCGGGTCTGGTGGTCCAGCCAGGTGTGGACGGGGGGCTCGACGGCCTCCAGGCGCGTCAGCCACATCGCGCGCCACGCGTCGCCCACGAAGCGCGGGTCCGGCGGCCGGCAGGCGCGGGCGAGCGTCGTCGCGGACCACGCGTGCGTGTCCACCGCGAGGACGGAACCACCCATGTAGTGGAGGCCGTTGTCATGGCGGTCGTCCGTCGAGCAGACCGTGACGAGCGCCTTGAGCGGCTCGGGCGCGAGGGCCGCGATCCGGAGGGACCCACCGCCGTCCCGGGAGAGGCCGAACATGCCGACCCGGCCGGTCGACCAGGGCCGCGCGGCCAGCCAGTGCACCACCTCCACGCCGTCGGCCGCGGCCCGCTCCGCGTACGCGTCCACGGGCAGGCCCTCGCTGTTGCCGTGGCCGCGGGCGTCGACGCGTACGGAGGCGTAGCCGTGGCCCGCGTACCAGGGGTGGCGCTGCGCGTCGCGCGCCGCCGTCCCGTCGGTGAGGCGCTCGGGGAGGTATTCGAGGAGCACCGGCACGGGCTCCTCGGTGAAGGGGCGCCACACGCGCGCGTACAGCTTGGTCCCGTCGGCGAGGGGTACGCGGAGGTCCTCGTGCGTCGTCTCGTACGGGAAAGCTGTCCGGATCTTCGGGCGCGTCATCTTCGGGTGCGTCATCTGGGGAACCTCGGTGGACGGAAATGCCGGGTCGGCGACGACTCGTACTCAGCGGGGGTACAGCGGTAGTACTCAGCGGTAGTACTCAGCGGTAGTACGGGAGGAACAGGATGTTTCCGTTCACCCGTGCGACAACCGGCACAGAACAGCTTTCTCGGCCGTATGGGCTGATCAAGAACATACCGGTGGTGATCGGCGGGCGCCCGGTCGGCTTTGTGCGGGCAGGTGCTCGCTGTGATCGAAAGGCGACCGGATACGCTGACTTGAGTGATGGCAGCGACACATCGACAAACCGTGTCATCGACCGAGATCCAATGATCGACCGAGTTCGCCATGTGATCGTCAGCAGACAGGAGAACCTCTCGTGACCGTCGTCGGGCCTTTCGGGCTGAGCGTGCGGGACCAGGCTCTCGAAGCCGATGTCCAGGCAGGGTTGGCGGCTGTCGAGGAGGGCCTCCTGGAGGCCACCAAGAGCGCGGTCCCCTTCATCACGGAGGCCGCCCAGCACCTCGTCCGGGCCGGCGGAAAGCGTTTCCGCCCGCTGCTCGTGATGCTCGCCTCCCAGTTCGGCGACCCGGACGCGCCCGGCATCGTGCCCTCCGCCGTGGTCGTCGAGCTCACGCACCTCGCGACGCTCTACCACGACGACGTGATGGACGAGGCGGACGTGCGCCGCGGGGTCGCCAGCGCGAATCAGCGCTGGGGCAACTCCGTGGCCGTCCTGACCGGCGACTTCCTCTTCGCCCGCGCCTCCTACATCCTCGCCGACCTCGGCCCGGAGGCCGTCCGCATCCAGGCGGAGGCCTTCGAGCGCCTGGTCACCGGACAGATCCTGGAGACGGCCGGCCCCAGCGAGGGCCGCGACCCGGTCGACCACTACCTCGACGTGCTCGGCGGCAAGACCGGTTCGCTGGTCGCCGTCGCCTGCCGGTTCGGCGCGATGATGTCCGGCGCGGACGAGACCGTCGTGGACGTCCTGACCCAGTACGGCGAGCGGCTCGGCGTGGCCTTCCAGCTCGCCGACGACGTGCTGGACATCGCCTCCGACTCCCACGAGTCCGGCAAGACGCCGGGCACGGACCTGCGCGAGGGCATCCCCACGCTGCCGGTCCTGCGGCTGCGCGAGCGCGTGGCGCGGCTCGGCCTGCCCGAGGACATCGCCCTGAGCGAGCTGCTCGCCTCCGATCTCACCGACGACGCCCGGCACGCCGAGGCGCTCGCGGGGCTGCGCGCCCACCCGGCCCTGGAGCAGGCCCGCCGGGACACCGTGCGGTACGCGGAAGAGGCGCGGGCCGCGCTGGCGCCGCTGCCGGAGTGCGACGCGAAGATCTCCCTGGTCGAGCTCTGCGACCTCGTGGTGCACCGGGCGGGCTGAGGGCCCACTGCCGACGGCCGGCGGCGTCACCCCCTACGGGACGGGGGAGGCGCCGCCGCTCTGTGTCATCCCGTGGCAGTACGACGAGTTGCGCCCCGGGGCTGACGCTTCTGCGCGCCCGATTTGGTCGGATGGACCTCGGCAAGAACCACCACTCCTGACCAATTCGGGTGAGAATGGCGGCGCGGGGTGGACAAAGGCGCGTACGCATGTATGGACGTACCGGCACATGCGGCACGTACCGCACGTACAGGCAGGGCCGCCGCCGACCACGGAGGTAGGGCACACAATGGCACCGTACGGACCGGAACAGGACACCACAGAAGCCGGGGAACCGCGCGCGAGGCGCCGCAAGGCGAGCCGTTACGCGGTCCCCGTCGCGGTGGCGGGGGTGGCGGCGGCGACGATCGGGCTCGTCCCGGCGCTCGCCACCTCGGGCGACCCGGATCTGCCGAAGATCACCGCTCAGGAACTCATCGAGAAGATCGCCGCGTCGGACACCCAGCGGCTTTCCGGCCACGTCAAGATCAGCACGGATCTGGGGCTGCCCTCGGTGGGCGGCCTTGCGGGCGGCGTCGCGGGCGGAGGCGGCGGCGCGGGCCGCGGTGAGGGCGGCGAGGGTTCCGCCGCGGACCCCGCGAGCAAGCTGATGGAGCTGGCGTCCGGCACGCACACCCTGCGGGTCGCGGCCGATGGCCCCGACAAGCAGAAGGTGTCCGTCCTCGGGGACGCCTCCGAGTACAGCCTGATCCACAACGGCGACGAGGTGTGGGGCTACGACAGTGCCTCGAACGAGGCGTACCACGCGCAGGGCGCCGACGAGGGCGCCGAGAGGCGCTCCGGGAAGGGCACCGGGAAGGGCGCCGAGTTCGGGAAGGGCGCGGCGAAGGGGCTGCCCGCCACGCCCAAGGACCTCGCCGAGCAGGCGCTGAAGGCCGTGGACGGCACGACGTCCGTCACGGTCGACGGGACCGCGCAGGTCGCGGGCCGCGACGCGTACCGCCTGGTCGTCAAGCCGAAGCAGTCCGGTTCGACGGTCGGGCAGATCACGGTCGCCGTGGACGCGGAGACGGGTACGCCGCTGAAGTTCACGCTGACCCCGGCGCCCGGGGGCGCGGCGGTGATCGACGCGGGCTTCACGAAGGTCGACTTCGGCAAGCCGTCCGCGGCCACGTTCGACTTCACGCCGCCCAAGGGCGCGAAGGTCACCGAGGCCGACGAACGCGGGGCGCGCGGCGGTGACTTCAAGCCGAAGGACGGTGACTTCAAGGGCAAGGGCAAGGAGAAGGGCAAGGAATTCAAGGAGGAGGATCTGAACGACCTGCGGGTCATCGGAGAGGGCTGGGGTTCCATCGCCGAGCTGAAGCTGCCCGGCGGCCAGGGGCTGCCGACGGCCGGTTCGGGCGATGTCCCGCCGGACGCGCAGAAGCTGCTGGACTCCCTGGGCGACAAGGTCAGCGGCGAGTTCGGCTCCGGCACGGTCTTCTCGACCCGCCTGATCAACGCCCTCGTCACCGACGACGGCACGGTCTACGCGGGCGCGGTCACGAAGGACGCGCTGGTGAAGGCGGCGAACGCGGCGCATTAGCGCGTAGGGCCCACGGGGGGCGCGCGGTGGTGCACGGCGGCGCGGGACGGCACCGTGCACCACCGCGTACTACCGCGACGCGGACGAGCGGGCGGGCCACATGAGGATGAGCGGGAACGACGCCGGTACGGCCGATCCGCGTGCCGCGTGCCGCGTGCGTGGCCGGGGGCACAGCTGGGAGCGGAGCGTTCCCGACGGCACAACCGGGAGCGCGCCGACGGCACAGCCAGGACAGGGACCGGAAGCGTGCCGGGCGACAGCCGGGCGTGTGCCCGACGGCACGGCCAGGAACGTGCCCGACGGGACAGCCAGAAGCGTGCCCGAAGGCGCAGCCAGGACAGGACAGACCGGAAGCGTGCCGGGTGACAGCCGGCCGACGGGAGGACGCGGTGTCGGGCACGATCGGGGGGACGCCGTCTCTCGCCGGCGGAACATCGCCCCACGTCATCGAGACGCGAGGGCTCACCAAGCGGTACGGCGGACACCTCGCCGTCGACCGGCTGGACCTCGCCGTCCCGCAGGGCAGCGTCTTCGGGTTCCTCGGGCCGAACGGCTCGGGCAAGACGACCACCATCCGCATGCTGATGGGCCTCATCGAGCCGACCTCGGGCACCGCCCGGGTCCTCGGCAGGCCCATGCCGCGCGCCGCCCGCGCCGTGCTCCCGCACGTCGGCGCGCTGATCGAGGGCCCCGCCCTCTACGGCTTCCTGTCGGGCCGCGACAACCTCCTGCGCTACGACTCCGCCGACCCGACGGCCGACCCCCGCACCCGCCGGGCCCGTGCCGAGGCCGCCCTCGACCGGGTGGGCCTGGCCGCGGCCGCCGGCAAGAAGGCGAAGGCGTACTCGTTGGGCATGAAGCAGCGGCTCGGCCTCGCCGCCGCGCTGCTCCGCCCACGCGGACTCCTCGTCCTGGACGAGCCGACGAACGGCCTCGACCCGCAGGGCATGCGCGAGATCCGCGCCCTGGTGCGGGAACTGGCGGCGGAGGGCACGACCGTCTTCCTGTCCTCGCACCTGCTGGACGAGATCGAGCAGATCTGCACGCACGCGGCCGTGATGAACCGGGGCCGCCTGCTCACCCAGGGCCCGGTCGCCGAGCTGGCGGCGGGCGCGCGCGGCAGGCTGGTCGTGACGACACCGGACCCGGGCGAGGCGGCCCGGGTCCTGAAGGAGCGGGGCGTGGCGGATCTGGTCGTGACGCAGGACGGCGTGACGGGTGAGCCGCCGGCGCAGGACGCGGCCGGCCGGGACGTGGATCTGGCCGAGGTGAATGCCGCGCTGGTGGCGGCGGGCGTCCGCGTCCGGGGCTTCGGCCTCGAACGGGCCTCGCTGGAGGACGCGTTCGTGGCGCTGACGGGGGAGGGCTTCGATGTCGCGGGCTGAGACGGGGGCCGTACCGGAGCCGGGCAAGTCCGGGGCGGGCGCTTCCGGGGCGGGCGCTCCCGGGGCAGGGGGAACGGGGCCCGTGTCGGAGCCCCGGCCGAGCTGGACGCTCGGGCTGTTCCGCAGCGAGCTGACGATCACCTTCCGCCGCTGGCGGACCCTCGCGCTGCTCGGCGTGCTCGCCGCCGTGCCGATCGTCGTCGGCATCGCCGTCAAGATCGAGACGAGCGACGGTTCGACCGTCGGCGGGGGCGGCGAGGGCGGCGGCCCCGCGTTCATCGCGCAGATCACCAACAACGGCCTGTTCCTGGTCTTCACCGCGCTCGCGGCGACACTGCCGTTCTTCCTGCCGATGGCGATCGGCGTGATCGCGGGCGACGCCGTCGCGGGCGAGGCGAACGCGGGCACGCTGCGCTATCTGCTGGTCGCGCCCGCGGGCCGCACCCGCCTGCTGCTCGTCAAGTACGCGACCACGCTGACGTTCTGCCTGGTCGCGACCCTGGTCGTGGCCGTGACCGCGCTCGCGACGGGCGCGCTGCTCTTCCCGCTGGGCGAGGTCACCACCATCTCCGGCACCCGGCTGGGCTTCGGCGAGGGACTCTGGCGGGCCCTGCTCGTCGCGCTCGTCGTCGCCGCGTCACTGACCGGTCTCGCGGCGCTCGGCCTGTTCGTCTCGACGCTCACCAGCAGTGGCGTCGCCGCGATGGCGACGACCGTCGGCCTGCTGATCACGGTGCAGATCCTCGACCAGATCCCGCAGCTGGACGCCCTGCACCCGTACTTCTTCTCGCACTACTGGCTGTCCTTCGCCGACCTGATGCGCGAGCCCGTCTACTGGGACGACCTCATCAAGAACCTCCGCGTCCAGGGGCTCTACGCGGCCGTCTTCGGCTCGGCGGCGTGGGCGAGGTTCGGCGCGAAGGACATCATGGCGTGAGGACCGCGTCGCCTGCCTTGTCCGAGTCGCCCGCCGTGTCGCCCGCCGTTTCGTCCGTCGTCCCGCCGGCCGTGTCCTCGTACGGGTAGCGGGCCACGGGCGCCTCCCGCGCGAAGAACGTCTTGGCGCGCAGCAGCGCCTGCTCGTCCGCCAGGACGTGGCCGGGCCGGGTGCCGTTGCCGAGCAGGACGCCGCCGAAGCGCATGGGGAAGAAGGCGGCGGTGTGGTTCAGCGTGTCGATCAGCGGTCCGGCCACCTCCTCCTCGGAGTGCGCGAGCGCCGTCACGCCCCACAGGGTGCGGCCCCGCAGCGACTCCTTGAAGTCCAGCTCCGGCGTCTCCAGCCAGGCGTCCCAGTAGTCGAGGTAGCGCTTGGCGGTGGCCGAGAGCGAGTACCAGTACAGCGGCGACGCGATCACGATGTCCGTGGCGTGCAGCGTGGCGTCCAGGAGCAGGGCCTCCGTGCCCTCGGGGCGCGGCCGGGCGCGGGGCAGCGAGTCGTCGTGCCGCAGGTCCTCGAAGTCGGGCAGCGGGTGATCGGAGAGATGGATCCAGCGCTGCTCGACGTCCGAGGGCAGCTGCTCGGCGGCCTTGCGGGCCAGGATCTCGGTGTTGCCGCCGGTGCGGCCGCTGCCGAGGACGAAGAGGAACGAACGGGTCATGGGAATCCTCCTGGAAGTGGCCGGGGACGGCCGAGCGCCGACTTACTTGCGTGTGCACTATATGCACGCGCATTCAAAGTCGTCCAGAGGGAATTCAGCCCGTACGCGTCGGCTGCCGGACCACCTCGCCGCGGTCGGGGCGTACGTGGATGACCCACCCGGCGGCGTAGGTGCCGGGCACGGTCTCGCGGGGCCAGTCGCGGGCCCAGGGTGGCGGTGCCGCCCGGCGCAGGACGAGGGCGGTGGGGCGGCGCGGATCGCGCGGGCCGCCGCCGGGGGCGCAACCGGCGGTGTGGGCGAGGGGGATGACGGAGGTGTTGCCGTTCAGGGTGCAGGGGGCGCGGGTGCCGGCACCCGGGTGCGGGCCGTTGCCGACGCCGTGCCGCTGGAGGGCCGCGGCGATCCGCTGCCAGTCACCGCGAGCGGCCGCCTGGACGGTCGTGTGGCCCTGGACGAGGAGCATCTGGACGGCGAGATGCCCCCCGAGCACGAGCACCGCCACGCCCGCCACCGCCCACCGAGGCAGGACCGTCCGCCCCCATCCGACGAGGGTGAGCAGGCCGAGCGCGGCGACGGGCGCGAGCAGGGCATGGGCGGGCAGCAGGAACCGGGGGGCGGCGTAAGGGACGAGCAGCAGATAGGGCAGCGCGACGGCCAGAGCGGTGCCAAGGGCCAGGGCGGTGCCAAGGGGCACGGCGGTGGCAGGGGGCGCGGCGGTGGCAGGGGGCAGCAGGCCGAGGCGGGCCAGACGGCTGACACGGGGCAGCAGGCCGAAGCGGGACAGACGGCTGACACGGGGCAGCAGGGTGAGACGGGACAGACGGCTGGCACGGGGCAGCAGGGTGAGGCGGGGCAGAAGGGTGACACGGGCGGGGCCCACCGGCCGGCCGACGGGCCGCGCCCGAGCCGCCGTCCCGCTGTCGCGGCGGGTGGCCCACAGGCCGGTCGCCACCAGGACGGTGAGCAGGAGCCACCACTCCGCCGCCACCGGGCGGATGCCGTCGCCGGTGCAGGGGCGGCAGAGCAGCGGGCCGTCGAAGGCCGTGAGGTGGTGGACGAAGGACAGCAGCGGGCGCAGATCGCCCTGCACCTCGCTGGCTTCCGTCAGCCGTTCGCGGACCCCGCCGAAACGGACGTACGCCTCGACGGCCCACGGCAGCACACCCACCGCGAGCCCGCCGAGCACCGCGCCGACCCGGCCCCGCCTCCGCCAGGCGGGCACCAGCAGGGCGGCGAGCAGCAGGGGCAGGCCCACGGCGGCGCCGTCGTTGGGCCGCATCAGCGTCGCGAGGGCGAGCCCGGCCGCGATCCCGGCGTACGTGCGGACGGACTGGCGTGAGCACAGGAACAGGCCGACCGCGCCCACGGCACCCATGGCCGTGTAGTGGTTCGGCATGGCCGCGCTCGCGTAGAACAACGTGATCCACAGCCCGCCGTACAGCGCGGCCGCGACGACGGCCGCCGAGGGCCGGGGCGCGGCACGCAGCCACGGCCGAAAACCCAGATAGAGGCCGGCGGACGAGAGCAGCGTCAGCCACACCCTGAGGAGCGGCACGGAGTCGCTCCAGGCGGCCACGGGCGCGATGAGGAGCGGTACGCCACGGGTGCGGGGCGCGCTGAACGGGGTGGCGGGGGCGTGGGGCGCGTACCGGCTGGCGTAGACGAGTTCGTCCCAGCCGAGGGGCAGGCCGAGCGGAACGAGGGCCAGGGACAGCAGGGCGAAGGCACCGCAGACGGCGAGAAGGAGCCGGCGCGGGTCGGCCGCCCCTCGCGTACCGCCGCTCACAGATCGTCCACGACGATGGCCGGCCCTCCTCGATGACCCCACCGCCCCGCCCGCCACACCGCGCTCACATGGTCAGCTGAAGACCACGGACCGTACTTTCATACGCTCCGACCCTCCACCGGTGCGCGGACTCAGGCTGAAGAATTGAGCCCCCTCGCAGTCGGCACGCAGGAAGACGATGGCCGTGGCGCCAGTACGGTTCTTCGGCGAGTGGCCGGGAGCCAGGTCGTCCGACCCCACACCCTTGAGGTTGATGCACTTCCTGCTCGGCGGGTTGTTGAGGAACCCCACTGCCTCGTGATCTCCGCTGGTTGTGTACGTGTAGCGGAACTGGCCCGTGGCGGCGACAGCCGAGGTGGGCACGGTGGTGACGAGCACCAGGGCGCCGAGGGCGGCGGTCATGGCGTGACGAAGGCGCATGGGACCTCTTTCTTTTCCGTTGCCGGGGAGTTGACGTCTCCACCGGCGAGGTCCCCGGGCGGTGGTGACGGGATGCGCGGCGTCACTCCTTGGACGGGTGGGGAAACGATTCGTCATGCGCCATCCGGGCTACGGGCTACTCCGCTACCAGGCGAGCCGTGGCCTGGGGGGGGCGATGGGGCCCTGGGGCAGTCAGACCACGGGCTCCGGCTCGTCCCGGACGCCGGGCTTCCGCTCCCCGTCCGCGCCGACGGCCTCAGCGGTGCCAGCCTCGGCAGCGACGGCCTCCGCGCCGAGGGCCTGCGCGGTGATCGCCTCCGTGGGCTCGGTGGCCGGCGTGGCCCGCCGGGCGGCGCCCAGGCGGACCGCGTTCCGGCGGGCCGTGCGCAGCGCGTCCCACGTCAGCAGCGAGAGGGCCAGCCAGACCAGAGCGAAGCCTGCCCACCGCTCGGGCGGCATCGCCTCGTGGAAGTACAGGATGCCGATCAGGAACTGGAAGACGGGTGCGAGGTACTGGAGCAGCCCCAGCGTGGACAGCGGCACGCGGATCGCCGCCGCCCCGAAGCAGACCAGGGGAACGGCGGTCACCACCCCGGTCGCCGCGAGGAGCGCCGCGTGCCCCGCGCCCGCCGTGCCGAACGTCATGTCGCCCCGCGAGCCGAGCCACACCAGGTAGCCGACGGCGGGCAGGAACTGCACGGCGGTCTCGGCGGCGAGCGACTCCAGGCCGCTGAGGTTGACCTTCTTCTTCACCAGGCCGTACGTCGCGAAGGAGAAGGCGAGGCAGAGCGAGATCCAGGGCGGCTGCCCGTAGCCGAAGGCCAGGACGAGGACCGCCGCGAGCCCGACGGCGACGGCGGCCCACTGCACGGGCCGCAGCCGCTCGCCGAGCAGCAGGACACCCATCGCGATGGTGACCAGCGGGTTGATGAAGTAGCCGAGCGAGGCCTCGACGACGTGGCCGGCGTTCACGGCCCAGATGTAGACGCCCCAGTTGAGCGTGATGACCGCGGCGGCGATCACCACCAGCCCCAGCCTGCGCGGCCGGCGGACCAGCTCGCGGGCCCATCCCCAACGCCGTACGAAGAGCATCGCGAGGCCCACCACCACGAGGGACCACGCCATGCGGTGTGCGAGGATCTCGCCGGCCCCGGAGGGCTTGAGCAGCGGCCAGAAGAGAGGCACGAGGCCCCACATCCCGTACGCCGCGAAGCCGTTCAGCAGCCCTATGCGCTGCTCGCCCTTCGACTGTCCGGCTGCTCCGCTGTCCACGGCCCCTCCTCGGCGCACGGCAGTCCGACGCTGCCCTCTCGAAGGTAGCGTCGAGAGGCCGCACCTGTCATGTCCGTATGGGTCGGACACTCATGACGCCGAGGAGTCGGGCGTGGCCCGGCCAGGGCCGCCTCAGCGGCGGAGCCCGGCGGCCACCGCGTCGGCGAGCGGCGTGGTCGGGCGGCCGATCAGCCGGGCCAGGTCCCCGCTGGTGCCCGCGAGGCGCCCCCGCCCGATGGCCGCGTCCACGTCGACGAGGATCGCCGCCATCGGCTCGGGCACTCCGGCGCCGGTCAGCACGGCGAGGTGCTCCTCGGCCGGCACGTTCGCATGGCTGATGTCCTTGCCGCTCTGCCGGGCCACCTCGGCGGCGTACTCGGCCAGGCTCCACGCGACGTCGCCGCTCAGCTCGTAGGCCTTGCCCTCGTGGCCCTCGCCGGTGAGCACGGCGACGGCGGCCGCGGCGTAGTCGGCGCGCGAGGCCGAGGCGATGCGGCCCTCGCCCGCGGAACCGATGACCACGCCGTGCTCCAGCACGGGGGCGAGGTGCTCGGTGTAGTTCTCGTGGTACCAGCCGTTGCGCAGGAAGGTGTGCGGCAGGCCGGAGTCGAGGATCAGCTGCTCGGTGGCCTTGTGCTCGGCCGCCAGGTCGAAGTCGGCCTCGGGGCCGCCGAGGATGCTTGTGTAGGCGAGCAGCGCCACGCCCGCCTCGCGCGCGGCGTCGATCACCGCGCGGTGCTGCTCCACGCGCCGCCCGACCTCACTGCCGGAGATCAGCAGCACGCGGTCACCCGCGTGGAAGACGCCGCGCAGGGTCGCGGGGTCGTTGTAGTCGGCCGTGCGCAGCTCGACGCCGCGCTCCGCGAGCTCGGCGGCCTTGCCCTTGTCGCGCACGACGGCCGCGATCTGTCCCGCGGGGACCTCGGCGGCGAGCAGCCCCTCGATGACGAGACGGCCCAGGTTCCCGGTGGCTCCGGTGACGACGATGCTCATGTCTGAAATCTCCTCTTCCGATGCGGTCTGCCTCTCACTCTAGGCCCGGCACTAACTATACGTAAGTACCCACTTTGAAGTAAGGTACTGGTATGTCCGTAAGCCCGGTAAGTCGTGGCGTCAACGAAGAGATGTGCCCCTACCGCCTGGTCCTGGAGCACGTCACCAGCCGTTGGGGTGTCCTGATCCTGATCGCGCTCGAAGAGCGCTCGTACCGCTTCAGCGAGCTGCGCCGCGAGATCGGCCGCGTCAGCGAGAAGATGCTGACCCAGACCCTGCAGACCCTGGAACGGGACGGCCTGGTGCACCGCGACGCCAAGCCGGTCATCCCGCCCCGCGTGGACTACTCCCTGACCGGCCTCGGCCGCGAGGCCGCCGAGCAGGTCAGAACCCTCGCGGCCTGGACGGAACGGCGCATGGCCGACGTGCAGAAGGCGCGCCAGGAGTACGACCAGAAGGCGCGCTAGGGGTACCGCCAGGGGTACGACGAAGCCCGGCTCTGAGGTGTTGAAGGCGCAGAGCCGGGCTCGGTGCGAAGGCGTCCGCCGGTGAGGGCGGTTCTCGGCCGGGGCGGTTCCCGGCCGGGGCGGCCCCGGGTCAGCCGGTGACGGTCCAGGTGTCGGTGCCGGTGAGCAGCGCGGCGAGGTCGCCCTTGCCGTTCTGTTCGATGGCGGTGTCGAGCTGGTCGGCCATGAGGGTGTCGTAGACCGGGCGCCGGATGTCGCGGAAGACGCCGATCGGCGTGTGGTGCAGCGTGTCGGGGTCCGCGAGCCGGGAGAGCGCGAACGCCGTGGTGGGGGAGGCGGCGTGGGCGTCGTGGGTGAGGATGTCGGCCTCGTTGTCCGGAGTGACGGCGACGACTTCCAGGTCGCCGGTGGCCGGGTCGCGCACGACGCCCTTCGACTGCTCGGTGCCGAAGCGGATCGGCTGCCCGTGTTCCAGGCGGATGACGGCTTCCTCGGCCTGCTGTTTGTCCTTGAGGACCTCGAAGGCGCCGTCGTTGAAGATGTTGCAGTTCTGGTAGATCTCCACCAGTGCCGTGCCCGGGTGTTCGGCGGCCGCGCGCAGCACCGACGTGAGGTGCTTGCGGTCGGAGTCCACCGTCCGTGCCACGAAGGAGGCCTCCGCGCCGATGGCCAGGGAGACGGGGTTGAAGGGGGCGTCCAGGGAGCCCATCGGCGTGGATTTGGTGATCTTGCCGAGCTCCGAGGTGGGGCTGTACTGGCCCTTGGTCAGGCCGTAGATGCGGTTGTTGAAGAGCAGGATCTTCAGGTTGACGTTGCGGCGCAGGGCGTGGATGAGGTGGTTGCCGCCGATGGACAGGGCGTCGCCGTCGCCGGTGACCACCCATACGCTCAGGTCGCGGCGGGAGGAGGCCAGGCCGGTGGCGATGGCCGGGGCGCGGCCGTGGATGGAGTGCATCCCGTAGGTGTTCATGTAGTACGGGAAGCGGGACGAGCAGCCGATGCCGGAGACGAAGACGATGTTCTCTTTGGCCAGGCCCAATTCGGGCATGAAGCCCTGGACGGCCGCCAGGACGGCGTAGTCGCCGCAGCCCGGGCACCAGCGCACTTCCTGGTCGGTCTTGAAGTCCTTCATGGACTGTTTGGCCTCGGTCTTGGGGACCAGGTGCAGCAGTGCGTTGCCGGAGTCAGTCATCGATGGCCTCCTTGAGAGCCGTGGCCAGCTGCTCGGCCTTGAACGGCATGCCGTTGACCTGGTTGTACGAGACCGCGTCCACCAGGTACTTCGCCCGGACGAGGGTGGCGAGCTGGCCCAGGTTCATCTCCGGGATCACCACCTTGGGGTAGCGGCCCAGGATGTCGCCCAGGTTGCGCGGGAAGGGGTTGAGGTGGCGCAGGTGGGCCTGGGCGATGGGGACGCCGGCCGCGCGCAGCCGACGCACGGCCGCGGTGATGGGCCCGTAGGTGGAGCCCCAGCCCAGGACCAGGGTGTCCGCTTCCCCGCTGGGGTCCTCGACGTCGAGGTCGGGCACCTCGATGCCGTCGATCTTGGCCTGTCGGGTGCGGACCATGAAGTCGTGGTTGGCCGGGTCGTAGGAGATGTTGCCCGTGCCGTCCTGTTTCTCGATGCCGCCGATCCGGTGTTCCAGCCCCGGCGTACCCGGAATCGCCCACGGCCGTGCCAGCGTGTGCGGGTCCCGCTTGTAGGGCCAGAACACCTCGCTGCCGTCGGCCTGGGTGTGATTGGGGCCGGTGGCGAACTGCACGCGCAAGTCCGGCAGTTCCTCCGGTTGCGGGATGCGCCACGGCTCGCTGCCGTTGGCCAGATAGCCGTCGCTGAGCAGGAAGACGGGGGTGCGGTAGGTCAGCGCGATCCGCGCCGCCTCCAGCGCCGCGTCGAAACAGTCCGCCGCGGTCCTGGGGGCCACCACCGGCACCGGCGCCTCGCCGTTGCGCCCGTACATCGCCTGCAGCAGGTCCGCCTGCTCGGTCTTGGTCGGCAGCCCCGTGGAGGGGCCGCCGCGCTGGATGTCCACGATGAGCAGCGGCAGTTCCAGGGAGACCGCCAGGCCGATCGTCTCCGACTTCAGCGCCACGCCCGGCCCGGAGGTCGTCGTCACCGCCAGCGAGCCGCCGAACGCCGCCCCCAGCGCCGCTCCGATCCCGGCGATCTCGTCCTCCGCCTGGAACGTGCGCACGCCGAAGTTCTTGTGCCGGGACAGCTCATGCAGGATGTCCGAGGCCGGCGTGATCGGATACGAACCCAAGTACAGCGGCAGATCCGCCTGGCGGGCCGCCGCGATCAACCCGTACGACAGCGCCAGGTTGCCGGAGATGTTGCGGTAGGTGCCCGCGGGGAACGCGGCCGCCGCCGGCGCCACCTCGTACGAGACCGCGAAGTCCTCGGTCGTCTCCCCGAAGTTCCACCCCGCACGGAACGCCGCGACGTTCGCCTCGGCGATCTCGGGCTTCTTCGCGAACTTCGACCGCAGGAACCGCTCCGTGCCCTCCGTCGGCCGGTGATACATCCACGACAACAACCCCAGCGCGAACATGTTCTTGCAACGCCCCGCGTCCTTGCGCGAGAGGTCGAAGTCCTTCAACGCCTCCACCGTCAACGTCGTCAACGGCACCTGGTGCACCCGGTAGGCGTCCAGCGAACCGTCCTCCAGCGGCGAGGCGTCGTACCCGACCTTCTGCATCGCCCTCGGGGAGAACTCATCCGTGTTCACAATGATCTCCGCGCCCCGCGGCACATCCCCGATGTTCGCCTTCAGCGCCGCCGGATTCATCGCCACCAGCACATTCGGCGCATCCCCCGGAGTGAGGATGTCGTGATCGGCGAAATGCACCTGGAAAGAGGACACCCCGGGCAACGTCCCGGCAGGCGCCCGGATCTCCGCCGGGAAGTTCGGCAACGTCGACAGGTCGTTGCCGAACGACGCGGTCTCCGACGTGAAACGGTCACCCGTCAGCTGCATGCCGTCACCGGAGTCACCCGCGAAACGGATGATCACCCGGTCGAGGCGCTGTACGTCTTTTCCACCCGCGGGCCTGCGTTGCTCTCCGACGATTGCCTCGTCGGCCTGCTCGGCTTCGCTACTGACCTGGCTGGTCACTGAACTGGACCTCCCTCAAGGCGGCTGAGGGTAAACGCCGGGACGCCCGGCGTTCCCAAGGCCCACCCTACGTCTGTAAGGGGTGCCTGCCCCGGGTGGCTCGTATTTTGGATGTCCTTTTCAGACGGTTCACTGTCCCGTTTTGCCATGATGTGCCCGACCCCCCGGCCCTTCGTAGCTGACGCTCCCGCTCATCCTTTGGTTGTAGGACTCTCTACGGCCTGCCCCTGACCGCTGCCTGACCCGGACCTGACACCCTCCGTTCGGGGTGCCCCGGCCGGTCAGGAGTTGAGGTAGGTCAAGACCGCGAGCACCCGACGGTGGTCCCCGTCGCTCGGGGACAGGCCGAGCTTCAGGAAGATGTTGCTCACGTGCTTCTCGACGGCGCCGTCGCTCACCACGAGCTGGCGGGCGATCGCGGAGTTCGTCCGGCCCTCCGCCATCAGCCCGAGCACCTCCCGCTCCCGCGGAGTGAGCCCCGCGAGGACGTCCTGCTTGCGGCTGCGGCCCAGCAGCTGCGCGACGACCTCCGGGTCGAGCGCCGTGCCGCCCTCGGCCACCCGCACCACCGCGTCCACGAAATCGCGCACGTCGGCGACCCGGTCCTTCAGCAGATAGCCCACCCCCCGGCTGGACGCGGCGAGCAGTTCGGTGGCGTACTGCTCCTCGACGTACTGCGAAAGGACCAGCACCCCGAGACCCGGGTGGCGGTGGCGCAGCAGCACCGCCGCCCGTACCCCCTCGTCGGTGTGGGTCGGCGGCATCCGCACATCGGCGACGACCACGTCCGGCAGGGCGTCCCGGGCCGCGAGATCCGTGATCGTCTCGATCAGCGCGTCGGCGTCCCCCACCCCCGCGACCACCTCATGTCCGCGGTCGGTCAGCAACCGGGTCAGGCCCTCCCTGAGCAGCACCGAATCCTCGGCGATGGCCACCCGCACTTTGTCCTCCACTGTTCTTGTCCCCCCGCGCTCGTCCGGCGGCCCGGGTCCGACGTCCGTCGCGTCGGCCGACCGTCCGGCACCTCAGTATCGCGCGATCCACGGCCGGCCACCGGGGCCTGTGGATAACTTCCCCGCCCGCCGCGCGGGGGCAGACGAGCGGGGTCGAACGGCCGGGGTCAGACGGGTGGCACAGCGGGTGGCTCAGGCGTGGTGGTGCAGGTGTGCCGGGGCAGGCGTGCCGGGTCAGGCGTGCCGCCACGGCAGTTCCGCCGTTATCGTCGTCGGACCGCCCCGCGGCGAGTCGACCACCAGGATCCCGTCGACCGCGTCCAGCCGCTCCGCGAGGCCCGTGAGTCCCGAGCCCGCCATGACGTCGGCGCCACCCGAGCCGTTGTCCGTGACCTGGAGCATCAGCCGGTCCTCGGAACGCCACACGTCGACCGCGCCCTGGGTCGCCCGGCTGTGCTTGCTGATGTTCTGGAGCAGCTCGGAGACCGTGAAGTACGCGATGCCCTCGATGGCGGCGGCCGGCCGGCTCGGCAGGTCCACCTCCACCTGGACCGGCACGGTGCAGCGCGCGGCCAGCGCGGAGAGCGCCGCGTCGAGACCGCGGTCGGTGAGGACCGCCGGATGGATGCCGCGGGCCAGGTCGCGCAGCTCCTGAAGGGCGACCTTCACCTCGCCGTGCGCCTCGTCCACCATGCGGGCCGCGGCCTCGGGGTCCTCGGCCAGCTTCTCCTTGGCCAGCCCCAGGTCCATGGCGAGGGCGACCAGGCGGGCCTGCGCGCCGTCGTGCAGATCGCGCTCGATGCGGCGCAGATCGGCGGCGGCGGTGTCCACGACCACGCCCCGGTCCGACTCCAGCTCCACGACGCGGGTCGCGAGCTGCGAGGGGCCCAGCAGCCCCTGCACCATCACGCGGTCCACCGTGGTCAGGGCCCGCAGGATCCACGGCGTGGCCAGCGTTATCAGCAGGCCGGTCGCCGCCGTGACGCCGATCTCGAAGGGGTTGTCGAGGTAGATGCGGTGGCCGTCGTCGCCGTAGAGCTGGATGCCGCCCTGGCCGCCGTACAACGGGAAGAGCCAGAACCACAGCGGGTACGTGAGCATCATCCAGCCGTACGACCAGAAGGCCACTGTCACCACGAACGAGAACAGCGACCAAGGCAGCATCAGCACCGAGTACAGCAGGTGCCGCCAGGACGCGCCGGACTTGAGGACGGCCCCGATGACCGCCATCGCGCCGCCGCCCTTGGGTCGCAGCGGCTCCGGGGCCGCCACGTCCAGGTCGAGCAGGCCTCGGGCCCTCGTCCGCTCCAGGGCGCCGATGCCGCGGCAGCCGGCGAGGGCCCCGGCCAGCACCGGTATGCCGATGAAGGTGATCAGCAGCCCCACGCCGAGGGAGAGCATCGTGACCGCGAAGACGAAGGACATGACGCCTATGGGCAGGCTCAGCAGGGTGTAGCCGAACTCCTTCCAGGTGCGCGCCTCGATCGGGGCGCGCAGCCCCGCCGGGAGGCGGCGACGCCCGTCCGCCCCACCCGTGCCGCGCAGGTCCGGCCGGCCCCCGTGCGCGTACCCCTGTCCGTACTCCGTGGCCATCGCTGCCGTCCGTTTCTGCTGAAGCTGCCTGGTTCCCGTGTTCTTCTGCTTCCAGCCTCGCCGCCGCGGGGGTCCGGGACCATGGAGCGGGTCGGCGTCTTCGGGCGGGGGTTTTCCCTACCTTCCGCGCGAGCCGGACGCGTGGTCCTGCGCCCGGTCGCGCCACGGCAGCTCCGCGGTGATCGTCGTCGGTCCGCCCTGCGGCGAGACGATCACGAAGAGGCCGTCGACCGACCCGAGCCGCTCCGCGAGCCCCGCCAGGCCGGTGCCGCCGTCCGGCCCGGCCCCGCCCCGCCCGTCGTCCCACACCTGTATGAGCAACCGGTCGTCCGCCCGCCACACCTCGACGCTCGCGGATTTCGCCCCGCTGTGCTTGCTGACGTTCTGGAGCAGCTCGGAGACCGTGAAGTACGCGATGCCCTCGATGGCCGCCGCCGGCCGCTCCGGCAGGTCGGCGGTCACCTTCACGGGCACCGTGCAGCGCGACGCCACGGAGGACAGCGCCGCGTTCAGCCCGCGGTCGGTGAGGACCGCCGGATGGATGCCGCGGGCCAGGTCACGCAGCTCCTGGAGGGCCAGTTTCACCTCGCCGTGGGCCTCATCGACCATCGAGGCGGCGACCTCGGGGTCCTCCAGGAGCTTCTCCTTGGCGAGGCCGAGACCCATGGCGAGGGCGACCAGACGGGCCTGCGCACCGTCGTGCAGATCGCGCTCGATGCGGCGCAGATCGGCGGCGGCGGTGTCCACGACCACGCCCCGGTCCGACTCCAGCTCGGCGATGCGCCGCTCCAGCTCGTCCGAGGGACAGAGCAGCCCGCGCACCATCGCCCGGTCGACGTTGGTAAGGCCCCGGACGACGAAGGGCAGCACCGGCCAGAGCACGAACAGCCCCGCGATCGTCACGGCGAAGGTGAGCACCCCCCACGGCAACCGGATGAACGCGTACAGCATGGTGCGCCACCCCACCGGGTCCTTCAGGCTCGACCAGAGCCAGCCGAAGACGCCGATGCCGCCGAACACCGGCATCGGACTCGGCTCCTCGACGTGCACCCCGAGCAGTTTCCTGGCCCGCGCCCGCTCGGCCCTGCCCAGCAGACGCGCCCCCGACAACCCCGCCGCGAGCAGCGGCAGCCCGACGACCGTGACCGTCAGCGGGACACCAACGGCCAGCACGACCACCGCGTAGACGAAGCCGGCGATGCCGAGCGGCAGGTTCACCAGGAGGTGGGCGATCTCCTTCCAGGTGTGCCGGTCGTACGCGAATCGCGCGGGCGGCGGCCGGTCGTCGTACGAGGGCCCGGGCGACTTCGGGTCGTCGGGCAGGGGCATGGCGCGTGCGGTCATACGCGCCAGAGTGCCCGGCGCGCCGCCGTAACGCCATGAGGTCCCCTCCCGGGTCACCGGGGGGATAACCCCACCCCGCCCGGCCTGAAGCCACTCCGCCCTGCCCGAAGCGTGACACTCTGCTTACTCCGTCTTTAGCAGGCCCTAGACTCCCGTGCGTACAGATCGTCGAACAGGCTCGGGACCACGGGCGGCCAGCTCGGGATCAAGGGCGGTCAGGGAGTGAGGACTGACGTGAGTGAGGGGCTGACGTGCACGTGACGAACGTCGCGGCGAGCTACTACCAGTCGTACTCCGTCGTCGGGCTGCTCGCCGTCGTGGGCGTGCTGTTCGTCGCCGTCGCCTTCGGCGCGGGGCGCCTGCTGCGCCCGGTGGTGCCCACCCCCGAGAAACTCCTGACGTACGAATGCGGCGTCGACCCCGTCGGCGAGGGCTGGGCCCACACCCAGGTCCGCTACTACGTCTACGCCTTCCTCTACGTGATCTTCGCCGTCGACTCGATCTTCCTCTTCCCCTGGGCGACGGTCTTCGCCGCGCCCGGCTACGGCGCGGCGACGCTCGTGGAGATGTTCATCTTCCTCGGCTTCCTCGCCGTGGGCCTGCTGTACGCATACAAGAAGGGCGTCCTCACATGGACGTGAGTGCCGTGACCTCCGCTCCCGTGGAGACCTCCGCTCCTGTGGAGACCCCCGCTCCCGTGGACCTTCCGGAGCCGAAGCGGCTTGGGGTGCTCTCCCGCCTGGCCCCCGAGCCGATGAAGGTGGTCCTCAACTGGGGCCGCCGGTACTCCCTGTGGGTCTTCAACTTCGGCCTCGCCTGCTGCGCCATCGAGTTCATCGCCGCCTCCATGGCGCGCCACGACTTCATCCGGCTCGGCGTCATCCCGTTCGCGCCGGGGCCGCGCCAGGCCGACCTGATGGTCGTCTCCGGCACGGTCACCGACAAGATGGCCCCCGCCGTCAAGCGCCTGTACGAGCAGATGCCCGAACCGAAGTACGTCATCTCCTTCGGCGCCTGCTCCAACTGCGGCGGCCCCTACTGGGACTCGTACTCCGTCACCAAGGGCGTCGACCAGATCATTCCGGTCGACGTTTACGTGCCCGGCTGCCCGCCGCGACCCGAAGCGCTGCTCCAGGGCATCCTCAAGCTCCAGGAGAAGATCGCCGCCGAGTCGCTGGGGGAGCGGTACGGCAACGGCACGGGCGGTAAGGGCACGGACGGCAAGGGCACCGACGCCAAGGGCACGCGGCCCTCCGCGGCGGCGCTGCGCAGTGGTCTCGTCCAGGGCCCGGCGGCGCCCGAGACCCGGTCGGCGCCCGGGACCCGGTCGGCGCCCGAGGCCCAGGTTCAGGAAGGTGACCGGTGACCGGCTGGCTGCCGAGCCCCGTCGAGGAGCTCTTCGGCGCGGAGGCGACGGCCGAGGAGTCGTACGACGTACTGACCGTCGACGTCCCCCCGGCCCAGTGGACCACCGCCCTGGAAACCGCCCGCACCACGCTGGGCTGCACCTACTTCGACTGGTTGAGCGCGGTCGACGAGCCCGGCACGGGCTTTCGCGTCGCCGCCCACGTCGTCGCGCTCTCCCCGGTACGACGCCTCCTCCTGCGGACGACGGTCGCGCACGACGCGCCGGTGCTCGCCTCGGCCGTGGACGTCTACGCGGGCGCCGCCTGGCACGAGCGCGAGACGCACGAGATGTTCGGCGTGACGTTCGAGGGCCACCCCGGGCTGACCCCGCTGCTGCTGCCCGAGACTTTCGAGGGCCACCCTCTGCGCAAGGATTTCGTCCTCGCGGCGCGCGTCGCGAAGGCCTGGCCGGGCGCCAAGGAGCCGGGCGAGTCCGAGCACGGCGGCCCCAAGCGGCGCCAGATGCTGCCGCCCGGCGTTCCCGACCCCAACGAATGGGGCCCCCTGAAGGGCCAGCTCCCGGCCGCCCCGGCCCGCCCGGCGCGGACCGCTCGTGCGGCGGGCGCTGCCGGTCGTGCGGCGGCCGGTGAACGCCCGGTGCGGCGGGCCCGCTCGGTGAGCGAGGGCTCGGCGAGCCAGGCGGCGACCCCGCCGGCGACCGGCGCTTCCGGTACCGGGGGAACTCCGCCTGCGGACCAGGCGGCCGCTGATTCCGCCGAGGTCCAGCAGCCGGCGGCCCCGGCCCGGCCCCCACGGCGCTCGCGCAGCGTCAGCCAGGGCTCGGCGTCCCAGCGGGCGGAAGTTACGCCTTCTTCGGAGACGGGCGCCTCGCCCACGGACGCGGGTGCCTCGCCTACGGACGTGGGCGTCTCGCCCACGGATGCGGGAACCTCGCCCACGGACGCGGCGTCAGCGACGCCGACACCACCACCGCCGATGCCGGAGCCGACTCCCGCGCCCAAGGCGTTCCCGGCGACCGAGGCAGCTCCCGCGCCCGAGGCGACCCCCGCTGCCGAGGCGACCGCGCCCCCGGCGACTGACGCGTCCCCGGCCACGGAGGCGACGCCCGCACCCGCCCCCGCGCCCGAGCCCAAGCGGCGCCCCGCCCCGCGCAGCTCCGACGCCCCGTGGCACCACGCCCGCCCGACCTTCGACGACGCCGAGCGGTCCGGGGCCGAGGCCGAACAGCCCGAAGGTGCGAAGCCGCCTCGCCCCGCTGAGCCCGAGCCGAAGCCCGAGCCCGAGCCGAAGCCCGAGTCCGAGCGCCCCGCACCCGACCCCGACCCCGAGCGCCCCGCGCCCGGCACCGCCGAGGACCCGGAGAACGGCGAACGCCCAGGAGGCACCGAGTGAACGACGCCCTCGACGTCGCCCTGCGCCTAGTCATCGTCTTCGCGGCGTTCCTGGTCCTGCCCCTCGTGGTCGGTCAGACCGAGCACAAGGTGATGGCCCACATGCAGGGCCGCCTCGGCCCCATGTACGCCGGCGGTTTCCACGGCTGGGCCCAGCTCGTCGCCGACGGCGTCAAGTTCGCCCAGAAGGAGGACATCGTCCCGGCCGACGCCGACCGCCGCGTCTTCCAGCTGGCCCCCGCGATCGCCCTCCTGCCCTACCTCCTCGTCCTGGTCGCGATCCCGGTCGGCCCCGGCGAGGGCGCGGTCGGCGAGGTCGTCGACGCCGGCATCTTCTTCGTCCTCGCGGTCATGGGCGTCGGCGTCCTCGGTTCCCTCATGGCGGGCTGGGCCAGCGCCAACAAGTTCTCCCTCCTCGGCGGCCTGCGCACCGCCGCCCAGCTCCTCGCCTACGAGCTGCCGATGCTGCTCGCCGCCGCCTCGGTCGCGATGGCGGCGGGCACCGTCTCGCTGCCCGGCATCGTGGACGCGTTCGAGTGGTGGTGGCTGCCCTGGCAGATCGTCGGCGCCCTCGTCTTCTTCGTCGCGGGCCTCGCCGAACTCCAGCGGCCGCCCTTCGACATGCCCGTCGCCGACTCCGAGATCATCTTCGGCGCCTACACCGAGTACACCGGTCTGCGCTTCGCCCTGTTCCTCCTCGCCGAGTACGCCGGGATCGTCGTCCTGTGCGGCCTGACCACCGTCCTCTTCCTGGGCGGCTGGCACGGCCCGGGGGGCGCCGACGGTCTCGGCTGGGTCTGGACCCTGCTGAAGACGGCCGTCCTCGCCTTCGTCGTGATCTGGCTGCGCGTCTCCTACCCCCGTCTCCGCGAGGACCAGCTGCAAAAGCTCGCCTGGACCACGCTCGTGCCCCTCGCCCTCGCGCAGATCGCGCTCACCGGAATCGTGAAGGTGGCGATCTCCTAACCATGTCTCCCGTCCCCGGATCCGGCCTCGCCAAGGGCCTCGCCGTCACCCTCCGCACGATGACGAAGAAGACCGTCACCGAGCAGTACCCGGAGCACCAGCCCGAACTGCCGCCCCGCACCCGGGGCGTCATCGGCCTGTTCGAGGAGAACTGCACGGTCTGCATGCTCTGCGCCCGCGAGTGCCCCGACTGGTGCATCTACATCGACTCCCACAAGGAGACCGTCCCGCCCGCCGCCCCCGGCGGCCGTGAGCGCAGCCGCAACGTCCTCGACCGCTTCGCCATCGACTTCTCCCTCTGCATGTACTGCGGCATCTGCATCGAGGTCTGCCCCTTCGACGCCCTGTTCTGGTCACCGGAGTTCGAGTACGCCGAGACCGACATCCACGAACTCACCCACGAGCGCGACAAGCTCCGCGAGTGGATGTGGACGGTGCCGGCCCCGCCCGCCCTGGACCCCGGCGCCGAGGACCCGAAGGAACTCGCCGCCGCCCGCAAGACCGCCGAAAAGCTGGCAGCCGCCGAAGCCGCCGAAGCCGCTGCCTCCCAGCCGTCGGGCAGCACCTCCTCCGAGCCGACGGCCGCCACGGCCACCACGCCCGAGCCGCCGGCCGGCCCCGAGACGAAGGGCGGGGAGTCGTGAACATCGCCGCCGAAACCCACGGCTTCCTCTCCCCGACCGGCGTCGAGATCGCCTTCCTCCTCGTCGGCCTCCTCACGCTCGGCGCGGCGGTCATCACCGTCACGACCAGGCAGCTCGTGCACGCCGCCCTGTGGCTGGTCGTGGCCCTGGGCGGCCTCGCCGTCGAGTACCTCCTGCTGACCGCGGAGTTCATCGCCTGGGTGCAGGTCCTCATCTACGTCGGCTCCGTCGTGGTCCTCCTCCTCTTCGGTCTGATGCTCACGAGGGCACCCATCGGCCGCTCCCCGGACGCCGACTCGGGCAACCGCCCGGTCGCGCTCGCGGTGGCCCTCGTCGCCGCGTCCGCCCTGGTCTGGGTGGTCGTGGACGCCTTCCGCACCACGGTGATCGACCTGGACGGCGCCGCCCAGGGCTCCACCCGCCTGAGCGGATCGATCCTCTTCCGGCACTGGGTGCTCCCCTTCGAGGCGCTCTCCGTCCTGCTGCTCGCCGCCCTGGTCGGCGCGATCGCCCTGTCCCGCAGGAACGCCGCGGCGGATGCCCGGGCCACGGACCGCGAGGAGAACCGCTGATGCACCTCCACCTCGCCTATCCGGCCGTCCTCGCCGTCCTCCTCTTCTGTGTCGGCCTCTACGGCGTACTCGCCCGGCGCAACGCGATCCTGGTCCTGATGTCCGTCGAGCTGATGCTCAACGCCGTCAACCTCAACCTCGTCGCCTTCGACGTCTGGCTCCGCGACTCCCTCCACGCCGGCCAGGCGCTGACCCTGTTCACCATTGCCATCGCCGCCGCCGAGATCGGCATCGGCCTCGCCATCGTGCTTGCCGTCTACCGCAACCGCGGCACCTCCGCCGTCGACGCCCTCCGCGACACCGCCGAGCCCTCCGCGCCCGACGAGTCCCAGGAGTCGCAGGAGCCGGACGAGTCGCGGGAACCTCAGCAGTCACCGCAGTCACCGCAGTCACCGCAGTCACCGCAGTCACAGAAGGCCGAGGCCACCGCGTGACCACGACCACCCTCGCCGTCCTCGTCCCCCTTCTGCCGTTCCTGGGCGCGGCCGCCGGCCTGATTTTGGGCCGCCGGGCTCCCGGACTCGTACGCCCCCTCGCGGTCCTGCCCACCCTGACGGCGCTGCTGCTCGCCGTGCTCGTGGCCGTCCGCCAGGGCGGCGGTCACTCGGTCGACGCCGCGACCGAGCTGACCCCGACCGGTTCGGTCCCCGTCGAACTCGCCCTGCACATCGACGGCTTCGCCGCCCTCGTCGCGGTCCTGGTCGGCGTCGTCGCCTCCTGCGTGCAGATCTACTCGACGGGCTACCTCCGCGAGGACCCGCGCTACCCCTCCTACGCCGCTCTCGTCTCCCTCTTCACCTCCGCCATGCTGCTCGTCGTCTACTCCGGCGACCTGATGGTGCTCCTGGTCGGCTGGGAGATCATGGGCATCTGCTCGTACTTCCTCGTGGGCCACTACTGGGAGACGCCCGAGGCACGCGCGGCCTCCCTCAAGGCCTTCCTGGTCACCAAGCTCGGCGACGTCCCCTTCCTGATCGGCCTGTTCGCCCTCGCCGCGGACACGGGCTCGTTCCGCGTCACGACGATCACCGCGCGCGTCGCGGACGGCGGCCTGGACCACCCCACCCTGATCGCCCTGCTGCTCCTCGCGGGCGTCGCGGGCAAGTCCGCGCAGTTCCCGCTGCACACCTGGCTGCCCGACGCGATGGCGGGCCCCACGCCCGTCTCCGCGCTGATCCACGCCGCGACGATGGTCGCCGCCGGTGTCTACTTCGTGGCCCGGCTCCTCCCCGTCTTCGCCGCCTCCGGGGCGGCCCTGGTCGTCCTCGCCGTCATGGCCGCCGTCACCATGGCCGGTTCGGCCCTCGCCGCGCTCGCCCAGGACGACATCAAGCGCGTCCTCGCGTACTCGACGATCGGCCAGCTCGGCTACATGACCGGCGCCCTCGCTGTCGGCGACCGCGGCGCCGCCGTCTTCCACCTCCTGTCCCACGGCGCCTTCAAGGCGCTGCTGTTCCTCACCGCGGGCGTGCTGATCCACGCCGCCGGCACCAACTCGCTGGCCGCCATGTCCCGCATGACGGGCCTGCGCGACCGCGTCCCGGACGCCTACTGGACGATGACCGTGGCGCTCCTCGCGCTCGCCGCGATCCCGCCGTTCAGCGGCTTCTTCTCCAAGGAGGCCGTCCTCGGCGCCGCCGAGCACACGGCCACCGGCCAGGCCGGCTCCGTGCCCGCCGCCGCCGGCTGGATCGTCCTCGTCGCCGGTCTGCTCACCGCCCTCCTCACCGCCGCGTACGCGACGCGCCTGTGGCTGCTCGCCTTCCACGGAAGGGGAGCGGAGGTCCCCGACCACGGGAAGCAGCCGCTCGCCATGACGGCCGTGCTGTGGGTGCTCGCGGTGCCCTCCCTCGCCTTCGGTACCGCCGTCGGTGTCCTGCCGGACTGGTTCGACGGCCACTCGCTCTCCCCGACGCTCACGACCTCCGTCCTCGGCACGGGGCTTGCGCTCGCCGGCGCCCTCGTCATGTACGGCGCGTGGCGGCACACCACCGCGCGCGCCGCGCGCGTCCCGCTGGGCGCCGTCGCGGCGAGCCCGGAAGGTGACGGCGGGCAGGTCGAGGCGGAGGCCATCGCCTCCCACGCCCCCGCGTACGGAGACGTCGCCTCGGCCGACGACCCGGCGGACCCCGGCCGGCTGCTGCTCGGCCCCCTGCACCGCCACGCCGCCGCCGGTTTCCGCCTCGACGCCGCCTACGCCGCCCTGTTCGTCCGCCCGGTCCAGGCCGCCGCACGCCTCGTCCGCTTCCTCGACCGCGAGGTCGTCGAGACGTACGTGCGCGGCGCGGGCACCGTGCCCCGCTGGCTCGGCGCGGCCGTCCGGCGCGCGCAGACCGGCAACGTCCAGACCTATCTGAGCGCGCTGCTCGCAGGCACGGTCGTCCTGGCCGTCGCCGCCGTCCTTGTCGCCACCGCCGGAGCGTGAGCAGCCGTGATCGGTATCAGTGAGTCCGTGATGCAGTTTCTTCTGGCGTTGATCGTCGTCGGCCCGCTCATCGGCGCCGCGGCCGCCCTGCTGCCGGCGCCGCCCGGGCTGAAGGGAAAGTCGCCCGACCAGGCCGTGCTCCGCCACGGTGTACTGGTGACCGGCGTCGTCCTGATCGCGGCGCTCACCCTCGCGCTCGGCTTCGACCACGACCAGCCGTCGAAGATGCAGGCCACGACCGATATCAGCTGGATCCCCGCACTCGACGTGCGCATCCATCTCGGCATCGACGGCATCTCGCTCCCCCTTCTGGTCCTGACCGCGCTGCTGACCTTCCTCTGCGCGCTCCACAGCTACTTCAAAATGCCCGCGGGCCCGTCCCCGAAGGCGTTCGTCGCACTGATCCTCGTCCTCGAGTCCGGCACCCTCGCGACCTTCGCCGTGCTCGATCTGCTGCTGTTCTTCCTGGCGTTCGAGATGGTGCTCATCCCGATGTACTTCCTCATCGCCCGCTGGGGCGGTGAGCAACGGACCCGGGCCGCTTGGAAGTTCATCCTGTACACGCTGCTCGGTTCCGTCGTGATGCTGCTGGGCCTGCTCCTGATCGGGCTCAAGTCCGGCACCTTCGACATGGTGGCACTCGCCACTGACAATCGCCTCGGACTGACCACATCGGTGCAGGTCACCGCCGTTTTGGCGATCGGAATCGGGCTCGCGGTCAAGACACCGATGTGGCCGCTGCACAGCTGGCTGCCGGACGCCCACACCGCCGCGCCGACCGTCGGCTCCGTGCTGCTGGCCGGCGTACTGCTGAAGATGGGTACGTACGGGTTCGTCCGCATTCTGCTGCCCATCGCCCCCGACGGGATGCGGGAGTTCGCGCCGTACCTCGCCGCCTTCGCGGTCGTCGGGATCATCTACGGATCGCTGGCCTGCCTCGCCCTCGCCAAGCGCGGCGCGAAGGGCGACCTCAAGCGCCTCATCGCGTACTCGTCCGTCGGCCACATGGGCTTCGTCCTGCTCGGCATCGCGACGATGAGCCCGACCGGCGTGAACGGCGCCCTGTTCGCCAATGTCGCGCACGGCCTCATCACCGGCCTGCTCTTCTTCCTCGTCGGCGCCCTCAAGGACCGCACCGGCACCACCGACCTCGACTCCCTCGCCCAGGGGTCCGGCGCGGCGCTCTACGGCAAGGCCCCCCGCCTCGGCGGCCTGCTCGCCTTCGGCGCCGTCGCCTCCCTCGGACTGCCGGGCCTGGCCGGGTTCTGGGGCGAGATGCTCGCGCTTTTCGGCGCGTTCAAGCCCGCCGACGACCTGAGCCGCCCCGCCTTCCTCACCTTCATGGCGATCGCCGCCCTCGGCACCCTGCTCACCGCCGCGTACATGCTCATCGTCGTACGCCGTGTCTGCATGGGCCCGATGCCGCGCACCACCGCCGAGCCCGCGCCCACGGCGATCGCCGACGTCCACGGCCACGAGTTCGCCGCCTGGACGCCGCTCGTCGCCCTCACCGTCCTCGCCGGACTCTGGCCCGCGGCTCTCCTCGGCCTGACCGACCCGGCCGTGCAGAAGCTCCTCACTGGAGGCAAGTCGTGACCGTGGCCGCCGAAAGCGCCGCAAGCCTCGTCCAGTCCGTCGACTGGCTCGCGATCGCGCCGCCGACCATCGCGGCGGTCGTCGGCCTCGTCGTGCTCGTGGCCGACCTCTTCGTGGGTGACGGCAAGAAGGCGCTCCTCGGCTGGATCTCCGTGGCGGGCCTTGCCGCGGCGGCCCTCGCCCTGCTGCCGCTCCTGGACGACGACCGCTCGACCTTCTGCCTGACCGGCGGCGGCACGCACGCGTGCAGCTACACCGCGGACCGCTTCACCCTGGTCATCCAGCTCCTCGTCCTCGGCGGCGCCCTGTTGGCCGCTCTGCTCTCGATGAGCACCCTGAAGGACGCCCAGAACGGCGAGGGCCAACTCCCGGCGGGGGAGTACTGGTTCCTGCTGCTGTCCTCGGCCGCGGGCGCCGCCCTGCTGCCCGCCTCACGCGACCTCGCGACGCTCGTCGTCGCCCTGGAGGTGGCCTCCCTGCCCGCCTTCGCCCTGGTGGGCCTCAAGTACGGCGACAAGCGCTCCTCCGAAGCCGCCCTGAAGTTCTTCCTCTCCTCGGTCACCGCGACTGCCGTGACCCTCCTGGGCGTCAGTTTCGTGTACGCGGCGACGGGCACCCTGCACCTCACCGAGATCGCGACGAAGCTCCAGGACCCCGAGGTCACCGGCGGGCAGCTGCACACGCTCGCCCAGACCGGCGTCGCCCTGACCCTCGTCGGCTTCGCCTTCAAGGTGGCGGCCGTCCCCTTCCACTTCTGGGTACCGGACACCTACGTAGGCGCGCCCCTGCCCGTCGCCGCGTACCTGTCGGTCGTCGGGAAGGCCGTCGGCTTCACGGGGCTCATCCTCGTGACGGTCGTCGCCTTCCCCTCGTACGCGGACGTGTGGGGCCCGGTGCTCGCCGTCCTCGCGGCACTCACCATGACGGCGGGCAACGTCGCCGCCCTGCGGCAGCAGTCCACGCGCGCGTACAGCGCGGTCCGCCTCCTCGCCTGGTCCTCGGTGGGCCAGGCCGGCTACCTCCTGGTGCCGATCGCCGCCGCCGGATACGCCGACAACGAGGCGGGCGCCGAGAAGGCCGTCGGCTCCACCGTCGCGTACGCCCTGATGTACGCCGCCGTGAACCTGGGGGCCTTCGCCGTGGCCGCGCTCGTCGGCCGCGGCCAGCGCCTGAACCGCGTCAGCGACTACCGCGGCCTGTACGCGCGCAACCCCCTGGCCGCCCTCGTACTGGCCTTCTTCCTGCTCTGCCTCGCGGGTCTGCCGCCCGGCATCATCGGCCTCTTCGCCAAGGTCACGGTCTTCTCGGCCGCGGTCGACGCGGGGCTCGGCTGGCTCGCCGTGGTGATGGCCGCGAACGTCGTGATCGCGCTCTACTACTACCTCCAGTGGACCGCGCTCCTGTTCCGCGCCCCCGAGGGCGAGCCGGCCGAGCACCGCGTACCGGCGCCGCTCAAGGCGGCCATCGCACTGACCGCCGTCCTCGGCATCGCGCTCTCCGGAGCGCCCCAGCTCGTCCTGAGGTTCTCCGACACCGGCCTCTTCTGACACCGCCCCCGGGTGCCCCCGGGCCGTCACCCGCGCGGCCTACACCCGCTCCTGAGCGCACAAGGGAACTAGTGCTCCCCGCCTGGCGTTGACCAGTACGGGAGGGTCCACTGAACAGTGGAAGCACCAGTCGACAGAGGGTTCCCCCACGCACCACCAGGAGGGCGTACCGTGCACCGCCGGCACAACGGGTTGAAGACCGCCGTACTCCTCGGGGGACTGTCCGCGCTCATCCTTGTCGTCGGCAGTTTCTTCGGGCGTACGGGGCTGGGCGTCGGGCTCCTGGTGGCCCTCGGCACCAACGCGTACGCGTACTGGAACAGCGACAAGCTGGCCCTGCGCGCCATGCGGGCCCGCCCGGTGAGCGAATTCGAGGCCCCCGCGCTGTACCGCATGGTCCGCGAGCTCTCCACCCAGGCCCGCCAGCCCATGCCCCGCCTGTACATCTCGCCCACAGAGGCCCCGAACGCCTTCGCGACGGGCCGCAACCCGCGCAACGCGGCGGTGTGCTGCACCGACGGCATCCTGCGCCTCCTGGACGAGCGTGAGCTGCGCGGCGTCATCGGCCACGAGCTGAGCCACGTCTACAACCGCGACATCCTGATCTCGTCCGTCGCGGGCGCCCTGGCCTCCGTGATCATGTTCCTGGCCCACTTCGCCTGGCTCATTCCCGTCGGCCGGTCGAACGACAACGAGGGCCCCGGCCTCTTCGGCGTACTCCTGATCGCCCTGCTCGGCCCGCTGGCGGCCTCCGTCATCCAGCTCGCCATCAGCCGTTCCAGGGAGTACGAGGCCGACGCCTCCGGCGCCCAGCTGACCGGCGACCCGCTCGCCCTCGCGAGCGCCCTGCGCAAACTGGAAGTGGGCACCAAGCAGTTGCCGCTACCGCCCGAACCCCGCCTGGAGACGGCGAGTCACATGATGATCGCCAATCCGTTCCGCCCGGGGCAGGGCATGTCCAAGATGTTCTCCACGCATCCGCCGATGGCGGAGCGCATCGCCCGACTCGAGCAGATGGCAGGTCGCCACCAGTGAAGGCAATCCTCAACGTCATATGGCTCCTCCTCTGCGGATTCTGGATGTTCCTGGGATACCTGCTGGCGGGCGTGCTGCTGTGCGTCACGATCATCGGCATCCCGTTCGGCCTGGCCAGCTTCCGCATCGGCCGCTATGCCCTGTGGCCCTTCGGCTACACCACGGTAGAGCGCCGTGACGCGGGAGCGCCCTCGTGCCTGGGCAACGTCCTGTGGCTGGTCCTCGCCGGCTGGTGGCTCGCCATCGGCCACCTCGTGACCGGCTTCCTCCTGTGCGTCACGATCATCGGCATCCCCCTGGGCGTCGCCAACTTCAAGCTGATCCCGGTCTCGCTCCTGCCGCTCGGCCGCGAGATCGTCCGCACCGACCAGCCGTTCGCCGGGCGCTACTGACGCCGACGGGCCGCGTTGTCAGTGCCGTGGTCCACCATGAACTCATGATGGACACCGAGCAGTTGCTGGCCCGTGTCGCCGCCGCGGCGCGCGCCACCCGCCCCTGGGGCTGGGACACCCTGCCCGCGCCCGTGGACGCGGACACGCTGGCACGGGCGGAGGCCGCCCTGGGCTTTCGCCTGCCGCCGCTGCTCGCCTCGCTGTACACCCACATAGGCGACGGCGGATTCGGCCCGGAGTACGGCCTGTTGCCCCTGCTCGAAGAGAAGTCGTCCGGAGCAGAGCCGCCCGTCGTCGACAAGTACCTCGGGATGCGCCACCGCGACGACTGGGACTGGCCCGAGGGCGTGCTGCCGATATCCCACTGGGGCTGCGCGATGTACGCGTGCGTGGACTGCCGCATGGACGAGGGCCAGGTGCTGCTCTTCGAGCCCAACGGCGGCGACCCCGAGCACGCCTGGTTCATCGACTCCCCGAGCCTCGCGTCCTGGCTCACCGCCTGGCTCGACGGCACCGGCTGGTACGAGGACGCCAACGACGGTGTCGAACTGCCGGAGTGGCGGGACGCCGCGGGGGGCGTGGCCCGCATACAGGCGTGAGGCCTACGCGCGTACCGCGGTAGGGATGTGGGGGGCCTCCGCTCCAGGCACCGCCTGCCCGAAGTGCCCCCTCCCCGAAGCGTGCCCCCTCCCCGAAGCGTGCCCCCTATCCGAAGCGTCCCGCACCCATGCCCGCGCACGCTGCCCGCCGGGTCAGCGCCACCTTCGTACTCCGTAGGCCACGACCCCTACCGCCAGCACCGCCCCACCGGCCGCCACGGAGGACACCGGCAGCGCGCACGCCAGCACCACGCAGCCGAGGCCGCCCACCGCGGGCACGGCACGCGTGGCGGGCGCCGAAGCGAGCGTCCACGCCGAGGCGTTGGCGATCGCGTAGTACACGAGCACCCCGAAGGAGGAGAAGCCGATCGCCCCGCGCACGTCCACCGTCGCCGCGACCACCGCGACCACCGCCCCGACGGCCAACTCGGCGCGATGCGGCACCCGGAAGCGGGGATGCACGGCTGCGAGCGCCCCCGGCAGATGGCTGTCGCGCGCCATGGCCAGCGTCGTCCGCGAGACGCCCAGGATCAGCGCGAGCAACGAGCCGAGCGCCGCCACGGCGGCCCCCACCCGCACGGCGGGAACCAGCCCCGGCACACCCGCCGCCCGTACGGCGTCGGCCAGCGGCGCGGTCGCGTCGGCGAGCCCCGCGACCCCGAGGACGGAGAGCGCGGCGACCGCCACGGCCGCGTACACGCACAGGGCGATGCCCAACGCCAGCGGGATCGCCCGCGGAATGGTGCGCGCCGGGTCGCGGACCTCCTCTCCGAGCGTCGCGATCCGCGCGTAGCCCGCGAAGGCGAAGAACAGCAGACCGGCGGCCCGGAGCACGCCACCGAGCCCGTCCGAGAGCCCCACGTCGAGCCGTCCGGCCCCGGCCCCGCCCGAGCCGAGACAGGCGACGACGACCGCCACCAGGACGGCGAGCACCACCGCCACGATCCCGCGTGTCAGCCAGGCCGACTTCTGGACGCCCAGGTAGTTCACGGCGGTGAGCAGCACCACGGCCGCGACCGCCACCGCGTGCGCCTGCCCCGGCCAGACGTATGTCCCGACGGTCAGCGCCATCGCCGCACAGGACGCCGTCTTGCCGACGACGAACGCCCAGCCCGCCAAGTACCCCCAGAACTCCCCGAGCCGCTCCCGCCCATAGACGTAGGTGCCGCCGGACGCGGGGTAGCGGGCGGCGAGGCGCGCGGACGCCGTCGCGTTGCAGTACGCGACCACGGCGGCCACCGCGAGCCCGATCAGCACCCCCGAGCCGCCGGCGCCCGCCGCCGGCCCGAGCGCCGCGAAGATCCCCGCCCCCACCATCGACCCGAGGCCGATCATCACCGCGTCGAACACACCAAGGGTCCGCCGCAGCTCTGGCTGCTGTGTCATGCGCCGCACCTTACGGATCACCGCAACCGTGTCACTCCGTAGAGACGTCTTCCCGGACAACAGCGCACAAAAGCTCACCGCGCGGGAAAGGCCGGGTCATCACATGGGCGTCATCAGCTGGATCGTTCTGGGGCTGCTCGCCGGGGCCGCCGCCAAAGTGCTGCTGCCCGGCCGCGACCCGGGCGGTTTCATCGGCACGACCGTCATCGGCATCGCGGGCGCCTTCACCGGCGGCTGGATATCCGCCCGCTACCTCGACCGGCCGATCGACAACCACTTCTACGACGGCGCCACCTGGGCGGCGGCCATCGGCGGCTCCCTCGTCCTGCTCGTCGCCTACCGCATCCTCTTCGGCCACTCGCGGCGCTGAGCGGCAGCTGCTCCCACTCGGGGCGCGAGGAAGCCAGGTCGGGGCACTGGCCGGGCGCCAACAGGCGCGATGGGGGCGCATCGCCGAGCTGTCCTCGGCGGTGCGCCCCCATCGCGTCCTGTGGACTCTGCCTGGCAACGTCCGCGCAGGTCAGACCGGTTGACTACCGGTCGTGCAGATCAGGCCGGTTGGCTACCGGTAGTTCACGAACTGCAGCGCGAAGTCGAAGTCCTGGCCCTTGAGAAGCGCCTGCACGGCCTGGAGGTCGTCGCGGCTCTTCGAGCTGACCCGCAGCTCGTCGCCCTGGACCTGCGCCTTGACGCCCTTCGGGCCCTCATCACGGATGATCTTGGCGACCTTCTTCGCGTTCTCCTGGGAGATGCCCTCCTCGATCGAGGCGAAGATCTTGTACTCCTTGCCGGACAGCTGCGGCTCGCCCGCGTCCAGCGACTTCAGCGAGATGCCGCGCTTGACCAGCTTGGACTGGAAGACATCGAGGATCGCCTTGACCCGCTCCTCGCCGCTCGCCTCCATCAGGATCTTCTCGCCGGACCACGAGATCGAGGCACCGGTGCCCTTGAAGTCGTAGCGCTGCGAGATCTCCTTGGCGGCCTGGTTGAGGGCGTTGTCGACCTCTTGCCGCTCGACCTTCGAGACGATGTCGAAACTGGAGTCGGCCATGTCCTGTGGCTCCTTGTATCGGGGTGTGCGTACTCAGCGGATACACGGCCGCCTGACGCTGGCCGCATCCGCAAAGCCTAGTCACCGCCGCCACGCCGGGTGGCGCTCAATCGGGTGGCGAAGCACCCCTGTGCATCAGGTATCGTTTACGTCGTTGCCACGGAGCACCGCGAAAGCGGGGCGAGGCAGCGACCCAGGCGGTGTGCCCGAGCGGCCAAAGGGAGCAGACTGTAAATCTGCCGGCTCAGCCTTCCCAGGTTCGAATCCTGGCGCCGCCACACTGGGGAGAACCCCTTCCGGCGTGCCATTACGGCACGTCGGAGGGGGTTTCTTCGTTCCCGGTGCCCGTTCGAATCATCGTGGACAGGCGCGGAGGTGTCTCACTCAGTCCCGCCCGAATCCCACCTCTGATCAGTGCGTGTCCCCCAGGTGTCCCCCGGGAGAGAGCATGATCACTCCGGTTCGTTCCACTCCCGGAGGGCCGCGTCGATCCGGCTGTTCGCCCGCTCACGGGTCTAGTCGAGCACCTTGGCGTACACCTTGTGCAGCACCGCGATGCTGTGCCCAGCTCGGCGGGCGCACTCCATGGCGTCCACTCCGGAGCTGAGCCAGAAGGAGACCCCGGCGTGCCGCAGGTCGTAGGGGCGGCGGGCGAGCAGTAAGGCTGTCTCTACTTCGGTCGGTACGTCCTTGCGGGCCTTTGCCCACACCTCCCCGTCTTGGACGCCTCACGAGATGAACCGTACATCGGCTAGAGGCTTCCTTCCGGATTAGGCAAGCTCGGAACGACGGATTTGCCCAGGCCACCTGAGCGGGGTCCGGTGCGTGCAGATGCAAGGCTGAGGAAGGCATCTGCACGATGGGGTGCCACATCCGAATTTGCATCGCAAACGAGAACCTCCGTTACCATTATCCCCTAGCTAGGAGGTGTGATGCGAACCGTAAAGATGGAGCGCGAAGGCCAGTCACTCATCACGGGCAAAAGGGACTGGCCGATGAGGGAAACAGCAGATGGATTCATTGCCCACGAAAACGACCTGGATGACGTAACAGCAACGGACTTGCAGGCAGCCCTGCGATCCTACTGCAATTACATGTGGGGAGACCCTAGCGAAGGCGAAATCGACCTCGCGGTGACGGATGTGCCTGAGGAATATTTGGATGACGAGGCGCCACCGAACGGGATCGCGTTTTCTCTGGAAGAGGGGCAGCTTCGCCTGTCTCTGACGGCTTGGCTGGATGATTACCTTGACGAGGGATATGACGACGGCAAAGCCGAAGCCTACAAAGACTCCCTAACGCTCATACTGGAGCGGCTAGGGTGCGGGCTTCTCCATATAGGGGCTCACCCGAACGCTGGTTCGACGCCCCCGTACTTCACCGAGATCCACGTCCGCACGCCGACGCGCGGCAAAAGCTTGGCCTATATGTACGCCATCGGAAAAGACGTACTGGCTTTCATTGATGCCCTGCAGGGAGGTTTCCTCACCAGGGAGACCGCTGTCAGCCTGCTCAGGGCAGAAAAGGGTGATCTATTGGTCGGCCAGCCAGAAGGGCCATGGCTGGATGTAAAGGTCGACCACTACGACCTGTCGGAACGCTCAGGAAAAATTTCCCTCGCTCAGGCCGTTGCTAGATTCGCGAATGCCGAGCATGGTGGAGTTATCGTAGTCGGGATGAAGGCTAAGAAGGTTCCCAGCGGGGAAATCGTCAAAGCCGTACAGCCGGTTCCCTTGGATGCCCGCATGCAGAGGAAATATGAGATAGCGATCGAGCAGCATCTATATCCGTCTCCTGATTACTTGAACATCGAAATGGTGCCGCATGGGAAAGGCATGCTTGTCGTGCTGAGTCTGCCCCCGCAGCCGGAGGAGTTGAAGCCTTTCCTGGTCCACGGGGCCATCGTCGACGGGTCGGTTGAGGGGGCATTCATCAGCATCGTCCGAAGGCGTGGAGAAGCGTCAATCCCCATCACCGCCCCATCGATCCACGCGACGATGGCGGCTGGGAGGGCGCTCCTGCGGCGGGGCGAGGTGCGCGAAATACAGGATGAGGACTAGAGCCTGTCTTCCGGCTCAGGATGGCCCTGCCAGCGGAGCCAAGCTCGCGACCGGGGGAAGCAGTGGTTGCCTCCAAGGTTGGCGCCGGGTGGTGTACCCCTCGACGCTGCATGAGTCGCGTGGCACGTGAGCGGTCGCCTCGATGGCAGGTCGCAGCGCGCTCGCTCCTTCAGGCGTCCCCCAGCGGAGACTTCTCCACTGAAATCCGCAGGTGACATGGACTGGACTGGGCCCGCTGGAAGACTGCGGCTTCGGAAGTGGAGGCCGTCGCTTCGTAAGTTATTGCTGGCCTTGGTGCCGCTGGCCATTGGTTCGAGCAGGTAATTGCAACCCTCTTGCTGAGGGACTGGGTAGGTCGATGCGATGTCAAGATTCTCTCTATGAGTCTCGATATTGTTCCAGGAGTTCCCTGGCGTCGATTGTCCACGGATGGTTCGGTCCGAGTACCCTGGTCCGACCTTGTGCAACTTCTTCCATATGCTCGATTGCTTCATCTTTTTGTTGGAGCGCATGCAGGATCATGCTCAGAGTTTGCCGAGCGTTTAACGCGATGGGGTAATCGCTGCCAAAGCGGCGCACAAATTTGGGGAACGTGGAGCGAATGAACGGTAGGGCCTCTTCCGGTCGCCCAACACGATTAAGTGCAAAAGCGCAATTGAGTTCTGCGGAGAGTGTTATGGTGTGATCTTCTCCGACTTCGTTACGACATTCCATTACCAAATCCGGCCCTGCGTTTACGTCTCTCGGCAGTGTGGAATCACCTAAAATGTCTGTCCGGGCGATAAGCGTAATAGGGTGCACGGGACCTAGTGCTCGAATGTATCCCTCTATTTCTCGTCGAAACAGAGCGATGCCTTCTGGTTCTTGGCCAAGGTTGAAGAGCGGTTTGGCTAGGCTTCTACAAGCCGCTAAAGTGTCCAGTGCTTCTGGCCCTATGGTCCGTTCGCAGTCATCCCGGACTTGCCGCAAGATGACCTCGGACTCCTCGAACCGTCCAAGCCGAAAAAGAGCTCGCCCCAGACGTTGGCGCAGCCTGATAAGGCAAAGGTTGCCTTCGCCTAGCCGGGGCTTCAGCAGCTCAACGGCATCATTGCTCAAACTGTGTGCCGAGGCGTAGTCGCCAGATCTATGAACTGCGGTAACAAGCCGAAGAGCGCACTCTGCCGCAGCTTCGGCTGCTGGCTGACTGGTGGCCCAACTCATCGTTCTTCGCAATAGCGCGATCACATGTGGCGCGAGCAGGTTCACCTGGGGGTTCTGCGCCCCTCTGTCAGGCACCTCGGGCAAAAGAGTGAGACATAGGAGGGCCGCCGCGGATGCGAGTTGGTTGTGCTGTTCAGCGGGTGTGTCTCGGGCCACGCTGTCGAGGAGTACGCCGTGGGTGCGTAGGCAGCGCACTTCTCCAGGTGACAGCTCGGTGAGGGAGTGATCAATGAGCCCGCGCAGGGCCGATTCGACGTGAGACGCCGGAAGCGCCGGGCCGAGTTCGGCCCCGAGGAGGACTGACAGCGGCAATGGGTCACTGGACCAGCAAGCAAGTAGGCGCAGAAGTTGAGCCGCTTCGGGCAGCCCTTGCGCGGCCAGGGCGTCAAGGGAAAGCTGCCAGGTGCGGCTGGGCAGGTGCCGAGAATCGCCGCCGATGGCTGCGGCGCCTTGTTCGATGAGCCCGATGGGGTCGAGATCGGCGCTGCCTTCGAGTCGGCGGCCGTAGTCGGCAAGGCTCCATGGGTCGATTACCTGGTGAGCGAGGAATCTACCGGCGAGGGTGAGCGCCAGAGGCAGTCGTCCGAGGCGGTCAGCGACCTCCACAGCGTCTTCGATCGATCCGGCATGTGGTGCGAGGTCACGAAGTACCAGGCCGGCATCCTCACGTGGGAGCACGCCAAACTGGAGCAGTTCGGCCCCAGGCCACCAGTGAGCCGCTGCTTGCCGACTCGTGACGACCACGGTGCCGCTGGGGCTGGTGCGCAGCCATCCACCGTCGCGGAGGAGGGCGGGGTTGTCGGCGTTGTCGAGGACCAGGAGCCAGGGCTCGTCTGAGTGGTCGAGGTAATGCCAGACGAGATCGGCGGCGGGACGTAGTCCGCTGCGCGCTCCCATCAGTTCGCCGTCGGTGGCCCCGCGGTCGGCTGCGACGGCGAGCATGCCCGCCCGTAGAGAGGTCGAGTCGGAAGCATTGACCCACAGCCCGAGCCGGCCAGCCCGGTTGGTGGCGTGGTGGAAGAGCGTGTAGGCAACGGCGGTCTTGCCGCAGCCGCCCAAACCGTGGAGGACGTAGACGCGGTTGCCAACGCCGGGTTCGACGGCGGCGCGCAGACGGTCCATCTCGCCAACGCGGTCGCGCAGCACCACGGGGGCGTGGCCGACCGTGGGGTGGCGCACGGAGTCTGGCCCCGACCAATCGGGGGTGTGGTGATGGTGCTCAGTGATGTGCTGGTCGCCGGAGGCTTGGTAGATGCGGCCCTGGCCATCGGCCCGGGCATCGTTGGCGCCGCTCATCGGCGGCCGAAGTTCTGGTCTCGGCCAGCCTGGTAGACCCGGGCATGACCGGAGGCGGTGGCATGCTGCGTCACCGACGAGTCCGCAGGTGTGTACGGCGCCAGTTCCTTAAGCAGCGCCTGCAGCGCGTAGGTTTCCTCGGGGTGTGTTGCGAGCAGTCGCCGTATGCGGCCCTGCCATTCCGCACCTAGTTCACCGGGGGATTCTAGGTCGCCGCCAGCCTGTGCAGCCAGCAAGTCCCTTCGGGTCACGTCGAGCTCGGCGGAAATTGCCTCGGCCCGCTCTGGCTCGGCACGGCGCCATAACGAGGCAATACCGTCCCTGGCTCGTTGCCACACCTCGGTCGTCAACAAGGTCACCAGGGTTGTCCCTGCTGTACCCGCCAGCAAGCACAGCCATCTCTGGGTCCACGAACCCGCCCCCTACAGCTCGCCATTACCTGTTGCACAGAGTAGCCAGCAGGTCCGGCACCTGCTCGATCTCGCTCACATTCACTGCACATCTGCGAGCGAGCCCTACCCGGCAGGCCGATTGAGGAACAGGGGCCTCTCCCCAGGCGGCCCCCGGCAGCGCCAAGTTCGAGGAAAGTCGCTGGTCAAGGAGGGCACATGGAGCCCGCTGTAAATCTGCCGGCTCAGCCTTCCCAGGTTCGAATCCTGGCGCCGCCACACGAAGGAGACCCTCCCCGACTTGCGGAAACGCAGGACGGGGAGGGTCTTTTCGTGCGCGGGGACTTTCCTCCGCGAGGACTTTTCGTGCACTACGCGCGCGGGGCGGGGCGCAAAATGGGGGCATGTCGTCCCGCCGCAGAAACTGCCCGGAGTGCCGCCGTGAGATCGCCGTCGTCGGCGGACGGTTCGCCCGCCACGACCCGCCCGGCGCGCGCACCAGCGGCGAGCTGGTCTCCTGCCCGGGATCCCGCCGACAGGCCCCGCTGGGCGCCGCACAGCCCGCCCTGGACGGCTACACGGTCCCGGACCTGCCGGGGCAGCTCCCGCTCTTCTGAACGGGCCGCCCCGCGCGGGCCCCGTCGCGCTGGGCCGCCGGGGAAGCTCAGTTCCCGGCGACCGACTTGACCGCCACCGACACCGGTACGGAACCGCTGATCAGCTCCAGCGTCAGCCCGGCCGTCGCCGGGGTCTCCACGAGTTCCGCGAGCACCGCGGCGACGTCGTCACGCGGCACCGGCCCGCGCCCCGTCGACGCCTCCAGGCGCACGAGCCCGGTGCCGGCGTCGTCCGTCAGCATCCCGGGGCGCAGGATCGTCCAGTCCAGGGCGGCACGCGCACGTACCTCCGCGTCCGCCTCGCCCTTGGCGCGCAGGTACGCGTCGAAGACCTCGTCGCCCTCGTGCGCGGGGTCCGCGCCCATCGACGACACCACGACGTACCGCCGCACCCCGGCCCGCTCCGCCGCGTCCGCGAAGAGCACGGCGGCCCCCCGGTCGACGGTGTTCTTGCGGGCGGCGTCGCTGCCCGGTCCCGCGCCCGCCGCGAACACGGCGGCGTCGGCGCCGCGCAAGTGCTCGGCGACCTCGTCGACCGACGCCGACTCCAGGTCGCACAGCACCGGTTCGGCGCCGGCCTCTCGCAGATCGGCTTCCTGTCCGGCGTTGCGGATCAGCCCTGCGACCTCGTCACCGCGCGCGGCGAGCAAACGCTCCAGCCGCAACGCGATCTGACCATGACCTCCAGCGATGACAATGCGCATGTCTTCGACCGTACGACAGTGCGGACCCGTCCGCCGCACGCGGAGCACGCGGCTCCCGGGGATCACGCTTACGCGCGCGTTGACAGCCGCCCAACCGCCCACGCGCCCCGCTCGGCCACGGCGTCACCCCGGCACGCCCCATGACGGCCGCTCAACTCACGCTACGAAGGCGTCTCGCCGCCCCTCGGCCACCCAGGGTCGCTCCCCTTGGCCCGGCCCTGCCGGGGCAGGTCCAGGGCCACCGCGGCCGCCGAGTCGCAGTACTCACGCACCGCGCTGGTCCGCGCCACCACGCGCCCCCGGTGCACCACGATCCGGCTGTACGCGAGCGACAGCGCCCCCGCGAGCCGGTCGCCGCGCACCGCGAGCAGCTCGGCCGGGAAACCGGCCTCCACCCGCACCTCGGGCAGCCCCATGGCCGCCCGCGCCGCCCCGCTCACCGTGCCGTAGGCGTCCTCGGGCCGCAGCCCGCCCCGCGAGGCCAGCAGATACGCGGCCTCCAGCGGATCCCCGCGCCCCACAGGGTTCGAGACGTCCCGCATGGTCCCGCTGCCCGCCGCCACCCGCACCCCGGCCGACCGCAGCAGCCGCACCGGCGCCACCCCGCGCCGCTCCGCGCTCCCGCACCCGCCCTGCGGAAGGCAGACCACCGTCACCCCGGACGCCGCCAGCTGCTCGGCGGCGCGCGAGGCCACCTCCGCCGGCAGGCGTCCGAGGCCGCCGCACGGGCCCACCGTCACCCCGGCCCGCAGCCCGGCGGCCATCGCCGCGAGCCGCCCGAGCCGCGCCGGATCGTCACCGTCCGTATGCAGGTCGACGGGACAGCCGTGTTCGGCGGCGAGTTCCAGGACCGCCTCCGTGTACCCCGTCGGGTCGGGGTCGAGATCAGGGCATCCGCCCACTACGGAGGCGCCCATTTTCACCGCGTCCCGCAGCATCGCGAGCCCGTCGGCGCCCGCGACGCCGGTCAGCAGCCGCGGCACCGCGACCGCCGCCAGGTCGACCAGGCCGCGCAGCGAACGCCGCGCCTGGAGCACCGCCTCCATCGGGCCGAGCCCCTGGACGTCGCCGATCCGCACATGCGCCCGCAGCGCGGTGGCGCCGTGCCCGAGCTGGAGCAGGGCCGCCTCGGTGGCCCTGCGCTGCACGTCGGGCACCTCGTACGAGACGGGGCCCGCCACGTCCGCCGTCAGGGCCGTGTCGCCGTGCGTGTGCGGCTCCGCGGCCGCCGGCAGCAGCAGATAGCCGCCGAGGTCCACCCGCGACCCGTGCGCGGCCAGGCTGCCGGCCGTGCCGACCGCCTCGATGCGCCCGCCGCCGAGCCGGACGTCCACCGTCCTGCCGTCGGTGAGCCGGGCTCCGCAGAGCAGCAGCGACCCGGACCCGTCCGCCGGATCGGGACCGGAGGAGCCGGAGGAGTGGGGCTGCTGCGGCTGGCTGTCGGGCATCGCGTTCCTGGGGTTCGGGGGCGGCTGCTGTCGTCGAGGAGGGGCGTCAAGATCACGCAGCGTGTGCCGAGCCTAGGACGGCGACAGGCGCCCTTCGAGGAGGAGCGCAATAGTCGTACCGGTGTGGTGCCACGGGTAAGTCGTACCGGCGTGGTGCCACGGGTTGCCGACGGTTCGGACGGGGCCTCCGCGGACGCCTGAGGCGGTCGTCCAGTCCCCCCGGACGGCCCCGGCGAAACGGATTTGGGCGATCGGCGACCAACCGTGTAATGTCTTCATCGCTCGCCCCAATAGCTCAGTCGGTAGAGCGTCTCCATGGTAAGGAGAAGGTCTGCGGTTCGATTCCGCATTGGGGCTCTGATGTCGAGTGATCCTCGCCTTCGGGCGGGGGGATCCGGCATCGCAGCGGTGTAGCTCAGTCGGTAGAGCAAGCGGCTCATAATCGCTGTGTCACCGGTTCAAGTCCGGTCACCGCTACTCCTGGTAGCCGATTGTGGGGTCGGTCCTTCGATCGGCTACTCTTTTATGCGTTCATCCGTCCATCGTCCGTCCAAGGAGCACTCACGTGGCTGCCACCGACGTCCGCCCGAAGATCACGCTGGCCTGCGTGGAGTGCAAGGAGCGGAACTACATCACCAAGAAGAACCGGCGTAACGACCCGGACCGTCTTGAGATGAAGAAGCACTGTCCGCGCTGCAACGCGCACACTGCGCACCGCGAAACGCGCTGATACTCAGGCTCGTACACGAGGCCGTCCCCGATTGCTGGGGGCGGCCTCGTGTCGTTTTTACGAAAACCAACCACAGGAGGTACCGAGTCCATGGCGCTCGACCAGTCCTTCGTGGGGCGGTCCTATCCGCCCACTGATCCTTATGAGGTCGGCCGGGAGAAGATCCGCGAGTTCGCCGAGGCGGTGGGGGACACCAATCCCGCGTACACCGACGCGGAAGCCGCCAAGGCCCTCGGTCACCCCGATGTGATCGCCCCGCCGACTTTTGTGTTCGCGATCACTTTCAAGGCCGCGGGCCAGGTGATCCAGGACCCGCAGCTGGGGCTCGACTACAGCCGCGTCGTGCACGGGGACCAGAAGTTCGCCTACACGCGTCCGGTGCGCGCGGGTGACCGCCTCACGGTCACCTCGACCATCGACGACATCAAGTCGCTCGCGGGCAACGACGTCCTGGACGTCCGCGGCGAGGTCCACGACGAGGTCGGCGAGCACGTCGTGACCGCCTGGACCAAGCTCGTCGCGCGCGCGGCGGAGACCGCGACAGAGGGGGCCTGAGACGATGACGGCGAAGATTTCCTACGACGACGTCGAGGTCGGCACCGAACTGCCGGCGCAGACGTTCCCGGTGACCCGCGCCATGCTCGTCCAGTACGCGGGCGCCTCGGGGGACTTCAACCCCATCCACTGGAACGAGAAGTTCGCGGTGGAGGTCGGCCTCCCCGACGTCATCGCGCACGGCATGTTCACCATGGCCGAGGCGATCCGAGTGGTGACCGACTGGGTGGCCGACCCGGCGGCCGTCGTCGAGTACGGCGTGCGCTTCACCAGGCCCGTCGTCGTCCCCAACGACGACAAGGGCGCCACCATCGAGGTCAGCGCCAAGGTCGCCGCCAAGCTGGACGACAACCGCGTCCGCGTCGACCTCCTCGCCAAGAGCGAGGGCCAGAAGGTCCTCGGCATGTCGCGAGCGGTCGTACGACTGGCCTGACGGCCACCGGACCGGGCTCCGCGCCCCACGAGAACGGCCCCGCCAGGACCGGCGGGGCCGTTCTCGTACTCTTGAGCACGTGCAGGAACTCCACGACGCCCCCCTCGCCCCGCTGACCACCTTCCGTCTCGGTGGCCCCGCGACCCGCCTGATCACCGCGACGACCGACGCCGAGGTGATCGCCGCCGTCCGGGAGGCCGACGACTCCGGGACCCCGCTGCTGCTCATCGGCGGCGGTTCGAACCTGGTCATCGGCGACAAGGGGTTCGACGGCACCGCCCTGCGCATCGCCACCCAGGGCTTCGCGCTCGACGGCACGAAGCTGGAGCTGGCGGCCGGCGAGGTCTGGACGGACGCGGTCGCCCGCACCGTCGAGGCGGGCCTCGCGGGCATCGAGTGCCTCGCCGGGATCCCCGGCTCCGCGGGCGCGACGCCGATCCAGAACGTGGGGGCGTACGGCCAGGAGGTCTCGTCGACGATCACCGAAGTGATCGCGTACGACCGGAAGACGCGCGAGACGGTGGTGATCGCGAACGCCGACTGCGCGTTCTCCTACCGCCACAGCCGCTTCAAGGCCGAACCGGAGCGCTTCGTGGTCCTGCGGGTCCGCTTCGAGCTCGAGGACGCCCAGGGGATGAGCGCCCCCATCAAGTACCCGGAGACGGCGCGCACCCTCGGCGTCGAGGCGGGCGACCGGGTACCGGCCGCCGTCGCCCGGGAGACCGTCCTGAAGCTGCGCGCCGGTAAGGGGATGGTGCTCGACCCCGAGGACCACGACAGCTGGTCGGCCGGCTCCTTCTTCACCAACCCGATCCTCGGCGAGGCGGAGTTCGCGGCCTTCCACGCGCGCGTGGCGGACCGTCTCGGCCCCGACGTCGCCCCGCCCGCCTTCCCGGCCGGAGACGGCCGCGTGAAGACGTCCGCCGCCTGGCTCATCGACAAGGCGGGCTTCACGAAGGGCTACGGAGAGGGCCCGGCCCGCATCTCCACCAAGCACACCCTCGCCCTCACCAACCGCGGCTCAGCCAGCACCGAGGACCTCCTGGCCCTCGCCCGCGAGGTCGTCGCCGGCGTGCGGGACGCCTTCGGTGTCACGCTGGTCAACGAGCCGGTGATGGTGGGCGTCAGCCTGTAGCCGACGATCGGGCCCGAGGTGGCCCATCAGGCCAGGCCCCAGGCCCGCCGAGCCGGGCGCCGATCCGCCACGGGGTGGCTAGTACGCCACCCCAACCCCCTGCCTCACCGTCGAGGGATCGTCGACCATCGCCAGCATCGCGTGCGCCACATCGGCGCGCCCGATGGACCGCCCGCTGCGCGGAGTGCCGCCCACGACCCTGCGGTAGGCGCCCGTCACCGGCTTGTCCCGCAGCTTCGGCGGGCGTACGGACGTCCAGTCCGTGGCGCTGCGCGCCAAGTCGGCCTCCATGGCCCGCAGATCGTCGTAGACCTCCTTCAGGACCGCGCTGACCACCGCGCCCAGGGCCCGGTCGAGCAACGGCTGGCGCTCGGCCGGGGGACCGACCGGGGCCGCGCTCACCACCAGGAGCCTGCGCGTCCCCTCGGCCTCCATCGCGCCCACCACGGACCGCGTGAGGCGGGCCGCGACCCCCGCGTCCGCCCGCCTGCGGGCCCCGAGCCCGGAAAGGACCGCGTCCCGGCCGGCCACCGCGGCCCGCAGCGCCTCGGCGTCCCCCAGATCGGCCCGGAACACCTCCAGGCCCTCTCCCGACGCGCTCAGCCGCGCGGAGTCGCGCACCACGGCCGTGACCTCGTGGCCCGCCGCGAGAGCCTGCCGGACTATCTCCCCGCCGATGCCCCCGGTGGCCCCGAAGACCGTCAGCCTCAAAGTGTTCATCACGCGCCTCCAGGTGAGTAAGTATTCACTCACCCCTAGAGTGAGTATCCGCTCACCTCACGTCAAGCCTCTTGGGACGGCACATGCAGCAGAAGCCCACCCGGGCCCGCATCCTCGACGCGGCGCACGAACTCATGCTCACCATCGGCCTCGCCCGTGCCACCACCAAGGAGATCGCCAAGTCGGCCGGCTGCTCCGAAGCGGCGCTCTACAAGCATTTCGCCGGCAAGGAGGAGCTGTTCGTGAGCGTCCTCCAGGAGAGGCTGCCCAAGCTCGGCCCGCTGCTGCACCGCCTCGCCGAGGACCCGGGGGAGCGGGGCGTCGAGGAGAACCTCACCGAGATCGCCCGGCTCGCCACCGGCTTCTACGCCGAGAGCTTCCCGATCGCCGCGTCTCTGTACGCCGAGCCCAAGCTCAAGCGGCGCCACGAGGACGCGCTCCGGGAGCTGGGCACCGGCCCCCACATGCCCATCGAGGCCCTGGACGCCTACCTCCGCGCCGAGCGCGCCGCCGGGCGCATCGCCGCGGACGCCGACACCTTCGCGGCCGCCTCGCTGCTCCTGGGCGCCTGCGCGCAGCGGGCCTTCGCCTACGACGCCGTGGCCGCCGAGCCGCAGCCCGTCGAGGAGTTCGCGGCCGCCCTCGCCCGCACACTCCTCGCCGGCATCAGCCGCTGAGCCAGGCGTCCACCCCGGACAGCAGCTTCTCCCGTACGTCCACGGGGGCGGCCGAGCCCCGGATCGACTGCCGCGCAAGCTCGGCCAGTTCGGCGTCGTCGAAGGCGTGGTGCTCGCGCGCGATCTCGTACTGGGCCGCGAGGCGCGAGCCGAAGAGCAGCGGGTCGTCGGCGCCGAGCGCCATCGGCACCCCCGCGTCGAAGAGCGTGCGCAGCGGCACGTCCTCGGGCTTCTCGTAGACCCCGAGGGCGACGTTGGAGGCCGGGCACACCTCGCACGTCACCCCGCGGTCCGCGAGCCGCTTCAGGAGTCGCGGGTCCTCGGCGGCCCGCACCCCGTGCCCGATCCGAACCGCGTGCAGGTCGTCCAGGCAGTCCCGCACCGACGCGGGCCCGGTCAGCTCGCCGCCGTGCGGCGCCGCGAGGAGCCCGCCGTCCCGCGCGATCGCGAAGGCGCGGTCGAAGTCCCTGGCCATGCCGCGCCGCTCGTCGTTGGAGAGCCCGAAGCCGACGATGCCCCGGTCCGCGTAGCGCACCGCGAGGCGGGCCAGCGTACGGGCGTCCAGCGGGTGCTTCATGCGGTTCGCGGCGACCAGCACCCGCATCCCGAGGCCGGTCTCCCGCGAGGCGGCCTCGACCGCGTCCAAGATGATCTCCAGGGCCGGGATCAGACCGCCGAGCCGCGGCGCGTACGAGGTCGGGTCGACCTGGATCTCCAGCCACCCCGAGCCGTCCCGCACGTCCTCCTCCGCGGCCTCCCGCACCAGGCGCCGGATGTCCTCGGGCTCCCGCAGGCAGGAGCGCGCGGCGTCGTAGAGCCGCTGGAAGCGGAACCACCCGCGCTCGTCGGTGGCGCGCAGCTTCGGCGGCTCGGCGCCGGTCAGCGCGTCCGGGAGCCGTACCCCGTACTTGTCGGCGAGTTCGAGCAGCGTCGCGGGCCGCATGGACCCGGTGAAGTGCAGGTGCAGATGGGCCTTGGGCAGCTCTCGTATGTCTCGTACGCGCTCCATTGGAGGATCTTGCCGTACGCACCAGGTGTGCCGGTAGCGCGATTCCCCCTTCGTGGCCTCCTCCGAACGAAGAAACGGGCCGCCTCCTCGGAAGAGAGACGGCCCGCACGCGCGCGTGGAGCGCTGCCGGACGAGGTCAGTCGCGGGCCTCGGCCAGCAGCTTCTGCAGCCGCGAGACGCCCTCGACGAGGTCCGCGTCACCGAGCGCGTAGGAGAGCCGCAGATAACCGGGCGTCCCGAAGGCCTCGCCCGGGACCACCGCGACCTCGGCCTCCTCCAGGATCAGCGCGGCCAGCTCCACGGAGTCCTGCGGGCGCTTGCCGCGGATCTCCTTGCCGAGCAGGCCCTTCACCGAGGGGTAGGCGTAGAAGGCGCCCTCGGGCTCGGGGCAGACGACGCCCTGGATGTCGTTGAGCATCCGCACGACGGTCTTGCGGCGCCGGTCGAAGGCCTCCCGCATCTCCTCCACGGCGACCAGGTCGCCGGAGACGGCCGCGAGCGCGGCGGCCTGCGCGACGTTGGAGACGTTCGACGTGGCGTGCGACTGGAGGTTCGTCGCGGCCTTCACGACGTCCCTCGGGCCGATGATCCAGCCGACCCGCCAGCCGGTCATCGCGTACGTCTTGGCGACGCCGTTGACCACGATGCACTTGTCGCGCAGCTCGGGAAGGATCGCGGGGAGCGAGGTGAACCGCGCGTCTCCGTAGACGAGGTGTTCGTAGATCTCGTCCGTCATGACCCACAGGCCGTGCTCGACGGCCCAGCGGCCGATCGCCTCGGCGTCGGCCTCGCTGTAGACGGCCCCCGTGGGGTTGGACGGCGAGACGAAGAGCACGACCTTCGTGCGCTCCGTGCGGGCGGCCTCCAGCTGCTCGACGGAGACGCGGTAGCCGGTGGTCTCGTCGGCGACGACCGGCACCGGGACACCGCCGGCGAGACGGATCGACTCCGGGTACGTCGTCCAGTAGGGGGCCGGGACGATGACCTCGTCGCCCGGGTCGAGGATCGCGGCGAACGCCTGGTAGATGGCCTGCTTGCCGCCGTTGGTCACCAGGATCTGCGAGGCGTCCACCTCGTACCCGGAGTCGCGCAGCGTCTTCGTGGCGATGGCCGCCTTGAGCTCGGGGAGGCCGCCGGCCGGGGTGTAGCGGTGGAACTTCGGGTTCTTGCAGGCCTCGACGGCCGCCTCGACGATGTAGTCCGGAGTGGGGAAGTCGGGCTCACCCGCGCCGAAGCCGATCACCGGCCGCCCGGCGGCCTTGAGGGCCTTGGCCTTGGCGTCGACGGCGAGGGTCGCGGACTCGGAGATCGCGCCGATGCGCGCGGACACCCGGCGCTCGGTCGGAGAAGTTGCAGCGCTCATGGCCCCATCGTTCCAGACCTGGCAGGCGCCCGGTGCGGCGGTTTCCAAGAGCGTCACGGCCCCATCTGTTCGACGGCGGGCCGTGGACCACGTACACTCACTGCTCGTTGGCCCTCACCGGCCGCTCCCTCTCGACGCACTCCGTGCACTTGGGCGGATGCGGTAGGTTGGGGAAATCAAAGGGTCGTAGCTCAATTGGTAGAGCACTGGTCTCCAAAACCAGCGGTTGGGGGTTCAAGTCCCTCCGGCCCTGCTACACACTCCTTCGCCAGGATGTGTGCGCATGTACGTACTGCAACGCACCGCCGTGCGGCTCAACCGGGCGCGGCACGGCCACGACCCGGAATCAGGTGAGGACGAGTGACGGACGCCGTGGGCTCCATCGACAAGCCTGATGCCCAGGACGAGGCGCCGGAGTCCAAGAAGGCCCGCAAGGGTGGCAAGCGCGGCAAGAAGGGCCCCTTCGGCCGTCTCGCGCTCTTCTACCGCCAGATCATCGCGGAGCTCCGCAAGGTCGTCTGGCCGACTCGCAGTCAGCTCGCGACCTACACCTCCGTGGTGATCGTCTTTGTCGTCATCATGATCGGTCTTGTGACCGTGATTGACTATGGCTTCAGCCACGCTGTCAAGTACATCTTCGGCTGAGCCGAGAGCGAAGGGCGCCGTTCCTGGCGCCCCTTTCGCGCGTTCCACCCCTCTGTATCCAGGAAGAAGCAGCCACCGTGTCTGACCCGAACCTGAACGACGCCGTCGAGCCTCGCGGAGAGGACGCGGAGTCCGTGGAGGACCAGCTCGACATCGTCGAGGCGGCGGACGCCGAGGAGCCGGATCAGGCCGAGGCCGCCGACGCCGCCGCGGGCGTGCCCGCCGAGGAGGCTGCCGTCCACCTGGAGGGTGACGCCGAGGCCGTCGCCGAGTCCGAAGAGGACGAGGCCGCCGAGGCTGAGATCGACGCCGCCGAGGCCGACGCCGACGAGGAGCCCGCCGAGGACGAGGCGTCCGACGACGCCGAAGCCGCCGCCGAGGAGCCCGTCGAGGAGAAGTCCGAGCCGGTCGACCCGATCGTCGCCCTGCGCGAGGAGCTCCGCACCCTGCCCGGCGAGTGGTACGTCATCCACACCTACGCCGGTTACGAGAACCGCGTGAAGACCAACCTGGAGCAGCGCGCCGTCTCGCTGAACGTCGAGGACTTCATCTTCCAGGCCGAGGTGCCGCAGGAAGAGGTCGCCCAGATCAAGAACGGCGAGCGCAAGACCATCCGTCAGAACAAGCTCCCCGGCTACGTGCTGGTGCGCATGGACCTGACGAACGAGTCGTGGGGCGTCGTCCGCAACACCCCGGGCGTCACCGGCTTCGTGGGCAACGCCTACGACCCCTACCCGCTGACCCTGGACGAGATCGTCAAGATGCTCGCCCCCGAGGCCGAGGAGAAGGCCGCCCGCGAGGCCGCCGAGGCCGAGGGCAAGCCGGCTCCGGCCCGCAAGGTCGAGGTCCAGGTCCTGGACTTCGAGGTGGGCGACTCGGTCACCGTCACCGACGGCCCGTTCGCGACGCTCCAGGCGACGATCAACGAGATCAACGCCGACTCGAAGAAGGTCAAGGGCCTCGTCGAGATCTTCGGCCGCGAGACCCCGGTCGAGCTCAGCTTCGACCAGATCCAGAAGAACTAGCCGGCGGCCCTCGCGGCCGCCCCGGTCTCCTCTGGACCACATGCCTCCGAACAGGTCAGACGGGCTGCCAAAGCCGGTCTGACCTGCTCGGTTTTTAGCCGCACGACTATACCCGTTATCGTTGTGCGGTATGCCTCCATCCGGATGACCGGATGGTTGGCTGAAACTCTCACTAGGACCCGGAGAGAGCTATGCCTCCCAAGAAGAAGAAGGTCACGGGGCTGATCAAGCTCCAGATCCAGGCTGGTGCCGCCAACCCGGCCCCGCCGGTCGGCCCCGCGCTGGGCCAGCACGGCGTCAACATCATGGAGTTCTGCAAGGCCTACAACGCCGCGACCGAGTCGCAGCGTGGCTGGGTGATCCCGGTGGAGATCACGGTCTACGAAGACCGTTCCTTCACCTTCATCACCAAGACGCCGCCGGCCGCCAAGATGATCCTCAAGGCCGCTGGTGTCGACAAGGGCTCCGGCGAGCCCCACAAGACCAAGGTCGCCAAGGTCACCGAGGCGCAGATCCGCGAGATCGCGCAGACCAAGATGGAAGACCTCAACGCCAACGACCTGGACGCCGCGTCGAAGATCATCGCCGGCACCGCCCGCTCCATGGGCATCACGGTCGAGGGCTGAGCTTCCTCCCCCGTCTGACCTTTCTCCGTGGTAGGGCCAAGCGCTGGCCCGCACCACAACTCCATACCTGAACACACCAGGAGCAGAAGTGAAGCGCAGCAAGACTCTCCGCGCTGCGGACGCCAAGATCGACCGGGAGAAGCTGTACGCCCCGCTCGAGGCCGTCCGTCTCGCCAAGGAGACCTCCGCGACCAAGTTCGACGGCACCGTCGAGGTCGCCATGCGTCTGGGCGTCGACCCGCGCAAGGCCGACCAGATGGTCCGTGGCACCGTGAACCTCCCGCACGGCACCGGCAAGACCGCCCGGGTCCTGGTCTTCGCGACCGGTGACCGTGCTGCGGCCGCGGAAGCCGCTGGGGCCGACATCGTCGGCGCCGACGAGCTGATCGACGAGGTCGCGAAGGGCCGCCTGGACTTCGACGCCGTCGTCGCCACCCCGGACCTCATGGGCAAGGTCGGCCGCCTCGGCCGCGTGCTCGGTCCGCGTGGTCTGATGCCGAACCCGAAGACCGGCACCGTGACCCCCGACGTCGTGAAGGCTGTCAACGACATCAAGGGCGGCAAGATCGAGTTCCGCGTCGACAAGCACTCGAACCTGCACTTCATCATCGGCAAGGTGTCCTTCGACGACACCAAGCTGGTGGAGAACTACGCCGCGGCCCTGGAGGAGATCCTCCGTCTGAAGCCGTCGGCCGCCAAGGGTCGCTACATCAAGAAGGCCGCCATCACGACCACGATGGGCCCCGGCATCCCGCTGGACTCGAACCGCACCCGCAACCTCCTCGTCGAGGAGGACCCGGCCGCCGTCTGAATCTGACGGCAGCCGCGTCGCGCACGCGTTCTGTGGACGGGCCCCGCAACCTTTCGAGGTGCGGGGCCCGTCCTGTTTGTGTACAAGCGTTTCGGATACGTCTGTCAACGGGCCCGCGTCGGTGCGCGCGCCTTCCATGAGACCAAGGGGTGGGACGAGATGGACAGTAGGACCATGCGGCGCACGGGCCGGTCGATCGCGGTGGCGGCCGCGCTGACGGGCCTCGCGGCCTGCGGATCGGGCGATGACACGAGCTCCGCCGACAAGGCTGGGGGGTCGAAGGACAAGGGCGGCATCAAGGTCAGTCCGATCGCCGCGCTGCGCAGCGTCGACTCCAGCACGGACGAGGCGGACACCGCGCGGGTCGAGGTGAGCACCGTGATGGGCTCGCAGATATCGACCGACATGAAGGGCGTCATGGGCTGGTCCGACGGCCTCACCGGCGATGTCCGGGCGACCATCACCGGCGGTACGCAGGCCGCGCAGATGAAGCAGCTCGGGCAGACCAGGATCGACTACCGCTACCTGAAGAACGGCTTCTACGCGAACATGGGCGACAAGTTCGCGGCCCAGGCGGGCGGGGGCAAGCACTGGATCGAGTACGACTACGAGACGCTGGAGGAGATGTCCGGCGCCGCGGGGACGGCCCTGAAGGACCAGGCGCAGAAGACCACGCCGAACCAGTCGGTGAAGATGCTGCTGGCCTCCGGCGACGTGCGGCGCGTCGGCAAGGAGAAGGTCCGGGGGACCGAGACGACCCATTACCGGGGGACCGTCGACATCGCCGACTTCACCGGCAAGAACGCCGACCTGGACGAGCGCCGGCTGACGGAGCTGAAGGAGCAGTTCCGGCAGGCCGGGATGAGCACCGAGACGATCGACCTCTGGGTCGACGGCGACAACCTGCTCGTGAAGAAGGTCGAGAAGGCGGACATGAAGACCGGGGCCTTCTCCCAGACCGCCTACTACAGCGACTACGGCACGCCCCTGTCCGTCGAGAAGCCGCCGGCCTCGGACACCGTGAGCTTCAAGGACCTGATGAACAAGCAGCCCGCCGGATGACCCGCGGGCCGGGGTCCGGCCTCTCCGGTACTCTCAGCTACCGGAAAAGGGTATCGATCATATGTTCCTAGGGGTGGGGTCATGACTGTTGGCGTGATGGGTGGAGGCCGGGGACGGCGCGTGGTGGGCGGCGCCTTCGCCACCGTGCTGCTCTGTACCGGGGCGGTGGCCTGCTCGGGTGGGGACGGGAAGTCGGACAAGGCGGGCGCGGGCGAGACGCAGACCCGCTCGCAGGTGACCGACGTCATCACGGCCGCGTACAAGAAGACCTCCGCCGCCAAGTCGGCCAAGGTCGAGATGACGATGTCGACCCCGCCCGGCAAGGCCGCCAAGGCGATGGGCGGCGCCGGCGAGATGAAGATGTCCGGTGTCATGGGCTGGGACCCGACCGTCATGGACGTGACGGTGAAGGGCTCCGCGCTCACGGAGGGTGATCCCGATGCCCCCAAGCAGGTCCGGATGCTCTGGCGCGACAACGTGATGTACATGGACATGGGCGCCGCCGCGGCCAAGGACATGGACGGCAAGCGCTGGATGAAGATGGACCTCAACTCCATCGCCGAGCAGGCCGGCGACGAGAAGCTCGCCCAGCAGATGACCGGCGGCCTGGACAGCATGAGCCAGGACCCCGCGCAGCAGCTCGCCATGCTCCTGGACTCGCCGAACCTCAAGCACCTGGGCTCCGCGAAGGTCGACGGCGTGCGGACCCAGCGCTACAAGGGCCGGCTCACCGTCAAGGAGATGATGGAGAGCAACAAGGAACTCAAGAAGGTCCTCGGCGAGAAGGAGCGCGATCAGCTCTTCAAGAACGTCGAGAAGTCGGGCATCAAGGGCTACGACACCGAGGTCTGGGTGAACGAGGACGACTACCCGGTCCGCATGGACATCGACATCAAGACCCCCGAGGGCACGGTCAAGACCTCGCAGACCTACTCCGACTACGGGGCGGCCGCGAAGGTCACGCCGCCGCCGGCCGGGCAGACGTTCGACCTGATGGAGATGTTCAAGGAGCTCGGCAAGAGCGGCGTCGGCGGTGGCGGCGGCGCCGAGGCCGGGACCGCGGCCGAGAGCGGCTTCTGACCGGATTTGCTTGACGAGGACCCGTTCGCGTACGCTTCCGAAGAAGCCAAAGACCGCTGGTCGTTGCTGTGTTCTCTCCCGAGTGTGCAGTGGCCGAAGGATCCGCTGAAACTGCGGACGACCCGCGTAGGTGACCGTGGAAGTGCTCCCGGACGGGATTCTCGTTCGGTGGAGCTCACGCCCCGTGCGCCTGCGCCGGGGCGTCTCGTTTTTCCCAGCCCCTTCTGAGCGGTCCTCATCACCCGGAAGGAGGCCGACGCTCATGCCGACGCCCGACAAGGCTGCCGCGGTAGCCGAGCTCACGGACAAGTTCCGCAGCTCGAACGCCGCCGTGCTGACCGAGTACCGGGGTCTCACCGTGGCCCAGCTCAAGCAGCTGCGCCGTTCCCTCGGTGCGAACTCCGAGTACGCCGTGGTGAAGAACACGCTGACCAAGATCGCGGCCAACGAGGCCGGGATCAACACGCTCGACGACCTGTTCACGGGTCCGACGGCGGTCGCCTTCGTCACCGGTGACCCGGTGGAGTCGGCGAAGGGTCTTCGTGACTTCGCCAAGGAGAACCCGAACCTCGTCATCAAGGGCGGTGTCCTTGACGGCAAGGCGCTGTCCGCCGACGAGATCAAGAAGCTTGCGGACCTCGAGTCCCGCGAGGTTCTGCTCGCCAAGCTGGCGGGCGCCATGAAGGGCAAGCAGTCCCAGGCTGCCGCGCTCTTCCAGGCGCTTCCCTCGAAGTTCGTCCGCACCGCGGAGGCGCTTCGTGCCAAGAAGGCCGAGCAGGGCGGTGCCGAGTAATTCGGCTCGCACACTGACCGCCGCCTGAGGCGACGGTCACAGCGGGCCAAACGTACGCCCGCCTCCAAATACACCCGGCACCTGCCGAATGAGTGGAAGGACGCCATCATGGCGAAGCTGTCCCAGGACGACCTGCTCGCGCAGTTCGAAGAGATGACCCTCATCGAGCTCTCCGAGTTCGTGAAGGCCTTCGAGGAGAAGTTCGACGTCACCGCCGCCGCCCCGGTCGCCGTTGCCGCCGGTGGCGCCGCTGCCGCCCCGGCCGAGGCCGAGGCCGAGCAGGACGAGTTCGACGTCATCCTCACGGGCGCCGGCGAGAAGAAGATCCAGGTCATCAAGGTCGTGCGTGAGCTGACCTCGCTGGGCCTGAAGGAGGCCAAGGACCTCGTCGACGGCACCCCGAAGCCGGTCCTCGAGAAGGTCGCCAAGGACGCCGCGGAGAAGGCTGCCGAGTCCCTCAAGGCCGCCGGCGCCTCCGTCGAGGTCAAGTGACCTCACGAGTCGTCTGACTCTCTTCACCGCACGTACGGCGGAAACGCTGTAACGCGCGGGACGCCAAGGGCGATCACCCATGTGGGTGGTCGCCTTTCGGCGTTCCCGGGACGTGCGCGAGGCCTGCCTTGCGATGTCGGTCCCGGCGAGTATGGTGATCTTCGTTGTGCCTCGGGACAGCCCGTGACGGTGAGTGTCCCAGGGCGACGTCTCGGCAGGGGGGCCTTGACGAACCGCACGCAGCGCGCAATTCTCAGGACGCGTCGTCACAACGATCCGCATCCGAGGCATGGATCGGCGGCGAAGAGGGCAGTATCGATGTGCATCGAGGGCGTGGCTTGCAGCAGGGGTTGAGAACAACGAGGGTCTCCCAGAACCCGCACTGGACATCAGTGGGCCAACTGGCTACACTGACCCTTTGCGCTGCCTGTTAGCTGCCTCCTGCCCGTCACCAGGGGCATGACCATGCTTGAGCACAGTGGACCGAAGCTTCCCTGACCTGGCCGAACAGCCAAGTCAGGAGGGCCTGTCCCTGTGTCCCGCCTGGGACCGGTACGCGCGTAGTGAGTCCGAGCCCTCGGAAGGACCCCCTCTTGGCCGCCTCGCGCACTGCCTCGACCGCGAATACGAACAACGGCGCCAGCACCGCCCCGCTGCGCATTTCCTTTGCAAAGATCAAGGAGCCCCTCGAGGTTCCGAACCTTCTTGCGCTGCAGACCGAGAGCTTTGACTGGCTGCTCGGCAACGACGCGTGGAAGGCTCGTGTCGAGGCGGCTCTTGAAAGCGGACAGGACGTCCCCACCAAGTCCGGTCTGGAGGAGATCTTCGAGGAGATCTCCCCGATCGAGGACTTCTCCGGGTCGATGTCCCTGACGTTCCGCGACCACCGTTTCGAGCCTCCGAAGAACTCGATCGACGAGTGCAAGGAGCGCGACTTCACGTTCGCCGCCCCGCTCTTCGTCACCGCCGAGTTCACCAACAACGAGACCGGCGAGATCAAGTCCCAGACGGTCTTCATGGGCGACTTCCCGCTCATGACCAACAAGGGCACCTTCGTCATCAACGGCACCGAGCGTGTCGTCGTGTCGCAGCTGGTCCGCTCGCCGGGTGTCTACTTCGATTCCTCGATCGACAAGACGTCCGACAAGGACATCTTCTCCGCCAAGATCATCCCGTCCCGGGGTGCCTGGCTGGAGATGGAGATCGACAAGCGCGACATGGTCGGTGTCCGCATCGACCGCAAGCGCAAGCAGTCGGTCACCGTTCTGCTCAAGGCTCTCGGTTGGACGACCGAGCAGATCCTGGAGGAGTTCGGCGAGTACGAGTCCATGCGCGCCACCCTGGAGAAGGACCACACCCAGGGCCAGGACGACGCGCTGCTCGACATCTACCGCAAGCTCCGTCCGGGCGAGCCGCCGACCCGTGAGGCCGCTCAGACGCTGCTCGAGAACCTCTACTTCAACCCCAAGCGCTACGACCTCGCGAAGGTCGGCCGCTACAAGGTCAACAAGAAGCTGGGTGCGGACGCTCCGCTCGACGCGGGCATCCTCACGGTCGAGGACATCATCGCCTCGATCAAGTACCTGGTGAAGCTGCACGCCGGTGAGACCGAGACCGTTGGCGACAGCGGCACGTCGATCGTCGTCGAGACCGACGACATCGACCACTTCGGCAACCGCCGTCTGCGCAACGTCGGCGAGCTCATCCAGAACCAGGTCCGCACGGGTCTGGCTCGTATGGAGCGCGTCGTCCGCGAGCGCATGACGACCCAGGACGTCGAGGCGATCACGCCGCAGACCCTGATCAACATCCGGCCGGTCGTCGCCTCCATCAAGGAGTTCTTCGGCACCAGCCAGCTGTCGCAGTTCATGGACCAGAACAACCCGCTGTCGGGTCTCACCCACAAGCGCCGTCTGTCGGCGCTCGGCCCGGGTGGTCTCTCCCGTGAGCGGGCCGGCTTCGAGGTCCGTGACGTGCACCCGTCCCACTACGGCCGCATGTGCCCGATCGAGACGCCCGAAGGCCCGAACATCGGTCTGATCGGTTCGCTCGCCTCCTACGGCCGCGTCAACGCGTTCGGCTTCGTCGAGACGCCGTACCGCAAGGTCGTCGAGGGTCAGGTCACCGACGACGTCGACTACCTGACGGCCGACGAGGAGGACCGCTTCGTCATCGCGCAGGCCAACGCGCCGCTGACGGACGACCTCCACTTCGCCGAGGCCCGCGTCCTGATCCGCCGCCGTGGCGGAGAGATCGACTACGTGCCCGGCACGGACGTCGACTACATGGACGTCTCGCCGCGCCAGATGGTGTCCGTCGCGACCGCGATGATCCCCTTCCTGGAGCACGACGACGCCAACCGCGCGCTCATGGGCGCGAACATGATGCGTCAGGCCGTGCCGCTGATCACCGCCGAGGCCCCCCTCGTCGGCACCGGCATGGAGTACCGCTGCGCGGTCGACGCCGGTGACGTGATCAAGGCCGAGAAGGCGGGTGTGGTCCAGGAGGTCTCCGCGGACTACGTCACCGTCACCAACGACGACGGCACGTACACCACGTACCGCATCGCCAAGTTCTCCCGGTCGAACCAGGGCACCTCCGTCAACCAGAAGGTTGTCGTCGACGAGGGCGCCCGCGTGGTCGAGGGCCAGGTCCTGGCCGACGGTCCCGCGACCGAAGAGGGCGAGATGGCCCTCGGCAAGAACCTGCTCGTGGCGTTCATGCCGTGGGAGGGTCACAACTACGAGGACGCGATCATCCTGTCGCAGCGCCTCGTGCAGGACGACGTCCTCTCCTCGATCCACATCGAGGAGCACGAGGTCGACGCCCGTGACACCAAGCTCGGCCCGGAGGAGATCACCCGGGACATCCCGAACGTCTCCGAGGAGGTCCTCGCCGACCTCGACGAGCGCGGCATCATCCGCATCGGTGCCGAGGTCGTCGCCGGCGACATCCTCGTCGGCAAGGTCACGCCCAAGGGCGAGACCGAGCTGACCCCCGAGGAGCGCCTGCTCCGCGCGATCTTCGGTGAGAAGGCGCGCGAGGTGCGCGACACCTCGCTGAAGGTGCCGCACGGCGAGATCGGCAAGGTCATCGGCGTCCGCGTCTTCGACCGCGAAGAGGGCGACGAGCTGCCGCCGGGCGTGAACCAGCTGGTCCGCGTCTACGTGGCGCAGAAGCGCAAGATCACCGACGGTGACAAGCTCGCCGGCCGCCACGGCAACAAGGGCGTCATCTCCAAGATCCTGCCGATCGAGGACATGCCGTTCCTGGAGGACGGCACCCCGGTCGACATCATCCTCAACCCGCTGGGTGTCCCGTCCCGAATGAACCCGGGACAGGTCCTGGAGATCCACCTCGGCTGGCTCGCCAGCCGCGGCTGGGACGTCTCCGGCCTCGCGGACGAGTGGGCGCAGCGCCTGCAGGCCATCGGCGCCGACAAGGTCGACCCGGGCACGAACGTCGCCACCCCCGTCTTCGACGGTGCGCGTGAGGACGAGCTGGCCGGTCTGCTCCAGCACACCATCCCGAACCGCGACGGCGAGCGCATGGTGCTCCCGACCGGCAAGGCGCGCCTGTTCGACGGCCGCTCCGGCGAGCCGTTCCCGGACCCGATCTCGGTCGGGTACATGTACATCCTCAAGCTGCACCACCTGGTCGACGACAAGCTGCACGCCCGTTCGACCGGCCCGTACTCGATGATCACCCAGCAGCCGCTGGGTGGTAAGGCGCAGTTCGGTGGTCAGCGCTTCGGCGAGATGGAGGTGTGGGCGCTTGAGGCTTATGGCGCCGCGTACGCCCTTCAGGAGCTCCTGACGATCAAGTCCGACGACGTCACCGGCCGCGTGAAGGTCTACGAGGCCATCGTCAAGGGCGAGAACATCCCCGAGCCCGGCATTCCCGAGTCCTTCAAGGTGCTCATCAAGGAAATGCAGTCGCTCTGCCTCAACGTGGAGGTGCTGTCCTCGGACGGCATGTCCATCGAGATGCGCGACACCGACGAGGACGTCTTCCGCGCGGCGGAGGAGCTCGGTATCGACCTGTCCCGGCGCGAGCCGAGCAGCGTCGAAGAGGTCTGACGGGAGTCCGGCCGGGCTCGTCATGAGCCCGGCCGGCCCCAGGACCCCCGTATCAGACCCCATGACTTACAACCCTGAGAGGGATTGACGCATAGTGCTCGACGTCAACTTCTTCGATGAGCTCCGGATCGGTCTGGCGACCGCTGACGACATCCGTCAGTGGAGCCACGGCGAGGTCAAGAAGCCCGAGACCATCAACTACCGCACGCTCAAGCCCGAGAAGGACGGACTCTTCTGCGAGAAGATCTTCGGTCCGACCCGGGACTGGGAGTGCTACTGCGGCAAGTACAAGCGTGTCCGCTTCAAGGGCATCATCTGTGAGCGCTGCGGCGTGGAGGTCACGCGCGCCAAGGTGCGCCGTGAGCGGATGGGCCACATCGAACTGGCCGCCCCGGTCACCCACATCTGGTACTTCAAGGGCGTCCCGTCGCGCCTCGGTTACCTCCTCGACCTCGCCCCGAAGGACCTCGAGAAGGTCATCTACTTCGCGGCGTACATGATCACGTTCGTGGACGAGGAGCGTCGTACCCGCGACCTGCCGTCCCTGGAGGCGCACGTCTCCGTAGAGCGTCAGCAGATCGAGAACCGACGCGACTCCGACCTGGAGGCCCGCGCCAAGAAGCTCGAGACCGACCTGGCCGAGCTCGAGGCCGAGGGTGCCAAGGCCGACGTGCGCCGCAAGGTGCGCGAGGGCGCCGAGCGCGAGATGAAGCAGCTGCGCGACCGTGCGCAGCGCGAGATCGACCGTCTCGACGAGGTGTGGAGCCGCTTCAAGAACCTCAAGGTCCAGGACCTGGAGGGCGACGAGCTGCTCTACCGCGAGCTGCGTGACCGCTTCGGCACGTACTTCGACGGCTCCATGGGTGCCGCCGCTCTGCAGAAGCGCCTGGAGTCCTTCGACCTGGAGGAGGAGGCCGAGCGCCTCCGCGAGATCATCCGCACCGGCAAGGGCCAGAAGAAGACCCGTGCGCTCAAGCGCCTCAAGGTCGTCTCCGCGTTCCTGCAGACGTCCAACAGCCCCAAGGGCATGGTGCTCGACTGCGTGCCGGTCATCCCGCCGGACCTGCGTCCGATGGTGCAGCTGGACGGTGGCCGCTTCGCGACCTCCGACCTGAACGACCTGTACCGCCGCGTGATCAACCGCAACAACCGCCTGAAGCGCCTTCTCGACCTCGGTGCGCCCGAGATCATCGTGAACAACGAGAAGCGCATGCTCCAGGAGGCGGTCGACGCCCTCTTCGACAACGGCCGCCGCGGCCGCCCGGTCACGGGCCCCGGCAACCGTCCGCTGAAGTCCCTGAGCGACATGCTCAAGGGCAAGCAGGGTCGATTCCGTCAGAACCTCCTCGGCAAGCGTGTGGACTACTCCGCGCGTTCCGTGATCGTCGTCGGTCCGCAGCTGAAGCTGCACCAGTGCGGTCTGCCCAAGGCCATGGCGCTGGAGCTCTTCAAGCCGTTCGTGATGAAGCGCCTGGTCGACCTGAACCACGCGCAGAACATCAAGAGCGCCAAGCGCATGGTCGAGCGCGGCCGCACGGTGGTCTACGACGTCCTCGAAGAGGTCATCGCGGAGCACCCGGTGCTGCTGAACCGTGCGCCCACGCTGCACCGCCTCGGCATCCAGGCCTTCGAGCCGCAGCTGGTCGAGGGCAAGGCCATCCAGATCCACCCGCTCGTGTGCACCGCGTTCAACGCGGACTTCGACGGTGACCAGATGGCCGTCCACCTGCCGCTCTCCGCGGAGGCGCAGGCCGAGGCCCGCATCCTGATGCTGTCCTCGAACAACATCCTGAAGCCCGCCGACGGCCGTCCGGTGACGATGCCGACCCAGGACATGGTCCTCGGTCTGTTCTTCCTCACCACCGACGGCGAGCTGCGGGACACCAAGGGCGAGGGCCGCGCGTTCGGTTCCACCGCCGAGGCGATGATGGCGTTCGACGCCGGCGAGCTCGCGCTCCAGTCGACCGTCGACATCCGCTTCCCGGTGGGCACCATCCCGCCGCGCGGCTGGACCCCGCCGGTCAGCGCCGAGGGCGAGGACTTCGGCGACGAGCGCGCCTACCAGCCGGGCGACAGCTTCCGGCTGCGTACGTCGCTGGGCCGCGCGCTCTTCAACGAGCTGCTGCCCGAGGACTACCCCTTCGTCGACTACTCGGTCGGCAAGAAGCAGCTCTCCGAGATCGTCAACGACCTCGCCGAGCGCTACCCCAAGGTCATCGTGGCGGCGACGCTCGACAACCTGAAGGCGGCGGGCTTCTACTGGGCGACCCGTTCCGGCGTCACCGTGGCCATCTCCGACGTCGTCGTGCCCGAGGCCAAGAAGGCCATCGTCAAGGGCTACGAGGAGCAGGACGAGAAGGTCCAGAAGCAGTACGAGCGCGGTCTGATCACCAAGGACGAGCGCACGCAGGAGCTCATCGCGATCTGGACCAAGGCGACCAACGAGGTCGCCGAGGCGATGAACGCGAACTTCCCCAAGACGAACCCCATCTTCATGATGGTTGACTCGGGTGCCCGAGGAAACATGATGCAGATGCGTCAGATCGCCGGTATGCGTGGTCTGGTGTCGAACGCGAAGAACGAGACCATCCCGCGTCCGATCAAGGCCTCGTTCCGTGAGGGCCTGACCGTTCTCGAGTACTTCATCTCCACCCACGGTGCCCGTAAGGGTCTGGCGGACACGGCTCTGCGTACCGCCGACTCCGGTTACCTCACCCGTCGTCTGGTCGACGTCTCCCAGGACGTCATCATTCGCGAGGAGGACTGCGGCACCGAGCGCGGCCTGAAGCTGAAGATCGCGGTCAAGGGCGAGGACGGTGTGCTCCGCAAGACGGAGAACGTCGAGACCTCGGTCTACGCCCGCATGCTGGCCGAGGACGTCGTCATCGACGGCAAGGTCATCGCGCCGGCCAACGTGGACCTCGGTGACGTGCTCATCGACGCCCTGGTCGCCAACGGCGTCGAGGAGGTCAAGACCCGCTCGGTCCTGACCTGTGAGTCCGCGGTCGGCACCTGTGCCTTCTGCTACGGCCGCTCGCTCGCCACCGGCAAGCTGGTCGACATCGGTGAGGCGGTCGGCATCATCGCCGCCCAGTCCATCGGTGAGCCCGGTACCCAGCTGACGATGCGTACCTTCCACACCGGTGGTGTGGCCGGTGACGACATCACCCAGGGTCTGCCCCGTGTCGTCGAGCTCTTCGAGGCTCGTACGCCGAAGGGTGTCGCCCCGATCTCCGAGGCCGCGGGCCGTGTCCGCATCGAGGAGACCGAGAAGACCAAGAAGATCGTCGTCACCCCGGACGACGGCAGCGACGAGACGGCGTTCCCGATCTCGAAGCGTGCCAAGGTCCTGGTGCGTGAGGGTGACCACGTCGAGGTGGGCCAGAAGCTCACCTTCGGTGCCACCAACCCGCACGACGTGCTGCGGATCCTCGGTCAGCGCGCGGTCCAGGTCCACCTGGTCGGCGAAGTCCAGAAGGTCTACAACAGCCAGGGTGTGTCGATCCACGACAAGCACATCGAGATCATCATCCGGCAGATGCTGCGCCGCGTGACGATCATCGAGTCCGGCGACGCGGAGCTGCTGCCGGGCGAGCTGGTCGAGCGTTCGAAGTTCGAGACCGAGAACCGTCGTGTGGTCACCGAGGGCGGTCACCCCGCCTCCGGCCGTCCGCAGCTGATGGGTATCACCAAGGCCTCGCTGGCGACGGAATCCTGGCTGTCGGCCGCCTCCTTCCAGGAGACGACCCGAGTCCTGACGGACGCGGCGATCAACGCCAAGTCCGACAGCCTCATCGGCCTCAAGGAGAACGTCATCATCGGTAAGCTCATCCCGGCCGGTACGGGTCTGTCCCGCTACCGCAACATCCGGGTGGAGCCGACCGAGGAGGCCAAGGCGGCGATGTACTCGGCCGTCGGCTACGACGACATCGACTACTCCCCGTTCGGCACGGGCTCCGGCCAGGCCGTCCCGCTGGAGGACTACGACTACGGTCCGTACAACCAGTAGGAACCAGGTCCACTGAAGGGCGCCCACCCCGCATCGCGCGGGGCGGGCGCCTTTTGGCGTTGCCGGCCGCCCGTGCCCCTGTCGGATGGTCGTCTTCACGGCCCTCCACGGGGCCTACGCGGCTACCCCGCACCCCGGTCGAGGGCAGGCCGCGCACCGCGCTCTTCGTGGGCGCTCGGCTGTCCCTGGGCCTCGTCCTGCGGAAGCCCCCGGCCGGAGGATGCCGAATTGATCAAGGGCTTTCTGTGGCGGTCCTGATCCGTCGGATGCCCGGCGTGTCGGGCTCCATCGCATTTGTTTTGACCAGACTCGATGAGGTAGGTACGCTCAGACCTTGTGCCTGGGGTGTGCCTGGGCTCGTGCGCGTGTCTTCAACCGCATCGCGAGTCCGTCAACAAGGCCACCGCAATCTGCGCCCCTCTCCGCTTGGCGGCGGGAGTCCGCAGCATTCGACACACCCGACCGCGTGGGTCGGGGACGTTCCAGGTTAGCTTTACTATTCGGCACACAGAAACCGGAGAAGTAGTGCCTACGATCCAGCAGCTGGTCCGCAAGGGCCGGCAGGACAAGGTCGAGAAGAACAAGACGCCCGCACTCGAGGGTTCGCCCCAGCGCCGTGGCGTCTGCACGCGTGTGTTCACGACCACCCCGAAGAAGCCGAACTCGGCCCTCCGTAAGGTCGCGCGTGTGCGTCTGACCTCCGGGATCGAGGTCACGGCCTACATTCCGGGTGAGGGACACAACCTGCAGGAGCACTCCATCGTGCTCGTGCGTGGTGGCCGTGTGAAGGACCTGCCTGGTGTTCGTTACAAGATCATCCGCGGTTCCCTCGACACCCAGGGTGTCAAGAACCGCAAGCAGGCCCGCAGCCGCTACGGCGCCAAGAAGGAGAAGTAAGAATGCCTCGTAAGGGCCCCGCCCCGAAGCGCCCGGTCATCATCGACCCGGTCTACGGTTCTCCTCTGGTGACCTCCCTCATCAACAAGGTGCTGCTGAACGGCAAGCGCTCCACCGCCGAGCGCATCGTGTACGGCGCCATGGAGGGCCTGCGCGAGAAGACCGGCAACGACCCGGTCATCACGCTGAAGCGCGCGCTCGAGAACATCAAGCCGACCCTCGAGGTCAAGTCCCGCCGTGTCGGTGGCGCGACCTACCAGGTCCCGATCGAGGTCAAGCCGGGCCGTGCGAACACGCTCGCCCTGCGCTGGCTGGTCGGTTACTCCCGCGCCCGTCGCGAGAAGACCATGACCGAGCGTCTGCTCAACGAGCTCCTCGACGCCTCCAACGGCCTCGGTGCCGCTGTGAAGAAGCGCGAGGACACCCACAAGATGGCCGAGTCCAACAAGGCCTTCGCGCACTACCGCTGGTAGTCGCTACCCACATCGAGACCGAGAGAAGACTGAGCCGACATGGCTACCACTTCACTTGACCTGGCCAAGGTGCGCAACATCGGCATCATGGCTCACATCGACGCGGGCAAGACGACGACCACCGAGCGGATCCTGTTCTACACCGGTGTCTCGTACAAGATCGGTGAGGTCCACGACGGCGCCGCCACGATGGACTGGATGGAGCAGGAGCAGGAGCGTGGCATCACGATCACCTCTGCTGCCACCACCTGTCACTGGCCGCTGAACGACGTCGACCACACCATCAACATCATCGACACCCCGGGCCACGTCGACTTCACCGTCGAGGTGGAGCGTTCGCTCCGCGTGCTCGACGGTGCCGTGACGGTGTTCGACGGTGTCGCCGGCGTTGAGCCCCAGTCCGAGACCGTGTGGCGTCAGGCGGACCGCTACGGCGTCCCGCGCATCTGCTTCGTCAACAAGCTCGACCGCACGGGTGCCGAGTTCCACCGCTGCGTCGACATGATCGTCGACCGCCTCGGTGCGACCCCCCTCGTCATGCAGCTGCCCATCGGCGCAGAGGCTGACTTCAAGGGCGTCGTCGACCTCGTCACCATGAAGGCCTTCGTCTGGTCCGCCGAGACCAAGATGGGCGAGGCCTACGACATCGTCGACATCCCCGACACGCACACCGAGGCTGCCGAGGAGTACCGCGGCAAGCTGCTCGAGGCCGTCGCGGAGAACGACGAAGAGATGATGGAGCTGTACCTCGAGGGCCAGGAGCCCTCGGTGGACCAGCTGTACGCGGCGATCCGTCGCATCACCATCGCCTCCGGCAAGGGCGGCGACACCACCGTCACCCCCGTCTTCTGCGGTACCGCGTTCAAGAACAAGGGCGTCCAGCCCCTGCTCGACGCGGTCGTGCGCTACCTGCCCTCCCCCCTGGACGTCGAGGCCATCGAGGGCCACGACGTCAAGGACCCGGAGCTGGTCGTCAAGCGCAAGCCGTCGGACGACGAGCCGCTGTCGGCCCTCGCGTTCAAGATCGCGAGCGACCCGCACCTGGGCAAGCTCACCTTCGTCCGGATCTACTCCGGTCGCCTGGACGCCGGCACCGCGGTGCTGAACTCCGTCAAGGGCAAGAAGGAGCGCATCGGCAAGATCTACCGCATGCACGCGAACAAGCGTGAGGAGATCGACTCGGTGGGCGCCGGCGACATCGTCGCCGTCATGGGCCTGAAGCAGACCACCACCGGTGAGACGCTGAGCGACGACAAGAACCCGGTGATCCTGGAGTCCATGGACTTCCCGGCGCCGGTCATCGAGGTCGCCATCGAGCCCAAGTCCAAGGGCGACCAGGAGAAGCTGGGTGTCGCCATCCAGCGTCTCTCGGAGGAGGACCCCTCCTTCCGCGTGCACTCGGACGAGGAGACCGGCCAGACCATCATCGGTGGTATGGGCGAGCTTCACCTCGAGGTGCTCGTCGACCGCATGAAGCGCGAGTTCCGCGTCGAGGCGAACGTCGGCAAGCCGCAGGTGGCCTACCGCGAGACGATCCGCAAGGCCGTCGAGCGCGTGGACTTCACCCACAAGAAGCAGACCGGTGGTACCGGTCAGTTCGCGAAGGTGCAGATCGCGATCGAGCCCATCGAGGGCGGCGACGCGTCGTACGAGTTCGTGAACAAGGTCACCGGTGGCCGCATCCCCAAGGAGTACATCCCTTCGGTGGACGCGGGTGCTCAGGAGGCCATGCAGTTCGGCATCCTGGCGGGCTACGAGATGACGGGCGTCCGCGTCACGCTCATCGACGGCGCCTACCACGAGGTCGACTCCTCCGAGCTCGCCTTCAAGATCGCCGGTTCGCAGGCCTTCAAGGAGGCCGCGCGCAAGGCCAGCCCCGTGCTGCTCGAGCCGATGATGGCCGTCGAGGTCACCACGCCCGAGGACTACATGGGCGATGTCATCGGTGACATCAACTCCCGCCGTGGCCAGATCCAGGCCATGGAGGAGCGCAGCGGCGCTCGCGTCGTGAAGGGCCTCGTGCCCCTCTCGGAGATGTTCGGCTACGTCGGAGACCTCCGCAGCAAGACGTCGGGTCGCGCAAGCTACTCAATGCAGTTCGACTCCTACGCCGAGGTTCCGCGGAACGTCGCCGAGGAGATCATCGCGAAGGCCAAGGGCGAGTAACTCACCCCAGTTAACGCTTTAGGCTTGACACCATCCGCCGGGGCTCGACCCCGCAGGGCAAGAACCCCGGCGGCTGGCTTCCCAGCAAAGATCACCTGGCGCCGATGAAGCAAGGCGTACAGAACCACTCCCAGGAGGACCCAGTGGCGAAGGCGAAGTTCGAGCGGACTAAGCCGCACGTCAACATCGGCACCATCGGTCACATTGACCACGGTAAGACGACCCTCACGGCCGCCATTACCAAGGTGCTGCACGACGCGTACCCCGACCTGAACGAGGCCTCGGCCTTCGACCAGATCGACAAGGCTCCCGAGGAGCGCCAGCGCGGTATCACGATCTCGATCGCGCACGTCGAGTACCAGACGGAGACCCGTCACTACGCCCACGTCGACTGCCCCGGTCACGCGGACTACATCAAGAACATGATCACGGGTGCGGCGCAGATGGACGGCGCCATCCTCGTGGTCGCCGCCACCGACGGCCCGATGCCGCAGACCAAGGAGCACGTGCTCCTGGCCCGCCAGGTCGGCGTTCCGTACATCGTCGTCGCCCTGAACAAGGCCGACATGGTGGACGACGAGGAGATCATGGAGCTCGTCGAGCTCGAGGTCCGTGAGCTCCTCTCCGAGTACGAGTTCCCGGGCGACGACCTCCCGGTCGTGCGTGTCTCGGCGCTCAAGGCGCTCGAGGGCGACAAGGAGTGGGGTGAGTCCGTCCTCAACCTGATGAAGGCTGTCGACGAGTCGATCCCGGAGCCCGAGCGCGACGTCGACAAGCCGTTCCTGATGCCGATCGAGGACGTCTTCACGATCACCGGTCGTGGCACCGTCGTCACCGGTCGTATCGAGCGTGGTGTCCTCAAGGTCAACGAGACCGTCGACATCATCGGCATCAAGACCGAGAAGACCACCACCACGGTCACCGGCATCGAGATGTTCCGCAAGCTGCTCGACGAGGGCCAGGCCGGTGAGAACGTCGGTCTGCTCCTCCGTGGCATCAAGCGCGAGGACGTCGAGCGCGGCCAGGTCATCATCAAGCCCGGTTCGGTCACGCCGCACACCGAGTTCGAGGCCCAGGCCTACATCCTGTCGAAGGACGAGGGTGGCCGTCACACCCCGTTCTTCAACAACTACCGCCCGCAGTTCTACTTCCGCACCACGGACGTGACCGGCGTCGTGACCCTCCCCGAGGGCACCGAGATGGTCATGCCGGGCGACAACACTGAGATGACCGTTGAGCTCATCCAGCCCGTCGCGATGGAAGAGGGCCTGAAGTTCGCCATCCGTGAGGGTGGCCGGACCGTCGGCGCCGGCCAGGTCACCAAGATCAACAAGTAAGCTTCCCGCTTGCTTGAGGATCGGGGAGACCCGGTCGCTCTGAACTGAGCGCATCGCAGTACACGCGGTAACGGAAGGGCCCGTACGACTTCGGTCGTACGGGCCCTTTCGCGTGCGCGGCGCGCTCACTGATAGCGGGGCAGGCCCGTGGTCGAGATCGTCCACTCGGCGATCGTGACGTCCTCGCCGTAGACGAAGTCCTTGCGCGTGGCATAGCGGGGGCCCTCAGGGGTGGCGTGGATGTCGGTGAGGACCGCGCCGGTACCGGTCCGGGGATCGAAGATCGCGTAGACCGGGATGCCGAGCTGAGGGTAGTCCCGCATCTTGCTCACCCAGTCGTTGTCCGGGTTGGAGCGCGAGACGATCTCGATCGCGGCGATGAGGGTGCGGGGGTCGAAGGAATCCTGGACCTCCATGTCCGCCTCGGCGATCACCATGATGTCCGGGTGCCGCATGATCCCACCGGGCTCATCCTCGACGTCGGGCGTTCCCGTATGAGCCACGAGCTCTTCCGGCATCACCTTCTCCAGGCGCTTCCGGACACGCAGCGCGGTCAATTCGTGGGGTCCGATGGGCGACATCATGTCGTGGACGATCCCTTCCTGGGTGATCTCGAACTTGCCGGGAAGGGTGTCTCCCATCTGCACGACGGCGTCGCGCATCGCGTGGTAATGGGAGCTGCCCTGTCGTGCACTGTGCGGGGTGAGGGTCATGGCGTGCGCTCCTCGTCTGTGCCCAGGGGCAAGGGTCGTCACGTTCATGCTAGGCGGCCCCCTGTGGATCGGATCGGCAGTCGCGGCAGCGCCCCGGGGTGGGGGCGCGGAAGGCGCGGTCGCAGGAGTCGCAGTTGTGCAGGGGGTGGCGTACCGAGGGCGCGGTGGGGGTGCCCAAGGGGGGCGGGGGTGGCAGCAGGGCGGTGGTGCTGGGTGAGGTGGTTGCGAGCACCGTGAAGCGGGTGGTGTGGCGGGTGTTCTCGTGCCGGATGCCGGAGGGGTGGGCCGCCGAGGGGCTCCGACGCGGGTCCGGGCGGCGCGTGTCCGGGCGGCTGCGGGGGCGCGAGGTCGCTCGTGCGTGGGATTGACTGCGCCCGGAGGCGGACCGGGCGTGCGGGGGCACGCTAGGGTTTCGGGTGTCCATCGGGAAGCTCTCTCTTCCTCGGTGGTCAGGCCCTCGCCATTGGGATTGCCGTCCCGGCGGGGGCCGTCGCATGTCTGCGGTTGTTGTGCCTGCTGGGGCCGAGAGTAGGGGAGCCGGGGGGCCGGAAATCCAGCTGAGCCCGGGATGTTCACCCGCGTGAGTGAGTGGGGGTACGGGGGTGACGTGGGGTCGCGGCGACTCGGCGCGGGGCGGTGGGGTGGGGCTTGGTGGGGGTTCTTTCTCCCTCACGTTCCTTGGGGAGATCACCCGCCGCACCGGAACCCGCCGCACCGGAACCCGCCGCACCGGAACCCGCCGCACCGGAACGCGCCGCACCGGAGCACGGGGAGCCGGGTCCCGGTGGGCGCGCGGGGCGCAGGGGCAGGACGCGGGGCGCGAGGGGTCCCGTCGGCGGCGGCTCCGCGTGACCCCGGGTTTGACCTCCGTCACCCGCCGGGTACGCTTTTCCGCTCGATTGGCCCCCGGCATGCCTCGTATGGCAGACTGTCGGGGTTGCTCGGTTGAGTGCCGATGCTGTGCGCCTCCCGCCGGGAGGACCGGAAGCGAGTCCCACAGTACTCGTCGCCCCAACTGCCGAGGGGCCCCGCAAAGGGCCCGCAGGCAGCGCTGTGGCGGAAGTACGGGAATCTTTCGGGAAGTGCAGCGCGGTGGCTGAACCAGGCACCCGGTGGGTTTCTTCCCCCGGACCCGCGGTCATCTGGGCCGCAGCCCCTAGCAGGGAAATCCTTCGGGAGATTCTTGTGGACGGGACTGCGACACGCCCGACCGCGTGGGTCGGAGGAAGTAGAAAAAAGGGCCTTCCGGGAGCCAGAGCCTTCGAGACAAAGGACTACACAGTAGCCATGGCGGGACAGAAGATCCGCATCCGGCTCAAGGCCTACGACCACGAGGTCATCGACTCCTCGGCGAAGAAGATCGTCGAGACGGTGACGCGCACTGGTGCGTCGGTCGCGGGCCCGGTGCCGCTGCCCACTGAGAAGAACGTGTACTGCGTCATCAAGTCGCCGCACAAGTACAAGGACTCGCGCGAGCACTTCGAGATGCGCACGCACAAGCGCCTGATCGACATCCTCGACCCCACCCCCAAGACCGTTGACTCGCTGATGCGCCTGGACCTTCCGGCCGGCGTTGACATCGAGATCAAGCTCTGAAGGGCGAGCGACAGATGACCAAGCAGATCAAGGGCATCCTGGGCGAGAAGCTCGGCATGACCCAGGTCTGGGACGAGAACAACCGTGTCGTCCCGGTGACCGTGGTCAAGGCCGGACCCTGCGTCGTTACCCAGGTCCGTACGAATGACAGCGACGGCTACGAGTCGGTCCAGATCGCCTTCGGCGAGATCGACCCGCGCAAGGTGAACAAGCCCCTCAAGGGCCACTTCGCCAAGGCCGACGTGACCCCCCGTCGCCACCTCGTCGAGATCCGTACCGCTGGTGCCAGCGAGTACACCCTCGGCCAGGAGCTGACCGCCGAGACGTTCGAGGCCGGTATCAAGGTCGACGTCACCGGCAAGAGCAAGGGCAAGGGCTTCGCCGGTGTGATGAAGCGTCACAACTTCCACGGCGGCAAGGCCTCCCACGGTGCCCACCGCGTGCACCGCAAGCCCGGTTCCATCGGTGGCTGTGCCACCCCCGGCCGTGTCTTCAAGGGCATGCGCATGGCGGGTCGCATGGGCAACGAGCGGGTCACCACCCAGAACCTGACCGTCCACGCCGTTGACGCGGAGAAGGGTCTGCTGCTCATCAAGGGCGCGGTCCCCGGTCCGAACGGCGGCCTCGTCCTGGTCCGTACCGCGGCCAAGGGGGCCTGAGGTAACCCATGAGCACCATTGACATCCTTTCGCCGGCAGGCGACAAGACCGGGACGGTCGAGCTCCCCGCGGAGATCTTCGACGTCGAGAAGATCAGCATCCCGCTGATCCACCAGGTCGTCGTCGCGCAGCTGGCCGCGGCCCGTCAGGGCACGCACAAGACCAAGACCCGCGGTGAAGTCCGTGGTGGTGGCAAGAAGCCTTACCGCCAGAAGGGCACCGGCCGCGCGCGCCAGGGTTCGACCCGTGCGCCGCAGTTCGCCGGCGGTGGCGTCGTCCACGGCCCCGTGCCGCGTGACTACTCCCAGCGCACTCCCAAGAAGATGAAGGCTGCCGCCCTGCGTCACGCCCTCACCGACCGGGCGCGCAACTCCCGCATCCACGTCGTCTCCGGCGTGGTCGAGGGCGAGATCTCGACGAAGGCCGCGAAGAGCCTGCTCGGCAAGGTCAGTGAGCGCAAGAACGTGCTCCTGGTCATCGAGCGCTCGGACGAGCTTTCGCTGCTCTCCGCCCGCAACCTGCCCCAGGTGCACATCCTGGAGCCGGGCCAGCTGAACACGTACGACGTGCTCGTCTCGGACGACGTGGTCTTCACCAAGGCCGCCTTCGAGTCCTTCGTGTCCGGCGCCCCGTCCGGCCGGAACGACGAGACCGAAGGGAGCGAAGCCTGATGGCCATCCGTCACCAGAGCATCGCGTCCAAGGCCGCGAAGGCGGCCAAGGCCGCGCGTGTCGCCAAGGCGAAGCGCATCGCGACCGAGGGCAAGATCGCTGTTGAGCCCACTCCGCTGAGCAAGTCCTTCTCGGACCCGCGCGACGTCCTCGTCAAGCCGGTCGTCTCCGAGAAGTCGTACGCGCTGCTCGACGAGGGCAAGTACACGTTCATCGTGGCCCCCGGCTCCAACAAGACCCAGATCAAGCAGGCCGTCGAGGCGGTCTTCTCGGTCAAGGTCACCGGAGTCAACACGATCAACCGTCAGGGCAAGCGCAAGCGCACCAAGTCTGGTTTCGGCAAGCGTGCCGACACCAAGCGCGCGATTGTGACCCTTGCTGAGGGCGACCGTATCGACATCTTCGGCCAGGCCTCCTAACGGAGCGCCCTGGTCCGAATATCGGACGAGGACTGAGAAATGGGAATCCGCAAGTACAAGCCGACTACGCCGGGCCGTCGTGGCTCCAGCGTCGCCGACTTCGTCGAGGTAACGCGGTCCACGCCGGAGAAGTCGCTGGTTCGCCCGCTGCACAGCAAGGGCGGCCGTAACAACGCCGGTCGGATCACCGTTCGTCACCAGGGTGGCGGACACAAGCGCGCCTACCGCGTGATCGACTTCCGTCGTCACGACAAGGACGGCGTGCCGGCCAAGGTCGCGCACATCGAGTACGACCCCAACCGCACCGCGCGCATCGCGCTGCTGCACTACGCGGACGGCGAGAAGCGCTACATCCTCGCCCCGCGCGGCACGCAGCAGGGTGACCGGATTGAGAGCGGCCCTGGCGCCGACATCAAGCCCGGCAACAACATGGCGCTGCGCAACATCCCGGTCGGTACGACCATCCACGCCATCGAGCTGCGGCCCGGCGGCGGCGCGAAGTTCGCCCGCTCCGCGGGTGCCTCGGTGCAGCTGCTCGCGAAGGAAGGCGCCATGGCGCACCTTCGCATGCCGTCCGGTGAGATCCGCCTGGTCGACGTCCGCTGCCGCGCCACCATCGGCGAGGTCGGCAACGCCGAGCAGTCGAACATCAACTGGGGCAAGGCCGGCCGTATGCGCTGGAAGGGCGTCCGCCCGACCGTGCGTGGTGTCGTGATGAACCCGGTCGACCACCCGCACGGTGGTGGTGAAGGCAAGACCTCCGGTGGTCGTCACCCGGTCTCGCCGTGGGGCAAGAAGGAGGGTCGTACTCGTGATCGCAACAAGGCGAGCAACAAGTACATCGTCCGCCGCCGCAAGTCGAACAAGAAGCGCTAGGAGCGGGTTTAGATGCCGCGCAGTCTCAAGAAGGGGCCCTTCGTCGACGACCACCTCGTAAAGAAGGTGGACGCCCAGAACGAAGCCGGCACCAAGAACGTCATCAAGACCTGGTCCCGTCGCTCGATGATCATCCCCAGCATGCTGGGTCACACGATCGCGGTGCACAACGGCAAGACCCACATCCCGGTGTTCGTCACCGAGTCGATGGTCGGCCACAAGCTCGGCGAGTTCTCGCCGACGCGCACCTTCCGGGGTCACGTCAAGGACGACCGGAAGTCGAAGCGCCGCTAAGGCGGGGTGGAATCGACTATGACTAACACCGAAGGGACAACCATGGAAGCCAGGGCCCAGGCGCGGTACATCCGCGTCACGCCCATGAAGGCCCGCCGCGTGGTGGACCTCATCCGTGGCATGGATGCCACGGAGGCTCAGGCGGTCCTGCGTTTCGCCCCGCAGGCCGCGAGCGTGCCGGTCGGCAAGGTGCTGGACAGCGCCATTGCCAACGCCGCGCACAACTACGACCACACCGACGCCTCTTCGCTGGTCATCAGCGAGGCGTACGTGGATGAGGGCCCGACCCTGAAGCGGTTCCGTCCGCGTGCTCAGGGCCGTGCCTACCGGATCCGTAAGCGGACCAGCCACATCACCGTGGTCGTCAGCAGCAAGGAAGGAACCCGGTAATGGGCCAGAAGGTAAACCCGCACGGGTTCCGGCTCGGTGTCACGACCGACTTCAAGTCGCGTTGGTACGCCGACAAGCTGTACAAGGACTACGTCAAGGAAGACGTCGCCATCCGTCGGATGATGACGTCCGGCATGGAGCGCGCCGGCATCTCGAAGGTGGAGATCGAGCGCACCCGTGACCGCGTGCGTGTGGACATCCACACCGCTCGTCCCGGCATCGTCATCGGCCGCCGTGGCGCCGAGGCCGACCGCATCCGCGGTGACCTCGAGAAGCTCACGGGCAAGCAGGTCCAGCTGAACATCCTCGAGGTCAAGAACCCCGAGGTCGACGCTCAGCTCGTGGCCCAGGCCGTGGCGGAGCAGCTGTCCTCCCGCGTCTCCTTCCGCCGTGCCATGCGCAAGAGCATGCAGTCGGCGATGAAGGCCGGCGCCAAGGGCATCAAGATCCAGTGTGGTGGCCGTCTCGGCGGCGCCGAGATGTCCCGGTCCGAGTTCTACCGCGAGGGTCGTGTGCCGCTGCACACGCTGCGCGCGAACGTGGACTACGGCTTCTTCGAGGCCAAGACGACCTTCGGCCGTATCGGCGTGAAGGTCTGGATCTACAAGGGCGACGTCAAGAACATCGCCGAGGTCCGCGCCGAGAACGCCGCTGCCCGTGCGGGTAACCGCCCGGCCCGTGGCGGCGGCAACGACCGCCCGGCCCGTGGTGGCCGTGGTGGCGAGCGTGGCGGCCGCGGCCGCAAGCCGCAGCAGTCCGCGCCGGCTGCCGAGGCCCCCAAGGCCGACGCTCCCGCCGCCGCTGCTCCGGCTGCTGAGAGCACCGGAACGGAGGCCTGACCGAAATGCTGATCCCCCGTAGGGTCAAGCACCGCAAGCAGCACCACCCGAAGCGCCGTGGTCAGGCCAAGGGCGGTACGACGGTTGCGTTCGGCGAGTACGGCATTCAGGCCCTCACGCCGGCGTACGTGACCAACCGCCAGATCGAGGCGGCTCGTATCGCGATGACCCGCCACATCAAGCGTGGCGGCAAGGTCTGGATCAACATCTACCCGGACCGCCCGCTGACCAAGAAGCCTGCCGAGACCCGCATGGGTTCCGGTAAGGGTTCGCCCGAGTGGTGGGTCGCGAACGTTCACCCGGGCCGGGTGATGTTCGAGCTGTCCTACCCGAACGAGAAGATTGCTCGTGAGGCGCTCACCCGCGCTGCTCACAAGCTTCCGATGAAGTGCCGCATCGTCCGGCGCGAGGCAGGTGAGTCGTGATGTCGGCCGGTACCAAGGCTTCCGAGCTGCGCGAGCTGGGCGACGAGGAGCTTCTCAACAAGCTCCGCGAAGCCAAGGAAGAGCTGTTCAACCTCCGCTTTCAGGCGGCGACGGGCCAGCTCGAGAACCACGGTCGGCTCAAGGCCGTCCGTAAGGACATCGCGCGGATCTACACCCTGATGCGTGAGCGCGAGCTGGGCATCGAGACGGTGGAGAGCGCCTGATGAGCGAGAGCAACGTGACTGAGAACACCGAGACCCGCGGCTTCCGCAAGACCCGCGAGGGTCTGGTCGTCAGCGACAAGATGGACAAGACCGTCGTCGTCGCCGTCGAGGACCGCGTCAAGCACGCCCTGTACGGCAAGGTCATCCGCCGTACGAACAAGCTCAAGGCGCACGACGAGCAGAACGCTGCCGGCGTCGGCGACCGCGTCCTCCTGATGGAGACGCGTCCGCTGTCGGCGACCAAGCGCTGGCGCATCGTCGAGATCCTCGAGAAGGCCAAGTAATTCTCTGAGGCATCCCTCAGAGTTCGTTCCGCCAGGCTCGGCAGGGGCCCGCTCGTAAGAGTCGAGCCCCTGCCGGGAACCGGCAGACAAACAGGAGATAGACGTGATCCAGCAGGAGTCGCGACTGCGCGTCGCCGACAACACGGGTGCGAAGGAAATTCTCACCATCCGTGTTCTCGGTGGCTCGGGTCGCCGCTACGCGGGCATCGGTGACGTCATCGTCGCCACCGTCAAGGACGCGATCCCCGGTGGCAACGTGAAGAAGGGTGACGTCGTCAAGGCGGTCATCGTTCGCACCGTCAAGGAGCGCCGCCGTCCGGACGGCTCGTACATCCGCTTCGACGAGAACGCCGCCGTCATTCTGAAGAACGACGGCGACCCTCGCGGCACCCGTATCTTCGGCCCCGTCGGCCGTGAGCTGCGCGAGAAGAAGTTCATGAAGATCATCTCGCTCGCGCCGGAGGTGCTGTAAGCATGAAGATCAAGAAGGGCGACCTGGTTCAGGTCATCACCGGTAAGGACAAGGGCAAGCAGGGCAAGGTCATTGCCGCTTACCCGCGCGAGGAGCGCGTCCTGGTCGAGGGTGTCAACCGGGTCAAGAAGCACACGAAGGCCGCCCCGACGGCCAGCGGCTCGCAGGCCGGCGGCATCGTGACCACCGAGGCCCCCGTCCACGTCTCCAACGTCCAGCTGGTCGTGGAGAAGGACGGCAACAAGGTCGTCACGCGCGTCGGTTACCGCTTCGACGACGAGGGCAACAAGATCCGCGTTGCCAAGCGGACGGGTGAGGACATCTGATGACGACCACCACCACTCCGCGTCTCAAGACGAAGTACCGCGAGGAGATCGCGGGCAAGCTGCGTGAGGAGTTCTCCTACGAGAACGTCATGCAGATCCCCGGTCTCGTCAAGATCGTGGTCAACATGGGTGTCGGCGACGCCGCCCGTGACTCGAAGCTGATCGACGGCGCCATCCGCGACCTCACCACGATCACCGGCCAGAAGCCGGCCGTGACGAAGGCCCGGAAGTCCATCGCGCAGTTCAAGCTGCGCGAGGGTCAGCCGATCGGCTGCCACGTCACGCTCCGTGGCGACCGCATGTGGGAGTTCCTGGACCGCACCCTGTCGCTCGCGCTGCCGCGCATCCGCGACTTCCGCGGTCTGTCCCCCAAGCAGTTCGACGGCCGTGGAAACTACACCTTCGGTCTCACGGAGCAGGTCATGTTCCACGAGATCGACCAGGACAAGATCGACCGCGTCCGGGGTATGGACATCACCGTGGTCACCACGGCGACCAACGACGACGAGGGCCGCGCCCTCCTTCGTCACCTCGGCTTCCCGTTCAAGGAGGCGTAAGCGAGATGGCGAAGAAGGCTCTGATTGCCAAGGCTGCTCGTAAGCCCAAGTTCGGTGTGCGTGCGTACACCCGCTGCCAGCGCTGCGGCCGCCCGCACTCCGTCTACCGCAAGTTCGGCCTGTGCCGCGTGTGCCTTCGTGAGATGGCTCACCGTGGCGAGCTGCCGGGCGTGACCAAGAGCTCCTGGTAGTCCCCCCTTTTCAAGGGTTTTAGGGACTCCTGGATCTCTCGGTAAGTAAAGGGTCGGCAGAGGCCCACCCCTCCATGGCTTAGGCTAGGAGGGTTGGGCGTCTGCCGCCCTGACCGACTTACTACGCCGTAGGTCCCCGCGCCGCACCCGTCCCGCCTCTGAGTGGGGAGAGGGATGGCGCAGATAGGAAACCCCGGCGAGAGAGGCCGAAGGCCAATTCATGACCATGACTGATCCGATCGCGGACATGCTGACTCGTCTGCGTAACGCGAACTCGGCGTACCACGACACCGTGGCGATGCCGCACAGCAAGATCAAGTCTCACATCGCGGAGATCCTCCAGCAGGAGGGCTTCATCACGGGCTGGAAGGTCGAGGACGCCGAGGTTGGCAAGAACCTCGTTCTCGAGCTGAAGTTCGGCCCGAACCGTGAGCGCTCCATCGCGGGCATCAAGCGGATCTCCAAGCCCGGTCTCCGGGTTTACGCGAAGTCCACCAACCTGCCGAAGGTCCTCGGCGGCCTGGGCGTGGCGATCATCTCCACGTCGCACGGTCTCCTGACCGGACAGCAGGCAGGCAAGAAGGGCGTAGGTGGGGAAGTCCTCGCCTACGTCTGGTAGTCGGGAACGGAGGAATAGCTAATGTCGCGTATTGGCAAGCTCCCCATCACGGTTCCCGCCGGCGTGGACGTCACCATCGACGGCCAGACGGTCGCGGTCAAGGGCCCCAAGGGGACCCTGAGCCACACCATCGTCGCGCCTATCGAGATCGCTAAGGGTGAGGACGGCGTTCTGAACGTCACCCGCCCGAACGACGAGCGTCAGAACAAGGCCCTGCACGGCCTGTCCCGCACGCTGGTGGCGAACATGATCACCGGCGTGACCCAGGGTTACGTGAAGAAGCTCGAAATCAGCGGTGTCGGTTACCGCGTCCTGGCGAAGGGCTCCAACCTGGAGTTCTCGCTCGGCTACAGCCACCCGATCCTGATCGAGGCGCCCGAGGGCATCTCCTTCAAGGTCGAATCGGCGACCAAGTTCTCGGTCGAGGGCATCGACAAGCAGAAGGTCGGCGAGGTTGCGGCCAACATCCGCAAGCTGCGCAAGCCCGACCCGTACAAGGCCAAGGGCGTCAAGTACGAAGGCGAAGTCATCCGCCGCAAGGTCGGAAAGGCGGGTAAGTAAGCCATGGCATACGGTGTCAAGATTGCTAAGGGCGACGCTTACAAGCGTGCTGCCATCAAGCGTCGTCACATCCGCATCCGTAAGCACATCTCGGGTACGGCTGAGCGTCCGCGCCTGGTCGTGACGCGCTCCAACCGCCACATCGTGGCCCAGGTCATCGACGACATCAAGGGTCACACCCTGGCGTCGGCGTCGACCCTGGACAGCACGATCCGCGGCGCCGAGGGCGACAAGTCCGCGGCCGCCAAGTCGGTCGGCGCCCTGGTCGCCGAGCGCGCCAAGGCCGCCGGTGTCGAGACTGTCGTGTTCGACCGTGGTGGTAACCAGTACGCCGGGCGCATCGCCGCCCTGGCGGACGCCGCCCGCGAAGCCGGACTCAAGTTCTGAGTCGGTTCCGTAGCTAGCGGAAACAGAGAGAGGTAATTCCAATGGCTGGACCCCAGCGCCGCGGTGGCGGTGCCGGTGGCGGCGAGCGGCGGGACCGGAAGGGTCGCGACGGTGGCGCTGCTGCCGCCGAGAAGACCGCGTACGTTGAGCGCGTTGTCGCGATCAACCGCGTCGCCAAGGTTGTGAAGGGTGGTCGTCGCTTCAGCTTCACCGCGCTGGTCGTGGTGGGCGATGGTGACGGCACCGTGGGTGTCGGTTACGGCAAGGCCAAGGAGGTGCCGGCCGCCATCGCCAAGGGTGTTGAGGAGGCCAAGAAGCACTTCTTCAAGGTCCCCCGTATCCAGGGCACCATCCCGCACCCGATCACGGGCGAGAAGGCGGCGGGCGTCGTCCTGCTGAAGCCTGCTTCCCCCGGTACCGGTGTTATCGCCGGTGGCCCGGTGCGCGCCGTGCTCGAGTGCGCCGGCGTTCACGACATCCTGTCGAAGTCGCTCGGTTCGTCGAACGCGATCAACATCGTGCACGCGACCGTGGCGGCCCTCAAGGGTCTGCAGCGTCCCGAGGAGATCGCGGCTCGCCGTGGTCTGCCCCTCGAGGACGTCGCTCCCGCGGCTCTGCTGCGGGCGCGTGCCGGGGCTGGTGCTGCGTAATGGCACAGCTCAAGATCACGCAGACGAAGTCGTACATCGGCAGCAAGCAGAACCACCGCGACACCCTGCGTTCCCTTGGTCTCAAGGGCATCAACACGCAGGTCGTCAAGGAGGACCGCCCCGAGTTCCGCGGAATGGTGCACACCGTCCGCCACCTCGTGACGGTTGAGGAGGTCGACTGACATGGCGGAGCAGAACCCGCTGAAGGTCCACAACCTCCGGCCCGCCCCGGGCGCCAAGACCGCCAAGACCCGTGTGGGTCGTGGTGAGGCGTCCAAGGGTAAGACCGCTGGTCGTGGTACCAAGGGCACCAAGGCCCGTTACCAGGTTCCGGAGCGCTTCGAGGGTGGCCAGATGCCCCTCCACATGCGTCTCCCGAAGCTCAAGGGCTTCAAGAACCCGTTCAAGACCGAGTTCCAGGTCGTGAACCTCGACAAGCTGAGCGCGCTGTACCCCGAGGGTGGCGAGGTCACCGTCGAGGGTCTCGTCGCCAAGGGTGCCGTTCGCAAGAACAGCCTCGTCAAGGTGCTCGGCCAGGGTGAGCTCACCGTGGCGCTGCAGGTGACGGTCGACGCCGTCTCCGGCTCCGCCAAGGAGAAGATCACCGCCGCGGGCGGTACCGTCACCGAGCTCGTCTGATTTTCCCTCAGACGTGTCGATGACATGAGCGATTCCCAGCCGGGGATGCCCCACAAAAGGGGCATCCCCGGTTGGTCGTTCCAAGGGGGGCACGGTCGCCGGTAAGGTGGCGTGCACTGTCTAAGCTCCGTGCGGTCTGCCCGCACGGTTTTGTTGACTGATACGTATTCGTCGAACCTCAAGACCACCACCTCTGACGCACGCGCGCGGGGGTCGCAGGAGGCACCGTGCTCACCGCGTTCGCCCGGGCGTTCAAGACGCCCGACCTGCGCAAGAAGCTGCTCTTCACGCTCGGCATCATCGTGATCTACCGGCTGGGCACGCATATGCCCATCCCCGGGGTCAACTACAAGAACGTCCAGGCCTGTGTCGACAACGCCGGTCAGAACCAGGGCCTGTTCGGTCTCGTCAACATGATGAGCGGCGGCGCGCTGCTGCAGATCACGATCTTCGCGCTCGGCATCATGCCGTACATCACGGCGAGCATCATTCTGCAGCTGCTGACCGTGGTGATCCCGCGACTGGAGGCCCTCAAGAAGGAGGGCCAGGCCGGCACGGCGAAGATCACGCAGTACACGCGCTATCTGACCATCGCGCTCGCGATCCTGCAGGGCACGGGCCTGGTGGCCACCGCCCGCACCGGCGCCCTCTTCCAGGGCTGCCCCGTCGCCAGCGAGATCGTTCCGGACCAGTCGATCTTCGTCACCATCACGATGGTCATCACGATGACCGCCGGCACCGCCTGCGTGATGTGGCTCGGTGAGCTGATCAGCGACCGGGGCATCGGCAACGGCATGTCGATCCTGATGTTCATCTCGATCGCCGCGACCTTCCCGAGCGCCCTGTGGGCCATCAAGGAGCAGGGCGACCTGGCGGACGGCTGGATCGAGTTCGGCACGGTCATCGCGGTCGGTCTCGTCATGGTCGGCCTGGTGGTCTTCGTCGAGCAGGCGCAGCGGCGCATTCCCGTCCAGTACGCGAAGCGCATGATCGGCCGCAGGTCCTACGGCGGTACGTCGACGTACATTCCGCTGAAGGTCAATCAGGCGGGCATCATCCCTGTGATCTTCGCCTCCTCGTTGCTCTACATTCCGGCGCTGGTCGCCCAGTTCGCGGGCGGCACCTCGGGATGGAAGACGTGGATCGAGGCAAACCTGACCAAGGGTGACCACCCGATCTACATCGCCACGTACTTCATCCTGATCGTCTTCTTCGCCTTCTTCTACGTCGCGATCTCCTTCAACCCCGAGGAAGTCGCCGACAACATGAAGAAGTATGGTGGCTTCATCCCGGGCATCCGGGCTGGCCGCCCGACCGCTGAGTACCTGAGCTACGTACTCAACCGGATCACGTGGCCGGGTTCGCTGTACTTGGGTCTGATCGCTCTTGTGCCGACGATGGCGTTGGTGGGCTTCCAGGCGAACCAGAACTTCCCGTTCGGCGGGACGAGCATCCTCATCATCGTGGGTGTGGGTCTGGAAACCGTGAAGCAGATCGAGAGCCAGCTCCAGCAGCGCAATTACGAAGGGTTCCTCCGCTGATGCGAATCGTCCTCGTCGGGCCGCCCGGTGCGGGCAAGGGAACGCAGGCCGCGTTCCTCGCCAAGAACCTGTCGATCCCGCACATCTCCACGGGCGACCTCTTCCGTGCCAACATCAGCCAGGGCACGGAGCTGGGCAAGCAGGCGAAGGCGTACATGGACGCCGGCAACCTCGTGCCCGACGAGGTGACGATCGGCATGGCGAAGGACCGCATGGCCCAGTCGGACGCCGAGGGCGGCTTCCTGCTCGACGGCTTCCCGCGGAACGTGTCGCAGGCCGAGGCGCTCGACGAGGCGCTGAAGGCCGACGGGCAGAAGCTCGACGCCGTCCTGGACCTGGAGGTCCCCGAGGACGAGGTCGTCAAGCGCATCGCGGGCCGTCGCATCTGCCGCAACGACTCCAGCCATGTCTTCCACGTGACGTACAGCAAGCCGGAGCGAGAAGGCGTCTGCGACGTCTGCGGCGGCGAGCTGTACCAGCGCGGCGACGACAAGGAAGAGACCGTGCGCAAGCGTCTCGACGTGTACCACCGCGAGACCGAGCCGATCATCGACCACTACAAGGGCCAGGGCCTGGTCGTCACGATCTCGGCGCTCGGCAAGGTGGACGAGGTCACCAGGCGCGCGATGGACGCCCTCAAGGGCGACAAGTAGTTCAGTACGCTGTTTCGGCCGCGGTGCCCTGTCGGGGGACCGCGGCCGTACTGTTGTCTACGTACCCGGTTCGTGTGTGCGTAGCCGGTTTGTCGACGGATGACGGAGAGCGGAAGCCCCATGGTGCAGATCAAGACCCCCGAGCAGATCGCGAAGATGCGTGAGGCGGGCCTTGTCGTCGCCGCCGTGCACGCGGCGACCCGCGAGGCCGCGGTGCCCGGGGCCACCACGAAGGACCTGGACGAGGTCGCCCGCAAGGTGATCGCCGAGCACGGCGCGAAGTCCAACTTCCTCGGTTACGGCGGCTTCCCCGCGACGATCTGCACCTCCGTGAACGAGGTCGTCGTGCACGGCATCCCGGACGACAAGACCGTCCTCAAGGACGGCGACATCATCTCCATCGACGCCGGCGCGATCATCGACGGCTGGCACGGCGACGCGGCCTACACCGCCTTCGTCGGCACCGGTCACGCCCCGGAGCTGGTCGAGCTCTCCCGGGTGACCGAGGAGTCGATGTGGGCCGGGATCGCGGCGATGAAGCAGGGCAACCGCCTGGTGGACATCTCCCGGGCCATCGAGACGTACATCCGCCGCCAGCCCAAGCCGGGCGGCGGCAAGTACGGCATCGTCGAGGACTACGGCGGCCACGGCATCGGCACCGAGATGCACATGGACCCCCACCTCCTGAACTACGTCGAGCGCCGCCGCGGCAAGGGCCCCAAGCTGGTGCCCGGCCTCTGCCTCGCGATCGAGCCGATGGTCTCCCTCGGCACCCCGCGCACGGAGGTTCTGGAGGACGACTGGACCGTCATCACCACGGACGGCACCTGGTCCTCGCACTGGGAGCACTCCGTCGCGCTGACGGAGGAGGGCCCGCTGGTGCTGACGGCCCCCGACTGCGGCAAGGCGAAGCTGGCGGAGTACGGGGTCACCGTGGCGCCGGACCCGCTGGCGTCCTGACCCCCGCTGCTTAACGATCTACGCGATGGGGCAGACTCTCTCGATTCGTCTTTCCGAGAGCCCTGACGTAGACTGACGCGTCGGCTCTCGTGCATCCGTGTGTCTGCATACGGAGCGCGTAGTCGATCAAGGTAGTCGATTCGAAGGGCGAAGCGTGGCCAAGAAGCAAGGTGCCATCGAGATCGAAGGCACTGTCGTCGAGTCTCTTCCGAACGCCATGTTCAAGGTGGAGCTCCAGAACGGCCACCAGGTCCTGGCACACATCAGCGGCAAGATGCGTATGCACTACATCCGCATCCTCCCTGACGACCGGGTCGTGGTGGAGCTGTCTCCGTACGACCTGACGCGTGGCCGGATCGTCTACCGGTACAAGTAGATCTTGCCCGCATCCCGCTCGCGCGGGGTGGTGGCACTGACCCGGAGAACCTCACCCAATGAAGGTCAAGCCGAGCGTCAAGAAGATCTGCGACAAGTGCAGGGTGATCCGCCGTCACGGCCGGGTCATGGTCATCTGCGACAACCCGCGCCACAAGCAGCGCCAGGGCTGACGCACGACTGCAGTTCGCAGATTTTCGCGCGACGCAAGTAAGCACATATGCAGGACCCGTCCCTCTTCAGTTCCTTTGGTGGTGGAGGGCGACACCCCCGGTCGGAGGCCGGGGACCCAGCAGGTACCAACCCTTTTCCAGTGAAAAGGGGACGGCCGTTGGGAGTGGTTCTGCTGAAGACCTCCGAAGAATCAACAGGAGCCATGAATGGCACGCGTTGAAGGCGTTGACCTCCCGCGCGACAAGCGCATCGAGGTCGCCCTCACCTACGTGTTCGGCATCGGCCGCACGCTGGCCCAGCAGACGCTGGACGCCACCGAGGTGGACCGCAACACCCGCGTCCGCGACCTGACCGAGGAAGACCTCGTCAAGATCCGCGAGTACGTGGACGCCAACATCAAGACCGAGGGTGACCTCCGTCGCGAGATCCAGGCCGACATCCGTCGCAAGGTCGAGATCGGCTGCTACCAGGGTCTGCGCCACCGTCGTGGCCTGCCCGTCCGCGGTCAGCGCACCAGCACGAACGCCCGCACCCGCAAGGGCCCGCGTCGCGCCATCGCCGGTAAGAAGAAGCCGGGCAAGAAGTAGTCCTCGCTCAGCGGTCTATCGACAGCTGTCGCTGCAGGACCGACCACCTCCCGTAGGAGTTATAGATGCCCCCCAAGGGTCGTCAGGGCGCTGCCAAGAAGGTGCGCCGCAAGGAAAAGAAGAACGTTGCCCACGGGCACGCTCACATCAAGAGCACGTTCAACAACACGATCGTGTCCATCACGGACCCGAGCGGCAACGTGATCTCGTGGGCCTCCGCCGGCCACGTCGGCTTCAAGGGCTCGCGCAAGTCCACGCCGTTCGCCGCGCAGATGGCCGCCGAGTCGGCTGCCCGTCGCGCGCAGGAGCACGGCATGCGCAAGGTCGACGTCTTCGTCAAGGGCCCGGGTTCCGGTCGCGAGACCGCCATCCGTTCGCTCCAGGCGACCGGTCTCGAGGTCGGCTCGATCCAGGACGTGACGCCCACGCCGCACAACGGCTGCCGTCCGCCCAAGCGCCGCCGCGTCTGACGCACGGCAGTTCTTGAGGTTCCGGGCGGTACGGCTCTTCGGAGGCGTGCCGCCCGTACCCTTGTAGTGAATTCAGGGCATCAAATAGTGGGTGCCCCTGACTGAAGGAACGCGACATGCTGATTGCTCAGCGCCCCTCGTTGACCGAAGAGGTCGTCGACGAATTCCGCTCCCGGTTCGTGATCGAGCCGCTGGAGCCGGGCTTCGGCTACACCCTCGGCAACTCCCTGCGCCGTACGCTCCTCTCCTCGATCCCGGGTGCGGCCGTCACGTCCATCCGCATCGACGGTGTCCTGCACGAGTTCACCACCGTGCCGGGCGTCAAGGAGGACGTCACCGACCTCATCCTGAACATCAAGCAGCTGGTCGTCTCCTCGGAGCACGACGAGCCGGTCGTGATGTACCTGCGCAAGCAGGGCCCGGGTCTGGTCACCGCCGCCGACATCGCGCCCCCGGCCGGTGTCGAGGTGCACAACCCCGACCTCGTCCTCGCCACGCTCAACGGCAAGGGCAAGCTGGAGATGGAGCTGACCGTCGAGCGCGGTCGCGGCTACGTCTCCGCCGTCCAGAACAAGCAGGTCGGTCAGGAGATCGGGCGCATCCCGGTCGACTCGATCTACTCGCCGGTGCTCAAGGTCACGTACAAGGTCGAGGCGACCCGTGTCGAGCAGCGCACCGACTTCGACAAGCTGATCGTCGACGTCGAGACCAAGCAGGCCATGCGCCCGCGTGACGCCATGGCGTCCGCCGGCAAGACCCTGGTCGAGCTGTTCGGTCTGGCGCGCGAGCTCAACATCGACGCCGAGGGCATCGACATGGGCCCGTCCCCGACGGACGCCGCCCTGGCCGCCGATCTGGCGCTGCCGATCGAGGAGCTGGAGCTCACCGTTCGGTCGTACAACTGCCTCAAGCGCGAGGGCATCCACTCGGTGGGCGAGCTCGTGGCCCGCTCCGAGGCGGACCTGCTCGACATTCGCAACTTCGGTGCGAAGTCGATCGACGAGGTCAAGATGAAGCTCAACGGCATGGGTCTGGCCCTCAAGGACAGCCCGCCCGGATTCGACCCGACCGCCGCCGCCGACGCCTTCGGCGCCGACGACGACGCGGACGCCGGTTTCGTGGAGACCGAGCAGTACTGATGACTGCCCGCGGGCGTCCGCCCGCGGGGCCCTGACCCCGGTACCTGATACGGCCGGGGCAGATCACTAGGAGAAACACCATGCCGAAGCCTGCCAAGGGTGCCCGTCTGGGCGGCAGCGCCGCGCACGAGAAGCTTCTGCTGGCGAACCTCGCCAAGCAGCTCTTCGAGTACGGCCGCATCACCACCACCGAGGCGAAGGCCCGTCGCCTGCGTCCGTACGCGGAGCGTCTGGTCACCAAGGCGAAGAAGGGTGACCTTCACAACCGCCGCCAGGTGCTGTCCGTCATCACCGACAAGAGCATCGTGCACACGCTCTTCACGGAGATCGGCCCGCGCTACGAGAACCGCCCGGGTGGCTACACCCGTATCACCAAGATCGGTAACCGTCGTGGCGACAACGCGCCCATGGCGATCATCGAGCTGGTGGAGGCCCTGACCGTGGCCCAGGAGGCCACCGGTGAGGCCGAGGCCGCCACGAAGCGCTCCGCCAAGGACGCCGAGGCCGCCGACGCCAAGGCCGACACGGCGAAGGCCGACGAGGCCGCCGAGGCTCCGGCCGAGGAGTCGAAGGACGCGTAAGCGTTCTGCCCTTCAGGGCGTCGCGGGCCCGCCCCCTGCCGGGGCGGGCCCGCTTTTTTGTTGCCTGAGAGGATCCACGAGTGAGTGACGAAGCAGAGCCCGGGTTCGTACGGGTGCGGTTGGACCTGTCCTATGACGGCCGGGACTTCTCCGGCTGGGCCAAGCAGCGCCAGGGCCAGCGGACCGTGCAGGGGGAGATAGAGGCCGCGCTGCGGACCGTGACGCGCTCCGAGCAGACGTACGAGCTGACCGTGGCCGGGCGGACCGACAGCGGGGTGCACGCGCGGGGCCAGGTGGCCCACGTCGACCTGCCCGAGGCCGTGTGGGACGAGCACCGCGACAAGCTGCTGCGGCGGCTCGCGGGACGGCTGCCGCACGACGTGCGGGTGTGGAAGGTGGCCGAGGCGCCCGCGGGGTTCAACGCGCGCTTCTCCGCCGTCTGGCGGCGGTACGCCTACCGCGTGACCGACCACCCCGGCGGCGTCGACCCGCTGCTGCGCGGCCATGTGCTGTGGCACGACTGGGAGCTGGACCCGGATGCGATGAACGCCGCCGCCGAACGGCTGATCGGCGAGCACGACTTCGCCGCGTACTGCAAGCGCCGCGAGGGCGCCACGACCATCCGCACGCTGCAGGAGCTGCGCTGGGAGCGGCGGCCCGACGGCATCCTGGAGGCCACCGTGCGGGCCGACGCGTTCTGCCACAACATGGTGCGCTCGCTGGTCGGCGCCATGCTGTTCGTGGGGGACGGGCACCGGCCCGTGGAGTGGCCCGGCGAGGTGCTCCAAGCGGGCGTGCGGGACTCCGCCGTGCACGTGGTGCGGCCGCACGGGCTCACCCTCGAAGAGGTCGGCTATCCGGCCGACGAGCTGCTGGCCGCCCGCAACAAGGAGGCCCGCAACAAGCGGACGCTGCCCGGCGCCGGCTGCTGCTGAGCCGGCGGCCGCCGCCTTACTCGGGGGCCGCCGCCGCGGCGGACGCCTGGGCCCGGCCCCGCTGGTCGATCTGGCGGAAGGCGAAACGGGCCATGGTGTCGCCGACGGCGTACGCCTTGCGGTCGGCGGTCGTGACGCTCTTGCCGCTGGGGTAGCCCGTGGTGGTGAAGTAGGCGTAGCGGCCGTAGGAGTGGTACGTCCCACGGCACACGCCCGTCTGGCAGAAGTTCGGCACGCCCTTGCCGGGCAGCGCCGTGACCAGGCCGTTCTTCACCTGCTTTATCACCTTCGTGGCCTCGGCGGAGGTGTCGAAGACGGCGACGCCGATGGTGACGGCGAGGCCGCCCTTGACGTAGCTGACGCGGATCAGGCGGGTGCAGTCGTTGGCGGTGAGGAGGGCGCCGAGGGCGGGCTGCGTGACGGACGCGCACTTGTCCGTGCTGTCGGTCCGGCCCTTCTTGTAGACGGTCTCGCCCGAGGTGTACGTCCTGCCGGGGAAGAGGCCCTCGGGGCTGAGCGGCGCCTTGTCCTTCTTCGCGCTGGCGATGAAGTCCTTGGGGTCCGGCGGGGGCGGCGGCGTGGTCTCCTTGAACGTCGGACCGGGGTCGTCGCTCGCGCCGGGGATCTCCGCCGTCGCCGGCAGCTCACTGGCGGGCTTGTTCGAGGCGGTGGCGTCGTCGCTGTTCGCCGAGACGACGGTGATCGCCACGGCGGCCGCGACCGCGATCGTGGCGAGCGCCCCACCGCCGATCATCAGCCATCTGCGGCGCCGGGCGCGTGCCTCGGAGGCTTCGGCGAGCGCCGCCCAGTCGGGCGTGGGTCCCCCGCCGAAGCCGCCCGTGCCGCCCTGGCCCCACTGAGGCCCCCCTTGCCCAAAGCTCATGGGGCGCATCTTAGACGGGCGACCCGGGATGTTGAGCGGGGGTCGCGCGGGGTTCCCGCCCTAGCCTGAGGCGTATGAATACGGGCGAAACGGCTGTTGTCGGATGGTTGTCGCGGCCCGCCGGGCGGCATGCCCGGGCCGTGCTCGCGCTCGTGCTGCTCGCCGGGGTCGTGCGGGTGGGGCTGCGGGCGCCGGACGGCGGGATGGACAACGCCATCGTGGTGCGGGCCGCCGAGACGTGGATCCACGGCCGCTCGCCCTACGCCGACCGGCACTTCCTCTATCTGCCGGGCGCCGTGCTCGCCGCCGTGCCCCAGGCCCTGCTGCCCACCGCCGTGGTCCGCTTCCTGGTGCCCGCCGGCGTCACCGCCGGGCTGGTCGCCGGCTGGGCGTGCGCCCTGCGGGTGCACGGGGTGTCCTGGCGCAGCCGGTTCGCGGTGTACGGCCTGCTGGGGCTCGCCCTCGGCTTCGCCCCCTTCGGGCACCTCGTCCAGCTCGGGAACTGGACGGTGGCGTCGGCGGCCGCGCTGCCGCTCGCCCTGCTGTGCGTGTGCCGGGGGCGGTGGACGGCGGCCGGGCTCGTCATCGGCGCCGCCGTCGCGGTGAAGCCGCTGCTGGTGCCCGTCGTGCTCCTCTTCGTCTTCGCGGGGCGCCGGCGGGCGCTCGGGGTCGCGCTCGGCGTGCCCGCGGGGGTGTCGCTCGCGGCGGCGCTCGTGCTGCCGGACCCCGCCGGGTTCTTCACCCGGACCCTGCCCTTCCTGCTGCGCGGTGACGACGCCTTCGTACGCCTCTACGAGGCATCGCCCTCGGCGGTGCTCACGCGGGTCGGGGTGCCGCAGACGGCGGCGACGCTGCTCGCGGGCTGTGCGGCGGCGGCCGGGGTGTGGTGTGCGTGGCGGCGCTGGGGGAGGGGCGACGCGGGGCCCTCGCGGGTGGTGGAGTGCGCCACGATGCTGATGCTTTCGGCCTTTCTCGTCTCCCGGCCCTCCTACGACCACTACCTGCTCGTCGTGGTGCCGCTGCTGCTCGCGGGCGCGCTGCGGGCGGGGGCGGCGGCGCGCAGTCCGTGGTTCTGGGTGGCGCTGGTGCCGCAGGTCCCGGGGTTCGCCTGGCCCTGGCTCGAACCCATGACGCGGCGCGCCTTCAAGGACGCGGCGACGCTCTGTCTGCTCGCGGTCACGGTCGGGCGGGCGTGTGCGGTGGGGGTGGGGGCGCTGAGCGGTCGGTGCGGGGTGGAGCGGGCGGACCGCTACTCTGATGAGTGCAGACCTGTCCGTGGTGTGTGAGTCGTCGGTTCCGGTCTTCAGAGCCGCGTTTTGACCGGTACGGGGCGGCGCGGGTACTCTCGGGGATTGATACGTATTGGTGTCCTCGATCTCACGCGAAAGGGCCCTTACGTAGGTTCCCTGGAGCAGTTACCAGTGGCTCGCATACGGGCAGCGTCCCCGGCATTGTGTGCCCCAGCTGCATGATCGCTTCCTGGGTGCCGTGTGTCTGGACCCCATCCACTGAAGAAGCGAAGGCTACTAAGTGCGTACGTACAGCCCCAAGCCCGGCGATGTGACCCGCCAGTGGCACGTCATCGACGCCCGGGACATCGTCCTCGGCCGTCTGGCGACCACCGCTGCCACCCTGCTGCGTGGCAAGCACAAGCCGATCTACGCCCCCCACGTTGACACCGGTGACTTCGTCATCATCATCAACGCGGAGAAGGTGCACCTCTCCGGCAACAAGAAGACCCAGAAGATGGCGTACCGCCACTCCGGCTACCCGGGTGGTCTGCGTTCCGTCCGCTACGACGAGCTGCTTGCGAAGAGCCCCGAGAAGGCCGTCGAGAAGGCCGTCAAGGGCATGCTCCCCAAGAACACCCTGGGCCGTCAGATGCTCTCGAAGCTGAAGGTCTACGCGGGCGACCAGCACCCGCACGGCGCTCAGCAGCCGGTCCCGTTCGAGATCACCCAGGTCGCGCAGTAGTTCCGGCCACCCCCAAAGACGAAAAAGAATCTGAGGAGCATCGTGGCCGAGACCACCGTTGAGCAGCCGGTCGAAGAGACCGAGATCGCTGACGTCGAGCAGTACACCACCGAGTCCGAGGCGCCGCTTGAGGGCGAGTACACCTCGGAGTCGAACCCGGCGCGCTTCGGCGACCCGCAGCCGGCCGCCGGCCTGGGCCGTCGCAAGAACGCCATCGCCCGCGTCCGGATCGTCCCGGGCACCGGCAAGTGGAAGGTCAACGGGCGCACGCTCGAGGACTACTTCCCGAACAAGGTCCACCAGCAGGAAGTCAACGAGCCCTTCAAGGTGCTCGAACTCGACAACCGCTACGACGTCATCGCCCGCATCTCGGGTGGCGGCGTCTCCGGTCAGGCCGGTGCGCTCCGTCTCGGTGTCGCCCGCGCGCTGAACGAGGCCGACGTCGACAACAACCGCGCCGCCCTCAAGAAGGCCGGTTACCTCAAGCGTGACGACCGTGCGGTCGAGCGCAAGAAGGCCGGTCTGAAGAAGGCCCGCAAGGCCCCGCAGTACAGCAAGCGCTAATCGCTGCCTGCTCGTACTTCTCGTTCGCCCCGGCGGCACTCACCGTGCTGCCGGGGCGTTCGTCTATCAGGAACGAACGTTCGGAGGACAGCAGTGGGACGACTCTTCGGCACGGACGGCGTGCGTGGTGTCGCCAACGCGGATCTGACGGCCGAGCTCGCGCTCGGACTCTCCGTGGCGGCGGCACACGTACTGGCCGAGGCGGGCACCTTTGAAGGCCATCGCCCGGTCGCGGTGGTCGGGCGGGATCCGCGCGCGTCCGGGGAGTTCCTGGAGGCCGCGGTGGTCGCGGGCCTCGCGAGCGCGGGCGTGGACGTCCTGCGCGTCGGTGTGCTGCCCACCCCGGCGGTGGCGCATCTCACCGGTGCGCTGGGCGCCGACCTCGGCGTGATGCTCTCCGCCAGCCACAACGCCATGCCGGACAACGGCATCAAGTTCTTCGCCCGCGGCGGCCACAAGCTCGCCGACGAGCTGGAGGACCGCATCGAGGCCGTGTATGAGGAGCACCGCACCGGCGCGCCCTGGCAGCGCCCGACCGGCTCCGGTGTCGGCCGCGTGACCTCCTACGACCAGGGCCTCGACCAGTACATCGCGCATCTGCTCGGTGTCCTGCCCAACCGCCTCGACGGACTGAAGATCGTCCTGGACGAGGCGCACGGCGCCGCCGCCCGGGTCTCCCCGGAGGCGTTCATGCGCGCCGGTGCCGAGATCATCACCATCGGCGCGCAGCCCGACGGCCTGAACATCAACGACGGCTGCGGCTCGACCCACCTGGGCCTGCTGAAGGCCGCCGTCGTCGAGCACAAGGCCGACTTCGGCATCGCGCACGACGGGGACGCGGACCGCTGCCTGGCCGTGGACCACACCGGCGCGGAGGTCGACGGCGACCAGATCCTCGCCGTGCTGGCCCTCGCCATGCGCGAGCACGGCACACTGCGTCACGACACCGTTGTCGCCACCGTCATGTCGAACCTCGGCTTCAAGCTGGCCATGGAGGCCCAGGGCCTGTCCCTGGTGCAGACCGGCGTCGGCGACCGGTACGTCCTGGAGGCGATGAAGGAGCACGGCTTCGCCCTCGGCGGCGAGCAGTCCGGGCACGTGATCGTCCTGGACCACGCCACCACCGGCGACGGCACCCTGACCGGCCTGCTCCTCGCGGCGCGGGTCGCCGAGACCGGCCGTACGCTGGCCGACCTCGCCGGCGTCATGGAGCGCCTGCCGCAGGTGCTCATCAATGTGCCGGACGTCGACAGGTCCCGCGTGAAGACCTCGGCGGAACTGGCCGGCGCCGTCAGCGACGCCGAGCGCGAGCTGGGCTCCACGGGCCGGGTGCTGCTGCGCCCCTCGGGGACCGAGCCGCTGGTGCGGGTCATGGTCGAGGCCGCCGACATCGAGCAGGCGCGGTCCGTGGCCGAGCGGCTCGCCGACGCGGTGAAGTCGGCGCTCGGCTAGAGGCGCCGTGCTTTGGCGGTACGTTCGCGCTGGCCGGCCCAGAGGGCTTTCTGGGTCAGCAGCGTGAGCGTACCGGCGAGGACGATGCCGACGAGGTTGAGCAGGAGCTGCTCGGTGGAGCCCCACGCCTGCTTGTACTCGCTGTAGCTGAAGGCGACCGCGGCGTTCGCCGCCGCGGGGACCGTCGTCACGGAGATCGCCACTCCCACCAGGGCGCCCGACTTGGCCGAGGTGAGCGAGAGCGTGCCCGCCGCGCCGGCGAGGACCGCCACGACGAACGAGAACCAGTCCGGGCGGTAGATGAAGTTCGTGTTCGGACGCTCCGACTTCAGGGCCTCGTCGCTGAACAGGTTCATGGCGTCCATGAAGTAGCTGAACCCGACCGTCACCAGCATCGCCACCAGGAAGCCCACGAGCAGCGCGATCAGTGAGCGCAGCGCCAGCTTCGGGGCCCGCCGCACCAGCGCCGTGCAGAAACCGGCGAGGGGTCCGAACTCCGGGCCGACGGCCATCGCGCCCACGATCAGGATCGCGTTGTCCAGCACGACACCGCAGGCCGCGATCATCGTGGCGAGCGTGATGAACGCGACGTAGGTGACCGAGAGCGTCGACTCCTCGTGGGTCGCGTCGGACAGCTGCTCCCACAGCACCGCGTCCGCCCCCTCGCCCGGCGCGTCGTCCTCGGCCCTGGTGGCGCGCTCGGAGAGCGAGAGGTCGATGGTCTCGACCGCGATCGAGCCGCACTTGTCGAGGTCCAGCGCGCGCAGGCCGCCGATCAGCTCGTCGCCCGCCTCCCGGGCGACGTCGCACATGATGACGTCGCCCTTCGGGTCGCGGGCCGCGCCCGGGACGACGGCGAGGTGCGTGGTGCCGGTCGTCGCCTCGATCAGGCGCAGCACGTCGTCGGTCTTGTCCTCGGGGGAGATCAGGCGCAGGTGCAGCATCCGAGCAGAGTAGTCGGCCGTTCGAGCGGCCGGGTCCTTCAGAGTTTGCGCAGGCTCAGGCGCTGGACCTTGTGGTCGGGGCCCTTGCGCAGCACCAGGGCGGCCCGGCCGCGGGTGGGCGCCACGTTCTCCAGGAGGTTCGGCTTGTTGATCGTGCGCCAGGTGGTGCGGGCGTAGTCCAGGGCCTCCTCCTCCGACACCTGCGTGTACCTGCGGAAGTAGGAGGAGGGGTCCTGGAAGGCCGTGTCGCGCAGCTTCTTGAAGCGGTTCAGGTACCAGCGCTCGATGTCCTCGGTGCGGGCGTCGACGTACACGCTGAAGTCGAAGTAGTCCGCGAGGCCCACGCGGGTGCGGCCGTCCTTGCCGGGCAGGGCGGGCTGCAGGACGTTCAGGCCCTCCACGATGAGGATGTCGGGCCGGTGCACCGCGAGGCGCCTGCCCGGCACGATGTCGTATATCAGGTGGGAGTAGACGGGGGCGGTGACCTCCTCCTTGCCCGCCTTGATGTCCGCCACGAAACGGGTGAGGGCGCGGCGGTCGTACGACTCGGGGAAGCCCTTGCGGGACATCAGGCCGCGGGCCTGGAGCTCCTTGGTCGGCAGCAGGAAGCCGTCGGTCGTGACGAGTTCGACGCGGGGGTGTTCCGGCCAGCGCGAGAGCAGGGCCTGCAGGAGGCGGGCGACGGTCGACTTGCCGACGGCCACGGAGCCGGCGACCCCTATCACGAAGGGGGTGCCGGACTGGGAGCGCTTCTCGCCGAGGAAGGTGTTGAGGGCTCCGCGCAGGCCGTCCGTCGCGCCGACGTAGAGGTTCAGCAGGCGGGAGAGCGGGAGGTAGATGTCGCGGACCTCGTCCAGGTCGATGACGTCCCCGAGGCCGCGCAGCTTCTCCACCTCCTCCGCCGTCAGGGGCAGGGGCGTCTTCTCCCGCAGGGCGCTCCACTCGGCGCGGGTCAGGTCGAGGTAGGGAGTCGCCTCCGGCTTGTGCCGGTGGGCGCTCCGCTGCGCCTTGTCTGGCGCGGAGACCGAAGAGATCACAGTCCATTGTTACGGCTGTTTGAACGGCCGTGGGGTGGCCGAGTGGTGGGGTGTGTCACGCTGAGCCGTTGTTTTCCGGGCGATTTCTGGGGTGAGTGAGCCGGTGATTATCGGGGTCGGCATCGATGTGGCCGAGATCGAGCGGTTCGGGGCCGCGTTGGCCCGGACGCCGGGCATGGCCGAACGGCTGTTCCTGGACAGTGAGTTGCTGCTGCCGAGCGGGGAGCGGCGCGGGGTGGCCTCGCTCGCGGCCCGCTTCGCGGCGAAGGAGGCGCTGGCCAAGGCGCTGGGGGCGCCGGGCGGGCTGCGCTGGACCGACGCCGAGGTGTACGTGGAGGGGAGCGGGCAGCCGCGGGTGCGGGTGCGGGGGACGGTCGCGGCGCGCGCCGCCGAGCTGGGGGTGCGGTCCTGGCACGTGTCGTTGAGCCACGACGCGGGGGTGGCCTCGGCGGTGGTGGTGGCGGAGGGATGACCTCGGGACGCACCGCCGCGTGAGGTTTCGGCGGAGGTGCTTCCCCCGCCCCTCCCTCTCCCTCTCTCTCGCCGTGATGGCCCGGCGGGGCAGGGGCAGACTGGGGGGATGCGTAGTGCTTATGGCGTGGAGAGTGTCCGGGCTGCCGAGCGTGCGGCCATGGGGCGGGGGCCCGAGGGGGCGCTGATGCAGCGGGCGGCGGCCGGGCTGGCCGCCGAGTGCGCCCGGCTGCTCGGCAAGGTGTACGGGGCCCGGGTCACGCTGCTCGTGGGCAGTGGGGACAACGGCGGTGACGCCCTCTACGCGGGGGCCCGGCTGGCCCGGCGCGGCGCGGGGGTCAGCGCGGTGCTGCTCGCCCCGGAGCGGACCCACCCCGGCGGGCTCGCCGCCCTGCGCGCGGCCGGCGGTGCGGTCGTGGGCGCGGACGAGGACAGGGCCGAGGGCGTCGTCGCGCGGGCCCGGCTCGTCGTGGACGGCATCGTCGGGATCGGCGGGCGCGGCGGGCTCCGGGAGCGTGCCGCCCGCCTCGTGGGAGCCGTCGCGCGGGACGCCGTGGTCGTCGCCGTGGACCTGCCGAGCGGCGTCGACGCCGACACGGGCGAGGTGCGCGGAGAGGCGGTGCGCGCCGATGTGACGGTGACGTTCGGGACGCACAAGCCGGGGCTGCTGATCGACCCGGGGCGCGAGTACGCCGGTGCGGTGCGGCTGGTCGACATCGGTCTGGAGCTGCCGGCGCGGGAGCGGGCGGCGGAGGCCCTGCAGTACGTCGACGTGGCGGGGCTGCTGCCGCGGCCGAGCGGGGAGAGCGACAAGTACCGGCGCGGTGTCGTCGGCGTCGTGGCCGGTTCCGGGCGGTACCCGGGCGCCGCCGTGCTCTGCGTGGCCGGTGCGCTGCGCGGCGGCGCGGGCGCGGTGCGGTACGTGGGGCCCGCCGCGGACGCCGTGCTCGCCCGCTACCCCGAGACGCTGGTCTCCGCGGGGCCGCCGTCGAAGGCCGGGCGGGTGCAGGCCTGGGCCGTGGGACCTGGGCTCGGGGACGACGGGGAGCGGCTGCGGGACGTGATCGGCGCGGACGTGCCGCTCCTCATCGACGCCGATGGCCTGCGGCTGGCCGAGGAGCGGGAGGTCCGGGCCCGGCGCGCGCCGACGCTGCTCACGCCGCACGCCGGGGAGGCCGCCGCCCTCCTCGGCGTCCGCCGCGAGGAAGTGGAGACGGCGCGGCTCGCCGCCGTGCGGGAACTGGCGGGGCGCTTCGGGGCGACCGTGCTGCTGAAGGGGTCCACCACGTTGGTCGCCTCGGCCGAGGGCGCCGTACGCGTCAACCCCACGGGCACCCCGTGGCTCGCCACGGCGGGCAGCGGCGACGTGCTGTCCGGGCTCGCCGGCTCCCTGCTCGCGGCGGGACTGGACGCCCGGGACGCCGGCTCGGTGGGCGCCTACCTGCACGGCCTCGCGGCCCGCCACGCCGCGAACGGCGCACCGGTGGCCGCCCACGACGTGGCCGCCGCCATCCCGACGGCCTGGCGGGACGTGTGCCGGGGGGACTGATGGGGGGGGCGGCGACGTGGCGGGCGGGCCGCAGCTTTCGGGTCACTGGCTCGGGCGGCGGCTGCGGGGTGACTGGGGCGGGCGGTGGCGGACGGGGTAACTGGCTCCGGCGGTGGCGGATGGGTGACCGGGCCGGGCGGTGGCGGGTGGGGCCGCTGGCTCGGGCGGTGGCGGGTGGTGACGGGTGGGCCGCAGTTTTCGGGCCGCTGCTCGGGCGGCGGCTGCCGGGTGACCGGGCCGGGCGGCGGCGGACGGGGCACTGGGTGGAGTGGTGACGTGTGGGTGCCCGGCCGGGCGGCTGTGGTGGGTGCGGTGACCGGCCCAGTGGCGGCAGGCGCGTGACTGGCTGAGCGCTGGCTCTCGGGTGACCGGAGCGGGTGGGTGCTGGGCCGGGCTGTGGTGGGTGCGGTGACCGGCCCAGTGGCGGCAGGCGGCTGACCGGGCCGAGCGGTGGCAGGCGGCTGATCGGGCCGGGCGGTGGCGGTGGGTGATCGGCTCGGGACGCGGCAGGTGGGGTGGGCTCGGACGGTGGGGGAGCGGTCGGGCGGTGGGGGCCGGTGGGCACGGAGGCGGTCCGGCGGTGGTGGTCGCTGGGCACGGAGATGGGTGGGCGGTGGGCACGGAGGTAGGCATGGCGGGGCCCTCTGAGACACTTGTGCGCGATGAACGAGACAGCCGCCTTCCGCGTCCGCGCCGAGATCGACCTCGCCGCCCTCCGCGCCAACGTGCGCACGCTGCGCGCCCGCGCGCCGCACGCCGCGTTCATGGCCGTGGTGAAGGCCGACGCGTACGGCCACGGAATGGTGCCCTGCGCCAGGGCAGCCGTCCGGGCGGGCGCCACCTGGATCGGTACCGCGACGCCGGAGGAGGCCCTGGCCCTGCGCGCGGCGGGCCTGCCGGGGCGGATCATGTGCTGGCTGTGGACACCGGGCGGCCCCTGGCGCGAGGGCGTCGAGGCCGACCTGGACATGTCGGTGAGCGCGCTGTGGGCGCTGCGCGAGGTGACGGCGGCCGCCCGGGCGGCGGGGCGCACCGCCCGCGTCCAGCTCAAGGCCGACACGGGACTCGGGCGCAACGGCTGCATGCCGGCCGACTGGCCCGAGCTGATCGCCGAGGCCCTGCGCGCCGAGGCCGAGGGCCTGGTCACGGTCACCGGCCTCTGGTCGCACTTCGCGTGCGCCGACGAGCCGGGGCACCCTTCGATCGCCGCCCAGCTCACCGTCTTCCGCGAGATGGTGGCGTACGCCGAGGGCCAGGGCATACGCCCCGAGGTCCGGCACATCGCCAACTCCCCGGGCACGCTCACGCTCCCGGACGCGCACTTCGACCTCGTACGGCCCGGCATCGCGATGTACGGCATCTCGCCGAGCCCCGAGGTGGGCACGTCCGGGGACCTCGGGCTGCGGCCCGTCATGACGCTCAGCGCCTCGCTCGCCCATGTGAAGCACGCCCCGGCCGGCCACGGCGTGAGCTACGGACACCACTACGTCACCTCGGGCGCCACGACCCTCGGCCTCATCCCCGCCGGGTACGGCGACGGCATCCCGCGCCACGCCTCGGGCACGGCCCCGGTCCTGGTCGGAGGCAAGTGGCGGACGGCCGCGGGGCGCGTGGCGATGGACCAGTTCGTGGTCGACCTCGGCGGGGACGAGCCCGAAGTGGGCGCCGAGGCCCTCCTGTTCGGCCCCGGCGACCGGGGGGAGCCGACCGCCGAGGACTGGGCGCGGGCCGCGGACACCATCGCGTACGAGATCGTCACGCGCATCGGATCGCGGGTGCCGCGCGTCCATGTGAATGAGCGGCCCGGCGCGGGAGAGACGGGAACGACCGGCCCGACCACTGACTAGGAGCGGCACGTGAGCGAGAGCAGCACGGGGGCTGCCGCGGCGGAAGCGGTGACGGACGTCGTGGCGGACGTCGCGGACGTCGTGACGGAGGCCGTGACGGAGGTCGCCGCCGCGGCCGGGAGCTGGCGCCGGGCCACCGTGGCGGGCGCCGCGCTCGGCGTGATCGCCGCCGGCGCGGCCGCGGGCGTCGCCATCGAGCGGCTCACCGTCGGCCGCGGCATCCGCAAGAAGGCACGGCTCGCGCTGGACGCGGCGGGACCGTACGGCTCGCTGCGCGGCATGCCCGGCACGGCGCACGCGGACGACGGCACGGAGCTGTCCTACGAGGTCGAAGAGGTCGAAGAGGTCGAAGAGATCGAAGAGATCGAGGGGAGTGAGGGGAGCAAGCGGGGCGGGGGCGCCGCGGGCGACGCGCTCACCGTCGTCTTCAGCCACGGCTACTGCCTGAGCCAGGACTCCTGGCACTTCCAGCGGGCCGCCCTGCGCGGCGCGGTCCGCGCGGTCTACTGGGACCAGCGCAGCCACGCCCGCTCGGGGCGTGGCGTCGACCAGGTCGAGCGCGATGTGCCGGTCTCCATCGACCAGTTGGGCCGCGACCTGAAGGCGGTCATCGACGCGGCCGCGCCGAAGGGACCGCTCGTCCTCGTCGGGCACTCCATGGGCGGCATGACGACCATGGCCCTCGCCGACCAGTTCCCGGAGCTGATCCGCGAGCGCGTCGTGGGCGTCGCCCTGGTGGGTACGTCGTCGGGGCAGCTCGGTCAGGTGAATTTCGGGCTGCCGGTGGCGGGGATGAACGCGGTGCGCCGGGTGCTGCCCGGAGTGCTGCGCACGCTCGGCTCGCAGGCCGAACTGGTGGAGCGGGGGCGGCGGGCCACCGCGGACCTCTTCGCCGGGGTCATCAAGCGCTACTCGTTCTCGCGCAAGGACGTCGACCCGGCGATCGCGCGGTTCGCGGAGCGGATGATCGAGGCGACGCCCATCGACGTGGTCGCGGAGTTCTACCCGGCTTTCGCCGAGCACGACAAGGCGGCGGCGCTCGAACGCTTCGTGGGGCTGCCGGTGCTGGTGCTGGCCGGGGAGCAGGACCTGGTCACGCCGAGCGAGCACAGCGAGGCCATCGCGTCCCTGCTGCCGGACGCCCGGCTGGTCCTGGTCCCCGACGCGGGGCACCTGGTCATGCTGGAGCACCCCGAGGTGGTCACGGAGCACCTCGCGGAGCTGCTCGCGCGGACGGGCGCCGGGCGGACGGCAGCCGACGCGGGCTCCTCCAGCGGCTAACGTGGACGGCATGGAAGCACCGCACCACCAGGTCCCCGCGAACGTACTCACGACCACCGTGAACTCCCCCGAACAGATGGGCGAGTTGGGCCGCCGCCTGGCCAAGATCCTGCGCCCCGGCGACCTCGTCATGCTCACCGGCGAGCTGGGCGCCGGCAAGACCACGCTGACCCGCGGCCTGGGCGAGGGCCTCGGCGTGCGCGGCGCCGTCACCTCCCCGACCTTCGTCATCGCCCGCGTCCACCCGCCGCTCGGCCAGGGTCCCGCGCTCGTGCACGTCGACGCGTACCGGCTGGGCGGCGGGCTCGACGAGATGGAGGACCTGGACCTCGACGTCTCGCTGCCCGATTCGGTGATCGTCGTGGAGTGGGGCGACGGCAAGGTCGAGGAGCTGTCCGACGACCGGCTGCACGTCGTCATCGACCGGGCCGTCGGCGACACGACGGACGAGGTGCGCGAGGTGACGCTGACCGGCCTCGGCGCGCGGTGGACGGACGCGGACCTGGCGGCACTGGCCGCCTGACCCCCAGGGGGCGCTCGCCCGGGCCCCGCAAGGGTCGTGGGTACGTTCACCCGAAGGTTCCGACATGTCGTCGGCAAAATGTTGCGTCGCGTGCGCCGGGCGTGGTCACATGGGTACCGGTCCTGGTTAGGTCTACCTAACCACGTCTGCCCCCGGGAGCCCAGGAGGCATCCATGTCGGCTTCAGAACGTGACGCACAGCCGCGGCCGCCCGCACTCGGTCTGCCGGGACCTTCGGCCGCCCCGGGCCCCGCGCAGCTGTCGATGAGTGACCTGCTCGCGTCGTGCGCCGCCGCGAGCGCGGTCTCCACCCCGCCCCGCGACCCGGCGCCCGCCGGCGCCGCCGCGAGCGGGCCCGGCGCGCCTACGGAATGACGACGACCTTCTTGCTGATCGTCGCGAACTCCCACATCGCGTCGCCGTGCGCGCGCGACGCACGGATGCCGCCGGTCCGCTTCGCCGGGTCCGGCTTCGGCGTCGAGCCGTCGACGGCCGCGCTGAAGCCGATCGTGATGCCCTCGACGCTCGTGAACCGCACGACGTGCTCAATCGGCACGCCATCCGTTCCGGTGACGGTCCCCGAGCGCGAGGTGACGGCGTAGGTGCCCGGCGGCGGGTCGACCGAGCCGGGCGTCACCGGGAACGTGACGCGCAGCTTCCCGGAGGCCTCGACCAGCCAGACCCGGTCCTCGCCCACGGAGTACACGACCCGCTCGCCCTTGCCGGACTCGGCGGGCACGGCCGCCGGGTTCGCCTTGTCCTTGGGGGAGCGCGGGGTCGCGGAAGCGGACTTCTGGGGCCGCTTGGCCAGGCTGTCCGGCACATGGGCCGACGCCTGATAGGCGAGGAAGCCGACCGCGGCGACCGCGGCGGCGGTGAGCGCGGCCACGAATCCCGAGCTGCTCCTTGACACCCTTCGCCACCCACCTCGTCGTACGGCATACGGCTACGCAGTGACGGTAGCAGCAGGCGTGGCCCAACCCGGGGCGGCCGTGCGGCAGGCGCCGGAGCCGTAGGCTGTTCGCGTGCTCTTGCTCGCTCTTGATACCGCAACGCCCGCCGTCACCGTCGCCCTGCACGACGGCTCCTCCGTCGTGGCCCAGTCGAGCCAGGTGGACGCCCGCCGGCACGGCGAGCTGCTGCTCCCGGCCGTCGACCGCGTGCTCGCCGACGCCGGGCAGAGACTCGACGCCGTCACCGGCATCGTCGTGGGCGTGGGCCCCGGCCCCTACACCGGACTGCGCGTCGGCCTGATGACCGCCGACACCTTCGGCCTCGCCCTCGGCGTCCCCGTGCACGGCGTGTGCACGCTGGACGGCCTCGCCTACGCCTCCGGCATCGAGGACGGCCCCTTCGTGGTCGCCACCGACGCCCGGCGCAAGGAGGTCTACTGGGCGCGCTACGACGACGCGCGCACCAGGGTGGGCGAGCCCGCCGTCGACCGGCCCGCGCAGCTCGCCGCCGACGTCGAGGGCCTGCCCGCCGTCGGCGCGGGCGCGCTGCTCTACCCCGACGTCTTCCCGGACGCCCGCGCCCCCGAGCACGTCTCGGCCGCGGCGCTCGCGTCCCTGGCCGCCGAGAAGCTCGCCGCCGGCGAGGCGCTCCTGGAGCCCCGGCCGCTGTACCTGCGCCGGCCCGACGCGCAGGTGCCGAAGAACTACAAGGTGGTCACCCCCAAGTGAGCGACGTCAACGCGGCCGTCGCGCTGCGCGAGATGCGCTGGTGGGACATCGACGCGGTGTTCGCCCTGGAGAAGGAGCTGTTCCCGGACGACGCGTGGTCGCGCGGCATGTTCTGGTCCGAGCTGGCCCACGCGCGCGGACCGCGGGCCACCCGCCGCTACGTGGTCGCCATGGCCGGCGAGCGCCTCGTCGGGTACGCGGGGCTCGCCGCCCAAGGGGACCTCGCCGACGTCCAGACCATCGCCGTCGCCCGCGACCACTGGGGCACCGGGCTCGGCGCCCGGCTGCTCACCGACCTGCTCCAGGCCGCGACCGCCTTCGAGTGCGCCGAGGTCATGCTGGAGGTACGGGTCGACAACACCCGGGCGCAGAAGCTCTACGAGCGCTTCGGCTTCGAGCCCATCGGCTTCCGGCGCGGCTACTACCAGCCCGGCAACGTGGACGCCCTGGTCATGCGCCGCACCGATCCCTCCACCCCCGTATCCGGCGTACAAGGAACCGAGATTCATGGCTGACTCGCGCGACGAACCCCTCGTCCTCGGCATCGAGACCTCCTGCGACGAGACCGGTGTCGGCATCGTCCGCGGCACCACCCTGCTCGCCGACGCCGTCGCCTCCAGCGTCGACGAGCACGCCCGCTTCGGCGGTGTCGTGCCCGAGGTCGCCTCCCGCGCGCACCTGGAGGCGATGGTGCCGACCATCGAGCGTGCCCTGAAGGAAGCGGGGGTGAGCGCGAAGGACCTCGACGGCATCGCGGTGACCGCCGGTCCCGGGCTCGCGGGCGCGCTGCTCGTGGGCGTCTCGGCGGCCAAGGCGTACGCGTACGCCCTCGGCAAGCCGCTGTACGGCGTCAACCACCTCGCCTCGCACATCTGTGTGGACCAGCTGGAGCACGGGCCGCTGCCCGAGCCGACCATGGCGCTCCTGGTCTCCGGCGGCCACTCCTCGCTGCTGCTCTCCGCCGACATCACCTCCGACGTGCGGCCGCTCGGCTCGACCATCGACGACGCGGCGGGCGAGGCCTTCGACAAGATCGCGCGGGTGCTGAACCTCGGCTTCCCCGGCGGCCCGGTCATCGACCGGTACGCGCGCGAGGGCGATCCGAACGCCATCGCCTTCCCGCGCGGGCTCACCGGGCCGCGCGACCCGGCGTACGACTTCTCCTTCTCCGGGCTCAAGACGTCCGTCGCCCGCTGGATCGAGGCCAAGCGGGCCGCGGGCGAGGACGTGCCGGTGCGCGATGTGTCGGCGTCCTTCCAGGAGGCCGTCGTCGACGTGCTCACCCGCAAGGCCGTGCGGGCCTGCAAGGACGAGGGCGTCGACCACCTCATGATCGGCGGTGGCGTGGCCGCCAACTCGCGGCTGCGGGCGCTCGCCCAGGAGCGGTGCGAGAAGGCCGGGATCCGGCTGCGCGTGCCGCGCCCCAAGCTGTGCACGGACAACGGCGCGATGGTCGCGGCCCTCGGCGCCGAGATGGTGGCCCGCAACCGCGCGGCCTCCTCGTGGGACCTGTCGGCCGACTCCTCGCTGCCGGTGACGGAGCCGCACGTGCCGGGGCACACGCACTCCCACGACCACGTGCACGAGGTCAGCAAGGAGAACCTGTACTCGTGACCGTCGCGCTGATGTGGGAGGCCCGGGCCGCCGAGGGGCGGGGCGCGGAGCTGCTGACGTGGGCGCGGGCACAGCGGTTCGACGCCGCGCCGCTGCGGCGGGAGCACTTCCGCGCCCCGCAGGACCGGGTCCTCGTCATCACCTGGTGGGACGCCGCGTACGACGCCGACCTCCCGGAGCTGCCGGACCCGGCGCCGGAGCTGGTGGCCCGCGCGGCGCACCGCTGGCGGTTCGAGCCGGTGGACGCAGACTGATGCCCGACGCCCGACGCCCGACGCCTGATGCCCGACGCCTGATGCTCACGTCTTGCGGTACGTCAGCAGGTACCGCCAGAACAGCAGCTGCCGCACGCCGGCGCCGGGCAGGAGGCGGGCCGCCTCGGCGCGGATCCGGGGGAGCGTCATGTCGGGCTGCCGTACCGGCGCCCTGAGCGGGGGCGGGCGCGTGCCGCGCAGGCGTTCGCCCGTGTACACCGCCAGCCGTGCCACGGCGTTGGCGGGCGACGCCGCGAGGTCCCACCACGTCATCCCGGCGTAGCAGCCGAGGACGAGCAGGGTGCCGCCGGGCGCGAGGGCGTCGCGCAGCCGGGTGACGGTGGCGAACGGCATGTGGTGCAGGCTCGCCAGGCAGGTGATGACGTCGTAATGCCCCTCGGGCAGGTCCCCTTCGGTCACGTCCGCCCGCTGGAACCGGGGTCCGCCGCCCAGCGCCCGGGCCTCGGCGATGACCTCGGCGGACGGATCGAGCGCGTCGACCGTGTAGCCGCCTGCGGCGAGGCGCCGGGCGAAACGGCCGGTGCCGCAGCCGACGTCGAGGGCGGTGCGGCCGCCCGGTGGCAGCGCGCGCAGGAGCAGCCGGTGGTAGTGGTCGTTGTGGTCGAAAGGCATGGCGTGAGCCTGCCAGAGGGGGCCGAAGGGGTGCGGGGAAACCGCGCCCCGGTCGGCCCTCGGCCGGCGCCGCTCAGTCGGTGGGCACCGGGTGGCCGATCAGCATGGCCGGGGCGCCCGCCACCCGCGTGAGGAAGACCGTCGCCGCGTTCTTGCCCTGCGGCTTCACCTTGCGGCGCAGTTCCTCCGGCTCCACCGCCGAGCCCCGCTTCTTCACCGTCAGGACGCCGACCTCCCGCTCCCGCAGCAGGGCCTTCAGCTTCTTCACGCCGAACGGGAGCTGATCGGTGATCTCGTACGCCGCCGCGTAGGGGGTCGCGTGCAGCGCGTCGGACGTGACGTACGCGATGGTCGCGTCGATCAGTCCGCCCTCGACCCGGGCCGCGACCTCGGCGACCAGGTGCGCGCGGATGACGGCGCCGTCGGGCTCGTACAGGTACCGCCCCACGGGCCGCACCTCGGGGTCGGGCAGCAGCGTGGCCAGCGGGCTCCACAGCGAGACGTTCCGCGGCAGGAGCGTCGCGCGGTGCGAGGCGGGCGCGTCCGTGCCGAACCACAGCACCGCCTCCTTGACGTCGCCGCCGTCCGAGATCCACTCGGCCGCCGCCTCGGCGGGAATCGCCTCGTGCGGGATGCCGGGGGCGATCTTCAGGGCGGCGCGCGGGGCCCCGAGCGCCGTCCGGACGGCCCAGGACAGCGGCGGGGAGTAGGACTCCGGGTCGAAGATGCGGCCACGCTTGGAGGAGCGGCGCGCCGGGTCCACGAACACCGCGTCGTACGCCGCTGTGTCCACGTCCGTGACATCGGCCTCGCGCACCTCGATGAGGTCGGCGAGCCCGAGTACCTCCGCGTTGGCGCGGGCGACGGCGCAGGTCAGCGGGTCCCGGTCGACGGCGAGGACCGAGATGCCGGCCCGCGCCAGGGCGATGGCGTCACCGCCGATGCCGCAGCAGAGGTCGGCCAGGGAGCGCACGCCCAGCGCCTTGAAGCGCGCGGCGCGGTGCGCGGCGACGGAGGCGCGGGTGGACTGCTCGACGCCGTTGGGCGTGAAGAACATCCGGGCCGCGTCCTCGGCGCCGAACTTCGCCGCCGCCCGCCGGCGCAGGCGGGCCTGGGCGAGGGCGGCGGAGACCAGCGGCGCCGGGTGCTCGCGGCGCAGCCGGGTGGCGGCGGCCAGCTCCTGCGCGGGCTCGACGTCCCGGACCTCGGCGAGCAGGGCCCGGCCCGCCTCGGTGCGCAGGGCGGCGAAGGCGGCGAGCGGGTCGCCGGGGCCGGTGTCGCCGATGGCGGGGGCAGCGGTGGCAGCGCTGGCGTCGGGTCCGGGCGGCGTGTTCGGGTCGTTCACCCGCCCCATTGTGGGCCAGTCGGTGGATGGTGCGCGGCGGGCGGCGGTGTCGGCCCGGGAAGCGGGCCCCGGGCTGCGAGGATCCGGCGCCATGCAACTCGTACGACAAAACGAAGAATGCGCCGTAAGGCGGAAGAATCGGTCGCGTGTCGCGCTCGCGGCGCTGACCGTCACGGCGATCGCCTCCGGCTGCGCCTCCGGGGGCGGATCCGATGCCGTGCGGCCCGCTCACGGCCAGCAGCCGCTCCAGGCGCCGCCCGCCCGGGCCCTGCACTCCTACGCCCAGCAACTCGGCGCCGCCCATGCCGCCCGGGTCACGGCCGCCCAGCGCTGGGGCCTGGCGAGGACCCCGCTGACCGCGCCCGCCCCGCCCGCGACCAAGCCGCGGCTCAAGACCCGCCGGGGCTTCGAGGTCAAGGGGCAGTCGAAGCTGCCGCCGGTCTTCACGACGATCCCGACCAAGAAGAAGGTCGTCTTCCTGACCATCGACGACGGCGCCGAGAAGGACCCGGCGTTCCTGCGGATGATGAGCGACCTGCGGATTCCGTACACCGCCTTCCTCAGCGACTACCTCGTCAAGGAGGACTACGGCTACTTCACGAAGATGCGCGACCGCGGGGTCTCCCTGAACAACCACACCCTCAACCACCGCTACATGCCAGGACTCTCCTACGCACGCCAGCGCCGCGAGATCTGCGGCATGCAGGACGTCATCGAGAAGCGCTACGGCAAGCGGCCGGAACTCTTCCGGCCGCCGTACGGCAACTACAACCGGGACACGCTGCGCGCCGCCAAGTCCTGCGGCATCAAGGCGGTGCCGCTGTGGAACGCGGAGGTCTTCACCGACCGCATGGACTACCGCGAGTGGGACCGCGACCTGCACCCCGGCGACATCCTCCTCACCCACTTCCGGGGCCGCGAGGACTGGAAGGGCACCATGCCCGACATGGTCCGCCGGGCCATGAAGACGGTCACGGCCAAGGGCTACGCGGTGGCCAGGCTGGAGGACTACCTGTGACCCGGCGGGCGCGGGTGCGCCGCCGCCTCCTCGTGGGGGCCCTGCTGTGCGGAGTACTCGCGCCCGCGACGCTGGTGTCCTGCGCGGAGTCGGTGGACCCGATCGAACGCCTGGGCAGGAAAGCCGCCGAGAAGATGCCTCCGCGCGGCCGGGGGAGCACGGGCGACCCGGGCGCCGACCACTGCGGGCGGCCCCGCCCCGGCGATCCGATGCCGCCCCGCGCCGGGCGTACGGGGATGCCCCGCACCGGCGCTCCGGAGCCGCCCCGCGCCGAGCGCACGGGCGCGCCCCGTCGACGCGCCGAGCCGTCGGAGGAACTTCGGGGCCGCGCAGCACGTTGTCCGGACAGGGCCACACCCCTGCCCCCGGGGCCGGGGAGCGCCCCGTCCCCGTAAAGCGCCGCGCAGTGGATTGGCACTCCGCTTGACCGAGTGCTAATCGCCGTCCTAGTCTCGCTTCTGGCACTCCCCGTTGGAGAGTGCCAACAGCGACGGGCAGGTCCGGCACCCGCGACGACGGATCCACCTGGTCGCCACACCTCAGACTGTTAACCCCGTGAGATCTCCGAAGGGGGAGACCGGAACGTGACGACCACCAGCTCCAAGGTTGCCATCAAGCCGCTCGAGGACCGCATTGTGGTCCAGCCGCTCGACGCCGAGCAGACCACGGCCTCCGGCCTGGTCATTCCGGACACCGCCAAGGAGAAGCCCCAGGAGGGCGTCGTCCTGGCCGTGGGCCCGGGCCGCTTCGAGAACGGCGAGCGCCTGCCGCTCGACGTGAAGACCGGCGACATCGTGCTGTACAGCAAGTACGGCGGCACCGAGGTGAAGTACAACGGCGAGGAGTACCTCGTCCTCTCGGCCCGCGACGTGCTCGCGATCGTCGAGAAGTAGTTCACCCGCTTCACCTGCTTCACCAGCAGATTTGCTTTGAGCTGCGCCCCTGGTCACCCCGCTGATTGCCGGGCGGCGAGGGGCGCGGCTCGTTAACCCGAGTTTTCGAGAGGGCTGAATCGCTCCCATGGCGAAGATCCTGAAGTTCGACGAGGACGCCCGTCGCGCCCTTGAGCGCGGCGTCAACAAGCTTGCCGACACGGTCAAGGTGACGATCGGCCCCCGCGGCCGCAACGTCGTCATCGACAAGAAGTTCGGCGCCCCGACCATCACCAACGACGGCGTCACCATCGCCCGTGAGGTAGAGGTCGAGGACCCGTACGAGAACCTCGGCGCCCAGCTGGTGAAGGAGGTGGCGACCAAGACCAACGACATCGCTGGTGACGGCACCACCACCGCCACCGTGCTCGCCCAGGCCCTGGTCAAGGAAGGCCTGCGCAACGTCGCCGCCGGCGCCTCCCCGGCCGCCCTGAAGAAGGGCATCGACGCCGCCGTCAAGGCCGTCTCCGAGGAGCTCCTCGCCACCGCCCGTCCGATCGACGACAAGGCCGACATCGCGGCCGTCGCCGGTCTGTCCGCCCAGGACCCGCAGGTCGGCGAGCTCATCGCCGAGGCGATGGACAAGGTCGGCAAGGACGGTGTCATCACCGTCGAGGAGTCCAACACCTTCGGCCTGGAGCTCGACTTCACCGAGGGCATGGCCTTCGACAAGGGCTACCTGTCGCCGTACATGGTGTCCGACCAGGAGCGTATGGAGGCCGTCCTCGACGACCCGTACATCCTGATCCACCAGGGCAAGATCTCCTCCATCCAGGACATGCTGCCGCTGCTGGAGAAGGTCATCCAGGCCAACTCCTCGAAGCCGCTCCTGATCATCGCCGAGGACGTCGAGGGCGAGGCCCTGTCGACCCTGGTCGTGAACAAGATCCGCGGCACCTTCAACGCCGTCGCGGTGAAGGCCCCCGGCTTCGGCGACCGCCGCAAGGCGATGCTCGGCGACATGGCCACCCTCACCGGTGCCACCGTCATCGCCGAAGAGGTCGGCCTCAAGCTCGACCAGGTCGGCCTGGACGTGCTCGGCACCGCCCGCCGCGTCACCATCACCAAGGACGACACCACGATCGTCGACGGCGGCGGCAACAAGGCCGACGTCGAGGGCCGCGTCAACCAGATCAAGGCCGAGATCGAGGCCACGGACTCCGACTGGGACCGCGAGAAGCTCCAGGAGCGCCTCGCGAAGCTGGCCGGCGGCGTGTGCGTCATCAAGGTCGGCGCCGCCACCGAGGTGGAGCTGAAGGAGAAGAAGCACCGTCTGGAGGACGCCATCTCCGCGACCCGCGCCGCGGTCGAGGAGGGCATCGTCTCCGGTGGTGGCTCCGCGCTCGTCCACGCCGTGAAGGTCCTCGAGGGCAACCTCGGCAAGGAGGGCGACGAGGCCACCGGTGTCGCCGTCGTGCGCCGCGCCGCCGTCGAGCCGCTGCGCTGGATCGCCGAGAACGCCGGCCTGGAGGGTTACGTCATCACCTCCAAGGTCGCCGAGCTGGACAAGGGCTTCGGCTTCAACGCCGCGACCGGCGAGTACGGCGACCTGGTCAAGGCCGGCGTCATCGACCCGGTCAAGGTCACGCGCTCCGCGCTGGAGAACGCCGCGTCCATCGCCTCGCTGCTGCTGACGACCGAGACGCTCGTCGTCGAGAAGCCGGCCGAGGACGAGGGCGACGCGGGCCACGGCCACGGCCACGGTCACTCGCACTGACCTGCGCTCTCGCTGAGCGCCGAGGCCCGACTCCCCTTGTCGCCCAGGGGGAGCCGGGCCTCGGCCTTTTCCGGGACGCGTCTGCCGGGTTGCGCCGACTTCGCCGGGTGCGGGCCTGTTCCTGGCCGGTCGCGCAGTTCCCCGCGCCCCTGAACGGCGTCAGGTGTAGCGCCCCTGGAAGGGGCGCGGGGAACTGCGCGAGGACGGACCACGGCCCGCAGCCGGTGAACACACACCGGCCCGGCAGACGCGAGGGCCCGGAAACAAGACCCTATTGAGGCCCGTACTTGCGGCCCGTGCGGGACGTGACGCCACCCAGAAGGGACCTCGGCGTCACCTTCACGAGGCCCATCAGGGCCTTGTAGCGCGGATCGGGCACGGAGACGGTCCGCCCCCGCGCCAGGTCGGCGAGCCCCGCCGCCACCAGCTTGTCCGCGTCGAGCCACATCCAGTCGGGGATGTTGGACGTCCCCATCCCGGCCCGCTCGTGGAACTCCGTACGGACGAAGCCGGGGCACAGCGCCATCAGCCGCACCCCGCTGCCCGCCAGGTCCTTCGCCGCGCCCTGGGTGAACTGCACGACCCACGCCTTCGAGGCGCCGTACGTCCCGCGCGGTACGAACGCCGCCACCGACGCGACGTTCACCACTCCGCCCCGGCCCCGCTCCCGCATCGACTCCGCGGCCGCCGACGTCAGCCGGAGCACCGCCTCGCAGTGCACCTTGAGCATGGTCAGCTCGTCGGCCATCGCCACTTCCAGGTACCGGCCCTTGTTGCCGAACCCGGCGTTGTTGATCAGCAGGTCGACGGCGTCCCTGCGGTCGGAGAGCCGCTTCTCGACGGCTTCGATGCCGCTGTCCGTCGACAGGTCCGCGGTGAGCACCTCCGCCTCGATGCCGTGCCGGTCGTGCAGCTCGGTCGCCTGTTCGCGCAGCCGCTTGGTGTCACGCGCCACCAGGACGAGGTTGTGGCCGTCACCGGCGAGGCGGCGCGCGAAGGCGGCGCCGATGCCGGCGGTTGATCCCGTAATCAGAGCCGTAGTCATGGACCAAGGCTAGTGAGATTCGGCCACCGCCGGGCCGGCCGCACGCCATGACCCCGGGTCACGAGACCGCGCGCCGTACCCGCGCGCCCGCGGATCGGGCGAGCGCCACCCAAAGGCGCGAGGTGATATTTCACGCCGGGCCCAAGCAACGCTTATGCTCGAAGCATGATCGAGGCCCGTCACCTCCGTGTCCTGCGCGCCGTGGCCGCCACCGGCTCCTTCTCCGCCGCGGCCCGCGAGCTCGGCTGCACCCAGCCCGCCGTGAGCCAGCAGATGAAGGCCCTCGAATCGTCCACCGGTACGCCGCTGCTGATCCGCACCGGCCGCGAGATGCGCCTGACTCAGGCGGGCGAGGCGCTGGTGCGGCACGCCGCGGGCATCCTCGCGGGCCTCACCGCCGCGGAGGAGGAGGTGGCCGCCATCGCGGGCCTGCGCGCGGGCCGGGTCCGGCTCGTCTCCTTCCCGAGCGGCAGTTCGACGCTGGTGCCGGGCGCCCTCGCGGCGCTGCGCGCGGCCCATCCCGGGACGCGCGTCTCCCTGGTGGAGGCCGAACCGCCGCGCTCGGTGGAGATGCTGCGCGAGGGCGACTGCGACGTGGCGCTCGCCTTCCGGTACGCGGCCCGGAGCGAGGCCCCTCAGGGCAAGGCGGACGGCGCGTCCGCCGCCGAGGACTGGGACGACCTCGTCGTGCGCCCGCTGCTCGCGGACCGGCTCGTCGGCCTCGTGCCCGAGGGGCACCGGCTCGCCGGGGCGGACGCCGTCACCATCGGGGAGTTCGCCGACGAGTCGTGGATCGCGGGCTGCCCGCGCTGCCGCCGGCAGCTGGTGGAGGTCTGTGAGGGGGCCGGCTTCGCGCCCCGGATCGACTTCGCCACCGACGACTATCCGGCGGTGATCGGCCTGGTCGGCGCCGGCCTCGGGGTGGCGGTGCTGCCCGAGCTGGCGATCGAGTCGGTGCGCCCCATGGGCGCCCGGACGGTGACGGTCGAACCGGCCGTGCGGCGGGAGATCGTCGCGCTCACGCTGCCGGACCTGGCGCAGGTGCCGGCCGTCGCCGCCACGCTGGACCACCTGGCGCGCGCGGCGGCCCGCTGACCCGCGCGCCGGGCCCACGGCCCCTGTGCAGAAACGTTCCTTCAGTACGGCGAGACGCGCTGCTCAGTGCGGTGAGACCGCTCCGCCGGGCGCGGACGCCGTGACGAGGCGATGGCGCGCCCGCCCCATCAGCTCCTCGCGCTCGTCCTCGGTCAGCCCACCCCACACGCCGTACGGCTCGCGCACCGCGAGCGCGTGAGCGGCGCACTCCGCACGCACCGGGCACCGCATGCAGACCTCCTTGGCGGAGTTCTCTCGCGCGCTGCGCGCGGCACCCCGCTCGCCCTCCGGGTGGAAGAAGAGCGAGCTGTCGACCCCGCGGCAGGCGGCGAGGAGCTGCCAGTCCCAGAGATCTGCGTTCGGTCCGGGAAGGCGGGAGAAATCTGCCATTGCTGTTCCCCTTGAAGCCGTTCTGACGCGGGTACGGTGCCCATGACCGTACATCTACTGTCTAAGGAGATGAAAATATGACTCATTGCGAATCTAGCCACAGACACCGATAAAAGGGAAGAAAAGGAGCTAAATGGGGCATAGGTTGTGATGAAACCTTGAGGGTGTGCCGCACGCTCTGCTCTGTGTCCGGGCCCTCACGTAGAGTGCCGAAGATGGCTGACTGCCCCGTAACTCTTTCGGGTGACCGTCGTTGAGAGTGCGAGGCGGTTGAAGGAAAAGCGCTCGGGCAGGTGTCCGAGAGCGTCAACCGCACAGGTGACGAATATGTACCAGCCTGGAGGCTCAAGGTGACGCGCAGCAGCTGTGAGAGCCGCGGAGGACAGTCATGACATCCGTCCTCGTCTGCGACGACTCCCCGCTTGCCCGAGAGGCGCTCCGTCGAGCGGTCGCGACCGTGCCCGGCGTCGAGCGTGTGACGACGGCGGCCAACGGCGAGGAAGTCCTCCGCCGCTGGGGCGCCGACCGCTCGGACCTGATTCTGATGGACGTACGCATGCCCGGTCTGGGCGGCGTGGAGACCGTCCGGCGGCTGCTGTCCGCCGACCCCGGTGCGCGCATCATCATGCTCACCGTCGCCGAGGACCTCGACGGGGTCGCGCTCGCGGTGGCCGCCGGTGCCCGCGGCTATCTGCACAAGGACGCCTCGCGCGCCGAACTGCGCGCGACGGTCACGCAGGCGCTCGCCGACCCGACCTGGCGGCTCGCCCCGCGCAGACTGCGCTCGGCCGAGATGGGCGCCGCGCCCACGCTCACCGCGCGGGAGATCCAGGTCCTGGAGGGCATGAGCCACGGCCGGTCGAACGCGGAGATCGGACGTGAGCTGTTCCTCTCCGAGGACACGGTGAAGACGCACGCCAGGCGGCTGTTCAAGAAGCTCGGCGCCTCGGACCGGGCGCACGCGGTGGCGCTCGGCTTCCGCTGGGGCCTGGTCCGCTGAGTGTGCCGCGGCGGGGGCGCGACGCCTCCCGCCCGCCACGCGGTGGGCGGGGCGGCGGACGCCCGCCGCACCCCTCCTCGGGAGCGGTGGGTGTCGCTTCGCGGCCGATGCCGCATCCTTGAGGTGTGGAGTTCCTCGGGGACGAGTCGATCGAGCGGGAGGGGAGGGCGCAGGAGATGAGTTCCGGCGCACCTGCTCATAACGCTTCAGTGCACAACTACGGACGCGGTGCCGCGGATCAGCCGCCGTCAAGGCACCATGGACCGATGCGCGATGACAAGACGACGGTGATCGGTGCCCTCGTCCTTCGCGCCGTCGAGGGCGACGAGCAGGCCACGCACGACCTTCTCGCACACGTGCACCCGCTCGCGCTGCGCTACTGCCGCGCCCGGCTGTCCCGGCTGCCGGGTGACGCGCGGCACTTCGTGGAGGATCTGGCGCAGGAGGTCTGTGTCGCCGTACTCCTCGCCCTGCCGCGCTACAAGGACACGGGCCGCCCCTTCGAGGCGTTCGTCTTCGCGATCGCCGCGCACAAGGTGGCCGACCTCCAGCGGGCGGCCATGCGCCGGCCCGGTTCGACCGCCGTGCCCTCCGACGAGATGCCCGAGCGGCCCGACGACTCCCTCGGCCCCGAGGAGCGCGCCCTGCTCAGCAGTGACGCGGAGTGGGCCAAGAAGCTCCTCGCCAACCTCCCGGAGAACCAGCGCGAGCTGCTGCTGCTCAGGATCGCCGTCGGCCTCACGGCCGAGGAGACCGGCCAGATGCTGGGCATGTCCCCGGGAGCGGTGCGCGTGGCCCAGCACCGGGCGCTGAGCCGGCTGCGGGCCCTGGCCGAGCAGTGAGCCGTCGTACGGCGTGCTGCCGTACGAACGTCCAAAGAATGCCGATGATCTTGATCGTGGAATGAGACACTCCTCGTTCCCGTTAGCATGGACATCCGCACCGATCAAGGCCATTTGGGGAAGGTGTCATGACTGCAAACAGCGGTTCTTCGACTGGGGTGCCCGATAAATTCGCGACACTGGGGCTGACCTACGACGACGTGCTGCTGCTGCCGGGCGCGTCGGACATGGCGCCCGACCAGATCGACACCTCCTCGTACATCTCGAAGAACGTGCGGGTGAACGTCCCGCTGCTGTCGGCCGCGATGGACAAGGTCACCGAGGCGCGGATGGCGATCGCCATGGCGCGCCAGGGCGGCGTCGGCGTGCTGCACCGCAATCTCTCCATCGCCGACCAGGCCAACCAGGTCGACCTGGTCAAGCGCTCCGAGTCCGGCATGGTCACCGACCCGATCACGGTGCACCCGGACGCGACGCTCGCCGAGGCCGACGCGATCTGCGCCAAGTTCCGCATCAGCGGTGTCCCGGTGACCGACGCGGCCGACCGGCTGCTGGGCATCGTCACCAACCGCGACATGGCCTTCGAGAACGACCGCGGCCGCCAGGTGCGCGAGGTCATGACGCCGATGCCGCTGGTCACCGGCAAGGTCGGCATCTCCGGTGTGGACGCCATGGAGCTGCTGCGCCGCCACAAGATCGAGAAGCTGCCGCTGGTCGACGACGCGGGCGTGCTCAAGGGCCTCATCACGGTCAAGGACTTCGTGAAGGCCGAGAAGTACCCGAACGCCGCCAAGGACGGCGAGGGCCGGCTCCTGGTCGGCGCCGCCGTCGGCGTCGCGGGCGACGCCTTCGAGCGGGCCCAGGCGCTGGTCGCCGCGGGCGTCGACTTCATCGTCGTCGACACGGCGCACGGCCACTCCCGCCTCGTCGGCGACATGGTCGCCAAGATCAAGTCCGACGCCCCGGGCGTCGACGTCATCGGCGGCAACATCGCCACCCGCGAGGGTGCCCAGGCGCTGATCGACGCCGGTGTCGACGGCATCAAGGTCGGTGTCGGCCCCGGCTCCATCTGTACGACGCGTGTCGTCGCCGGTATCGGCGTCCCCCAGGTGACGGCCATCTACGAAGCCTCGCTCGCCGCCAAGGAGGCCGGTGTCCCGGTCATCGGCGACGGCGGCCTGCAGTACTCCGGAGACATCGCCAAGGCGCTCGTCGCCGGCGCGGACACGGTCATGCTGGGCTCGCTGCTCGCCGGCTGCGAGGAGTCCCCCGGTGAGCTGATGTTCATCAACGGCAAGCAGTTCAAGTCCTACCGCGGCATGGGCTCGCTCGGCGCCATGCAGTCGCGCGGCGACCAGCGCTCCTTCTCCAAGGACCGCTACTTCCAGGAGGGCGTTGCCTCCGACGAGAAGCTGGTGCCCGAGGGCATCGAGGGCCAGGTGCCCTACCGCGGCCCGCTCTCCGCGGTCGTCCACCAGCTGGTCGGCGGCCTGCGCCAGTCGATGTTCTACGTCGGCGGACGCACCGTCCCCGAGCTCCAGGCCAACGGCCGCTTCGTGCGCATCACGTCCGCGGGCCTCAAGGAGAGCCACCCGCACGACATCCAGATGACGGTCGAGGCGCCGAACTACAGCCGTCACAAGTAGTCTTCCGGCTCCACGCGCGCGTGAAGGGGCGGTCCCGGCTCACCGGGGCCGCCCCTTCCGTGTGTGTCGGGGATACTGGACAGGCAGACCAAGAGGGAAAGGCCCCACAACGTGACTGAGATCGAGATCGGGCGCGGCAAGCGCGGCCGCCGCGCGTACGCCTTCGACGACATCGCCGTCGTACCGAGCCGGCGCACCCGCGACCCGAAGGAGGTCTCGATCGCGTGGCAGATCGACGCCTACCGCTTCGAGCTGCCCTTCCTGGCGGCCCCCATGGACTCCGTGGTCTCGCCGCGGACCGCCATCCGCATCGGTGAGCTGGGCGGCCTCGGCGTCCTGAACCTCGAAGGCCTCTGGACGCGCTACGAGGACCCGCAGCCGCTGCTGGACGAGATCGCCGAGCTGGCCCCGGAGACCGCCACGCGGCGCCTCCAGGAGATCTACGCCGCCCCGATCCAGGCCGACCTCATCGGGCAGCGCATCAAGGAGGTGCGCGACTCCGGCGTGGTCACCGCCGCCGCGCTCTCCCCGCAGCGCACCGCCGAGTTCTCCAAGGCCGTCGTGGACGCCGGCGTGGACATCTTCGTGATCCGCGGCACCACCGTCTCCGCCGAGCACGTCTCCGGCGCCGCCGAGCCGCTGAACCTGAAGCAGTTCATCTACGAACTCGACGTGCCGGTCATCGTGGGCGGCTGCGCCACCTACACCGCCGCCCTGCACCTGATGCGCACCGGCGCCGCGGGTGTCCTGGTCGGCTTCGGCGGCGGCGCCGCGCACACCACGCGCAACGTCCTGGGCATCCAGGTGCCGATGGCCACCGCCGTCGCCGACGTCGCGGCCGCCCGCCGCGACTACATGGACGAGTCCGGCGGCCGGTACGTGCACGTCATCGCCGACGGCGCCGTGGGCTGGTCCGGCGACCTGCCCAAGGCCATCGCCTGCGGCGCCGACGCCGTCATGGTGGGCTCCCCGCTGGCCCGCGCCACGGACGCGCCCGGCAAGGGCCACCACTGGGGCATGGAGGCCGTCCACGAGGACGTGCCGCGCGGCAAGAAGGTCCACCTCGGCACCGTCGGCACGACCGAGGAGATCCTCACGGGCCCCTCGCACATCCCCGACGGCTCGATGAACTTCTTCGGCGCGCTGCGCCGTGCCATGGCGACGACGGGCTACAGCGAGCTCAAGGAGTTCCAGCGCGTCGAGGTGACGGTCGCGGACGCGCAGCACAAGCGGTGACGCGCGCGCCGCTCGTGTGACGTCGTGGAAGGGCCCGGACGCGGATGCGTCCGGGCCCTCTCACATGTGTCCGGGCCCTTCCACGCGCGCGTGGCTACAGGCGGTGGGCGGCGCCCGCCGGGGTCGCGCCGCGCGTGTCGAGGAGCAGCTGCGCCTTCACGGCCAGCCCTTGCAGGTCGTACGTGCGGTGGTGCTGGAGCAGGATCGTGAGGTCGGCCTCGGCGGCCGCCTCGTAGAGCGAGTCCGCGCGCGGGACCGGACGGCCGAGGATGCTCCAGTTGGGCACATAGGGGTCGTGGTAGCTGACGGAGGCGCCCAGCTCCATGAGCCGGGTCGCCACCTCCTGGGCGGGGGCGCCCTGCTGGTCGGCCAGGTCGGGCTTGTAGGTGACGCCGAGGAGCAGGACGCGGGCGCCGCGCGCGGACTTGCCGTGTTCGTTGAGCAGGGTCGCCGAGCGCTGGATGACGTACTGGGGCATGCGGTCGTTGACCTGCGCGGCCAGCTCCACCATGCGCAGGGGGCGGGCGCCGCGCGAGGGGTTCGGGATGTCCAGGGGGACGCCGTGGCCGCCGACGCCGGGCCCGGGGCGGAAGGCCTGGAAGCCGAAGGGCTTGGTCTCCGCGCAGCGGATGACGTCCCACAGGTCGATGCCGAGGTCGTGGCAGAGCACCGCCATCTCGTTGACCAGGGCCATGTTGACGTGCCGGTAGTTGGTCTCCAGGAGGTGCACGGTCTCGGCCTCGCGGGGGCCCCGGGCGCGGACGACCTTGTCGGTGAGCCGGCCGTAGAAGGTGGCCGCCGACTCGGTGCAGGCGGGGGTGAGGCCGCCGATGACCTTGGGGGTGCCCGCGTAGCCGTGCGAGCGGTTGCCCGGGTCCAGGCGGCCCGGGGAGTAGGCGAGGTGGAAGTCGCGGCCCGCGCGCAGCCCCGAGCCCGATTCGAGGATCGGGCGCAGGAAGTCCTCGGTGCTCCCCGGGTAGGCGGGGGACTCCAGGATCACGGTGGTGTGCGGCCGCAGCCGGGCGGCCAGGGCGCGGGCGGCCTCCGCCACCTGGCTCAGGTCCAGCGAGCGGTCGGCGGCGGGCGGGGTGGGGGCGCAGATGACGGCGGTGCGCACGCGGCCCAGTTCGGCCGGGTCGGTGGTCGGCCGGAAGCCCCCCGAGAGCATCCGGCGGACGTCGGCCGCGGTGAGGGTCCCCTCGGCGCCGTCGCAGGGCAGGCGGCCGCTCGCCAGGTCGGTGGCGCGGGCGGGATCGTAGCCGGTGGTGGCGATGCCGCGGGCGACGGCGGCCTGCGCGAGGGGCAGGCCGAGGTGGCCGAGACCGATCACTGCGAGATCTGCGGGCATGGCGGTGGGCCGTCCTCCCAATAGCCGGAGCGGGACGTGCGCGCAAGCCCTGTGGACAATGCGGACCAGCGCAATGTCAGACTAGGAGTAAATATGACCGTTTTGTGGCATTGCACTGCCGTGCCGGTTCGGAGTGTTGTCCACAGGCTGCGGACGAGATCGGCGGGCGCGCGGGAAATCTGGGCATGATGTGAGTCCGACCACACCCGATCACAGCGGGAGGCAGCGGTGAGGACAGCGACACTGGGGCCGGCCGAGCGTGCCGAGTCACTTGCGGGAATGGCCGACCGGGAGCTGGACATCCTGGTCGTCGGCGCGGGGGTGGTCGGCGCCGGGACGGCTCTCGACGCGGTCACCCGGGGCCTGTCCACCGGCCTGGTCGAGGCGCGGGACTGGGCCTCGGGCACCTCGAGCCGGTCGAGCAAGCTGATCCACGGCGGACTGCGCTATCTGGAGATGCTGGACTTCGCGCTCGTGCGGGAGGCGCTCAAGGAGCGCGGCCTGCTCCTGGAGCGGCTCGCCCCGCACCTCGTGAAGCCGGTGCCGTTCCTGTACCCCTTGCAGCACAAGGGCTGGGAGCGGCTGTACGCCGGATCGGGCGTCGCGCTCTACGACGCCATGTCGATGTCCCGCGGGCACGGCCGCGGCCTGCCCATGCACCGCCACCTGACCCGCCGGCACGCCCTGCGCGTCGCCCCGTGCCTGAAGAAGGACGCGCTGGTCGGCGCGATGCAGTACTACGACGCGCAGATGGACGACGCCCGCTATGTGGCCACCTTGGTGCGCACCGCCTCGGCGTACGGCGCGAAGGTCGCCAACCGCGCGCGGGTCACCGGCTTCCTGCGCGAGGGCGAGCGCGTGGTCGGCGCCCGTGTGCAGGACGTGGAGGGCGGCGGGGAGTACGAGATCCGCGCCAAACAGGTGGTGAACGCCACGGGCGTGTGGACGGACGACACCCAGGCGATGGTCGGCGAGCGCGGGCAGTTCCACGTCAGGGCGTCCAAGGGCATCCACCTGGTGGTGCCCAAGGACCGGATCAACTCCTCGACGGGGCTGATCCTGCGGACCGAGAAGAGCGTCCTGTTCGTCATCCCCTGGGGGCGGCACTGGATCGTGGGCACCACCGACACGGACTGGGACCTCGACAAGGCCCACCCGGCGGCATCGAGCGCCGACATCGACTACCTGCTGGAGCACGTGAACTCGGTGCTCGCGGTGCCCCTTTCCCGCGACGACGTCCAGGGGGTCTACGCCGGCCTGCGGCCGCTGCTCGCCGGCGAGTCGGACGCCACCAGCAAGCTGTCCCGGGAGCACACGGTCGCGCACCCGGCACCCGGCCTGGTCGTCATCGCGGGCGGCAAGTACACGACGTACCGCGTGATGGCCAAGGACGCCGTCGACGAGGCCGTGCACGCCCTGGACCAGCGCGTCGCCGACTGCGTGACCGAGGACATCCCGCTGGTCGGCGCCGAGGGCTACAAGGCGCTGTGGAACGCCCGCGCGAGGATCGCCGCCCGGACGGGCCTTCATGTCGTGCGCGTGGAACACCTGTTGAACCGGTACGGCTCGCTGGCCGAGGAAGTGCTCGAACTCATCACCGCCGACCCCACCCTCGGCGAGCCGCTCCAGGCGGCCGACGACTACCTGCGGGCCGAGATCGTCTACGCCGCCTCCCACGAGGGCGCCCGCCACCTGGACGACGTGCTGACGCGGCGTACGCGCATCTCGATCGAGACGTTCGACCGGGGGACGCGCAGCGCCCGGCAGTGCGCCGAGCTGATGGCTCCGGTCCTCGGCTGGGACAAGGACCAGATCGAGCGGGAGGTGCAGCACTACGAGAAGCGGGTGGAGGCCGAGCGGGAGTCGCAGCGCCAGCCGGACGACCTGACGGCGGACGCGGCACGGCTGGGGGCGCCGGACATCGTGCCGCTCGGCTGACCGGGGCCGGGCGGGTGGACCCTGCCGGATGAGGCTGTTGTGCCGATTTGGGCGCCGGTGACGGAAGTTGACGGACGGTGCGGGGGAGGGCCGCGGACCGAGCGCGGGACAGGAGGGGCGCGGCCGGGGCCTTGCCTCGGCCGCTGAGCAGGGGAAGAGTGGCGTCGGTGGCCGGCGTCATGGCTCGCGGCGGTCCCTCGGGCGGCGCGCGGAGGGGCGACCGGGAGGGCAACGGCCGCCGGGGAACGGGGTGTCGGCACGACGGGCCCTCGCCGCGCGCGGTCCAGCATGCGGGACGGTGGACCCTGGGCGCCGGCCGGTCCCCGGGTAAGGGACAATGAAGGCTCTGTCAGGGCGGGTTGCGCGGGTAGCAGCGGTACAGCAGAGGGGACGCATGTCGGACGCGGAGCAGACGGGTGAGGCCCGTCGGGACAAGAGCGAACGTCTCCTCGCCGGCCGGTACCGGCTGGGAGAGGTGCTCGGCCGCGGCGGCATGGGCACCGTGTGGCGCGCCAAGGACGAGACGCTGGGCCGTACGGTCGCGGTGAAGGAGCTGCGGTTCCCCTCGAGCATCGACGAGGAGGAGAAGCGGCGGCTCATCACGCGGACGCTGCGCGAGGCCAAGGCGATCGCGCGCATCCGCAACACCAGCGCGGTGACGGTCTACGACGTGGTCGACGAGGACGACCGGCCCTGGATCGTGATGGAGCTGGTCGAGGGCAAGTCCCTCGCGGAGGCGATCCGCGAGGACGGGGTGCTCACCCCGAGGCGGGCGGCCGAGGTCGGCCTCGCCATCCTCGACGTGCTGCGCTCGGCGCACCGCGAGGGCATCCTGCACCGCGACGTGAAGCCGTCGAACGTGCTGATCGCCGAGGACGGCCGGGTCGTGCTCACGGACTTCGGCATCGCGCAGGTCGAGGGCGACCCGTCGATCACGTCGACGGGCATGCTCGTCGGCGCGCCCTCGTACATCTCGCCGGAGCGGGCCCGCGGGCACAAGCCGGGCCCCGCGGCCGACCTGTGGTCGCTGGGCGGACTGCTGTACGCGGCCGTCGAGGGCGTACCTCCGTACGACAAGGGGTCGGCCATCGCGACCCTGACGGCGGTGATGACCGAGGACGTCGACAAGCCCGTGAACGCGGGGCCGTTGGAGAAGGTCATCTACGGCCTGCTCGCCAAGGACCCCCAGCAGCGGCTCGACGACGCCGGGGCGCGGGCGCTGCTGATGGACGTGATCCACGCGCCGGAGGTGGAGCCGGTCGAGGCGACGAAGGTCGTGCCCCTGCCGCCGGTGCCGCCGGCGCCGAAGCCCGCCAAGGGCGTCGGAGCGGGCATGCCCGCCCGGCTGACGAAGAAGTCCGCCGGGGTCGGCGCCGCCGGTGCCTCCACGGCGTCCGCCGCGTCCGCCGGACGCAAGGGCGAGGACACCGCCGACCGGCTGAAGGGCGCGCTGCGGTCGGTCCGCGAGGCGGCCACGGGCGCCATGGGGTCCGCTGGGTCCGCAGGGTCTTCGGGGTCTATCACTGCCTCCGGGAGCGGCGCGGCCGTGCCTCCGGCGCCGAGCGCGCCGCCCGGTGTCTCGCCGCGGGTGCCGCCCAAGGCGTCGCTCACCGATGTGGTGCCGCGCCGGACGCTGGTGATAGTGAGCGTGGTGGCCGTGCTCGCGGTGCTCGGCACGGTGCTGGCCTTCGCGCTCACGAGCGGGGACGACAGCGGTTCCGGCGGGGACAGCAAGGGCGGCGACAAGGCCGCGTCCAGTGGTGCGAGCACCGGTGGCGGCCAGGGCAAGGACGGCAGGGACACCGGTAAGGACGCCGGCAAGGACACGGGCAAGGAGTCGGGCTCCGGGGACGACAAGGAGCAGGGCCAGGGGCAGGGCACGGACCCGGGCAAGGGCTCGGACTCCGACTCGGACGAGGGCAAGGGGCACGACCCGAGCCAGGACGACGGCAAGGAGCCGCAGGACGGCGCCGCGTCGACGTACGAGCACGCCCAGGGCTTCAAGATCGGGCTGCCCAAGGGGTGGAAGTTCCAGACCACCGGCAGGGCGGGCGCGCGGTTCACCGGGCCCGACGGCCAGAAGCTGCTGATCGGCTGGACGGGCACGCCCAAGGACAACCCGGTGGCGGACTGGAAGAACCAGGAACTCCACATGATCCGGTCGCAGTACGACCGGATACGGATAGAAAAGGTGGACTTCCGTGGGTGGGACACCGCCGACTGGGAATTCACCTACGTGGAGGCCGGGACCAAGTACCGGTCCGTCGACCGCGGCTTCGTCGTCAACGGCGGGCTCGGCTACGGAATGATGTACACGGCCAGGGCCGACGACTGGAAGAGCGATCAGCGGCGGGACACGTGGCGGACGTTCACGAAGACGTTCCAGCCGAAGTCGTGAGCCGGGATTTCGGGTCGTGAGATCTCGTATCCCCTCATTGCGGTTCGCCCACGGCACGTATCGTGAAGGTCGGCGCACCGTGAGCGGCCGCAACGAGCCACAAGACGAACGGAATTGACCACCGGGCGGACGGGGGAGGCATCGTGGACGACTACGCGGGACGAGTTCTCGCCGACCGCTACCGCCTGCCGCTGCCGCCCTCGGACGCGTACGAACTCGCCGAATCGCGCGCCTTCGACACCTACAGCGGGCAGGAAGTCCTGGTCCGGCAGGTTCCGTTGCCCGAGATCGTCGAGGCGGAGGTCCTGGAGGAGGACGACCTGCCCGAGGGGTTCGTGCCCCGGGCGGGCGCGGGCGGCGCCGGGGTGCGGCGGGCCGCGGCGCGGACCACGCGCAGTCCCACGGACCCGGCGGTGCGGCGCGCGATGGAGGCGGCGCAGACCGCAGCGCAGATACCGGACCATCCCCGGCTCGACCAGGTCTTCGACGTGTTCGCGGAGGGCGGCTCGCTGTGGATCGTCAGCGAGTTGGTGGCGGCGCGGCCGCTGGCGGCGCTCCTCGCGGACGGGCCGCTCAGCCCCTACCGCGCGGCGGAGGTCGCGGCGGACGTCCTCGCGGCGCTGCGCGTGCTGCACGCCCATGGCTGGGTGCACCGGAACATCACCGCGCGCACGGTGCTGATCTGCGACGACGGCCGCGTGATGCTGACGGGGCTCGCGGCCGGGGCGGCCGAGGAGGCGCTGTGCGGGTACGACCCCCGGCCCGTGGAGGCGGGGGAGGCGGCAGGATCGGCGGGGTCGATCGGAAACGTGGCGGCCTACGGGGGGCCGTCGTGGGGTGAGGACGCGTACGACGCCGGGTGCGGGGACGCGTACGAGGCCGGGCGTGACGCGGGGGGCGCGGCGGTCGAGCCCGCTCCCGAGCCGCCCGGCCAGGACACGGCTGCCGTGGTGCGGCGGGCCGTGCGGGCGACGGAGGCGGCCGAGACCGCGGGTTCGGCCCGCAACGCGGCGCGGGCCGCGCGGGGGGCGTCCATCGCGGCCTACCGCGCGGGGGCGGCGCGGGCGGCCGCCCGGGTGGACGAGAACACCTCTGGGGTGCCGGGACCTCGGCGGGGCGAGGAAGGTGACGACGGGGCGGGTATCGGCGGCGGTGGGCGGGACCGCGGCTTTGGCGCCAGTGGGGCTGGGGGGCCGGGACCTCGGCGGGGCGAGGAAGGTGACCCCGGGGCCGGTACCGGCGGTGGGCGGGACCGTGGCTTCGGGGCGAGTGGGGCCGGGGGGGCGGGGACGGCCGGGCAGATCTCGGATCCCTACGGCGTCGGGGAGACGAAGACCTGGCACGGGGCGGTGCCGCGGGGTGGGGATGCCGGTCCGTACGGGCCTCGGCAGAGCAGTGATGGTCCGGCCGGCGGCATGGGCCCCGACACCGAGATGAGCCCCACCGCCCGGAGCGGCTCGGCCGCCCCTCCGGGCCAGGCGGGCCCGGCAACCGCCGAATCCGCGTCCGACCCGTACGGGGCGCACGGCGACTGGGGCGCGCCCGGTGGGGAGTCGGGAGGGCGGCGGGGGCCCGCCACCGCGCTGGACGCCGAGCGGGCCCGGCACGCGCGCATGGTGGTCGTCGGGGCCGTCACCGAGCGGTGGGCGCCCGAACAGGCCGGGCCCGTGCACGAGAACTGGCAGCTCGCCGCCCCGATCGGCCCCGCCACCGACCTGTGGGCCCTGGGCGTCCTGCTCTTCCGCGCGGTGCAGGGCCACGCGCCCTACCCCGAGGACAGCACCGCCGAACTCGTACAGCTGGTGTGCGCCGAGCCGCCCGCGTTCGCCGAGGAGTGCGGGCCGCTGCGGCCCGTGGTGGAGTCCCTGCTGCGTCAGGACCCCACCGAGCGACTCGACTTCGAGGAGGCCGGCGGCTGGCTGCGCTCCCTGGTGCGCTCCGCGCCGGAGCCGGAGGCCGGGGCGCACGTCGTGCCGGTGCCGCCGTACGACGCCGGACGGCTGCCCGTCGTACGCCGCAGGGGCGAGATCGTGCGCAGGCGCCGCACGGCCGCGCCCGCCGCCGCCGGCGGCCAGGGGCACGGGAGGCACAAGCGGGGACGGGGCAAGGACGTCCGCTCCGCGAGGCCGCCGCGCGCCCCCCGCGAGCCGCGCGCCCCCCATGAGCAGCGCGGACTCCGCCAGACCCCGCCGGCACACGAGACCCGCCCGCTCCGTGAGGAGGCACCGCTCCGCGAGACCCGGTCGGATCGGGTGCCGCAGGGGCAGGGCTCGGCGCGGCCCCGTTCGCTGGGGCGGCTGCTGCTCCTGGCGATCCTCGTCGGTCTCGTCGCGGCGGTCGCGTACGCCATGCTGTTCTTGCCGAAGGGCGACGACGGGGGGCGGGGCGAGGGCGCGAGGAGCGCGGGCGAGGTGAGCCCGGGTCCCAGCCACGACGAGAACCAGGGTGACGCGGGCGACGACGGCAAGAGCGGCCCCGGAGGCGACGGTTCGGGCAAGGACGGCACGGACGAGGGCAAGTCCGGCAACAGCCCCAGTTCGCAGGAGGCGCAGACCGGGGGTCCCGAGCTGCCGCGCGGCTTCACCCTGCGCAAGGACACCGAGGGGTTCCGCGTGGCCGTGGCGAGCGGCTGGGACCGGCAGGACAAGAACGGCCGGGGCCAGGTCCGTTACACCCACGGCGGCTTCGAGCTGCTGGTGGTCCCGGGCCGCGACACCACCGACGGCTACGGCAGCGACCCCATGAAGTACCAGCGCGAGCACGAGCGCGAGCTCCAGCCGTTCCGGGACTCCTCCTGGGCGACCTCCAGCGGCATGCGGCGCATCGACGTCGGCGGACGGGCCATGGCCGAGGGCCAGTTCACCTGGCAGGACGCGCAGGGCCGCGAGGTCTACGTACGCAATCTCGTGCTGGTCGTGGGCGGGAAGTACCACGTGGTGCAGGTGCGGGGCCCCGAGGCGGAGAGGGACGAGGTCACGCGGCTGTACGAGCAGGCCGCGAAGACCTATCAGAGCACCGGCCGCGGCACCGGCTAGCGTCACGGCCGCACGCTTGCCGGCGGCACAAGAGCGACAAGAGTGCCGATCGACGGCACAAGAGCGACAAGAGCGCCGATCGACGGCACAAGAGCGACAAGAGCGCCGATCGGTGTCACATCGGGGTCTCCTTGGACCCCTGTGGTTCCCTGCGCGCCGTCCCCTCCCTAACCTGGCTCATGTCAAGACCATTGCGGGGGAACGTGAATCAGAGCCAGGGCCTGCTCCTCGCGGGCCGCTACCGACTCGGGGAGTCCATCGGCCGCGGTGGCATGGGGCGGGTGTGGCGCGCCCGGGACGAGGTGCTGCACCGTGCCGTCGCCGTCAAGGAACTGACGGCCGTGCAGTTCGTGCAGGAGGCCGATCGCGCGGTCCTCTTCGCGCGGACCCAGACGGAGGCGCGGGCCGCCGCCCGGATCAACCACCCCGCCGTCGTCACCGTCCATGACGTACTGGAGTACGACGACCGGCCCTGGATCGTGATGGAGCTGGTCGAGGGCCGCTCCCTCGCGGACGCCGTCAAGGAGCAGGGCCGCGTCGAGTCGGTCGAGGCCGCCCGCATCGGCCTGTGGACCCTGAAGGCCCTGCGCGCCGCGCACACCGCCGGCGTACTGCACCGCGACGTCAAGCCGGGCAACGTCCTGCTGGCGCGGGACCGGCGGATCCTGCTCACCGACTTCGGCATCGCGGCGATCGAGGGGGACGCCACGATCACCCGGACCGGGGAAGTCGTCGGGTCCGTCGACTACCTGGCGCCCGAGCGGGTCAGCGGCTCCAACCCCGGCCCGGCCTCCGACCTGTGGGCGCTCGGCGCGACGCTGTACACGGCGGTCGAGGGCAACTCCCCGTTCCGGCGCACCTCGCCGATCGGCACCATGCAGGCCGTGGTCACCGAGGAGCCCGCCCCGCCCGAGCACGCCGGGGCCCTCGCGCCCGTCATCAGCGCCCTCCTGCGCAAGGACCCGGCGGCCAGGCCCAGCGCCGAGGAGGCCGAGCACATGCTCGCCGAGGCGGCGGAGGGGCGCAGACCGAGCGCCGCGCAGGCGTACGTGTCGACGCAGACGCACCCCAAGAGGCGGCAGCCCGCGCACGGCGCCGATTCCCGCACCGTCGTGGAGGGCGCCGGCGGGGACGGCGGCGGTACCGCCACGGTGGCCCACGCCGGGCAGGCGCCCGGACGCGCCCCGTCGGCGTCCGAGGCGGCGGACCGGTCCGCCCCCGGGCGGGGCCGCCGCCTGGCCGCCGTCGCCGCACTCACCGTCGTGGCCGCGCTGCTCGGCGGCGGTGGCGTGTTCGGCTTCCTGCGGCTGACGGGTCAGGCCGGGGGCGGCGACGACCGGGCGCAGGCCGCCGGGATCGACGACGGCGCCGGCCGGACCGTGGGCGGCATCCCGCAGGACTGGCCGCGCGTGCACGACCCGAACGGCTTCAGCCTGCGGCTGCCCAAGGGCTGGAAGCGCAAGGTGGACGGCAACCAGACCGACTACACGCCCGACGGCGGACGCCGCTTCCTGCGCGTCGCCGTCGACGGGAAACCGCAGTACGAGACCCCCTACCTGCATCAGCTCGCCCTGGAGAAGCCCCTGCGGGCGAAGCTGCCCCGGTACCGGCGGCTGCACCTGAACTCCAACACGTTCCGCGACCGGCCGGGCGCCCTGTGGGAGTTCAGCTGGACGGCGGGCTCGAACGACACCACGGCGGGCCCGCGCCGCGCGATCTCGCAGACGTATATCGGCCGTGACGGCACCGAGTACGTCCTCTACATGTCGGCGCCCGCCGCCGGCTGGGACGTCACCCGGGAGCGGTTCGACGCGATGCTGAGGGGATGGCGGGAGGGCTGAGCGCGCCCCGGGGGCGACGGCCGGAACCAGCCCGTGCGCGGTGAGTGCCATTCCGTTCGCACACGTGTGGGGCATGATGGCCGCATGGGGAGCCCGGGAGACCACCCAGGGGGCGGCAACGCCCGTGTGATCGCGGGGCGTTACCGTCTGGAGGCACGGCTCGGCCGGGGCGGCATGGGTGTCGTGTGGCGCGCCACCGATCTGCTCCTGGGGCGCGGGGTCGCCGTCAAGGAGCTGGAGCGGGACGAGACGCTCTCCGACACCGAGGCCTCGCAGGCGCGCGAGCGGACCCTGCGCGAGGCGCGGGCCGTGGCGCAGCTGCGCCATCCGCACATCGTCGTCGTCCACGACGTCGTCGTGGAGGACGAACAGCCGTACATCGTCATGGAGCTGATCGAGGGCGGCTCCCTCGCGGGGCACCTGGCGCGGCACGGCCCGATCGACGCGGACACCGTCGCCCGGATGGGCATCGACCTGCTCGGCGCGCTGAGCACCGCCCACGAGGCGGGCATCCTGCACCGCGACCTGAAGCCCGCCAACGTCCTCCTGGAGGCCGCCACCGGCCGCGCCGTCCTCACCGACTTCGGGATCGCGCAGGTCACCGGGGCGACGACGCTCACCGAAGTGGGCTCGTTCGTCGGCTCGCCCGAGTACACCGCGCCCGAGCGCATCGCGGGGGAACACACCGGCCCCGAGTCCGACCTGTGGTCGCTCGGCGCGCTGCTCGTCACCGCGCTGGCCGGCGAGTCACCCTTCCGCAGGGATTCCATCGGCGGTGTCCTGCACGCCGTCGTCTACGAGGAGATCCGCCCGCCGGAGAGCGCGGCGCCGCTCCTGCCGGCCGTCCTCGGCCTCCTGGAGCGCGACCCCCGGCGGCGCCTCGACGGGGTGGCGGCGCAGCGGCTGCTCCAGGCGTACGTCGACACGGGGCGCATGCCGCTCTGGCGGCCGGAGCACGGCAGGGCGAGCCATGGCGCCGTCGAGGCGCGCGAGCGCCACGGCAGGGTGATGCTGGTCGCCGCGGCGCTGGCGGCGGCCGTGGCCGGGGCCGGGGTCTCGGCCGCCGCGCTGCTGTGGGGCCGGGACGCGGACGGCGGGACGCCGGGCAACTCCGCCTCCCCCTCCACCACCGTCGGCGGCCCCACGCCCACCGTGACGGTCAGCCGGGGCACGCGGACACCGGCGCCGTCCGCGCCCCGGCCGTCCACGCCCCAGCCGCCCGAGGGGTACCGCCTGGCGCGGGACCCCGGGGGCTTCACGATCGCCGTGCCGACGGGCTTCGCCCGCCAGGTCGACGGGCCACGGATCTCCTACGTCTCCCCGGGCGCCACCTACCGCATCGGCATCACGGAGGACGACCCGCGGCCGGGCGGCCCGCTCGCCGCGCAGCGCCGCGCCGCCGCCGAGGGGGCGCGGCGCAACCCCGGCTACCGCAACGGCGGCGTCACCGAGACCACCCGCAACGGCCGCCCGGCCGCCCTGTGGGAGTTCACCTGGGACGGCCCGGACATGCCCCGGGGCGAGCGGCACACGTACGACCTCTGCTGGGAGGAGGGCGGCCGGAGGTACGACGTCCAGGTGTCGGGGCCGGCCGAGGAGGCGGAGCAGACGCGGAAGTACTTCGACACGGCCGTCGACACGTTCGTACGCGGGTGAGGTCCCGCACGTTCGTACGCGGTGAGGTCCCGCGCGATCGGCGGCGGGCCCGCGTCGGACTCCCGGCGCACGGCGTGCATCGCCCCGGTCACAACTGGGCGCCCTGGCTGGAAAGCGGGGTGTCCGGCAAGGTACTCATGGGGGCATGAGTAACGACGGGGGACCCTCCTACGGCCCTTACGAGCCCACCAGTTTCGGCCTCCAGCCGCCGCGGCGTCCCGGCCCGAACGGCGGCGCCGCGCACCCCGGCAACCCCTACGCCCAGCCCGCGCGGTCCGCCCCGGCCGCGCCCCACCAGCCCGCGCCGCACCAGGCCGTACCGGAGCAGCCCGTACCGGACCGGCCGGCGGCGCCCGAGCCCGGCGCGGGCCGGGTGGTCGCGGGCCGCTACCGGCTGCTGGCCAAGCTCGGCCACGGCGGCATGGGCACGGTGTGGCGCGCCAAGGACGAGACGGTGGACCGCGAGGTCGCGGTCAAGGAGCCGCGCCTGCCCGACCACCTGCCCGAGCGCGAACGCGCCAACGCCTTCGAGCGGATGCGCCGCGAGGCGCGCGCCGCGGCCCGCCTCGACCACCCCGCGGTGGTCAACGTCCATGACGTGGCGGTCGAGGACGGGCAGCCGTGGATCGTCATGGAACTGGTCCAGGGCCGCTCGCTGGGCGCCGCGCTCCAGGAGGGCACGCTGGGCGTCCGGGACGCCGCACGGATCGGCCTGGAGGTCCTGAACGCCCTGGACGCCGCGCACCAGGCGGGCATCCTGCACCGCGACGTGAAGCCGGACAACGTCATGCTCGGCCGCCACGACCGCGTCGTCCTCACCGACTTCGGCATCGCCCAGATCGAGGGCGAGACCAATCTGACCGACACCGGCGGCTTCGTCGGCTCGCCCGAGTTCATCGCCCCCGAGCGGGTGCTGGGGCAGCGGCCGGGACCGGCGTCCGACCTGTGGTCGCTGGGCGTCGTGCTGTACGCGGCTACGGAGGGCGTCTCGCCGTTCCGCCGCAGCAACACCCCGGCGACGCTCCAGTCCGTCCTCAACGCCACGCCCGCCGCGCCGGCCTCGGTCTCCGGCCCGCTCGCCGAGGCGATCAACGGACTGCTGGCCAAGGACCCGGCGCAGCGCCCGAACGCGGCGCGGGTGCGCGCCCTTTTGGAGGAGGCGGCGAAACCCCCGCTGCCGGCGCCGACGCAGGTCGTCACCGTCGCGGGCGGCGGCAACGCCCCTCGGGGCAAGGGCCTCTTCCTGAGCCGCAAGGCGCTCGCGGTCGTCGCCGGGGTGGTCGTCGCGGCGGTGGCGGCGGGCGTGCTGGTGGCCCTGAACCCCTTCGGGGGCTCGGACGCGGACGGGGGGTGGGAGAAGCACGGGTCGAAGGAGCTGGCGGCGAGCGTCCCCGCGCCCAAGGGCTACGAGAAGTACGAGGACGACAACACGAACGAGAAGTCGCACTGGGTCAGTTACACCGACCCGAGCGGTGCCATATCGATCTCCCTGAGCCTCTTGAAGAAGGCCGACGACGCGAGCGCGATCGCCGGGACCGCCGCCGCGCAGATGTACGACGAGGACGCCCAGTTCAAGGAGTCCGGCAGCTACGACCAGGGCATGGCCTCCGACCCCGCTCCCAAGACCTCGCCGGACGAGACGGAGTTCCGGGGCGAGAAGGCCGCGCAGAACACCGTCGTGTACTCCTCGACGGACAGCCAGCACCCCCGGCCGCGCGAACTGAAGGCCTTGTACTACAAGACGAAGGGCGGCGACCTGTACAAGCTGGTCGTGAGCTATCCGGGCAAGGGCGACTTCACCGCGCGCGGCCGCGAGGTCGCCGAGAAGGCGTTCGCCGACCTGGAGCTCGACAAGCTCTGAGGCGAGCTTCCAGGCAACCTCCGAGGCAAGCTCTGAGAAAGGTCTCTTGAGGGGCGCGGCGGGTGTCAACGCGCTGATCAGCGGCTTTGTCGCCAGCAATCACTGGCGCCGTGTGAGTGACCCGTGAAGCCCGTTACCGATGGGTACCCAAATCCCTGACGTGGGCCTACGCTCACGGACATGACGGACTCGCAGGCCACCGCAGCGCCCCTCGGAACCAACCCGACCGCCCCGGCCCCGGCAGGCGCCCGCACCGCCGCCGACGTGGTCACGCCGGAGCTGTTGGCCCAGCTCACGCGCGACGTCATCGGCAGTGGGCGCACGGCCAACCACACGCCGCTCACCGGCGAGAAGCTGGCCGACCTGCCCGAGTCCACCTCGGAGGACGTGACCACCGCCTTCCAGCGGGCCCGCACCGCCCAGATCGCCTGGGCCCGGACCCCGGTCAAGCAGCGCGCCGCCGTCCTGCTGCGCTTCCACGACCTGGTGCTCCAGCGCCAGGCCGAGGTGCTCGACCTCATCCAGCTGGAGACCGGCAAGGCCCGCCTGCACGCCCACGAGGAGATCCAGGCCGTCGTGGTCGCCGCCCGGCACTACGGCCGCAAGGCCCCCGCGTACCTGAGCCCCAAGCGGCACACCGGCGTCGTCCCGACCCTCACCAAGGTCACCGAGAACCGCCAGCCGCGCGGTGTCGTCGGGCAGATCGCCCCCTGGAACTACCCCTTCGAGCTGTCCATCGGCGACGCGCTGCCCGCCCTCGTCGCGGGCAACGCGCTCGTGATGAAGCCCGACACGGAGACCTGCCTCACCGCCCTGTGGGCCCGCGACCTGATCATCGAGGCGGGGCTGCCGTCGGAGGTCTTCCAGGTCGTCCTCGGCGAGGGCCCGGTCGTCGGCCCCGAGATCGTCAGGCACGCCGACTACGTCTCCTTCACCGGCTCCACGCGCACCGGCCGCGAGGTCGCGCGGGGCGCCGCCGCCCGCCTCGTCGGCGTCTCGCTGGAACTCGGCGGCAAGAACGCGATGCTGGTCCTGCACGACGCCGACGTCGACAAGGCCGCCGCCGGCGCGGTGCGCGCCTGCTTTTCCTCCGCGGGCCAGCTGTGCATCTCCATCGAGCGGCTGTACGTCCACGAGTCGATCGCCGACCGCTTCGTGGAGCGCTTCGCCGAGCGGACGCGGGCGATGCGGCTCGGCACGTCCCTCGCGTACGGCGCCGACATGGGCTCGCTCGTCGGCGAGCGGCAGCTGCAGACGGTGACCCGGCACGTCGAGGAGGCCGTCGCCAAGGGCGCCACGCTGGTCGCGGGCGGTGTCGCGCGCCCCGACATCGGCCCCTACTTCTACGAGCCGACCATCCTGGACGACGTCGAGGCCCCGATGGCGGTCTGCACCGAGGAGACCTTCGGCCCGGTCGTCTCGATCTACCGCTTCACGGACGAGAACGAGGCGATCGAGCTGGCCAACGCCACGCCCTACGGCCTGAACTCCTCGGTCTGGACGAAGGACGGCCGCCGCGGCCGCGAGATCGCCGCCCGTCTGCGCACCGGCACCGTCAACGTCAACGAGGGCTACGCGCCCGCCTACGGCAGCGTCCAGTCCCCGATGGGCGGCATGAAGGACTCCGGTCTGGGCCGCCGGCACGGCTCCGAGGGCATCCTCAAGTTCACCGAGGCGCAGACCGTCGCCCAGCAGCGGCTCATTCCGCTGGCGCCGTCCTTCGGCATGGACGACGAGAAGTACGCGGCGTTCATGAGCACGAGCCTGAAGGTCATGAAGGCGCTCCGCCTGCGCTAGTTCCGCGCCCAGTTCTGAACGAGGAGAGTCAATGCCACAGGAGAGCTCTGCCAAAACCCGGGCGGGCGACGACACTTCGTACGACCCGGACCGCGACCAGCACAGTGACTACGACTATGACTACGACGTCATCGTCGTGGGCAGCGGCTTCGGCGGCGCGGTGTCCGCGCTGCGGCTGACGGAGAAGGGCTACCGCGTCGGCGTGCTCGAAGCCGGCCGCCGCTTCACGCGGGCGACGCTGCCCAAGAACTCCTGGGACCTGAAGAACTACCTCTGGGCCCCGGCCCTCGGCCTGTTCGGCATCCAGCGCATCCATCTGCTCGGCAACGTGATGGTCCTGGCCGGAGCCGGGGTCGGCGGCGGCTCACTGAACTACGCGAACACGCTCTACGTACCGCCCGCGCCGTTCTTCGAGGACCCGCAGTGGAAGGACATCACGGACTGGCAGGACGAACTGAGCCCCTACTACGAGCAGGCCAAGCGCATGCTCGGCGTACGGCTCAACCCGACGACGACGCCCTCGGACGTCCATCTGAAGGCCACCGCCGAGGAGATGGGCGTCGGGGACAGCTTCCACATGGCGCCCGTCGGGGTCTTCTTCGGCGACGAGGACGACGCGGACGGCACGTCGACGGCGCGGCCCGGCGCGGAGGTCCCCGACCCCTACTTCGGCGGCGCCGGCCCCTCCCGGCGGGCCTGCGTCGAGTGCGGCGAGTGCATGACCGGCTGCCGGCACGGCGCGAAGAACACCCTCAACGAGAACTACCTCCACCTGGCGGAGAAGGCCGGGGCGGTCATCCACCCCATGACGTCGGTCGTCGCCGTCACCGAGGACTCGCGGGGCGGCTTCGCCGTCGCCACCCTGCCCACGGACGACCGGCGCAAGGGCAAGGGGCGGGTGTTCAAGGCCCGCAAGGTCGTCATCGCGGCCGGTACGTACGGCACGCAGACCCTGCTCCACCGCATGCGGGACAACCGCCTGCTCCCGCACCTCTCGCCGCGCCTCGGCACGTTGACCCGCACCAACTCCGAGGCCCTGGTGGGCGCCCAGACCACCGACCGCCGCTACCGCAAGCGGCACGGCGCGCCGAAGGCGGACTTCACCCGGGGCGTCGCGATCACCTCGTCCATCCACCCGAACGCGAACACGCACATCGAGCCCGTCCGCTACGGCAGGAAGTCCAACGCCATGGGCACGCTGACGGTGCTCCAGGTCCCGTACAGCGCGCGGGGCGGCAGGGCGCGGGTCGCCGGCTGGCTCGGCAACGTCGCCCGCCATCCCTCGCTCCTGGTCCGCTCGCTCTCCAACCGGCGCTGGTCGGAGCGGACCATCATCGGGCTGGTCATGCAGTCGCTCGACAACTCCCTGACCACCTACCGCAAGGAGAAGGGCCTCGGCAAGGGCCTGCTCACCGCGCGGCAGGGCCACGGCGCCCCCAACCCCGACCAGATACCCGAGGCGACGCGCGCCGCGACCCTCCTGTCCAAGGAGATCAACGGCTTCGCGGGTTCGAACATCGGTGAGCTCATGGGCACCCCGCTGACCGCCCACTTCCTCGGCGGCTGCCCCATCGGCGACTCGCGCGACACCGGCGTCATCGACCCCTACCACCGGCTCTACGGCCATCCGGGCATCTCGGTGGTCGACGGCGCCGCGATCTCCGCGAACCTCGGCGTGAACCCGTCCCTGACGATCACCGCGCAGGCCGAGCGGGCCATGTCGTTCTGGCCCAACAAGGGCGACGCGGACCCGCGTCCGGCGCAGGGCCGGCCGTACGTGCGGATCGCGCCGGTGGAGCCGAGGACCCCGGCGGTCCCGGCGGACGCCTTCGGCGCGCTGCGGCTGCCGTTCCTGGGGATGCCGGCGGTGCCGCCGAGGAAGTGACCGTCCCGCCGGGACGCGGCGGCCCCGCCTCGATGCCGGCGGTGAGCGATACGCGTAAGGACCTGCGCCCCCCTCCGAGCGCAGGTCCTTCCGCGTGATCAGGTGCCGCTGTGCCGTGTGCGGCGGTCTCGGCCGCCACGGCTCACGCGGCGGTGTCGGACTTCCGGCGGCGTACGACGAGGACCGCGCCCGCGCCGACGACCACGGCCGCGCCCCCGACGAGGGCGATGGTCGGCAGCGCCGAGCTGGAACCGGTCTCGGCGAGGCTGCCGCCCACCGGAGCGTCGGTCGCGGAACCCTGCGGCCGCTCCGTGCTGGAGGTGGGCTTCACGGTCGGGGACACGGTCGGCGTCAGGCTCGGCCCCGGGGTGCCCGGCCTGTCGCCCTGGTCGCCGCCAGGCCTGCCGATCGTCAGCGGCTCTTCCGAGAACGAGGTGTGGGTGCAGTCGAGTTCCGCGTCGACGTACTCGCCGACACCGATCGTGTAGGCCTTGCCGGCCGGGGCCTTGGCGCTGATGTCGACGCGCAGCTTGATGTCGACCGTCTCCTCGGCGTCCAGTTCGACCACGTCGAAGGCGAGGCCGCCGTTCTTGTCGCCGTCGATCGAGTCCCAGGTCTTGGTCTCGGCGTCGAAGAACTGGAGGTCGGTGTACTCGCTCAGCCAGTCCTTGTCGGAGTGGCCGTCCGTCTCGTTGTCCACGGACGTGATCCACTTGACCTCACCGAGCGGCTCGTCCGTGGGGTTCGTGACGCTCAGCTCGAACGGGTGCCATCCGCTGCCCGGGGTGATCTTGCCGGGCACACCGGAGAGCTCCAGCTCCAGCTCGGAGTCGCGGTCCACGCCGTCCTCGTCGACCGGGCAGTCGGCCGGCTTCTTCCCGTGGTCCCCGTCCAGGACGTCGGCGTCCCGGGCGGCGTCCTCGGCGTCCGCCGCGTCACCGGCCGGCGCGTCGGGCTCCCTCGGCTCCTTCGGCTTCGGCGGCTTCTCGGCCGGGGGCTTCGGGACGGCGGGGGTGCGGCCCGGCTTGTACGTCGGGTCGGCCGGGGTCTGCGGGACCCTCGGGGCGGGCTCGGACGTCTCGGTGGCCGCGTCGGTGGGCTCGGGGGTCACCGCCGGCGTGGCCGGACCGCTGGTCGACGCGGCCGACGGAGCGGTGTCCCCGGCCGCGGACGCGCTCGGGGCCGCGAGGAGCGCCAGCGGCGCCAGGGCAGCCGTAGCGGCCGCTGCTGCCATGGCACGGCGAAGCTTCATGAAGAACCCCAAGCTCGGCTTGTGTGACGGTTGTTACCGCAGGCGTGACTTGTGTTACTGCATGCATGACCTGTGATCCCGGTGAATGGTTGTCCTCGCTCCACCGGATTCCTCGTGTGGTGTGGGTCACATCGCTTGTGCCGTCGTGACGGGGTGCCGTAGAACTGCCCCCGCCCGCAGGCCGATGGAGCCGGTACGGCAGGGGGCGCAAGGCGCGCTCCGGGGATCGCGGGGATCACGGGAGGGGAGAGCGTTGGCCATACCCGATGAGGTGTGGGAGAAGTTCGAGAAGGACAGTGAGCGGGACATCCGTTCGTCCGCGCCGAAGGAGCCGTCCGCGCGGGCCCGCATGGTGGCCGAGAGGCTGCGGCGTCTCGACGAGGAGGCGGCGCGCGAACAGGTGCGGCGGGCGGGGCGGTTGCGCCGCAGGCGCGCGCGGCGCGATGCCGAGTCGGTGCGATGGCGGCCGGACGACTGGCGCGCGGCGCCCCTGGGCCCGCACCGTGACGCACGCTCCGAGCGTCGCCGTCGGGCGTGGAGCGTGGTGATCGTGGTCGGCTGCATGGCGCTGGCGATCGCGGTGCTCAGTCCGTTCCGCTTCTACCTGTGGGGCTGAGCGCCTCCGGGGGCGGTTCCTGAGAGAACCCCGAGGTCACTGCCGTGGAACCGGGAGCGATCCTCTTCCGTCGTAGCAGTGGTGCGAGTGACTCCGCGCCACGGGACGTACAGGCGAGCGGGAACGGGGAGCGGGGAACAGTGAGGGCAGGGAACGTGAAGTCGGCGGTGTCGCGGGCCGTGGTGGCCGTGTCGATCGTGGCGGCCCTCGGCGCGAGCGCGGCGTGTGGCGGAAGCGGCGACGACGGCAAGGAACCGGCCAAGTCGGGCGCGGGCTCCGCGAAGGGCGGTTCCGGCGGGGCCGCCCGGCTGGAGAAGGCGGCGCTCACCACGGGTGACGTCAAGGGCTATCGGGCCGAGGACCCGAAGGACCTGCACGCCCCCGACTCCGCGGCCTCGGCCGCCGGGACGGCGTCCCCGACCGTGTGCGCCCCGCTCGCCGCGCTGCTCGGCACGGGCCCCGGCGTCGGCCCCGGTGCCGTGCCGAAGCTGAAGCCGGAACCGGAGCAGCGGGTCAGCCGCGTGCTGACGCCCTCCGGCGGCAAGGACCTGACGACGACGAACGTCGACCTCTACGCCTACGACGGTGCCGGCACCGGGGCCGAGCGGGTCATGGCCGGCCTGGACGCGGCGCTGAAGTCGAAGAAGTGCGCCGCCTTCCGGGTCGGCGACCACCGCTACGTCGGCGTGCAGTCCCTGCCCGCGCCGGACAAGGGCGACCAGGCCATCTCGTACGAACTCGCCCACCGCAAGAGCGAGTACATGGCGCGGGAACAGCTCACGGTCGTGCGCGAGGGCGGCACGCTCATCGTCTTCGACGCGTCGAACATGTACGACCCCCAAGGCGTCCAGGACGACCGGGAAGCCGAACGGGAGGGCATGAAGGGCATCGGGACGCCCAAGGCGGACGACGATCCGAAGGTGGCACCCGTGCTCGTGGACGCGCAGCTCCGCAAGCTCTGACGCCCCGCGCCTTCCCGCGCGTCCCGTACGACCTTCTCGACCTTCTCGACCTTCGCGGCCTTCTCGACCTCTCTGCCTTCTCGACGGTTTCTGATCGTTATGCGAATCGCTGGCGAAGGCGGCGAGTTTGCCGCTTTCATTTCGTCTCGGTGGGGGCCTGTCGCCCTCGCCGTGCGAACTGAAGGCAGGAAACGTGAAGTCAACTGTGTCCCGGGCCCTCGTGGCGGCATCCGTCACGGTCGCGCTGGGGCTGACCGCGGCGTGCGGCAGCGACGACGACCCCGAGAAGCCGTCGGAGCCGGCCAAGTCGGCGCGGAGTACCGGGAACGCGAAGGATCCCGAGGGTTCGAAGGACCCCGAGGACGCGAAGGGCCCGGCGGAGTCGGAGTCGGGATCGGCTGCCGAGGGCGGCGGGAAGTCGACCGCCCTGTCCTCCGCCGACCTGGAGAAGGCGGTGCTCGCCAAGGGCGATCTCAAGGGCTACCAGGTCAAGAAGTTGTCCCCCGCCGACATGCCCGCGCAGACCGTGCCCGCCGACCGGACCGAGTGCCAGCCGCTCGCGGACATGTTCATGTTCGCCACCGACCCGGCGTCGAAGGCGCGTACCGGCCGGAGCATGACGGGCCCCGACGAACTCGACGCCACGGTCATCACGCTCGCCCTCCTCGCCCATGAGCGGACCGATGCCGAGAAGGTCATGGCCGGCCTGCGCACGGCCATGCGGAAGTGCGAGGCGTACGAGCACGCCGGTTCCAAGTACCGCGAGGTCGCGGCTCTGGACGCCCCGAAGAAGGGCGACGAGGCCGTCTCGTACAAGGTCGTGGGTCTCATCGAGGGCCAGAAGACGCCGATGAGCTTCACGGTCGTGCGCAGCGGCTCGACGCTCGCGGCGTTCTACTCGATCAACCTGCTCAAGCCGGAGGAGTTCGGCGTGCCGGCCAAGGTCGTCGACGCGCAGGTCGCCAAGCTGGAGAAGAAGCTGGAGAAGCCGCACAAGTAGCGGGGGAGGGGCGAGGGACGAGGGGGGGGCGAGGGGCTCGGAGGTCGGGACGGAGGCCGGTCGGCCCCGGGCGTCCCCGGAGCCGACCGTTCTCTTGGGTGACCGGGCTGCTGTCCCCTGCCGTCCGGTCACATCGCCGGAGCGAGGTCCCACGGCGCACGACATCATCCGTACGCCTCATCGCTCCAGCGCAGCCACGCGTGGTTCTTGCGGGCCCGCACCTGGCTGACGCGGACATCGGGACCAACGAAACCCGCCGTCCACCGGTCACGCGCCGTACGGGTGAGAACGGATCCGAACTCAGGTCCATCCGATCCCCGACCGGCAGGGTTCCCGGGCCCGGGGCGGCTCAGACGCGGCCCCGGCACAGCTCCAGGAGCGTCATCGCGAGCGCCGTGCCGGGCTTGCCGAGCGCGTCCCTGTAGTGGCCGAGGACCTCCATCTCGCGGGAGAGGTTCACGCGGCGCCCGCCGGAGGCGATGCGGGCTTCCTGGATCACGGCGGAGACGGCCATCCGTTCCTGGACGAGGCCGATGATGTGGGCGTCGAGCGCGTCGATCCGCTCACGCGCGTTCTCGATCAGGCCGGCGGCCTCGGGCGTGCGTGCGCCGGTCTTCTCGCCGGTGGCACGGGCGGGGGTGGCGACGGTGGCGGCAGCGGTGGCGGTGGCGGTGGCGGTCATGAGGGGCTCCTGGATTCCTGTGGTGCTCGGGTGCGGAAGGTGCGGAGGCCCCGGAGCCACAAGGCCACGGAATGACAGAGCGCCCCGGGCCTTGTCGGCCCGGGGCGCCTGGGAAGTCGCTTGTCAGTGGATCAAGCAGCTCGACCATGGCAGCCGGCGGGCCGGTTGCCATAGGTAAAGAGGAAGGCGAGGTGCTTGGTCACGGCCTCAGTATGCCCCCACGCGGGCCCGCCGGGTCAATCGGGGCGGGCGGGCGGCCCGGATGCTGAGACACGCGCCCGGTCCCGCCCTGCTGCTTGCGAGTGCCTCGGCCCGGTGGACGGGCGGGGCCGTGGGAGGGCCCGTCGCGGGCGGCGTCGTCACGTCCGTCGGATGTGACGAAGGAGGGTCCCGCCGAGCCCGGTAGAATCGACAAAACAGACCCCCTGCACACGCACTGAGCCTCTCGCTCATCGCTCAACGCCGGAAGGCCGCCGCCGTGCCATCAGCGCCCCACGCTGCCGCCGCTCCCGACACCGTTCTGGTCGTCGATTTCGGAGCGCAGTACGCCCAGCTCATCGCCCGTCGCGTCCGTGAGGCCCGGGTCTACAGCGAGATCGTGCCGAGCACGATGCCCGTCTCGGACATGCTCGCCAAGAAGCCCGCGGCGATCATCCTCTCCGGTGGCCCCTCCTCGGTGTACGCGGACCACGCGCCCACCGTCGACCGCAGCCTCTTCGAGGCCGGCGTCCCCGTCTTCGGCATGTGCTACGGCTTCCAGCTGATGGCGACGACCCTCGGCGGCACCGTCGACAACACCGGTGCCCGCGAGTACGGACGTACGCCGCTGGCCGTCTCCAAGGCCGGCTCCACCCTCTTCGAGGGCACCCCCACCGAGCAGTCGGTGTGGATGTCGCACGGCGACGCGTGCAGCGCGGCGCCCGAGGGCTTCACCGTCACCGCGTCCACGGACGTCGTACCGGTCGCCGCCTTCGAGGACGACGAGAAGAAGCTCTACGGCGTGCAGTACCACCCCGAGGTGATGCACTCCACGCACGGCCAGCAGGTCCTGGAGCACTTCCTCTACCGCGGCGCCGGCCTCAAGCCGGACTGGACGACCGGCAACGTCATCGACGAGCAGGTCGCCGCGATCCGCGAGCAGGTCGGCACCCGGCGCGCCATCTGCGGTCTGTCGGGCGGCGTGGACTCCGCCGTCGCCGCCGCTCTCGTGCAGAAGGCCATCGGCTCGCAGCTGACCTGCGTGTACGTCGACCACGGTCTGATGCGCAAGGGTGAGACGGAGCAGGTCGAGAAGGACTTCGTCGCCGCGACCGGCGTCCAGCTGAAGGTCGTCGACGCCCAGGAGCGGTTCCTGAACGCGCTCGCCGGGGTCTCGGACCCCGAGGAGAAGCGGAAGATCATCGGCCGCGAGTTCATCCGGGTCTTCGAGCAGGCCCAGGCGGAGATCGTGGCCGAGGCCCCGAACGACCAGCCGGTCGAGTTCCTGGTGCAGGGCACGCTCTACCCCGACGTCGTCGAGTCCGGCGGCGGCACCGGCACCGCGAACATCAAGTCCCACCACAACGTGGGCGGCCTCCCCGAGGACCTCGAGTTCAAGCTCATCGAGCCGCTGCGCAAGCTGTTCAAGGACGAGGTCCGGATGGTCGGCGCCGAGCTCGGCCTGCCGGACGAGATCGTCCAGCGCCAGCCGTTCCCGGGCCCCGGCCTCGGCATCCGCATCGTCGGCGAGGTCACCAAGGACCGCCTCGACCTGCTGCGCGAGGCCGACGCCATCGCCCGTGAGGAACTGACGGCGGCCGGCCTCGACCGCGACATCTGGCAGTGCCCCGTCGTGCTGCTCGCGGACGTCCGCAGCGTCGGCGTCCAGGGCGACGGCCGCACCTACGGCCACCCGATCGTGCTGCGCCCCGTCTCCTCCGAGGACGCCATGACGGCCGACTGGACCCGCATGCCGTACGACGTCCTGGCGAAGATCTCGACGCGCATCACCAACGAGGTCGCCGATGTGAACCGCGTGGTGCTCGACGTGACGTCGAAGCCGCCGGGGACCATCGAGTGGGAGTGACCTGACAGCCAGGGCCCAGCCCAAGGTCGGGCCCAAGGTGTGCTGAGCGCCGGTGGCGCCCCTTCATGGACAAGAAGGGGCGCCACCGGCGTTCTCATGTCCGCCGGGTCGTACGCACCGGGGCGCCCGGCTTCCACATCTGCACCGCCAGATACCGCTCGTCCTCGACGTAGGTGCGGACCACCTCCGTCAGCTCGGCGCGGAAGAGGTGGAACGCCTCCGGGTCCGGCGGGTTCACCGCGTCCGCGTAGCGCGCGACGACGGCCGCGTCCCGCACCTCGACGGCCCGCCCCGCGATCCGCACGTCGCCCCCCGCCATCTCCGTGCCGGGGCCGGGGTTGGCCTGGAGCGCGAAGCGCGGATCGCGGCGCAGGTCGAGCGCCTTGAGGGAGCCCGGCATCATCCCCAACCACAGCTCCCCGTGCAGGAAACGCACTTCAAGGCCGGTGGTGCGCGGTGAACCGTCCTTGCGGAGAGTGGCGAGGATGTGGTGAGTGAAAGCGCCGAAGCGCTTCTCGACGGTGGCGGCGAAGTCGGGTTCCGCCGCGACGAAGGCTTCCCAGTTGAACGGCATGCGCCAAGTCTGCACCTCATACCAGACACCTTCTGTCGCCTTTTACCGCTCGGTCGGCGGTGCCGCGCGTGCCGCCGTCTTGTGACGGCATCGGACCTGCTGACCTGCTGACCTGCGGTGTCGGGGTGTCGGCCGGCGCTCGCGCCCCGCTCGTCAACGCGCCACTGGCCCGTTCACCCCCGCTGACCTGACCCGCGGGGTCCGTTCGCCCTTGAGTGCGGCACAATTCCCTTTCGCTGCAAGGAAGTTCATGGCAGGCCCGCAGGGGCTTCGAGGGTGGGGAAGGCGGCGTACGCGGTGGCGGTGCAGGTGGCGAGAGAGGGCGCGCACGGGGGTGGATGCACGTGCGGCGGCTGCCCGCACGGAGCGCGTGAAGGACACCGGCGCGCCGTGGCCGCGTTCCTCGCCCGGCGCGACGAACTGGCGGCCGGACAGGGCCTGCCCGCAGCCGTCGCGCACTCGGCGGGCGCCTCGCGACAGTGGGTGTCGGACGAGCTGGCCCAGTCCGCGCGGGACGTCGCCGAGCGCGGGAGGTCCGAGGGGGAGGCCTGGCGGCGATGCCTGTGGACGCGCACCCTGGGCGTCGTCTGGGGCGCCTGCGGCGTGCTGCTCTTGGCCCAGGCGCTCACCGCGATCGGCGCCGGTTGGACGGCCGCCCGCACGGCCGGCCTCCTCGCCGCCCTGGTCGTGGGCGGCCTGCTGACCGGCGCGGCGTATCTCCACCGGGAGCGCGGCGGCGTCCTCGCGCCCCTCATCGGCGAGGACAACCGGCTCTCCACCTCGCGGGTCGTGGCCGCCTGCTGGGTGCTTCTCGTCGTCTTCTCGGTGCTGGTCCTCGCGGGCCGGCTGGCCGTGACCTCGCGGCGCGGGGAGCGGGACGAACTGATCGCCGGCCTCGAACTCGGCCGCGCCGCCGGTGTGGTGACGGTCCTCGCCGTGGTGTGCGCGGTCGCCGTCCTCGTGCGCAGGGTCGTCGGCCTGCGGGTCCTGGGCCAGCGGTTGCAGAAGGTGCCCGCCGTCCGGCCGCGGGCCGCCGACGCGCTCACCGACGACGCGGGCCGCGGCAGCTTCACCGACACCCAGTGCGTCCTGGTCACCGCCGTCGTCGTGACCTTCGCCGCCGTCCGCCTCGCACGGCGGCCCGAGCAGCTGCCCGATCTGCCGTGGGGCCTGGCCGTACTGGTCCTGGTGTCGGCCGTGACCTACCTCGCGGGGAAGTACTCCGAAGGCGGCCGCCCCGTGATCCTCTCCGTCGTCCGCGCGCGGGAGGTCGGCGACCTGGACGCGCCGATCCGCACGGGCGACGACATCGAGATCCGCGGCGCGGGCTTCGTCCCGCCCGGCGCGGGCGGCGCGGACCGGCTCGCCCGCATGGTCGTGCGCATCGGAGCCGTGCACGTCCACGTGCCGCTCGTGCCCGTGCCGGGCGGCTTCAGCAACCCGGCCGACACGACGCTCACCGTGCCCGTCCCGGTCGACGTGGAGCCCGGCCGGGTCGACGTCCAAGTGATCACTGCCGCAGGCCTGGAGACCAACCGCGTCACGATCGACGTCACGGACTGAACCGGCGCCCGCCATGGTCCTAGGTGACCCGACGAACCGTCTCGGCTGATACATCAGAGCCTCCCCGGGCCTCTTGGCCGATGCCACTGAATTCCGCGGCGCTCCGTGAACAGCGGCCTCTTCTCGTACGTACGGTCAGGTGACGGGACAGGTGGCTGGTCAGGCGGGCCGGGTGTCTGGTCAGGCGGTTGGTCGGGCGACTGGTCAGGCGGCTGGACCGGTGCCTGGTCGAGTGACGGGGCCGAGGGGAGAGGCGGGGAACAGCCATGGCTCACGGCATGCGGACGGACCGGCACACCGGTCACACCGGGCGGGACGACTGGCGGGAGCCCGCCACCCGATACGCCCTGCTCCCCCTGCGGATCTTCCTCGGCATCACCTTCCTCTACGCCGGTCTGGACAAGCTCACGGACAGCTCCTTCATGCGGGCGGACGGCGTGGGCTCGATCGGGGCGATGATGCGGGACATCCGCGACATCTCCGCGATCCCCGCCCTGGTCGACCTCCCCCTCAAGAGCCCCGTCGGCTTCGGCTACGCCCTCGCCCTCGGAGAACTGGCCGTGGGTATCGGCGCCCTGGCCGGACTGTTCACCCGGGTCGCCGCGCTCGGCGGCGCGCTGATCTCGCTCAGCCTCTGGCTGACCGTCAGCTGGTCCACCGAGCCCTACTACTACGGCAACGACCTGGCGTACCTGATGGCGTGGCTGCCCCTGGTGCTCGCCGGCGCCCCGGTCTTCTCCCTCGACGCCATGCGCACCGCCCGCCGCCGAGGCTCCCGGGACGCCCCCTGAACCGGGGTGAGGCAGTCAGACCTCGCGTGACGGCAGGACGGAGATCTGCGCCAGATTGACGTGGCGAGGGCGGCTGACGGCGAAGGCGATCAGTTCGGCGACCTCGGCCCCGCTGGGTATCTTTTCGAGCGAGTCCATGGCTTCCTGGACGGCGGCACTGATGGCGGGGTCACCGATGTGGTCGCGCAGTTCGGTGTCGACGGCGCCCGGCTCGATGTTGGTCACCCGCACGTCGCCGGGAGCGAGTTGAGCGCGCAGGTTGCGGGAGAGGTGACTGAGGGCGGCCTTGCTCGCGGCGTAGCCACCGAAGCCGGGCAGGACGGTCTGCGCGGCCACGGACGAGATGGTCACCAGGTCCGCGTGGCCCCGGTCGGCCGCCGCGGCGAGCAGGTCCGGCACGAAGGCGTCCACGACGGCCCAGGCACCGGTGACGTTCACCTCGATCATGCGCCGCCAATTGGTACCGGCGGCCTGGCCGAGAAGGTCGGGCAGGGCGAGGCCCGCGTTGTTGACGACGAGGTCGACACGGCCGAAGCGTTCCCGTACGCGGGTGGCGGCGTCCGCGATCGAGGCGGGCTCGGTCACGTCCGCCGGGACGGCGAGCGCGGTGCCGCCGGCCGCTTCGATGCGCGCCACGTGCTCGGCCAGGCGATCACCGCGCCGGGCCAGCAGGGCGACATGGGCTCCCTGCGCGGCCAGCAGATCCGCGGTGGCCTCGCCGATGCCACTGGACGCTCCGGTCACGACCGCCACCCTGCCCGCAAGGGGGCGGGCGGACGAGGTGGTCTGCGGCGCCGTCATGGTCGTGGTCGTGCTCGTCGTGGTCATGGTGTTCTCCGGGTGTGCATGCGGATGCGCGTACGCGCGTGCGTCTGTGTATGGGGCGGTGCCGGTTGGCGATGTCGACTCTGCTCGGAGCGCACACGCCTGCCCAGGGCTCTGCTCGACCCTGGGTCTGGCAGAACCAGGCTTGGTCGACACTCGCGTCTTTGGTCGACACTCGAGTCCTTGGCCGACACTTGAGCCATGGACTTCCGCACCGAACTCGCCACGTTCCTCCGGTCCCGGCGCGCCCGCCTGCGCCCGGAGGACGTCGGCGTACGCCCGTTCGGCGGTCGGCGGCGCGTGCCCGGTCTGCGCCGGGAAGAGCTGGCGCAGTTGGCGGGCGTCAGCGTCGACTACTACGTACGGCTGGAGCAGGGCCGGTCCCAGAACGTCTCCGACAGCGTCCTCGACGCGGTCGCCGGGGCGTTGAGGCTCGATGCCGCCGAGCGCGCGCACCTGGGCCACCTGACACGTGCCCTGCGCGACGCGCCCGCACAGAACCTCGCCCCGCAGCCGGTCCGCGCCGGCGTCCAGGTGCTGCTGGGGGCGCTCGACGAGGTGCCCGCCTACGTCCTCGGCCGGCGCCTCGACATCCTGGCCTCCAACCGTCTGGCCCGGTTGCTGTTCGGCGACTTCGACGCCCTGCCCGCCGAGCGGCGCAATGTGGCCTGGCTGCACTTCCTCGACCCAGATGCCCGAGAGCGGTACCCCGACTGGGAGCAGACGGCCCGCGACACGGTGGCCGCCCTGCGCATGGACCTGGGCCGCTATCCCTGCGACGACCGGCTGTGCGGCCTCCTGGGCGAACTCTCCGTCCGCAGCGACGACTTCAACCGCCTGTGGGCCGAACACCATGTACGGGAGAACTCCCACGGCCCCCAGCGCATACGCCACCCCGCCACCGGCGAGCTGCCCCTGCTCCGCGAGACACTCCGTCTGCCCGACGAGCCGGACCAGACCCTGGTCACCTACGTGGCGGAACCGGGGTCGCAGGCCCACACAGCGCTCAGCGCACTCGCAGGTCGCGTCCTGGTCGGCGGCGGACCAGGCGGGCACGGGCCGCTGCCACGGAACTGACCGTCCCGGCCACCCGACAGCCGTGCCGTCGATCCCCTCCGACGACGCGTGCCGTACCTGGTGGGTGTGCACGTCGTACCAAGCCGAACGATGTCCCGCACTGACCCGCCAGGCACGCTCTGGAAGGTGACACCACGGGCCCATTCCCGGACGTGTCCCTGGCCGAGGCCCTGGCCCTGACTCCCTTGCCCCCTGGCCACGAACCTCGCGCCGCCGGCCCCTTGTCGGCCCTGTCGCCTGCCTCTCAGCCCCGCCCGTCAGCCCTGCCGCTCCCCGGCTCTGGAGTGGCCGTGCGCTTGGGCGGCGCCGCGCGGTCTTATGCCGTGGATCGCCGCCGTCACGCCCGCGAGCAGCAGGCCGGCCATCACGAGCGGGGCGGCGACGAACCACGGCGCTTGCCAGGCGCCGCCCACGTCGCCCGCGTAGAGGACGGCGACGGTCAGCAGGGAGAGGCCCGCCACCAGCTTTCCGGGGTGGAATTCATGACGCAGCACGGGTCACCTTCGCTTGTCCGACGCCCACTTCGAGCCGCAGATCGATCGTGCCGCCGTCCTTACCGCCCGAGGGCGGTTTCAGCGTCACGTCTTTCTCGCGGTCCGGAGCGACGTCCAGGTCCTTGTTCTTGTCGTTCGGCAATCCGAGGGCGCCGAGGCCCACTTCGGCGTGCAGTCGCACGGTGGCGCCCTTCGGCACGATCACCCGGAGGTCACCCATGCCGACCTCGGCGCTGGTCTCCAGCGTCCGTCCCTTGCCGACGTCGATCCGGCTCAGGTCGAGCCTGCCGGTGCCAAGGCCCACCTCGTACCGGGGGCGGACGTCCGCTGCCGACCGGGGTATCCAGTCCGCGCGGGCGTAGTTGGTGGTGATGTTCTCCGGCAGGGCCGCCGCGCCCGCCAGGAGGCCGGCCGTGAGCACCGCGAGCACGATCGAACCCGCCCCGGTCCGTCCCAGGAAGGCGCTGACCGCGATGCCGAGACCGAGGACCCCGAGCGCGCATGCCAGGCCGGTCTGCAACGTCGTGCCGAGCGGGTGGTTCTCCCAGGTCAGGCCAGTGCCGAGGCCGCCGGCGAGCAGGGCGAGCAGGAAGATTCGGCCGCCGATCCCGCGCGGGCCGCGCGGTCGGGGAGGCGCGGGCGGCGGGGCGGCCGCTGCCTTGGCGCGCGGCACGCCCTGGTGGCCGCCCGTCGGCTGATATTCGATGTCGAGACTGGCGGGGCCCCAGAAATAGGAGGGGGAGCGCTCGTGCGCCCCGTCCTTGGCCATGGGATCCCGCCACCAGGAGGGCCCGCCGGCGACGGGCGGCGCCTTGGCCTCCGGCGGCGCGTCAGCCGCGGCGTGCGCGGTGACCGGGGCGGGGTCGAGGGCCCCGCGCTGCTGAGACCAGTACCCCGCGCCCGCGAGGAGAAGGGTGAGGACAGCGGCGAAAGTGAGGGCGCCGCCGTTGTTCAACAGTGTGAGGAAGACTCCGCAGCCGACGAGCGCGAAGAGCACGGCCGTCAGCGCCTGGCCGTCCACCCGGCCGGAGAGCAGCCTGCGCGCCTCGTTCTCCTCCTCGTTCTCGTACGGCACGAAGAGCCAGGCGAAGCCGTAGAACACCAGGCCGAGGCCGCTCGTGATCGACAGGACCACGAGACCGATGCGGAAGATCACCGGGTCCATGTCACAGTGCCGCCCGAGACCGGCGCACACTCCGCCGAGCTTCTTGTGCCGGCGGTCGCGGTGGAACTTCAGCACCTCCGCGGGCCGGCCCGCTTCCTCGCGACTGCCCGCGGGACCACCCGGCTCGCCGTACGCGTCGCGCACGGCGGCGTGGAGGGCGGCCTCGGTCTCCGTCTCGGCGGGCTGCTGATCTGTCATGTGTCCATGGTGACTGCCGCGAGCCCGCGGCGGCAGTCGGGACGACCCTGGCCCGACCCTGATATCGCCCCTGAGACGACTCGGGCCACATCCCTGACAGGGACGGGGTGGGGGCCGAGATCAGGGAAGTCTCGGGGACCGACCCTGATGCCCGCGTGCGCGCTCGCGTGTGAACATCGAGGCATGCCGGAAGCCGCCGCACCGCCCCTCGACGACGCCCGACCGCTGCGCAAGCTGTACCGCAGCGGTGACGGGCGCTGGCTCGGCGGCGTCGCACGCGGCCTCGCGGGGCATCTCGGACTGCCCGTGGTCTGGGTCCGGCTCGTCTTCGTCGGCCTGTTCACGGCGGACGGCCTCGGCGCGCTGCTGTACGCGGCGTTCTGGTTCTTCGTCCCGCTGGGCATCGGCGGTGTGGACGCCGAGCGGCCACCCGCGGCCGTCACGACCGAGACATCGCCGGACGGCCGCCGCAGACTCGTGGCCCGCAAGCCGGACAAGGGCCAGATAGTCGCGCTCCTCGCGATGGTCGTCGTCTGCATGGTCTTCGTCGGCAATGTGGACCTGGACGGCTCGACCAAGGCGTATGTCGTGCCGACCCTGCTCGTCGCCGCCGGTGTCGCCCTGGTCTGGCGCCAGGCCGACAATGCCCGCCGGGCCCGCTGGATGGCCGTCGGCCGCCGCCGGCGCACCATCACGCTCGCCCGGTCGGCCGCCGGAGTGCTCCTGGTCGGCGCCGGGGTCACCGGCATCTTCGTGCTCCAGGGGTCCGCCGCACACCTGGGGGCCGTGCTGCAGGCCGCGCTGGCCGTGCTCGTCGGCGTCGCCCTTCTCGCCGGCCCCTATCTCGTCCGCATGATGCAGGACCTCTCCGAGGAGCGGCTGATGCGTATCCGCGCCCAGGAGAGAGCCGAGGTCGCCGCGCATGTGCACGACTCCGTGCTGCACACCCTGACCCTGATCCAGCGCAACGCGGAGAGCGCCGGCGAGGTGCGCCGCCTCGCCCGCGCGCAGGAACGCGACCTGCGGGCCTGGCTCTACAACCCCGAGGGGACGGGCAAGGACGAGGACGAGGAGCCCGACACCCTCGCCGAGGCGGTCCGCCGCAGTGCGGCGGAGATCGAGGACAAGCACGGGGTGCCCATAGAGGTCGTCGTGGTCGGGGACTGCCCGCTCGACGAGCGGCTGACCGCCCAGATGCAGGCCGCGAGGGAAGCCATGGTGAACGCCGCCAAGTACGGTGGCGAGGGCGGTGCGGTGCAGGTCTTCGCCGAAGTGGAGGGGGAGACGGTGTTCGTGTCCGTCCGGGACCGCGGACCCGGCTTCGACCTGGATTCCGTTCCCGACGACCGCATGGGCGTACGAGAATCGATCATCGGCCGCATGCAGCGCAATGGCGGCACGGCGCGGTTGCGCGCGGTGCCGGGCGGCGGCACGGAAGTCGAGCTGGAGATGGAGAGGACGGCGACGACATGAGCGACGCGACCGAGGCGGGCGAACCCGCGGAGCCGACCGGTTCGGACGAGGGCGGTGCGGGCGGGCGTCGTGTGCGGGTCGTCCTGGTCGACGACCACCGGATGTTCCGCACCGGGGTGCGGGCGGAGATCGGCCGGACCGACATCACCGGCGTCGAGGTGGTCGGCGAGGCGGCCGACGTCGACCAGGCGGTGACGGTCATCAGGGCCGCACGACCCGAGGTCGTCCTGCTGGACGTGCACCTTCCAGGTGGCGGGGGCGTGGAAGTGCTGCGCCGCTGCTCGCCGTTGATGGCCGACGCGGAGAGTCCGGTGCGTTTCCTGGCGCTGTCGGTCTCCGATGCCGCCGAGGATGTCATCGGCGTCATCCGGGGCGGCGCCCGGGGCTATGTCACCAAGACCATCACCGGTACGGACCTGGTGGACTCCATCTTCCGGGTGCAGGACGGCGACGCGGTGTTCTCGCCACGCCTGGCCGGCTTCGTCCTCGACGCCTTCGCCTCCACGGACGCGCCCCCGATCGACGAGGACCTGGACCGGTTGACGCAGCGGGAGAGGGAGGTCCTGAGGCTGATCGCGCGGGGGTACGCGTACAAGGAGATCGCCAAGCAGCTCTACATCTCCGTGAAGACGGTCGAGTCGCATGTCTCGGCGGTCCTGAGGAAGCTCCAGCTCTCCAACCGCCATGAGCTGACGCGGTGGGCGACGGCGCGACGGCTGGTCTGAGCCGCGGGAGGCCGCTGCGGAGCCGATCGCGCGGCGGCGGCCGGTACGGGGGGTGACTTTGCGAGGTGCGGGTCCGGGGTGTGGGGTGTGGGGTGCGGAGCACGGGGCGCGCGGCCAGATTGGCTTGGCGCCGAGCGCCGAGCGCCGAGCGCCGCCCTGGGCGTCAGGTGCTGCCCCTAGCGTCGGGTGCTGCCCCCAGCGCCTGGTGCTGCCCGAGCGTCGGGTGTTGCCCGAGCGCCGAGTGCCGCCCTGGCGTCAGGTGCTGCCCGCGCGCCGGGTGTCGCCGGGGGCCGGGAGCGGCGTCAGTGCTCGTAGGGCCCAGCGGTAGTGGGTGAGGGCCTTGGCGGCGCCCAGTAGGCCCGTCAGCCACAGGAGGAGGCCCGTGCCCATGCCGAGGGCGACGTCGGCGTACGTCTCGCGGCCGGGTTCGGCGTACGCGGCCGAGGCGAAGGACGCCCACAGGCCGAGCGCGCACACGGCGAGGGAGGACAGGAGCCACAGGAGGCTGAGGCCGGGGGAGCGCAGGCGGGCGTCGGACGCCGGGTCCCGGTCCAGGGCGAGCCAGGCGTCGGTGAGTGCTCGTATGCGCCGGTCGCGGCGGAGGCTGAGGACGACGCCGACCACCGAGGGCGCCAGCGCCGCGAGGCCGAGGACCGCGAGGACCGGGCCGAGGATGAGCCCGGTGGCGTCCTCCTCCTCGATGAGTTTGATCGGCTGCATCAGCAGCGCCCAGCCGATGACGGCGCCGAGGCCACACAGCCACAGGAACAGGAGCCGGTGCACTCCGAGGTGGCGTCGGCGGAGTTCGTGGAGGGCCATGCCCCGGTCGGTGAGCAGCGTCCGACGGTCCGGCCAGGTGCGCAGATGCGCGGGAGGGGGAGGCGGCGGCAACGTACGGCTGGGCATGGACCCGACAGTACTGGGGGCCGCGGGGCCGGTTCACACCACCCGGGTGGCGCCCGCGAACGGCATCTGGTCGATCGGCGCGAGCCGCACCGGGGCGCTCGGGTTCGGGGCGTGGATCATCTGGCCGTTGCCCACGTAGATGCCGACGTGGCTGATGCCCGAGTAGAAGAACACCAGGTCACCGGGGCGGAGCGCGGAGCGTGCGACGCGCTCCCCGGCCGCGATCTGGGCGTAGGTGGTGCGGGGCAGCGAGACGCCCGCCGCCCGGTAGGCGGCCTGGGCGAGCCCCGAGCAGTCGAAGGCGTTCGGGCCCGTCGCGCCCCATACGTAGGGGCTGCCGATCGCCTTGTAGGCGTAGGAGACGGCGGCCGCGGCACGGGCGTTGGGTGCCTTGGACGGTGCGTGCGGCTGCGGCTGCGGGGTCCGGGTGTGCGCACGGGTGACCCGGTCGGTGCCGTCGCCCGCGAGCTGTGTGCGCTGCTCGGCGTCCGCGAGCCGCGTGCGCTGTTCGGCGGTGAGCCGGGACAGCAGCCGCTCGGCCTCACCGAGTTTGCCGGTGATCGTGTTCTTGTGTTTCCGCAGTTCCGCCTGGCGCGAGCGGAGGGCGGAGAGGTGACCGTCGGCCTCGGCGTGCAGCTGGTCGAGCTGACGGAGCTTCTTGCGTACGCCCCTGATGGCGGCCGCCTGGCGGTGGCCGGCCCGGTCGGCGAACGAGGCGCCGTCCAGGAACTGTTCGGGGTCGGAGGAGAGCGCGAGCTGCACGGAGGGGTCGATGCCGCCCGTGCGGTACTGGGCGGCCGCGTACGAACCGAGGCTTTCGCGGGCGGAGTTGAGTTCGGCCGTCTTGCGGGCCGCCTCGTCGCGCAGCTCGCCCAGGGAGGCCTCGGCCTTCTCGGCCTTCTCCTTCGCCCCGTTGTACTTCTCGGTGGCGATCTCCGCCTCCCGGTGGAGCGCGTCGACCTTGGACTTCACCTCGGCGGGGCTGAGCCGGGGGTCCGCGTGCCCCGTGCCGTCGAGGGCGGTCACCGAAGCGGCACCCGCCAGGGCGAGGGTGGCGGCGGTACGGGCCGCACGGCCGGTGAGCAAGCGCTGTCGGGGCTTGCGGTGCGCTGCCACGAAGGGGGCTCCTTACCTGACCGGCGACGACCCGCACAGGGGGAGCGGGCCGCCGCCGGGTTTCTCGGCGTGATGACCGACTGCCGCCCTGGACGGGCGGCGGTGGGGAGCCGGTCACCTGGGGAAGGACGCTAAGCCCGGCCGTAACGGCCCGGTGACGGCTTGCGCGCAACTGACGGAAGTGGGCGCAACAGCGACCATGGATGTCCGCTCCGGATGCGGATTTGATGCCCTGCTTGTCATGAGTATGGGCATTGCGGTGGTTGTGCCCCACCTGTCCGTCGCGGGGTGATAAGGGGCCGCCTGAAGGGGGCGATGCGGGGCCGGGCTAGGCTCCGGCCTCATGGACGTACTCATCCATCTCTTCGTCGGCCTGCACATCATCGGCATCGCCTCACTCCTGGGCGGCTTCCTGACCCAGATGAAGCAGATGGGCCGGGGCACCGCCCGCTTCAGCCCCGCGATGCTGCACGGCGCGTTGACCATGCTCGTGACCGGTGTCGTCCTGGTGGGCCTGAATCAGGCCGACGACAACCCGGTCAACAACCTCAAGATCGGCATCAAGATGGCCGTGCTGATCGTGATCCTCGCGCTGGTCTACGTGAAGCGGGACGAGGAGAAGATCGACAAGGGCCTGTTCGGCGCGGTGGGGCTGCTGACGACGGCCAACATCTTCATCGCCGTGCTGTGGACCTGATCCCCCCCAATGACGGCCCCCCGGGTAACGGTCCTCGGGTAACGGCCTTCCGTTAGCGGCCCTCTACGCGCGCGTGGCCCGCACTCCGCGCCGACGGGGCCAAGGGGACCAGGAGCGCGACCGCCACCGCGACGCCCAGTGACGCGGTCATCATCGTGCGC